>NZ_JBFTNK010000010.1:0-183761 GCF_056397445.1 Neorhizobium sp. 05N33 | reverse complement strand
CGGTCGGAATTTCGCCCGGCGCGCCCATGACTTCCATGCGACCGGCAGAATTCTGGAGCGGCGTGTCGAGCGGCAGCACCGAGAGAATGGCACGGATCGCGTCACGAGCCGAGAGATTGGCAATGCTGAGCGGCCGGCCGACGACCGTCGGTCGGGCGACGCTGTCGCTCGGGAAGTTGGTGTCGGAGACGACCAGCGTGTCGCCATGCCCCATGGAGCGAAGCGCGTGCAGCACGTCGGCATTCAGCGCCGGATGAATATTCTTGAGCATAATGTCCTCCTCAATGCCATTTATTTGACGGCGCCCGCCGTCAGCCCCTTGACGATATAGCGCTCCAGAAAGATTCCGACGAGGACCAGCGGCATGATCGCGGCCGTGGCGATGGCGGCCATCGACCACCAGTTGATCCCCTGCGACCCCGTCTGGCTGGCCACCATCACCGGCAGTGTCTTGGCATTCGAACTCGTCAGCAGCGCAGCAAAGAAATATTCGTTCCAGCACAGAATGACCGAAAGGATGAAAGCTGCCACCATGCCGGGCAGCGCGATCGGCAGAACGATCCGCAGATAAGCGCCCCAGATCGAACAGCCGTCCACCAATGCCGCCTGTTCCAGCTCGACCGGAATCGTGTCGAACTGGTCGCGCATGATCCAGATCACGATTGGCAGTACCATGAGCGTATAGACGAGGATCAGACCGATCAGTGTATCGAGCAGCAGCAAGTTTTTGTAGAGAACCAGGAACGGCATGGCGAGCACGACCGGCGGCAGGATCAACTGCGACAGGAAGAAGAAGGAAATATCCTTGTTCGCCATCCAAAGGAACTTGTAGGTGAACCGGCTGAGCCCATAGGCCGCCAGCGACCCAATGAGCACCGCCAGGAACGAGGCCCCGGCGGACGCCACGATGCTGTTGAAAAACCGGCGGAGGAACTCGTCCCGCACGGTTGATGGCGCAAGGATCGTATCCGGCGAGAGGCCGAGTGAACGCCAGCCTCTCCAGTCCGGCGTGAAGTCCACAAACGGGATCAGATGCCCCTGCGTGACGTTGACGGCTGTCTTGAACGAGGTCGTGATCGTCCAGTAGATCGGAAAGAGCGAGACGAAGGCCCAGAAGACCAAAGCCGCATAGATGAGCAGGCTGGTGGTCAGGAATTGCGGGCGCCGCGACCAAAGGCTTCCCGGCTTATCGGATGTTTCAGCGGTAATCGCCATGGGCTTCGCCTCAATTTTCACGTTGCATCCATCGGCTCGCCCCTTTGAGGATGAGCGCGACGAAGATGATGATGATGACGAGATAGAATTCCGCAAGCATGGTCCCGTAACCGACATTGGAACGGTCACGATATTCCCGGAAGATGAAGCTCGACACGGTATCCGTCGCCCCGCCCGGTCCGCCGGCGGTGACGTTGATGACGATATCGGCGAGCTTCAGCTGAAAGATAATGCGCAGGATGATCGCCGTCATACTGACCGGAAGCATCAGCGGAAAGGTAATCTCCTTGAAACTCTGCCAGCCGGACGCACCGTCGACTTTTGCCGCCTCCTTGATTTCGGAAGGAAGTGCCTGAAGGCCGGCAAGCAACAGGATCATCATGAACGGGATCGACACCCAGGCGTCCATCGCCATGATCGCGGTGCGTGCAAGCCAGGGCGTCGAGAAAAAGGCCGGGTTGTCCCAGCCGAGATGGCGCGCGAGCGTCGCGGCCGGGCCGAACCGGTACTCCATCAGCGACTTGCCGATCATCCAGCTGACCGCCACCGGGCTCAGCATCAGCGGCAGGAGAAAGGCGACACGGAAGAATTTTCGGGCCTTGATCTCGGTGTTGAGCAAGAGCGCCAGCCCGAAGGCGATGGCATATTGAACGAGTACCGAGAGAACGTAGTAGACCATGTTCAGGAGCGCGTTCCAGAAATACACGTCCGCAAACAGCGCGCGTAGATTGTCCAGCCCGTTGAAGCGTCGGCCGGCAGCCGCGCTCAGATTCCAATCCGTGAAGGCGATATAAAGCCCGAAGACGGTCGGGAAAACCACCATGGCGACGGTGAAGAGGATGGCTGGAAGGACGAAGACGGCGCGCTGCCCTGCCTCTCCACGGATCATCACCTGGCTCGCACACAAGGCCACCGCCCAGAAGATATAGGCAAACAGCAACGATCGCCAGCTGACAAGCCCGAGCGCCGTAACCCCGCCCGCCTCGAGGATCTGAAGAACGAGGACGGCGAATAACAAGATGCTCGCGGCAACGATCAAAAGCCGGCCGCGCCGGGCGGCGGTGTGCTGGACCGCCGTCCGCTCCAGGGGGCTGATGGCTGGCGTAACCGTATGCGACATAGGCAAGACCCTTGGGCAGAAGGCGTGCTGAAGCGGGCAGAGGCTCCGGCGACACGACTCTGCGCCGCCTGAGATCATTAAGGAGACAGCCGAAACTGCCCCGCGGGTGTCAGGCCCCGAGCGAGGCCTTGTAGAGCGCGAGCTGCTTGTCGCGGCCAAGCTGATCAGTGATCTTCTCCCACGCCGCAGCAATCGCATCGGCACCGGCCTGAGCGGTCGCCCGTCCGGCGAATACCTTGGCCAGTTCGTCTTCCGCGACGCTGTAATACTGGAAGATGCCCGGAATGCGCGGCTCGATTGCAGCGTTCGGGTGGTTGTAGGAATTCGACTGCGAAGCGAGATAGCCTGAGATGAACGCCTCGTCGTAACCGGCCGACACCCATTCCTTGATGTTGAACTGGCTTTTACGATAGCACTGGAAGCCGGATGGATAGGCGGCCGTCCAGAGCGCCAGGTCCTTGCCGCCAAGATGGGCGGCCGCACTCCATGCCGCCTTCTTCTTTTTCTCGTCTCTGTCGACTCGAGCCATCACATAGACGCCCCATCCGAGGTAGGCCATGTTCGGCGCATGGTTCGGCCCGCTTGCGAGCTTTTCCCATTTGCCGGTCTTGGCATTGTAGACATCGTCCGATCCCGGAAGAATATCGAAGCCGATGGTCTCGCCGACGACGGAGCTGTCGCTGGTGCGCGCGCTTGCGCCCACATCCCCCCACCAGGAGACCATGGAACCGGTGCCGGCCAGGAATTGCTGGAAGGCTGTCGTGCCCGGGTCGGCATTGAGCTGGTCGCCCGCTTCCGATGGCAGGGCGTCAATGATGTCCTGGATCGCGCGGACCCATGCCGGGTTGTTGATCCGCGGCTTCATCGTATCGGTGTCGAATAGCCAGGCCTTGTCATTGGGATGCTTGGCATAGGCGGTGGCGCGGCTGCCGAGGAAGTAGAAGCCGAAACCGCCCCAGGCCTTCGGTGCGTCGAGATAGCCGACGGCTTCCATACCGCCGACGGTCTTGCCCTTGAGGAACTTGGTGACCTCCTGAACCTTCTGCCAGGTCTTCGGAACGCCCCACTCACCCTGGTGGCCTTCGTCCTTCCAGGCTTTCGCGAGGCCGGCATCGGTGAAGTAGTCGGTGCGGTAGTTGAAGTTGTGGCAATCGCCATCGACCGAGACGCGGTAGGTCTTGCCGTCCCAGGTGCCGACCGGCGCCTTGAGGTAGTCGACATAGTCGTCCATGTCGATCTGGGCCTTGACCCAGTCCGGCATCTCCGACGCCAGCCCCTTGCCGCAGACATCGCCCTCGAACGGCGCGCCCATTTCGAGCAGGTCGAAATCGACAGTACCCGTGGCGATCGCCTGCTGCAGGCGTGGACTGTAGTCGGCTTGCGCGAGGTCAATCCACGTGATCCTGGCGCCGGTATAGTCTTCCCAAGGCTTGAGGAAGCCCCGGAACAGGACGTTATGCAGGTTCTGGTTGTTCAGCCCCATGAAAGACAACTGGACGCCAGCGAACTCGCCCTGTTTCACGCTCTTCTTCGTCGCTTCCAGGCACATCCCACCGACCTTCTGCCAATCGGCGTCGGTTGGAGACCCTTTGCCGACGCCCGGCACCTGCAGGATCTGGCTGCGCAGCGTCGCATCCTGCGCAAAGGCCGTTCCAGGCGAACCGAGCATGCCGCTCGTTGCAGCCAGGGCACCGAGGCTGGCACTCGTCTTCAGAATGGCACGCCGGCTGAGGTCGATCGCCATCATTCTCTCGAAATCACTGACTTTCATGTGGGTCTCCTCCCTTTGATAGAACGCCACCGTTCGTGGCTGCCGGCGCCCCCTCCTCGAAGCGCCGGCCAAACTCTCAGTCGAGCCTCAGTCCGCTCTCGGCATCAAACAGATGGACGAGGTTTGCGTTCGGCGTCATCGCGATCACATGGTCCGAGGGTTCCTCAATGCGGTCGCGAAAAACGCCGATGATTTTCTGCTGCCCGAGCCTTGCAAAGACCTGCGTTTCCGATCCGGTCGATTCCACGACCGTCACATGGGCGCTGACCGCGCCGCCGAGCGTGAAATGCTCCGGCCGGATGCCGTAAAAAGCCGGGCGCCCGTCCGAGCCCGCAGGCGCGCGATCGAGCGGCAGTCGAATGCCCTCATCGGTCTCGAAGAACGGCTCCGCGGCGGCGCGGATATGCCCCTTGATCAGGTTCATCGACGGGGAGCCGATGAAACCGGCAACGAAGGTGTTTGCCGGCGTATCGTAGAGCGTCCGCGGCGAACCGATCTGCTCGACGCGTCCGTCGCGCAGCACCACGATCCGGTCGGCCATGGTCATGGCCTCCACCTGATCGTGCGTCACATAGATCATGGTCGTCGCTAGACGCCGCTGCAATTCCTTGATCTCGGCGCGCATCTGTACGCGCAGCTTGGCGTCGAGGTTGGAGAGCGGCTCATCGAACAGGAACACCTTGGGATCGCGCACGATCGCCCTTCCCATCGCCACACGCTGGCGCTGGCCCCCGGAAAGCTGGCGGGGATAACGCGCAAGATACGGCATCAGGTCGAGTATCTCGGCAGCCTTGCGCACGCGCTCGTCAATATCCGCCCTGGTCTCGCCGCGCATCTTCAGGGCGAAACCCATGTTCTCGGCCACCGTTTTATGCGGATAGAGCGCATAGCTCTGAAATACCATGGCGATATCGCGGTCCTTCGGCGGCAGGTCGTTGACCACCTTGCCGTCGATGCGAATATCTCCGAAAGTTATCGGCTCGAGACCGGCGACCATGCGCAGCAGTGTCGATTTTCCGCAACCGGACGGCCCTACCAGAACGACGAATTCGCCGTTGGGAATTTCGACGGAAACACCATGGATCACCGTCAGGCTTCCATAGGCCTTTCCGACATTGACGATATTCATCGATGCCAAAAGCTGTCCTCCTCCTGCGGCGCCGCGCACTCCTCGCGCCGTTTGATCGATCCTCCTGGAGGGCGGCGACAGGTAAAGCCATCAGCTAGACCTGTCGCCATCCGGCTTATCTTGGGAGGACGTCATCCGCCCCATAGACTTCACATAGTGGCAAAATATTGTAAAGTCTCTCGGTCGAGATTTCTTTGGTACCTGCCGGGGCGCATTCTCAGCGGCTTCGCTGAGCCAGTGAAAAGCCGCAACCTATCTAGATCGCCAGGGATAACGGAGAAAAAAATGCACGGAGGAGACCGCTGCAGTTACGAACATTACAAACATTCCTTCATTCGTAAAGAATTGATCTGATCCAGAGGGAGAATAACGAGGTGCTGAGGGGAATCGATCCGGTGTTAAATGCTGAACTGATGCATGCTTTGATGCTGATGGGGCACGGCGACCAACTGGTCTTGTGCGACATCAACCATCCCGCACAGACAATCGCCCGACATACAACCTACAGCCGTCTCATCGACGTTTCCGGCTGCGGCCTCGAGCGTCTTGCGGAAGCTGTTCTGAAACTCTTTCCTCTTGATACCTTCGTCGACGCACCGGTGAAACGGATGCAAGTTGTCGGTGACGTCGCTGGTCAGGCGCCAATCTTCGCGACAATACAGAAGGTCATAGATCAAGCTGAAGGACGACCCGTCCAAATGGAGGCATTGGAGCGTTTCACATTTTACGAAGAAGCAAAAAAATCGTTTGCGATCGTAAGAACCTCCGATCCAGGCCCCTATGGATGCTTCATTTTCAGCAAAGGCGTTATCTAGTTTTTTCAGCGAACGAATTGCTGCGAAGGCTTGCGCTCGAGCCCACCGCCTCATATAGTCATGATGGTCATTATAGTCAGGAGCGAGCAATGCGGCCATCAGCACACGATGATAGGATCTGGACGGTCGCTGGCGCCAAAGCAAAACTCTCCGAGGTCATCGAGCGAGCACAATCAGCGCCCCAGACAATCACGCGGAACGGAAAACCAAGCGTGGTTGTCGTTTCGGCGGAAGAATGGCAGCGGAAAATAGCACGCAAAGGATCACTTGCAGAATTCCTCATGGACTCGCCGCTCCGCGGTGCCGGCTTGGATCTGGATCGTGAACGCGATGAGCCACGTGACCTGCCGCTGTGAGACTGCTCATCGACACCAACGTTCTGTCTGAAGTAACAAAGCCCCGTCCCGACGCACGCGTTTTAGAGTGGCTTGGCGGACTCGACGAAGACCGCGCCTATATCAGCATCATATCAATCGCAGAAATCCGCCGAGGCGTCGCTTTGATGGACAGCGAGCGAAAACGCGACACTCTGGCGGAATGGCTTTCGCATGACCTGCCGCAGCGTTTCGAGGGGCGGGTGATTCCGGTGGAAGAGCCTGTCGCCCTATCATGGGGCGATCTCATGGCATTTGCCAAACAGAGTGGCCGCGGACTGGCTTCAATGGACGGATTAATCGCCGCCACCGCGATAGCACACCATCTCACCCTCGCGACGCGCAACACCAAAGATTTTGAAGGTTTCGGTATTGATATGATCAATCCATGGAACGGCTAGGAAGGTCACGCCGGCGCAAGACGGGCTCCTGATCGGCGAACCGCTATCAGTGCCCGCAGCCCCCGCGTCAATCTCGCTCGAGGCTTGGCGGCTTACGCCGCAAGCTGACCGGACTCTGGCTCATGACGGCGAGATGGCCGCAAAATCTTTCAGCTGCAGTTAACCTGACATCACCGCTCGGTAAGTTACTGGACTGAACCAGCCGGACGTTGGCAATTGTAGGCGTCAAACGGCGTCAACACGAGCCTTACGCCAAACCTCGAACCGCTCGAGGGTTTCCTTGTTTGGCGGATAGACGCCAAGTGTCGATTTGCCAGACTCGATCTCCAGCTTCAGGAACTCCTCCTGCTCCTCCATTGCAACGGCCTCGTCTGCGATCTCGTTCACATATTCCCGGGGGATGACGATGACAGCCTCGCTGTCGCCGAAGATGATATCGTCGGGATAAACCGCAACACCGCCGCAGGCGATCGGCTGGTTCATATCCGAGGCGTGGTGGGCAACCAGATTGGCCGGCGCCGCCGGGCCCATGCAATAGGTCGGGAGCCCGAGCTGGGCGATATCGGTCGTATCGCGAACGCCGCCATCCAGCACAAGGCCAGCGCATCCGCGGTAGACAAGGCGCCGGGCCAGCATCGCGCCAATCCCGGCAATCTCCGCCAGCTCGCGGCAATCGAACACGAGAACGTGCCCCTCGGGCATCGTGTCGATCGCCTTGCGCTGCTGATTGGACGGATCGGAACTGTAGGTCGAGCCGTCGATATCCTCTCGGGCTGGAATGTAGCGAACGGTGACGGCCGGGCCGATCATCGGCTTGGCGGCGGTGGCCAGCGGTCGCACGCCGCGAACCGCGGTGTTCCTGAGCCCACGCTTCAGCAGCAAGCTACTCAGGGTCGCAGAATTTGTCCGCAAAAGCTTTGCGTAAACCAATGGGTCCAAAGCCGTCATGATAACCTCCGTTTGCCCGGCTGCGAGGTCTAGCATAACGACACGATAGTTCAATAAGGAATTTTTAGTCTCTTATTTGGACATTGGATGAATGCCGTTGATAGCCTTCATCACCATGGCAGCGGCGTCGAGGACCTCGCGCTTGATTGATCGAGCGCGCTCCGGCGTCGCCTCGCCGATGAACGGCACGCTGACGGTGGCGACCAAGCGACTTGCTGAATCAAAAATGGGAGCAGCGAAAGCTCGCAGGCCGAGATTGGATTCCTGATTGTCTTCCGCACTTCCGCTGCGGCGAATTTCAGCGAGCGCCTCCTTCAACGTCTCAGGATCGGTGATCGTATACGGAGTCCGGGCCTCCAGCCCGCCGGCGCAGTAGACCTCGATCTCGTTGTAGTCGGAATAGGCCAGAGCAAGCTTGCCGGCAGCACCGACATGCTTGCGCGAACGTCCGCCGACCTTGATGAACAGGGCGTAGTCGCCAGGGCTAGAAGCCGCAAATATCGTCATCATTTCATTACCTTCGGGTGCCGCCAGCCTGAAGGATTCGTAGATCCTGTCGGCCGCGGCTGCCAGGATCGGCCTCGCCGCCTCGATCAACGTCACCCTATCCGCGCCGGGCGAAATACGCCGCGCGAGCTGCACGAATTTCGGCCCCAGCTCGTAGGAAGCTCCGCCATTCACCCGAGCCACAAGCCCATGCGCGGTCAGTGAATTGAGGATGCGATACACGGTCGAACGAGGCACTCCGAGCTGATCGACCAATGCGCCGAGCGAAATACCGGTCCTCGCATCGGCGACCGCCTCCAGTAGATGCGCCGTCTTTTCCACCACCGGAGACCCATGCTTTGGTTCAATCATGAACTTCAAATTCCATATGCGGATTGCTTGCCTTGACTTCTTGAGATCGAACGAGCATGTTGGGGTCGCAAGTGTCATATTTGACACTACGCACTTGCAGGAGGAAGTAAAGCCATTTGAGCGCGGCTGTCCCCGCGGACCCGGATGACTTTGAGGAAGAGATCACCGAAGCGCCGTATGCGGTTCGATTGGATTTGGAGGAGGGCTTTTATGAAGAAGATCATGGGTATCCATGCGTTGAGCATGGGGCTTGCAATGTCGTTGACGGCAAGCGTCGCAATTCCCGCTCGCGCGGCCCCGGACAAACTGACGGTCGTGGTGACGGACGAGCCGAAATCACTCGATCCCTGCGATACGGACCTCTCGGGCAATTCACGCATTCTGCACAACAACATCACCGAAGCGCTCGTCAATCTCAGCCCCAAGGATGGTTCTGTCGTCCCGAGCCTCGCCACCAGCTGGCGGCAGGTCGATAGCCTGACCTGGGAGTTCAAGCTGCGCCAACGCGTGACCTTCCATGACGGCAAGGCGTTCGATGCCAATGCGGTCATCGCGGCTCTGAAGCGCGCCCAGGATCCGGCGCTCGCCTGCGAAGTGGGACAAGCCACGCTAAAGGGCATCAAACTCAATGCAGAAGCCGTGAATCCGACGACCCTCCTCGTAAAGACGGACGTTGTCGAGCCAATCCTCCCGAACAAGCTGTCCGCCCTGGACATCGGTTCGCCGGCAACCCCGAGCGACGCCAAGACGCGCAACCCAGCTGGAACCGGACCTTACAAGCTGGTCGCGTGGACGCCCGGCCAGTCCGTCGGTCTCGTGGCCTATGAAGGCTATTGGGGCGACAAGCCTGCAATTCCCAAAGCGACGATCATCTGGCGCTCCGAGTCCGCGGTGCGAGCCGCGATGGTCGACACCGGCGAAGCGCAGATCGCCTATGAAATTGCACCCCAGGACGGCACCACCGGGCAGGATCACGCCTTCCCAAACGCCGAAACCTCGCTCTTGAGGATCGATGCGCAGATCGCGCCCCTCAATGACAAGCGCGTTCGCGAAGCACTCAATCTTGCGATCGACAGGGATGGCCTCATCGGAACGATCTTCCACAAGGACGCTCAAAAGGCGATGCAGGTCGTGCCGCCGTCGGTCTTCGGCTTCAATCCTGACATTCCCGTTTGGCACTACGATCCGGAAAAGGCGAAGTCCTTGCTTGCGGCCGCCAAGGCGGATGGCGTGCCGGTCGACAAGGAGATCGTCATCTACGGCCGCATCGGCATCTATCCGAACTCGTCCGAAAGCCTGGAGGCCATTCAGGCCATGTTGGCGGATGCCGGTTTCAACGCTCGGCTTGAAATGCTCGAGACAAGCCCGTGGCTGAAGCGGCTGCTGAAGCCGTGGAACAAGGATCGCCCGCCCTCGATCCTGCAGACGCAGATCGACAATGCCGAGGGCGATGCCGTGTTCACGCTGCCGAACCGCTTTACCACGAATGGCAACCAGTCGACCATCACGGACGCCGGTCTCGACAAGCTGATCGCCGATGCCTCGAAGGCGACCGGTGACGAGCGCAAGAAGCTGTTCCAGCAAGCCTTCAAGTACATCGCCGTCGATACGGTCAACATCGCACCGCTCTTTCACATGGTCACGATCGCCCGTGTCGCCAAGAACGTGAACTATACGCCTGATGTGCAGGCCGGCAACGAGATCAAGTTGAAGTCGATCAGCTACCGCTGATCTGCCCGGCCGGCGGCTTGTATGTCGCTTGAGGAGAGCGGATGTCCTTCACCTATTTCCTGAAACGTGCGGCCTTCGCGGCGCTCGCGCTTGCGGCGCTGATGACATCCGCCTTCTTCCTCGTGCGGTTGACGGGCGATCCCGTCAATCTCTACCTGCCGGTCGACGCTTCGGATGCGGCGCGCGAAGCCATGCGCATCCGCCTTGGGCTCGATCGCTCGCTCCTGGCCCAGTTCTTCGATTGGGCTTGGGATATTCTCAGCCTCGATTTCGGAATGTCTCTCTGGCACAATCGCCCGGCCATGGACGTGGTGCTGGAGGCGCTGCCGAACACGCTGGCACTTGGCGCCATCGCCTTGGCTCTGGCCTTCACCGCCGCGATCGTCATGGGATCCATTGCTGCCGTGAATGCCGGTGGCTGGATCGACCGGGGCGTCAATGTCCTGTCGCAGGCAGCCGCAAGCGTGCCGGATTTCTGGCTCGGCCTGATGGGCGTGCTTCTTTTTGCGGTTACCTTCCGCATTCTGCCGACGTCAGGCTTCGGCGGCCCGATTTACTGGGTGCTGCCCGTCGCCTGCCTGTTTGCCCGACCTTTCGGAACTCTGGTGCAGATCGTCCGCGGCTCGATGATTGAAGCGCTGAATGCGACATTCGTCCGGACGGCGCGGGCCAAGGGCGCGCGTGACGGACGGGTCACCTTCGTGCACGCGCTCCGCAATGCTCTCCTGCCCGCGGTCACGGTGACCGGCGACCTTGCCGCCCAGTTCGCCGGCGGTGGCGGCGTCGTCGAGGTGGTCTTCGGGTTTCCCGGCATCGGCAAACTCCTGATCGACGGCATCCTGAAACGCGACTTCGCAATCGTCCAGGCATCGATCTTTGCCGTCGCGGTCGTGATCTTCGTCATCAATATCCTGGTCGACATGCTTTATGCCTCGATCGACCCGCGCGTGAGGGTCGAATGACAGACACGTCTGCCGAATTCCTCCCGGCCCGCGAGCGCCGTAGCCGCCGCATCCTCTGGCTCCTGCGTGCGCTCGCGGGTGACCCGATGGCCGTCGCCGCGGCGATCTGGCTGCTGATCGTCGTGCTCGCCATCTTCACCGATTCCCTGTCGCTCCTGGGCGACAATCGCATTTCGCTGAAGGCGCGCAACTTGCCGCCGTTCGACTTCGGCCAGTCCTGGACTTTGTGGCTGGGTGCCGACGCACTCGGACGGCCGCTCCTCGTCCGCCTCATTCAGGCGGCTTCGACGACGATCGGCATCGCCGTGGTGACCGTGCTGACAAGCCTGATCGGCGGAACGCTGCTGGGCGTGATTGCCGGGTATTTCGGCGGCATCGTCGGAAACGTCATCATGCGGATCTGCGATATCATTCTCGGTTTCCCGACCCTGCTGGTGGCACTCTTCGGTCTCTATCTGTTCGGTCCGAGCGTCAGCAACCTCGTGATCGTGCTCGCCGTCACTCGAATGCCGGCCTATATCCGCGTCGCAAGAGCCGAAACGCTGGAGGTCCGCGAACGACTTTTCGTCGATGCGGCGCGCGTCTTCGGTGGCGGACCGACCTGGATCCTGCGCACCCACATCCTCCCTAGCGTCGCACCCACCATGCTGACGCTCGCCTCGGTCAATCTCGCCATGGTCATGTTGTTCGAATCCGGCCTGAGCTATCTCGGCCTCGGCATTCAGCCGCCTTCGGTGAGTTGGGGCCTGATGGTCGCCCAGGGCCAGGGCTATCTATCGTCCGCCTGGTGGCTCGGCTTTTTCCCCGGCCTCGCCGTCATGCTCACCACCATGTCCTTCAACCTGCTCGCCAACTGGTTCCGGATCGTCAACGATCCGTCGCAGCACTGGCGTCTTGTAAGCCGGAGGCGCTGATGGCCCTTCTCGAAGTCGAGGACCTGCAAGTCAGTTTTGATACGGCGTCCGGCCGCATATTCGCACTCAATGGCGTCTCCTTCTCGCTGGAACGCGGTGAAGTCCTGGCCCTTCTTGGCGAAAGCGGCTCCGGCAAGTCCGTGACCGCATCTGCCATCATGGACCTCGTTCCCAATCCTCCGGGCGCGATCGACCGGGGGTCGATCCGCTTCGACGGGGCGGAACTGTTGAAGCTTTCGCGCAACGAGCGGCGAGATCTCTGCGGCAACCGGATCGCCCTCATCTTTCAGGATGCGCTTGCGGCACTCAATCCCGTCTATCCCGTCGGCTGGCAGATCGCGGAGATGTACCGCATCCACGGCCGCCACCCCGAGGGCGGCGTCGAGAAGGCCGTGATCGACCTCCTGACGGCAATCGGCATTCCCGATCCTGAACGTCGGGCGCGCCAATATCCGCACGAATTTTCCGGTGGCATGCGCCAGCGCATCATGATCGCCATGGCCGTAGCACTCGAACCGGATGTCATCATCGCCGACGAGCCAACGACGGCGCTCGACGTCACGATCCAGGCGCAGGTGGTTGATCTTCTGGCCACAATCCGCAAACGCAGCGATGCAGGAATGATCTTCATCACCCACGATCTGGGCGTGGTAGCCGAACTCGCGGACCGCGTGGCCGTCATGTATGCCGGCCGGATCGTCGAGACCGCAAATGTCTTCGAACTTTTCGAGGATGCGCGACATCCCTATAGCGTCGGCCTGCTCGCCTCGCAGCCGCGCATGGATACCGATGAGGACGAACTGGTGCCGATCCCCGGCTCGGCGCCCAATCCCGTCGCCCTTCCTTCAGGCTGCGCGTTCAGGACGCGCTGTCCGCGCGCCGAAGGGCTCTGCGCCGAGGTCGTCCCTCCCCTTGAAACCGTGGGGCCCGGCCGGCAGGCCGCCTGCCATTTCCCGGTGTTGACAGCATGAACCAGCCTCTTCTCAAAGTCGAAAACCTTTCCCGGCACTTCGGCAGCGGCGCGACGCCCGTGCGCGCAGTCGATGACGTCAGCTTCGAGATCGCCCGCGGAGAGACGCTCGGCCTTGTCGGCGAAAGCGGTTGCGGCAAGACTTCCCTGGTCAGGACGCTCCTGAAGCTCGGGCCGGCGACCAGCGGCAGCGCCGTTCTCGATGGCGTGGAAATCACCAAAGCGAGCGGAAGGGAGCTGCATGAATTGCGCCGCAAGATGCAGATCGTCTTCCAGGACCCATACCAGTCACTTAATCCGCGCATGCGGGTCGACCGGCTGATCTCCGAACCGTGGGCGTTGCATCCGGGCGCCATGCCAAAGGCCCGCTGGCGGGAGGAGGCGGTCAAGCTGCTTGAATCCGTGGGGCTGCGTGCGGAACATGCGGACCGCTATCCTTCGGAATTTTCAGGCGGCCAGCGGCAGCGGCTTGGAATCGCGCGCGCCCTGACACTCAACCCGACGCTCCTCGTCTGCGACGAACCCGTCTCGGCCCTCGACGTCTCGGTCCAGGCACAGGTCGTCAATCTGCTCGCCAGGCTGAGGCGCGAGCGCAATCTGGCGATGCTTTTCGTCGCGCACGACCTTGCCGTCGTGCGGCACGTCGCGGATCGTGTGATGGTCATGTATCTCGGCAAGATCATCGAGACCGGGCCGAAACAATCGATCTTCAGCGCGCCGGCACATCCCTATACGCAGGCCCTGATGTCGGCCGTTCCGACGCCGGACCCAAGGCTTCGCGGGCATCGCAAGCGCATCGTGCTGCAAGGTGATCTTCCAAGCCCTGCCAATCCCCCGAGCGGATGCCGATTTCGGACGCGTTGCTGGAAGGCCACTTCGATCTGCGCGGAACAGGAGCCCGGACTGACGGCAAGGACGGCTGCCCCGGGATTGCTGACCGCCTGCCACCATGCAGAGGCCGCCTCGAATGCCATGCCGGCGTCTTCGAGGGGATAGGTTCCGGTGAGCAGCGGCTTCAGGTCGACCCTCTTGTTTCCAATCAGGTCGACCGCCAGGCCGAATTCATCGTGGAAGCGGAAAGTGCCCTTCGCCTGGCCGCCTAACCAGCCATCCCAGCGGTGCACACTCGCGCTCTCGAGCCCGGAACGTCCAGGCCAGGTTACCCGTTTAACCTGAGGCGGGGCTGCCGGCGGGATTCATATTGCCGCAGCCCAAGGAGGTGGTAAGCTTACCGCCAGGGAGGACGTATCATCCGCGGCGAAACCGATCACGTGAACAGGGTTGCAAAGGTTATCGCGTCCGCATCGGACGCGGCGCGGAGTCCGCTTGCAGCTTCCTGGCGACGATCAATGGAACATCACCGGCTGGATCCGGCGGCGCGCCGACCGAACGATCGGGTCGAGGAGGCGGAACTCGACCACCGACGAGCTTGCCTGGATCGCTTCATGAGGGTTGCAACAGCAAGGCTTGACCATCTCTTTGGCCTGGTGGGTGCATCAGGGTGCGGTGTTCTTCTGACCGATTGCGATGGTGTGATCCTGGATCAGCGCTGCAAGGATTCCGATCTGACAGCCTTCCGGGAATGGGGCCTATGGCCCGGCGCGGACTGGAGCGAGGCCAGCGAAGGCACCAACGGAATAGGCACCTGCCTGACCGAGAAAAGAAGCGTCACGATCCACCGCGACGAACACTTCTTCGCCCGCAACACGGGGATGAGTTGCATGGATGCTCCGGTCTTCGGTGCCGATGGCGGCATCATCGCCGCGCTCGATGTGTCTTCTGCCCGGGTCGACCAGACGGAAGGATTCAATCGGCTCATCTCGGCGATGGTGGCGCAGACCGCGCGGTCCATCGAGGCCGATTACTTCCGCGCTACATTTCCAAATTCCCGCATCGTGGTGGCACATACGGACGACGCCGAGATGTCGGTGCTTTTGGCTGTGGATGCCGACGACCTTGTCGTCGGGGCAACACGGGGCGCACGTCGGGTATTCAGATTGGAGCCCACGGGTTTGCTTAAACCCCGCCCTGCGTCGGATCTCTTCGGCGGGGGAGACGAGTGCCTGGGGTTCGACGCTGCGGAACGAGCCGCCGTGATGCGTGCCCTTGCTCGTACCGAGGGCAACGTGTCGGAGGCCGCTCGGCGGTTGGGGATCGGCCGCGCGACCCTTTACCGGCGCATGAGACGGCTGCATATCGGCGAATAGCGCGCCCACCTGTCTCAGATTTGGGACGTTTTGGACCCCTGACCCTCTCCCCCAGGCTGACCAGCCGACCTTTCTGGCGCATCTAGATGTGATCGGGTGGAGGATCCGATCACACGGAGGAGTATTTCCATGAACATCATGACCAAGCCGGCGAGCATCCATGTCTCGCCCTTCAAGGACCGCTATGACAATTTCATCGGCGGCAAGTTCGTTCCCCCAGTCCACGGCCGATATTTCGACAACATCACCCCGATCACTGGCGCAAAGGTCTGCGAAGTTGCTCGATCGGACGGGGCCGACGTTGATCTGGCGCTGGATGCGGCCCACGATGCCAAGGAGGCCTGGGGCCGGACCTCGGCAAGCGAACGCGCCAACATCCTCTTGAAGATCGCCGACCGGTTGGAAGACAATCTCCAGCTTCTGGCGCAGGCTGAGACGTGGGATAACGGCAAGCCGATCCGCGAAACCACCGCGGCAGATATCCCGCTTTCAGTCGACCACTTCCGCTATTTCGCTTCTGTGTTGCGTGCCCAGGAAGGCACCATGTCCGAAATCGACGCCGACACGGTCGCCTATCACTATCACGAGCCGCTTGGCGTCGTCGGACAGATCATTCCGTGGAACTTTTCAATCCTGATGGCCGCCTGGAAGCTGGCCCCCGCACTTGCCGCCGGCAACTGCATTGTACTGAAGCCTGCCGAACAGACACCAGCGGCCATCATGGTGCTGATGGAACTGATCGCCGACCTCCTGCCGGACGGCGTCCTGAATATCGTCAACGGGATGGGACCCGAGGTGGGAGGCCCACTGGCCAGATCCCCCCGCATTGCAAAGATCGCCTTCACCGGCTCCACCGAGACCGGGCGCATCATCATGCAGGCGGCAACCGAAAACCTGATCCCGGTAACCCTGGAATTGGGCGGCAAGTCCCCGAACATCTTCTTCTCCGATGTGATGGCAGAGGATGACGCGTTCCTTGACAAGGCCGTCGAAGGGTTCGTCCTATTTGCCTTCAACCAGGGCGAGGTCTGCACTTGCCCCAGTCGTGCGCTTATCCAGGAAGACATCTACGAGGCGTTCATCGCACGCTGCATCGAGCGGGTGCGCGCGATCAAACAAGGTGACCCTCGCGACATGCAGACGATGGTGGGAGCACAGGCGAGCCAGGAACAGCAGAACAAGATCCTGTCCTATCTGACGATCGGCGTGGAAGAAGGCGCAGAGGTACTGATCGGAGGGGATGCCGCGCGCCTTGACGGGGACCTTTCCAGCGGCTTTTACGTTCAACCAACGATCCTGAAGGGCCACAACAAGATGCGGGTCTTCCAGGAAGAGATCTTCGGCCCAGTGGTTTCTGTCACGACGTTCAAGAATGAGGCGGAGGCGCTGCAAATCGCTAATGACACCATATACGGCCTTGGGGCCGGCGTGTGGAGCCGTGACGCCAACCGCTGCTACCGCTTCGGTCGCTCAATCCAGGCCGGCCGCGTCTGGATCAACAATTATCACGCCTACCCGGCCCACGCCGCGTTCGGTGGATACAAGCAGTCGGGCTTTGGGCGCGAGACGCACAAGATGATGCTCGACCACTATCAGCAGACCAAGAACATGCTGGTCAGCTACAACCCAAACAAACTTGGGTTCTTCTGAGCCGAGCATTTGCCAAGGGGTGGGTCTTTGCGGGCCCACCCCTAACGTTTCCATCCGCTCTTTTCGCTCATGTGCCGAGCTAGCTGGATGCGGTATGCCATGCTCGGCCAATTTGCGATCAACGAGTGGGCCATAGACGTGCTGGAGGTAATCCATACCGCCTCGATCGGCACCGGTTCGGCCAACGTTGCCAACCGCCGCCCGGGCCGGCCATGTCGTGGTCGACGTCATCGATCGCAAAGACGATGGCCAACTCAGCCTGGGTCGCCCCGGTTGCTATCACCTCGGTCACGAGTGTCCAGTCGACTGGGTCGAGTACGGCGGCGACGTCTTCCGAAGTCATTGTCATGATCTCTCCTTTCCATGCTTTCGCCCAGTTATGTGGGGCGAGAAGGCAAAATTCCATTTTTGCCTGAGGGATTCGCGGAATCTTGAAACCTCAGCCCATTGAATTGAGAAAACCTTTTCTCACTTGACAATTTCCCTGGTAAAAGGTTTTCTCACCACAACAGGAGGACAAGAGGCTGGATAAGGGGAGGAATAAGAAACGCATTACGATTCATGACGTTGCAGCCGCAGCGGCCGTCAGCATTTCGACTGCATCGAAAGCTCTGAACAACACCGGCCGCATGGGAGACGAGACACGCGAACGGGTCAAACGGGTGGCCACCGATATCGGTTTTCGTCCGAACGCCCTTGCGCGCGGCCTGCTCAGCAAGCGCAGCTTCACGATCGGGCTTCTCACCAACGACACCTACGGCCGATTCACCTTGCCGGTAATGGCTGGCGTATCGGAGGCACTGGTCGATCACGGCGTTTCGGTTTTCCTCTGCGCCATCGAAGACGACCCGGCGCTTGGGCAGATCCATGTCGAGGCAATGCTCGACAAGCAGGTGGACGGCATCATCGCCACCGGCAAGCGGATGGACAGGAGTTTGCCGGTCGATCTCTCGAACCTGTCGGTTCCGGTCGTCTATGCCTTCACCGAAGGGACGCCGAACAGCGTCATCTTCCGGTCGGACGATGCGCATGGCGCAACCCTTGCGGTCGGGTGGCTGCAGTCGATCGGGCGGCGCCGGATCGTCCATGTCACCGGCCCGAAGGACTTTTTCTCGGTGCGCGAACGCGCCGATGCCTACAGCATCGCAGCGGGCGAATGCCAACAGATTCTTTATGGCGTCTGGTCGGAAAGCTGGGGCCATGAGGCGGTCGGCCTGCTCTGGGAGCGCGCCGGCGACAAGCCGGACGCCTTGTTCTGCGGCAACGACCAGATCGCCCGCGGCACGGTGGATGCCCTGCGCGAACGCGGCATCAAGGTGCCGGAAGATGTTTCGGTGATCGGCTTCGACAATTGGGAGATTGTCGCGGCCCAGACCCGGCCACCGCTGACGACGGTGGACATGGAACTGAAGGAACTGGGGCGGCAGGCGGGATTGACCGTCCTGGCGCTCGCCGAAGGACGGTCCGTCGAGCCGGGCGTGCGGAAACTGCCATGCCGGCTGGTCGTCCGGCAATCGTGCGGGGGTCAAACCCCAAGGGAATGAACAAAGCGCCAGGGAGAATGGCGTCAAATTGGGAGGAGTATCATGATCAAGCGTTTATTGGCTGCGACCAGCGTCGCAACCCTGTGCCTGGTAGCCAGCGCATCGGCGGCCGAAAAGGTCGAAATGTGGGTTCGCACCGGTGTCGGCGATGCCTTCAAGAAGACCGTAGAAGCCTATAATTCCAGTCACGAGAGCCAGGTCGCGATGACCGAGGTGCCGTTCTCCGAACTGGTACAGAAATATGCGACGGCGATTGCAGGCGGACAGGCGCCTGACGCGCTGTCGATGGACCTGATCTACAATCCCGCCTTTGCGGCGGCAGGCCAGCTCGAAGACCTGACGGACTGGGCGAAGTCCCTGCCCTATTTCAACTCGCTGTCGCCGTCCCATGTCAAGCTCGGCAGCTACCATGGTCGCATCTACGGGCTGCCATTGTCGGTCGAGACCTCGGTCTTCGCCTGGAACAAGGACCTCTACAAGAAGGCCGGTCTCAACCCGGAAAAGGCGCCGGCAAGCTGGGACGAAATTACCGCCAATGCCGAAAAAATCCGCGCCTTGGGTGACGATACCTATGGCTTCTACTTTTCCGGCGGCGGTTGCGGCGGCTGCATGATCTTCACCTTCACCCCGCTTGTCTGGGGCTCGGGGGCCGACATCCTGTCAGCCGATGGCAAGGCGGCGACACTCGATACGCCGGAAATGCGCCAGGCCATCAATATCTACCGCAACATGGTCAAGAAGGATCTCGTGCCGGCGGGCGCCGCCAGCGACAATGGGGTGAACTTCCTCTCGTTCACCAACGGCAAGATCGGCCAGCAGAGCCTTGGTGCCTTTGCCATCGGCTCGCTGGTGACCGAGCATCCGGACATCAATTTCGGCGTAACGCTGATCCCCGGCGCGACAGGCGGTACGTCGTCCTTTGCCGGCGGTGACAATTTTGTCGTCACCAAGGGGACGCCGAAGATCGCCGCCGTCAAGAAATTTCTGGAATATATCTATTCCGAGGACGGCCAGAAGATCATGGCCAAATACGGAAGCCTGCCGACACGGGGCGATATTGCCGAAAAGGTCCTGCAAGGTCTCGATCCACGCCTGCAGGTTGGCATAGACGCGATCGCGGTCGCAAAGACCCCTTACACGCTGCAATTCAACGACCTGATCAACAGCGCGAACGGCCCCTGGGCGAGCTTCACCAACGCCGCCATTTTCGGTGACGACGTCGATGGCGCCTTTGCCAATGCGCAAAGCGAAATGCAGTCGATCATCGACAGCGGCCAGTAACCTCCCCAAGGCTGCTGCGACCGGAAGGCGAAAGCCCACCTTCCGGTCACCTTTCCACCGTCTCTGCGGAGCACCTGGATGACTGTTTCCGGCTCAAAGACCCTGTTGCCCAGACGCCGGCGCGCCCGCAGAACCGGCTTGCGCGGGCTGGTCTACATCGCGCCGGCGATGGCACTCGTCATCGCCTTCTTCATCATCCCGGTGATCTTCACCGGCTGGATGAGCCTGCACAACTGGCCGCTGATGGGTGGCACGCGCTGGATCGGGTTCAGGAACTACGTCCGCATGTTCCACGACGCCCGCTTCATGTCTGCGCTGCAGTTCACCGCCTACTATACCCTCATCGTCACCATCGCGATCTTCGCCGTCGCCTTTCCGCTGGCGATCTTCGTTGAGAAGCAGCGGCGCTTCGTCAGCGCCTACCGCACCATCATCTTCCTGCCGGTTGTCGTTGGTCTTGCCACGGCTTCGCTGCTCTGGGTGTGGCTTGCCAATGTCGACAGCGGCTTCATCGGTCCGGCGCTGAAAGCACTCGGATGGGTGGACAAGAGCCCGAACCTGCTCGCCACCTTCGACAGCGCCTTCCTCACTATTATCGTCATGGTCGTCTGGAAGATCGCCGGCTTTACGATGATCATTCTGCTCACGGGTCTTCAGGCCATTCCGGCCGAACTGACTGAGGCGGCCCGGATCGATGGCGCAAGCCGCTGGCAGCGTTTCCGGCACCTGACGCTACCCTTGATGCGCAAAACCATCGCCCTGGCGCTGATCATCTCCGTGACCGGCTCGATCCTCGCCTTCGACCAGTTCTACATCATGACGTCGGGTGGGCCGCAGAACCGGATGATCTCGGTGGTCTACTACATCTTCAACCAATCCTTCGTGTCCTTCAATCTCGGCTATGGCGCAGCTTTGTCGATAGCACTTCTCGCCATTCTGGTTGCCATCAGCATCATCCAACTCTGGCTGCTTCGCGTCCGGGAGGAAAAACCGTGACACCTGTAAATACGACACCCGCCAAGCAGCGCCGTGCGCGCAAGGCCGTCCGATCAAACGGCGCCTATCATGCTACCGGCATCGCCATTTCGCTGTTCTTCTTGGCGCCCTTCGCCATTGCGTTTCTGGCCTCGTTTCGCCATGGCGCGGAAGCCCGCCTGCCGCCTCTGCCGCCATGGCCGGCCAATGGTTTCAGCCTCGATGCCTATGGATCGCTGGACGGTTTCGGCGCCGGAATCTGGCAGCACACGATCAATTCGCTGCTGGTGTCGCTCGCAACCGTCGTGCTGACCGTAGCGGTCAGCCTGCTTGCTGGTTACGGCTTCTCCCGCTACCGGTTTCCGCTAAAGAACGTGCTGTTCGTTTTGATCATTGCCACGCTGATGATCCCGTTCCAATCGATCCTGACCCCGCTGTTCATCATTCTTGCAAAGCTCGGGCTGAACAACTCGCTGTTCGGGCTGACGCTTATCTACGTCACGCTGCAGCTGCCCTTCTCGGTCTTCATGATGCGAAACGCCTTCGACGCCGTGCCGAAGGAGATCGAGGAGGCGGCGCGCATCGACGGCGCGCGGGACCTGCGATTGCTGGTGCGCGTCCTGCTGCCACTGGTGCTGCCGGGCGTCGCAACGGTGGCGATCTTCGCCTTCCTCAATGCCTGGAACGAATTTCTCGCAGCGCTGATCCTCCTGGCCAGCAACGAGAAATACACCCTGCCCGTCCTGATGATGGCAGTGCGCGCCGGCCGTCTCGGCGCGGTCAACTGGGGCGCGGTACAGGCCGGCGTCGCGGTCATGACGATCCCCTGCCTGATCGTCTTCCTGCTTTTGCAACGCTATTACATGCGCGGGCTGATGGCCGGTGCGGTGAAATGATCTGAAGAAACGGATGACGCGATGAACACCATGAAAAGAGACCGCCAGTTCCGCCCGCTGCCCGTACCCAGCGTCGATATCCACGGCCTATTCGGCGACCGCCAGGAAGCGATCTGCGACACCACGGCCGAGATGCTGCTCGACCGCTGCGTCGAGGCTGGCATGCTCGATGCCATCGACACCAGCAAGCCGAGCCCCGGCATCGTCATCCCGATCCAACCCTGGGGCGGCACCACGCAGATGTTCTGGGACTCGGATCTCGGCAAGTCGATCGAGACGGTGGCCTATTCGCTCTATCGGCGGAAGAACCCGAAGCTCGAAGCCCGTGTCGACGAGATCATCGACATGTACGGGAAGATGCAGGACAAGGACGGTTACCTGAACGCCTGGTTCCAGCGCATCCAGCCGGATCGCCGATGGACCAACCTGCGCGACCATCATGAACTCTATTGCGCTGGGCATTTGATTGAAGGAGCGGTCGCTTATTTTCAGGCAACCGGCAAGCGCAAGCTTCTCGATATCATGTGCCGTTATGCCGATTACCTGATCAAGACCTTCGGCCGTGGCGAGGGCCAACTGCGGGGCTACTGCGGCCATGAGGAAATCGAGCTGGCACTAGTGAAGCTGGCGCGTGTGACGGGACAAAAGAAATATCTCCACCTCTGCAAATTCTTCATCGACGAGCGCGGCACCGAACCGCATTATTTCACGGAGGAAGCGATCCGCGACGGCCGCGATCCCGCCAATTTCATCCAGAAAACCTATGAATACAGCCAGTCGCATCAGCCGGTGCGCGAACAGACAAAGGTCGTCGGTCATGCCGTGCGCGCCATGTATCTTTATTGCGGCATGGCCGATATCGCCACCGAATACAATGATGACAGCCTGACGGCGGCGCTCGATACGCTTTGGGACGATCTGATCACCAAGCAGATGTATCTCACCGGCGGCATCGGGCCTGCCGTTTCCAATGAAGGGTTCACCGACTATTACGACCTGCCGAACGAAAGCGCCTATGCCGAAACCTGCGCTTCAGTCGGTCTCGTCTTCTGGGCGAGCCGCATGCTCGGGCGCGGTCCGAACCGGCGCTATGCCGACATCATGGAACAGGCGCTCTACAATGGCGCCATGTCCGGCCTGTCGCTCGACGGCAAGACCTTCTTCTATGAAAACCCTCTGGAAAGCGCCGGCAGGCATCACCGCTGGATCTGGCATCCCTGCCCCTGCTGCCCACCCAATATCGCCCGTCTGCTCGCGTCGATCGGCTCGTATATGTATGCGGTGTCGGACGACGAGATCGCCGTCCATCTTTACGGCGAAAGCCAGGCCCGATTCGATATCGGTGGGGCCAAGGTGCGGCTGGCCGAAAAGACGCATTATCCCTGGGACGGCGCGATCGGATTCGATGTGACGACGGACAGGACGACACGCTTTGCGATCTCACTGCGCATCCCCGAATGGGCGGATGGCGTAACGCTGAAGGTCAATGGCGAAACGATCGATCTTGCCTCGGTCACGATCGACGGCTATGCCCGCATCGATCGTGACTGGACGAGCGGCGATCATATCGATCTCGATATTCCCTTGGCGCCGCGCGCGCTGTTTGCCAATCCGCTGGTGCGACACGACGCCGGCCGCACGGCGCTGATGCGCGGGCCGATGGTCTATTGCGTCGAGGCGACCGACAATGGCGACGGTTTGAACGGCATCAGGCTCACAAGCGGCGTTTCGCAGGCAACGACGGCTGACTTAAAAGATCTCGGCGGCGCCGTGGCGCTCGATGTTCCCGCAAGCCGCGACAAGGCTGATTGGGGTGACGCGCTCTATCGCACCAGGCCGCCTGAGACGGAGGAAGCGACGGTACGGTTCGTACCCTATCCTTTCTGGGACAACAGGTCGCCAGGTGAAATGCTGGTCTGGGTCAGAGCGGGCGAACGCAACGATGCGTGATGAGATAGCCAGAACCGGGGTCGTGCTTACCGATATCCGCAAGAGTTTCGGCAACCTGGAGGTCATTCATGGCATCAACCTCCAGATCACCGAAGGATCCTTTGTCGTCTTCGTCGGTCCGTCCGGCTGCGGAAAATCGACGCTGCTGCGGATGATTGCCGGGCTCGAAGAGGTCACTGACGGCGAAATCGAGATCAAGGGGCGCGATGTCACCGATCTCGATCCGTCCGAGCGCGGCATCGCTATGGTGTTCCAGTCCTATGCGCTGTACCCGCATATGAGCGTGCGCGACAATCTGGCGTTCGGTCTGAAAATGGCGCGGACGCCAGAGGCGGAAATCGAAGCGCGGGTGAGGGCAGCCTCTGCGATCCTGAAAATCGATCCGCTGCTGGATCGCCGCCCCGGCCAGCTGTCCGGCGGCCAACGCCAGCGGGTGGCGATCGGCCGCGCAATCGTGCGCAAACCCGAGGTGTTTCTCTTCGACGAGCCGTTGTCCAATCTCGATGCTGAATTGCGGGTGTCGATGCGCATCGAGATCGCAAGGCTGCACCGGGAACTGCGCAATACGATGATCTACGTCACCCACGACCAGACGGAAGCGATGACGCTGGCCGACATGATAGTGGTCCTTCGCGACGGGCGGATAGAGCAGACCGGCAGCCCGCGTGAGGTCTACGAAAAACCGGCCAACATTTTCGTTGCCGGGTTCATCGGCTCGCCGCGCATGAACTTTCTGGAAGCGAAATGGGCGGAAGATGGATCGGTATCGCTCGGCGGCAGCCGGATTCCGGTATCGCTGGACGCACAGGCATTGTCGCCGGGCGAAAAGATCACGCTGGGCATTCGCCCCGAACATCTGTTCGTGTCGACCGCCGGCGAAGCGATGCTGCAGGCCAGGGTGGATTTCTCGGAATATCTAGGCGGGACCCAATTTCTTTACTGCCAGACGGACGAAGGGCAGGCCATCATCGCAGAACACCGGTCACCGGTTCCTGTTGACGCCGGCGATACCGTCCATTTTTCGTGGGACGGCCCGCACCTGCGCTTTTTCGATAGCGCTGGGATGCGAATCGAACAAACCGCACTGACGGATACGCTGGCTCCTAATGACAATTTAACGGTTTAAGGATGCCAAAGTAAGGATTGAGGGCTGATTTTGAAGATCTGCGGTGGCGTCGCGATGCTTCGGGACAATCAATGAAAACGGATGAATAGCTTTGACCCGCGAAATGTCTGCCGGCAAGGTACCAAAAGTCTCTCGCAGGCCTCGAGAAGATAAGAGAAAAGAAGGCCCGGCAGCGAAATCACCGGAAAGCCGACATACATCATGTCCACCTAGAAAACTGTCCACGCCGACCATATCCGGCGAGGCAGTGTCTTATGCCGATTTCCGAATGGTCACGTTCCTTCCCTTCAACGACGTCGCTCTCCTCCCGCTGTCGTGGCAACATATCGCCCTCGTCAGGGATCGCGTTGCGCGTCGGTAATCCGCTCGCGGGCGCGCACCAGATGGTAGCGCATATAGAGCGCCGCGTGCTCCCCGTTTCTCGCCCGGATCGCTTCGACGATCTGCTGGTGCTCGCGCAGCACGGCGATGCGTCGCTCGTCCGAGCCCAGTTTCGTCAGGTTGAGCGCCACGCCCATGGAGCCGCTGATCTCTCCGCGCAGGTGCTCGAAGAGCGATACGAACAGGTCGTTGCCGCTCGCGACGGCGACCTCGCGGTGAAAATTGAAATCCGCCTCGCTGGGAGACTGGCCGTTCATGATTTTTTCGCGCAGCAGCTCGTTGGCTTCGTCGAGATTGTGAAGGTTCTGGCTGGAGCGGCGCTCCGCCGCCAGCGACGCTGCCGCAGCCTCCAGCGCGAAACGAACCTCAAAGGACTTCAGATAACCCGCGACATTGGACGGCAGCACGAAGCGGGTGATGGCCGAGGGCGGCACGGCGCGCACGAATGTGCCTGAACCGCGCCGCGAATAGACAAGGCCATCAGCCTGCAACCGGATCAAGGCCTGGCGAACCACCGGGCGCGATACGGAGAAAGCAGAGCAGATATCGTTCTCCGCCGGCAGCCGATCGCCTTCCTTGAAGGCGCCGTTCAGAATCTGCTCCAGGATCTGGCCGTATAGTTTGTCCGCCAGCCTCTCCTTGCGCGGCGGCGTCAATTGCAGTTCCGCCATTCAACATCTCCCCCTAGCTCCCAAAACTCTCGTCCCGGCGGCCCTCCCGGCGCGCGATATGGCAGTCCCGACCATGGCGCGGGCCTGCATATCTATCGATAGGCGCAATTTCAAAGATGTCATCAAAAATTACTTCTTTTGCGGCTTTTTTTACAAAATTTGAAATGAGAGTTGACAACTTAGGTGACCGTGTTAGCGTATTCGAAATTGTCGAAGTGCATTCGGCGTCTCAGGGAGGAGATATTCAGATGCAGCACACGGCGCGAATCGACCATCATCGCTGCCGCGGGAAACGCAGCTGAGGTCGCAAAGCCAAACTTCAACGTCATTTCTGTCGCACCCCGGGCCGTAAGCCACGAAGCTTCGGCAACAGCGAGTTTTTGCCCGCTTCAGGCATCGGTCGACAGTACATTTCTTCAAGCCCGGCACGCCAGCGCGTCGGCTGGCTCATTCATGCCTTTTCCGACAGAGGAACATTGCCGCACATCCTCGAATATTTCTACGAACAGATCAAAGGCGAGGACCCGCGACGGATCGAATTCCTGATGCTGAACACGACAAGCAGAACGAACTGAAGAGCTCGAAGATTTCAATTGGGAGGTTGAACATGATGAAACATCTTATGGCGGCGACATTTCTGGTCGCTGCAGCGCTGACGGTCCCGCAGGGCGCAGCGCTCGCCGCATCGCCGCCGAACATGCTGGTGATCGGCACGAACCTGACCGGCATCCGTACTCTGGACCCGGCGGACAACAATGCCCGCACGGTTTCGGAGCTGATTTCCAATATCTACGACAACCTCGTCCAGCTGCCGCAGAACGATCTGCAGAAGCTGCAGCCGATGCTCGCGACCAAGTGGAGCGCCTCGGCCGACGGCAAGCTGATCACCATCACGCTGCGCAGCGACGCCACGTTCCAGAGCGGCAATCCGGTGACCGCCGAAGATGCCGCCTGGTCGATCCAGCGCGTCATCAAGCGTGGTCAGGTCGGCTCGACCGATATCGCCCTCTGGGGCTTTACAGCCGACAATGTCGAAAAGCTGGTGCGCGCCAAGGATGCGCAGACGCTGGAAATCGAGCTGCCGATCCAGGTCAGCACCGATCTCGTGCTTTATTCGCTCGCCAGCTCCTCGCTTGGCATCGTCGACAAGAAGACCGCCATGTCGCATGAGGCGAACGGCGATTTCGGCGCCGCCTGGCTTGCCGCCAACTCGGCCGGCAGCGGTCCTTTCACGCTTTCGCAATGGCGCCCGAACGACATCGCCGTCTTCGAAGCCAACAAGAAATACTGGGGCGGTGTCCCGGCCATGGTCCGCGTCATCACTCGGCATATTCCCGAATCCGGTAACCTGCGTCTTCAGCTGCAGGCCGGCGACGTGGATGTCGGCCAGTATCTCGCAAGCGGCGATCTCGACGCGCTGGCGAACGACAAGAAGATGGTGATCGACAATGTTCCGGGTCTCGGCTTCTATTATATCGCGCTGAACCAGAAGGACCCCGATCTGCAGAAGCCTCTGGTCCGCGAAGCATTCCAGCATGCTTTCGACTGGAAGGCGATCTCCGGCAATATCATGCGCTATACCGGCTTCCCGTGGCAGTCCGTCGTGCCGAAGGGCATGATCGGTGCACCGACCGACACTACATCCCGTTACGACTATGACCCGGCCAAGGCCAAGGCCTTGCTGGCGCAGGCCGGTTATCCGAATGGCCTCAAGAAGGTGCTGAACCCGTCGGGTGCCGCAACATTGCCGTTCACTGAGGCCCTGCAGGCAAGCGCCCGTGCGGCCGGCTTCGACCTTAACCTCGTGCCCGGCGAATACACACCAGCCTTCCGCGAGCGCAAATACGAAATCCTGCTCGGCAATTCCGGTGCCCGCCTGCCCGATCCGTTCGCGGTCGCCACCCAATATGCCTACAACCCGGACAATCGCGACGAGGCCCGTCTCGGCAGCTATTACCTGTGGCGCACCGCCATGCAGGTTCCAGAGCTGAACACCCTTGTCGATCAGTCGATGAAGGAACACGATACGACCAAGCGCACGGAAATATTCAAGAAGATCGATGCGATCTACAAGGGCATGAACCCGCCGCTGATCGTCTTCTTCCAGCGCACCGACCCCTATGTCATTCGCGCCAATGTCAAGGGTTATCAGGGGCATACGACCTGGTCGACCCGTTGGCACGACGTGACGAAAACCAAGGAGTAGGATT
This sequence comes from Neorhizobium sp. 05N33, assembly GCF_056397445.1. Classification (NCBI taxonomy): domain Bacteria; kingdom Pseudomonadati; phylum Pseudomonadota; class Alphaproteobacteria; order Hyphomicrobiales; family Rhizobiaceae; genus Neorhizobium; species Neorhizobium sp. 05N33. Next base: position 155,662 of record NZ_JBFTNK010000010.1, on the reverse strand, counting down.
GACGTGGCCAGCGTGGACATGACGACACGAGACAACTCGCCCGTACCGACCACGACTGGTCCCGCCACCAATGGCCCGGTCGATGACATGCCGGACGATGGCATCAAGCTTGCCGTCCGTCACTTCATCGGTCGCGTCGTCGCTGTGGTGACGACGCTGCTGGGGCTGCTCTTCCTGACCTTCTCGATGGGACGCCTGCTGCCGGCCGATCCGGTTCTGGCGATCACCGGACCCGAGGTCAGCAAGGAAGTCTACGACCGGGTTTTCAAGCAACTCGGGCTCGACCAGCCCGTCTACATCCAGTTCCTCAGCTATGTGAAAAGAGTGCTGACCGGCGATCTCGGCGTCTCCGCGATCACCGGCCAGCCCATCGTCACCGATCTGCTGTCGATCTTTCCGGCGACGATCGAACTGACCCTGGTGGCGATGATCGTCGGCACTATCGTTGGCGTGCCACTCGGCATCACGGCTGCGGTTCATCGCGGCAAGCCGATCGACCATGTCGCCCGTATCGTCGGTCTTGCAGGCCATTCGATCCCGACCTTCTGGATGGGTCTGATGGCGCTCTTCATCTTCTATGCCAAGCTGCAATGGGTCGGCGCATCGGGGCGCGTCGATGTCTATTACGAAGGCATCGTCACGCCGGTGACCGGCTTCCTGCTGCTCGACTCCGCCATGGAAGCCAATTGGGACGTCTTCCAGAATGCGCTCGGCCACATCATCCTGCCCGGCTCGATCCTCGGTTATTATTCCGTCGCCTATATCAGCCGCATGTCGCGCAGCTTCATGCTGGAGCAGCTCAGCCAGGAATACATCATCACGGCGCGCGCCAAGGGGCTGGCCTCCCGCCAGGTGATCTGGCGCCATGCCTTCCGCAACATCCGCGTCCAGCTCCTGACCATCATAGCGCTGACGCTCGGCGGCCTGCTTGAGGGCGCGGTGCTGATCGAGACCGTCTTCGCCTGGCCGGGGCTCGGCCAGTATCTCACCCGCGGCCTACAGATGAACGACATGAATGTCGTCATGGGCGCGGTTCTCACCATCGGGATCGTCTTCCTGATCATCAACATCACGTCGGATGTGCTCTACCGCATCCTCGACCCGAGAACACGGTGACAGATATGGCGATACCCGTTTCCCAATCTCGCCCCACGCCTCCGGGCATTCGCGGCTGGCTTCTCGCCCCTGAACCCAAGGGCACGCTGCATGCGTCTCTGCAGCAATTCTACCAGGGCTGGCTGAAATTCCGGGAACATCCGCTCGGCGTCGTCGGCCTGGTGGTTATCCTGATCCTGATCTTCACCGCGGCCGGCGCACCGCTTCTGACGCAATACGATCCGATCGCTCAGAACATGGCGATCCGCCTGTCGCCCCCCTCCTGGGACCACATTCTCGGAACCGACAATTTCGGTCGCGACGTCTTCGCCCGCATCATTTACGGCGCACGCACGACGCTCGACATCATCATCCTCGTGACGATCATCGTCGCACCGATCGGGCTCTTGATCGGCACCTGCTCCGGTTATTTCGGCGGCATTGTCGATGAGGTGCTGATGCGCATCACGGATATCTTCCTCTCCTTCCCCGGTCTCGTATTGGCGCTCGGCTTTGCGGCAGCTCTCGGCCCCGGCATCACCAATGCGATCATCGCGATCTCGCTGACTGCCTGGCCGCCGATCGCCCGCCTCGCCCGCGCCGAAACGCTGAGCCTCAGGCAAATGGACTATATCGCCGCGGTGCGGCTGCAAGGCGCATCCTCGGCCGCCGTGATCACGCGCCATATCCTGCCGATGTGCGTACCCTCGGTCATCGTCCGCGTGACGCTCAACATGGCCGGCATCATCCTGACCGCCGCCGGCCTCGGCTTCCTCGGCCTTGGCGCCCAGCCGCCATGGCCGGAATGGGGCGCGATGGCCGCCACCGGCCGCGAGTTCATGCTCGACAGCCCATGGGTTATCGCCGCACCCGGCATTGCAATCGCGGTCGTCAGCCTTGCCTTCAATCTCGTCGGCGATGCCCTGCGCGACGTACTCGACCCCAGAGGTGGCGAATGACCGAACCGCTCATCGATGTCAGAAATATGGAAATCTCCTTCGCCCACGGCTTCGTGAAAGCCGTGCGCGGCGTGAGCTTCCAACTCGGCCGCGAAAAGCTCGGCATCGTCGGCGAATCCGGCTCCGGCAAATCGACCGTCGGCCGGGCCATCATGCGGCTCCTGCCGCCGACCGCAACGGTCACCGCCGACCGGATGACGTTCAAAGGCACCGATATTCTGGCCGCCAGTGAAAAGCAGATGATGGATATCCGCGGCAAGCAGATCGGCCTCATCCTGCAGGATCCGAAATATTCGCTAAACCCGGTGATGCGCGTCGGCGAGCAGATCGCCGAGACCTATCGCCTGCATTATCCGAAAGCCGGCAGGAAAGCCGCTGAGAAGAAGGTGCTGGAAATGCTGGAAGCGGTAAAGATCCGCGATCCGCAGCGCGTCTTCCGGCTCTATCCGCACGAAGTCTCCGGCGGCATGGGTCAGCGCATCATGATCGCCATGATGCTGATCGCCGAGCCGGAAGTGCTGATCGCCGACGAACCCACGTCGGCGCTCGACGTGACCGTGCGCCTCGACGTTCTGGCGCTGCTCGACGAACTGATCGCCCGGCGCAACCTCGGCCTGATCTTCATCAGCCACGATTTGAACCTGATCCGTAAATTCTGCGACCGGGTGCTGATCATGTATGCGGGACGCGTCGTCGAAGTGCTGAAGGCGTCCGAACTCGACAATGCCCAGCACCCCTATACCCAAGGGCTGCTCGCCTCGCTGCCGTCCATCGAAAACCCGCCGGCACGCCTGCCGACGCTGACGCGCGATCCGTCCTGGCTGACGCAACCCACGATCGGAGTGCCGTCATGATCGACGTCGAAAATCTCACCGTCCGGTTTGGCCCGCGCACGCCGCTCGTTGTGAAGGGCATCAGCTTCACCGTCGAACGCGGGAAATCCTTCGGCCTCGTCGGCGAATCCGGCTGCGGCAAATCCACCGTGCTCCGGGCGATTTCCGGCCTCAACCGCAATTACGGCGGACGGATTTCGCTGGATGGCAAGCCGCTGGAGCCGGAACGGAGCAAAGCCTTCTTCCGCGACGTCCAGATGGTCTTCCAGGACCCCTACGGCTCGCTGCATCCGCGCAAGACAGTTCGCTCGCAGTTGATCGAACCACTGCGCAATCAGAACCTGCCGATCAAGGAAAACGCTGTTTCCGACGTGCTGAAAGCAGTCGGTCTCGATCCCGGCCTCGGCTATCGGTTCCCGCATCAGCTTTCCGGCGGCCAGCGGCAGCGCGTCGCGATCGCCCGCGCATTGATCCTCGACCCGCCTGTTCTGCTGCTCGACGAGCCGACCTCGGCGCTCGACGTTTCCGTGCAGGCGGAGATCCTCAACCTGCTCGCCGACCTGCAGAAGGAACGCGGGTTGACCTACCTGCTGGTGAGCCACGACATGGCCGTCATCGCGCATCTCTGCAGCCGCGTCGCGATCATGAACGGCGGCGAGATCGTCGAGGAAACCGGCATCGAGCAGATCCGCTCGGGCCATGTCCAGCATCCCTATTCCCAACGGCTTCTTTCCGCCAGCCGCGCTTACGGCAAGCAGGAAATGCGCCCGGTCGAGGTCATGAACTCGGCCTGATTCCAACGAGCGCCCAGCGCCTGGACGCTGGGCAAGACCGTTCCTCAATGCTTTTCCACTCACCCCTGAACCGGGAGCCTGAAGCCATGCCCAATTTTTCCGTGACACCAGAAATGCTTGCGAAATCGGTCCTCTCCGTGCCGCCCCTGGCACGCAAGGCCGACTACACGCTCGACCGCGAAGGCAACCGCCAGATTCTGGCGCATCTGGCGCAAGGCGGCGTGACGACAGCGCTTTATGGCGGCAACGCCAACCTCTACAACATCTCCGTCCGCGAATTCGCGGAGATGGTCGACATGCTGAAGGAGATCGCCCCCTCCGGCACCTGGCTTATCCCTTCGGTCGGTCCGGACTACGGCAAGTCGCTGGACCAGATCGCAATTCTCAAGGGCCACGACCTGCCGACAGCGATGGTCCTGCCCCTGAATTTCCCGGTGACTTCGGCTGGCGTCGCAACCGGCCTTCGCCGTATCGCCGACGCCTACGGGCGGCCGATCATCGCCTATGTGAAATCGCTCGACTACATTTCGGCGGCCGATCTCGCGGCCGTCGTTGCGGATGGGGCGATCTGCACGATCAAATACGCGGTCGTCCGGCAGAACCCGAAGGAAGATACCTACCTCTCCGAACTCGTCCAGAAGGTCGAACGCAAGATCATCATCTCCGGCATCGGCGAGCGGCCGGCGATCAGCCACCTGATGGATTTCGGTCTGCAGGGCTTCACGTCTGGCTCCGTCTGCGTCGCACCCGCCATGTCCACCGGTATCCTGAAAGCACTGAAGGCCGGCAACGTCGCCGAGGCGGAACGGCTGCGGGCCTTCTTCATGGGGCTGGAAGACCTGCGCGACGGCGTATCGCCGCTCCGCGTCCTGCATGAAGCGGTTGCGACAGCCGGCATTGCGGATACCGGCCCGATGCTGCCGTTCCTGGAGAATATCACCGACGCCAAGGTGCTCTCCGCCATAACGGCAGCCTCGCAGAAACTGCTGGCGGCGGACCGGGCATATCAATCCGGTCAGGTCGAGAAGCAGGTTGAGTGGGCCTAGGAAGTGCATCCCTGCCCATTAAATAAACCGCCTGAGCACGCCGCCACCGACCTGGAACCGATCATCATAGCTTGGCGGAACGGTTTCAAAGTGCCTTATCAGGCCTGACCTTATGCGACCTGTACGAAGTGGCCTTCGCCGGCCTGGCTGTAGGACCGCTTCGGCGGCACGTAATCCGCAGCACGGAACGGGCTCTTGATCTCGTCGTTCGATATCCGGCGCGTCTGACGACGCGACGGATCTGCGATCGGGACCGCCGCCATCAGCCGTTTCGTATATTCATGCTGCGGGTTTTCGAACACGGCCTGGCGCGGGCCGATCTCGACGATCTCGCCCAGATACATGACCGCGACGCGGTGACTGATCCGCTCCACCACCGCCATGTCGTGGCTGATGAACAGGTAGCCGAGACCGTATTTCTCCTGCAGGTCGAGCATCAGGTTGATCACCTGCGCCTTGACTGAAACGTCGAGTGCAGAAACGGATTCGTCCGCGATGATCAGCTTCGGCTCCAGAGCAAGGGCGCGGGCGATGCAGACGCGCTGACGCTGGCCGCCGGAGAATTCATGCGGGAAGCGGTCTGCCATCGATGCTGAAAGGCCGACGCGTTCGAGCAGCTCGGCCACCCGTTCCTTCGCTTCAGCCGCACCGGCCAGCCCATGGGTGACGATCGGCTCGGCGATCGCATTGCCGATGCGGATGCGCGGATTGAGGCTTTCGAACGGATCCTGGAAGATCATCTGCGCTTCCCGGCGGATGTCCGCCAGTTGGGATTTTCCGGCTCCCAGGACGTTCTGGCCGTCGATCTCGATCATGCCGGACTTCGCATCCGTCAGCCGGATGATCGAACGGCCGGTTGTGGACTTGCCGCAGCCGGATTCGCCGACGAGCGAAAGCGTCTCGCCCTGCTGCAACTGCAGTGAAACACCTTCGACGGCGTGAATGCGGCCGACTGTCTTGCGCAGGAAGCCCTTCTTGATGTCGAACCGGGTCACCAGGTCGTTGACCTTCAGGATCGGCGTGGCATCGCGCCTCACCGTATCCGCTGTGGGTTCGGGGGGCTGGATATCGCCGGTCACCATATCGACCTGGGGAAAACGCAGCGGCCGGTCAAGCCCGGTCATGGAACCGAGCTGCGGCACGGCGGCGAGAAGCGCCCGCGTATAAGGATGCTTTGCCCCGGCGAAAATCTCACGCGTCGTGCCGGTCTCGACAGCATCGCCGCGATACATGACCACGGTGCGGTCGGAGATTTCCGCCACCACGCCCATGTCATGGGTGATGAAGAGGACGGACATGCCTTCCTCTTCCTGCAGGGCCTTGATGAGTTCCAGGATCTGCGCCTGGATGGTGACGTCCAGCGCCGTCGTCGGCTCGTCGGCGATCAAGAGCTTCGGATCGCAGGCAAGCGCAATGGCGATGACGACGCGCTGCCGCATGCCACCGGAGAAGTTCATGGGATATTCGTTGAGGCGTGACCTCGCCGATGGGATACGCACCTTATCCAGGAGCCGGACGGCCTCCGCCTCGGCCTGCGTATTCGACATGCCGCGATGATGGACGAGGACTTCGGTGATCTGCTGACCGATTTTCAGCACCGGATTGAGGCTGGTCATCGGCTCCTGAAAGATCATGCCGATGCGGTTGCCCCGGATGGACTGCATTTCGTCGAGTGGCAGGTCGAGCAGGTTCCTGCCCTCGAAATCGATGCGACCGGTGACGCGCGAATTGCCGGGCGACAGAAGCCGCATGATCGACATGGCCGTGACGCTCTTGCCGGAGCCGGATTCGCCGACCACGGCGACGGTCTCCTTCGCGCCTATGTCGAAGCTGACGTCGTTCACGACATTGCGCCATTCGCCGCCGACACGGAATGCAGTGTTGAGGTTTGAAATCGAAAGGATCGGATGGGTCATGTCTCAGCCTTCCCGCCGGGGATTAAGAATGTCGCGCAGGCTATCACCGATCAGGTTGATGCCGACGATGAGCAACAGAAGGACCAGACCGGGGAAGAAGCTGATCCAGTAGTCGCCTGAGAGCAGGTATTCGAACCCGTTCGAGATCAGCAGGCCGAGCGACGGCTCGGTCACCGGCAGGCCGATGCCAAGGAAAGAAAGCGTCGCCTCCAGCATGATCGCATAGGCGACGCGCATGGTCGCGACGACGATCAGTGGCGGCAGGCAGTTCGGCAGGATGTGCCTGAAGAGGATGTGCCGGCCGGGAAGTGCCATGGACCGGGCCGCATCCACGTAGGCGCGTTTGCGCTCCACCAGTGCCGAGCCTCGAATCGTGCGGGCGTAATAGGCCCATTGGGTGACGATCAGCGCCAGGATGATCTTGTCGACCCCTTGCCCCAGGACGGCGAGGAAGATCAGCGCGATCAGGATCGCCGGGAAGCTGAGCTGGATGTCGACGACGCGCATCAGGAACGAATCCAGCCGGCCCCCGGCATAGGCGCTGACGAGACCGAGGGAGGCGCCGATCACCAATGCGATCGCCGCACTCGATATACCGACCAGGATACTGGTCCTCAGCCCGTAAAGGATGGCGCTCAGGAGGTCACGGCCCTGGTCGTCGGTGCCGATCAGGTATACCATCCCGTTCATGCTCTGCGAGCCGGGAGGCAGCCGCCCGTCGAGGATGTCAAGCTGCGACAGATCATACGGGTTCTGCGGCGCGATCAGGGGCGCAAGAACGGCAGCCAGAATGAAGACCAGCACCAGAAAGATGCCGACAAGCGCCAGCTTGTCGTGCAGGAGGGCGACAATCATCTGACGGAACGGCGAGCGCGAGCGGCGTGCCTGACCGTCGGCGTTGCGGACATGGACTGAACCGGCAGCATTGGTGTCCTGGCTCATCACGAATTCCCTTCAAGACGAACGCGCGGGTCGACGATCGAGTAGAGGATATCGACGAGGAGGTTGATGACGCTGAACATCACGACGGTGATCATCAGGTATGCGAGGATTAGCGGGCGATCGAGAACGGCGATGGCGTCGATGATGAGCTTGCCCATTCCCGGCCAGGCGAAGATCGTTTCGGTGACGACCGCGAACGCGATCAGCGAACCGAGTTCGAGGCCGATGACCGTGATCAGCGGAATGAGCGTGTTCTTCAGCACATGTACGGTGACGATCCGGCTTTCCGGCAGGCCCTTGGCACGCGCGAAACGAACGAAATCGAGCTGCATTGTTTCGAGCACACCCGCCCGCGTGAGACGGATGATGAGGGAAATCTTGAACAGCGCCAGGTTCAGCGCCGGCAAAAGAAGATGAGACAGGCCATCCAGCGTGAAGAGGCTGATGGGCACGCCGAAAACCGGCACTGTATCACCTCGCCCGGATGCCGGCAGCCATCCCAGCTGGACGCTGAACAGCATGACCATCACCAGGCCGATCCAGAAGGTCGGCAGGCTGAAGCCGAGGATCGAGAAGGTCATCACCGACTTCGAGATTAGGCTCTTCGGCTTCAGGCCCGCGTAGACGCCGAGCGGAATTCCGAAGACGAGACCGAGGACGAGCGCCACGAAGGCAAGTTCAAGTGTCGCCGGCATGCGTTTGAGGATCAGCGTCAGCGCCGGCTGGTTAAAGACGAAGGAATTGCCGAGGTCGCCAGACAAGGCGCGGGTGAGGAACAACCAATATTGCTCCCACACAGGCCTATCGAGCCCGAAGGCCTGGATGACCTGCAGGCGTTCGGTCGGCGTCGCCGTGGAGCTCAAGAGCACATCGACCGGATTGCCGACGAGATAAAGGCCCACGAAAACCAGAACCGACATCACGAATAGCGTCAGAACCGTCTGGATCGACCGGCTTAAGAGATAACCGCTCATAGATTTCAGCCTCCCGGCGTTTTGGGACCGGGCGCAGCGCTTCCGTAAAGCGAAATGCGCTCGATCAACAGATTGATGAACCCCGCCTCGTCCACATCGGTCACCACGGTGGCGTTTGGGGTGCGGTCCATCTTTTGGTAGAAGTCGGCATAGGTATAGCCCATCGTGAGCCCGGTGACCTGCGTGCCGACGGTTGCTTTGCGGCTGGTGAAAAGCTCCGGCCTGATCAGCCACGCGATCGTCGTCGCGTCGTGGATCGGCCCGCCCGGCCGTCCGAAGCGCGCCACGTCGCTGCGATCGAAGGTCGAGAAGAGATTGTAGAGCGCGCCGCCCGCGGCCCCGCCGCGAGCGCTAAAGCTCTTGAAGTGTTCCGCCGTGAACAGTGCCTGGAAGGTCATGTCGAGCGGCATCACCACGATCGGGACGCCGGAACGATAGACGATCTCTGCCGCGTGCGGGTCCGCAAGCACGTTGAACTCGGCCCAGGGGGTGCGATGGCCGAGCGCAGTGAAGGCGCCGCCCATCGACACGATCTGCCGTATGCCGCGCGCCACATCAGGGTGCTGGATGAGGGCAAGCGCAAGATTGGTCATCGGCCCGATGGCGCAGATGGTCACCGGCTCACCGGCCCTGGCTGCTTCGCGCGCCGACCTCACGATGAACCGCACAGCATGTTCTTCCGACGGCTCAATGCCGCTGCGTGCGACGAGGTCATCGCTGAACGCGCCGATCCTCGCATATTTTCCGAACACCTGCTCCCGGACCAGCGGTCCGGCCGCGCCCGCGTAGACGGGCACATCGGTGCGGCCTGAGACGCCGACGATCTTGCAGGCGTTCGCCACCGTATCCTGCAAAGGGACATTTCCAGCGACGATCGACAGGCCGAGCACGTCGAGCTCCGGCGATGCCAGAGCCATGAGGATGGCCGCCGCGTCATCCAAGCCAGGGTCCGCATCGATGATGACCCGTTGGCGGCTCATGCGACGACCTTTTCGGCGTAACGCGAAAGGCGATCGAGGAAGAAGGCGATAATGCCCTCCGCATCCACCTTGGTCACGATATCCGCATTGGGTTCGAGGCCGCTCTTTCCGTACCAGTCGGCGACGGTCTGGCCCATGCAAAGTTCGCTCTCGTGCTCGACGAACACCCGGGCGCGCTCGGTCGTAAAGAGATGCGGCGCCAGAAGGTACGCGATCACCAGTGGATCATGGAGAGGCCCGCCGCGCGAACCGTAGCGGCGCACGTCGTTGCGATCCCAGAAAGCCATGAGTTCGGCAAGCGTCTGCGAAATGCGGCCGCTGACATTCGAAAACTCCGCGACGTGCTCCGGCTTCAGCATGACCTGATGCGTCGCATCGAGTGCCAGTGCGACGATCGGGATGCCGCTTGAAAACACGACATGCGCGGCATGCGGATCGGCCAGCACGTTGAATTCCGCGGTCATCGTCCGGTTGCCGGGCTCGCGATAGGCGCCACCCATCATCACGATACGCTCGATGCCCTCGGCGACCTGCGGGTTCATCCGCAGCGCCACAGCGAGATTGGTCATCGGACCGAGGCAACAGACGGTGATTGGTTTTTTTTCCAGAGCTGCGGCGGTCAAGGTGTCGATCAGGAAATCGACTGCGGACTTGGGCTCGACCGTCTTCACCGGTTCCGGCAGCACCGTATTGCCCAGCCCGGTCTTGCCATGGAACTGGCCATAGATCGGCTCGCGCAGCATCGGCCGGAAGCAGCCGGCATAGACCGGAATATCCGTTCTCCGGCCCAGTTCGCAGATCTGCAGGGCATTGCGCACCGTGCGTTCGAGCGGCTGGTTGCCGCAGACGGGCGTGATGCCGAGGATGTCGAGTTCCGGCGAAACGAAAGCAGTCAGAAGCGCGATCGTGTCGTCTATCCCCGGATCGCAATCCACGATGATCGGAATTGGTATCATTTCGAATTTGCCCTTGAATTGTCGGTTGAATGCCGGCGCTCAGAGCGCGCCGACATCACGCAGAACCGCACCGATCTCGGCACGAGCCGCGTCTGCGAGCGGCGCCTGCGGCGCCATCGGCGCGCCGACCGGAAAGCCCTGAAGCTCGAGCGCCGTCTTGATGCAGGCGGCGATCGAATATTTCGCGAAGATCTCGTTGACGCGCCAAAGCGGACGCTGCAGTTCCATCGCCTTTGCCCAGTCGCCCGCCTTCGCCGCTTCGTAAAGGGAAATGCTCTGGCGCGGCACGATGCAGGCCGGACCTGCCATCCAGCCGACCCCGCCGATCATCATCACGCAGACCGGAATATGCGCGGAGGCGGCGAACACCTCCATCCGGCCGCGGGTCCGCTCGATGATGGAGAGCAGCCGCCCGGTATTGGTCGAGGCATCCTTGATGTAGCGGATGTTCTCGACATGGCTCAGACGCTCGATCACGGGGAGAGTGAGATCGGAACGCTGGAACTGCGGATTGGTGTAGAGAACGACCGGCCGCCCCCTGGCCGCCCTGGCGATCGCCGTGAAATAGGCTTCGACGCCCTCATCGCTGACCGGGAAATAGGCCTCAAGAATAGCCAATATGCCGTCGGCTCCCGCCTCGACCATGTATTCCGTCTGAGCAACGGCATCGCTGGTCGACGTAGACGCCACGCCGGCGACAACGGGCACCCGGCCACGATTGGCCGAGATTACGGTGTCGACGACGTGACGCCGCTGCTCTTGGGAGAGATAGGCAAATTCACCGGTGCTGCCGAGCGGCGTCAATCCATGGACGCCGGCGTCGATCAGGTGATCCACGAGATCCGTCAGCACGCCTTCCATGACCGCGCCCGACTGGTCGATCGGCGAAACAAGGTAGGGGAAAACACCGCTGAAAGACATGACGGATCACCGCTTTCCGGATCAGTTCGGCTTCACATAGTAGGGAAGCGTGTAGGCATCCGACCGGCCTTCATAGGAAAGGCCGTTCTTGAGAGCCCAGGTGTTGGCGAGGTAAAAGACCGGGATGACACCGAGATCGGTCATGGCGATCTCGGTCGCCTTCTTCAGGAGCGCCTCACGCTTGGCATCATCGAGCGTACCACGGGCTTCGCTCAGCGCCTTGTCGAACTCCGGATTGGAGTAGCGGCCGCGATTGCCCTGCCCTGCCTTCTCACCATAAGTCTCGAGGATGGGGCCAAGCACGCCGGAGGCTTCGCCGGTTTCGACAGCGGCACCGCCCATGATGAAGCTGAACTCCAGATTGGAAGCGCGGGTGAAGTAGACGCTGCCCGGCAGCGTCACGACCTCCGTCTTGATGCCGATGCGGCTGAAGAACTGGCCAATCGCCTGCGCCACCTTGGAGTCGTTCGGATAACGGTCGTTCGATGCGTGGAAGGTCAACGAGAAACCGTCTGGATAACCCGCCTTGGCCAGCATTTCCTTAGCCTTGTTCGGGTCGTAGGCATCGACCTTGATGGCCGGGTCATAACCGAAATAACCTTCCGGAACGACCTGCCCGGCCGGCACGCCCTGGCCGTCCATGATGCGGTCGACGAGCGCCTCACGGTTGATCGAGAGAGAAAGCGCGCGACGTACTTCCAGCTTCAGCAGCGGGTTCTTGCCGTCCGGACCCTTGGTGAAGGGCGATTCCTCGCGGCCCTGATCCATGTGCAGATACATGATGCGGTTGCCCGCAACGTTGACGACCTTCAGCTTGTCGGACGCCTGGAGCTTGCGCGTGTCGGCAGTCGGAATGCTCTCGATCATGTCGACATCGCCGGAAAGCATGGCGGCGACACGGGCGCTGCTGTTCTTGAACACCCGGAACGTCACCTTGTCCCAGGCAGCCTTCTCGCCCCAGTAACCGTCGTTGCGCGCGACGACAACGTTATCGTCCGGCGTCCAGGAGACGAACTTGAACGGACCGGTGCCGATGACGCCCTTGCCCGAGTTCATGTCTTCGGTGGTCGTCTTTTCCATCTCGGCCGGCAGGATGGCAATGCGGCTGAGGTTGTTCAGAAGGAGCGGCGTCGGACCATCCGTTTTGATGCGCACCGTGAGCGGATCGACGGCGGTGACATCGGTGATCGCCTTCACATAGGCTGCGAACGAGCTTGGACTGTTCTTCGAGGCGAGCGGCACGCGTTTGATGCTGGCTACGACGTCGTCAGCCGTGAAGTCGCTGCCGTCGTGAAACTTGACGTTCGGCCGCAGCTTGAACTCCCAGGTCGTATCGTCGATCGTCTTCCAAGACGCGGCGAGTGCCGGCTGAATCTGCTGCTTGGCATCCTGATTGACGAGACCGTCGAAGATGTTGCGCGCCATGGCGCTGTTCGGGCCGACGACATAGAACTGCGGATCCATAGATGTGGTCGAGGCGGCCAGACCAACGGTGAGATCCTTCGCATGGGCTGCGAGCGGTGCGGCAAAAACTGACGCTGCCAGTGCGGCTGCGATCGTAAGGAATTTCATGATGGAGCTCCTCCGGGGTTTCCGAAATCCGCGCTCTCCCAGCGGATTAGAGATGGCATTAAAGCCTCGGGCCAGAAAAGAAAAATTGCATTTGGTATTCCGTTCATGTCCTAATGTTATGGGAGAGCCAAGCGCATGCGATTGAAACCACGGCAGGTCGAAGCCTTCAGAAGCGTGATGATGACGGGCGGCATTACCGCCGCCGCCGAGGCGATGAACGTCACTCAGCCTGCCGTCAGCCGCCTCATCCGCGACTTGGAGGAAATCGTTGAGATCAGGCTGTTCGAACGGGTCGGAACCCGGTTGATGCCGACAGCCGAGGCGACGCAGCTCTTCCGGGAGGTCGAGCGGCTTTATCTCGGCCTCGACCAGATCGCCCAGGCCGCCGACGATATCCGCCGGCACAAGAACATCGTGCTGAGGATCGCCAGCGTCACCTCACTGGTCCGGCCCTACCTGCATCAGGCGATCATCGATGTTGTCGGCAAACGTTTGGACATCCCACTGGTGATCGATGTCGAAAACAGCCGCCATATCTGGGACATGGTCGAGAAAAACCGCTATGATCTCGGCTTCGTCTTCAGCTCGCCGCGCATGGCCGACAAGAATGCCGTCCTGCTGCACGGTTCGCATGCGGTCGCCGCCATGGCGCCCGGCCACCGGCTGGCGTCTCGCAAGGTTATCACGCCCGCCGACCTTCTGGACGAGCGCGTCCTGATCCCGGGCCGCAATTCGCCGCTCAGGCTGGCGCTGGACCGCGCCTTTTCGAATGAAGACCATCAACCGATCAGCACGATGGAAACCTCGATGCTGAACTGCTGCTATTTCGCGGCATCGGGAATGGGTGTCGGCATCGTCGATCACACCAGCCTTCGGTCCGCCAGCGCCGACATCATCGCCATTCCGTTCGAGCCGAAGATCGAAGTCTCCTATTTCGCCATCCGTCCATCAGGCGGGCAGCGCATTGCAGTGCTGGACGACATCGTAAGGCGGATGCAGGATATGATGTGTGCTATCAACAATACCAGATGAAGTATGCTTGGGGCGGTCGATCAGTGGAAGTCGGTGCTATTGAGTGGATATGAACTCTCGACGCCATATTTGTCTTCGCCACTTTCGAATTAAATCAACTGCTTGGCTTTCGAGGTGGAAGACAGCCTACTCTCCAAACGGAAGTTCAATTTCTTCGCGGTTCTTTTTCGCGCCCTCGATCAGGACGGTGCGGAGCCGCTCGGCATCTTGTGGAAGCAGCATTCCCGCCCCGGTTCGAATAGCTTCTTGCCACGCAGGCCCGCGCTCCCATGCTTCGTTGTAGACGAGCGCCAAGTCGGCAGATCGCCTTGTCTGCTGCAGAGCCTCAAGGAGCAGCGCAGCTTGACGAACGTCCTTCTCTCGCTTCGCCGGGCCCTGCCCGTCAGTGTGTCGGCGGCTAGCGACTATGAGCTTGTGGACCGCATACCGGGACGGATCGGGGACGACGACTGGGACGCCGCTTCGGTGGAGCAGCATTGTCCTGACGGGTTCCCTTATGAGGAAGTCGAGAAAGCGTAATGGATCCGCGCTGGCGCCACCAAGGGCGGGCATCTTCGCCGGCTGGTCGACGTAGTCATCCGAACCGCGGTTCGACGTCAGGAATTCAACCCTGTAGCCGTCGGCATTCTGAAACGCCGACGAGGCCGCGGATCCCGATCGATGTGGAATTGGCCGGAAGCTGGCGTCGACGCCCTGCAACAGCTCAACGATCGGAGGCAGACTGTCTTCAACCTCCTGACTGATGGCATAGTCCTGGGCGATGTCCGCATCGCCGGTCAGAATCGCAGCCATAGGAAGGCGGACGCCCAGCAGTCCTGAATAGCACTGAAAGGCCACCGTGCCGATGAGAATACCCCGGAGCCGGAAGAGACCGCCATCGGCAAGAGCCTCAACGATGTCGCCCGACATGGCGTCAGGGGCGACCATCCCGCCTTCGCGGGTCAGGGTATTTACCAAACGCCTGCGAGCGCGTAGATCGTCCTTGTCCCGCTTATGATCAGCTACGCGCTGCGCGATATCCGGATCATCAGCAGAACCGACGTAACGACGTTTCGTACCACCATGTCCATCTGGAATGTCGAAGTACCAGTATTTGCGCCCCTTGATGTTCGCCGGGGTGAACCGACCCTCCGGAGGGAAATCGGCCGTCCAAGCGGCGTCGAGCGAGCGCTGACCTAGCTCGGCGAGCATCGTCTGATACATGAGGTCGATAGACTTCATAAGCGCGACTCCGATGTTATACTGTTTTTCAAAAACAGTATAGCGGTCGAGAGGATAGGTCGCAAGATAGGATGCCACGAACGGTAAGATCTTCCGAGACCGTCGCAGAACCGGGATAGCACGATCGCGATTCTGAACGTCGGCCGGTTGAGGATCAAGCACGAGAGCACGTCGTCCGTCCATATCGGCCGCCCCGGGACATCATCGAGAAGAGGCATCAACTGGCCTTGGCTTGGGATGCGTCACGTCGCCCGAAGAGAGTTCAAAACCTTCTGGAGCCGCGCCGTGAAAAGGACAGCAACTCCGCTACACGCAGCGCAATTCTGAAAGGTCATGGGTTTTCGCAATTGGGTAAAACCTCTCTCGTGGATGCATTAAACACGGAGAAAATCATGATCGGAAACTCTTTCCCAGACTCATCGAATACAAGCGAACATCTTCTCGCGCCACCGCAAGCGTTCCGGCGCAACGTGCTGATTGCCGGTCTTTCCGCTTCGGTTCTGGCGGCAATGCCCGCCGGCGCCGCAGCCAAGAGCACCGCCTCCAAAAGCCGTCAGACCGACAAGGAAAGCAGTGACATGAACTACGTAACCACTCCCGATGGCGTCGAGATCTTCTACAAGGACTGGGGCCCAAAGACCGCTCAGCCGCTCGTCTTTCATCATGGCTGGCCGCTTTCCGCCGACGACTGGGACACCCAGATGCTTTTCTTCCTCGGTAAGGGATATCGCGTGATCGCTCACGACCGGCGGGGCCACGGCCGCTCGAGCCAGGTCAGCGACGGCCACGATATGGATCATTATGCGGCCGATTTTGCTGCAGTCGCCAAGCACCTCGATCTTCGCAACGCCATTCATATCGGGCACTCGACCGGTGGCGGTGAGGCCACGCGCTATGTCGCCAGGCACGGCCAGCCTGACGGACGCGTCGCAAAGCTGGTACTGATCGGCGCCGTGCCGCCGATCATGGTCAAGACCAAGGCAAATCCCGGCGGATTGCCGATCGAAGTCTTCGACGGCCTGCGCTCACAACTTGCCGCAAACCGCGGACAATTTTACCATGATCTCGCAAGCGGTCCCTTCTATGGCTTCAATCGGGAAGGCACCAAAAAGATCGAAACGATCGTCCAGAACTGGTGGCGCCAGTCGATGATGGGTGGTGCCAACGCGCAATATCTCGGCATCAGGGCGTTTTCGGAAACGGATTTCACCGAAGATCTCAAAAAGATCACCGTGCCGACGCTTGTGATGCATGGCGATGACGACCAGATCGTGCCGATCGCCGACTCCGCGCCGCTCTCGGCCAAGCTTCTAAAGGACTCCACCCTTAAGATCTATCCCAACCTGCCGCACGGGATGTGCACGACGCATGCCGAAATCATCAACGCCGACCTGCTCGCCTTCATCGAGCGGTAGTCGGCTGGGAAGCGGTGCTATCCGCCGCCAGCGCCGCTTCCCGGTTCTTTTATGACATTTTCAAAAGCAAGCGGGCAGCGACTCCAGTTGAAAGAGTGACATTATAATTCCCGAGCTGACGCGGCCAATGCCGATATTGGCGCCAGCAAATGCTTTGATTGTGAACGCTATCCCTGAGCACAGGATGTTTCCTCAGATAGTCGGCGTTAAGCACGGCATTTGCTAAGGACTGTCCATTCGCCGGAACAGATCGGCATACTCCAGTGGCCAATATCGTCAGCGGTAGCTGCATTCTATCTTCCTTTCACGTTCTCGACGACGAGTTCGCTGGAGGGATTGAAGCATGGCTCCTCTCAAATTTCAGGCGCTTCCTCCTGATGTGATGGCAAATGCCAGACCGCAGGAGGGACATGTGTCACCGGACCGCGAAATGGAGCGCGTCCTGCGCACTGCCCCGGTGGAATCCTTTCGTATCGACGATCCCTTTGATACCCGGCTCGCCCGATGGAAACACAACCCGTTCCACGACGTCGTGCACCCCATGTCGGATCACGTGATCATGACCTATCTCGGCGCTATGCAGCGGCTGGAGCGCCGGTCCGGGAAGGCATATGCGACAGGTATGGGACGCCAAGGCAGCATAACCTTCATCCCGGCAGGATCGACGTCACGTTGGGATATTCACGGCCCGATGGACATCGTGCAACTCTATCTCTCCCCGGATCTCCTGGATCGGGTTGCCCGGGAATGCCCCGGGGAAGGTCGATCGTTGGTCGAGAGTACAGCGCAACAGGACAACGTGATGGCGACCCTGCTTACGATGGCGCATCAGTCGTCCAATGGTATCAGCAGCCTGGACGGGCTCTATCGCCAGCAGCTTGCAAGCCTGATCGCCATCCATCTGGTGAAAACCCATGCCGGCGTTTGCGAGGCGTTAGAAAAAGCCTCGGGCGGCCTGGCGCCGGGGATTTTGCGGATGTCGCTCGAGCGGCTGTCGTCTGAAAAGGAGGAGGATCTTTCGCTCGGCGCGCTCGCCGAAGCGGCCAACCTTTCCCGCTTTCACTTCTGCCGCGCGTTTAAGAAAAGCACCGGCATGACACCCTACGAATGGTTGCGCCAGAGGCGGATGGAACAGGCCATGGCCATGCTGCGGGATCCCATGATGCAGATCACGGATATCGCAGGCGTGCTGGGCTACGGGACCCTCACCGCCTTCTGTGTGGCCTTCAAGCGCCATACGGGCCTGACCCCCGGCGAATGGCGGCGGGCGGCCCTATAGACCGCAATCCCTCAACATTCCGAGCAACTCTGAAATGTCTTCAGCGTCTCCTTTGCGATATTCTTTGAAAATCGACAGTCAAAGTTAAGGAGAAGCAATGATCAAGAAACGTTAGTGACCCAGTAGCGATTGTTTAAGTCAATGATATACCTTTCGTGAAGGCGTCTATGCTATTTATTTCAGAAAGTGATCAGACGTTACTTCTATTACCGATGTAACATCATGATCAGGAATGGACCCCGTCACTGGAATACGAATGTAAACCCATAAGGAGAATGACATGCTGAGAGAAGCCACTCTCTACGCTCTGTCCGGACTGCTTGTTTCGTCGGCTCTCGTCGGAACGCCGGTCGATTTCGGAAAGGAGCATCGTGAACCTTCTGGACGGTCGGCGCTCACGACCGCTGCAGTCGCTTATAACTCTGGAAAACCAGACGTAATTCGTCCTCGCACGTCTCGCGACAACCGAAAACCGGGCGACGAAGACATCAACTAACTCCGTCCCGCAGTTCATGCAATCCACCGAAACATTCCGCAGGTGAGGTCGCAACCCAGCACCTCGGACAACTCTGAAGGAGATCAACCATGACAAACATCAAGACCGCTTTCGCTCTCGTACTGATTGCCGCAGCAGGCTCTGCCAGCGTTACCTATGCAGAGGGAGATTATTACGAAGGTGCCCAGAAGAATACCGTCAGGCAACAGTCCCGCCCGCCGGTTAGCCGGGACTATACCGGTTCGGTGTCGCACACAGCTCCCGCGTACGGCCGTCTCCTGGATGAGAAGGCCATCGATAGCGGCGATTACTATGAAGGAATCCAGCGTCCAAACTGACGAAGTATATTCGTCCGAAGCAGCCAACCCGTAGGGGTTGGCTGCTTCGATCCTTTAGGCCAGCGTCATGCCGCCATCGACATGCAATTCGACACCGTTGACGAAGCTTCCCGCTGCCGAAGCAAGAAACAGGGCCGCGCGGGCGACTTCCTCCGGACGCCCCATCCGCCCAGCAGGGATAAGGGATGCCATGTAGTCCTCGAACGCCGGGCGATCGGCCTCCGAAACGCCCAGCTTGCCGAGGATGGCGGTTTCCACCGGTCCGGGGCTGAGGATATTGACGCGGATCTTCCGCGGCTTGAACTCGATCGCCCAGTTCTTCGCGAACGCGGCAACAGCCGCTTTGGAGCCGGCATAAACGATGTGATTTGGCAGGACCTTGGTGGCGGCGAGCGAGCTCGTAACGATGATGTTGCCGCCGACCCGGATCAGCGGGGCGATCGCCTGCACGCCAAGGAAAACACCGCGGGTATTGGTGGCAAAGTGCCGGTCGTAGTCCTCCAGTGTAACGGTGTCAGAGGCGGTAAGGTTGATGACGCCGGCATTAGCCAGATAGATGTCCAGCCCGCCAAAGCGCGTCTTCACCACGTCCGCAAGCTTTTGATGATGCTCCGGATCGGCGACGTCGCCGACGAGGCCAAGTGCGCCATGGCCGATCTCGCTAACCGCCCGATCAACGATGTCCTGACGCCGGCCGGTGATAACGACCTGAGCGCCTTCCTCTGCGAACAGTCGGGCGGTTGCCTTACCGATACCGCTATTGCCGCCTGTGATTACGGCGACCTTGTCTGCAAGATGCTGCATTTTGTTTATCTCCTTTTCTTTCGAGGATGAGATAAATGCTAGCGGTGCGAGCTATTAGCCCCCTGTCGGGCACATGATCTGTGCCATGGAGATGTAAATGCCGAACCTGCTGGATGAAACGTCAGGTTTGATGGCGTTCGTGAGGACCGTGGAAGCGGGATCGTTCACGGCGGCGGCGCGCGATCTCAGCACGACACCATCGGCGGTTTCGAAAAGCGTGGCACGGCTGGAGAAGAAGATCGGTACACGGCTTTTCCTGCGCTCGACTCGAGCGCTGACCCTGACGCAGGACGGGCAGGCATTTTTCGAGCGCGTCGCTCCGCTGCTGCGCGAACTCGATGCGAGCGATGAAGCCATCCGGCCAGAAGCGGCTCCCTCCGGCAGGCTGCGGATCAGCATGCCCGGCGAGCTTGCACCGCTGCTACTCCCCCGCCTGTTCGGTACGTTTGCGAAGGATTATCCGGACCTCCAGCTCGATATCGGGCTGACCGATCGTTTCGTCAATCTAGTTCGTGAGGACTATGACGTCGTCCTGCGCGCCGGCTCGCCAATGCAGGAGGATCTGATCGTCCGCCGCCTGGCGGATCTACCGATGGCGATCGTCGCCTCCCCGGCTCTTCTTGAATTAACCGGACGTCTAAGATCAGTGGATGACCTCCCAGGTTTACCTTTTGCGCGCTACACCATGGATGGTGCCGTACAACCTGTCAGGCTTGCGGACGGCACGACGTTCATTCCGAGGGGACGGGTCGATTGCGACACGGGCTCGGCCCTGATCCAGGCTGCATTGAGCGGGCTTGGCGCGGCCTTTCTTCTGCGATGCCTCGTCGCAGACGACGTGCGAGCCGGCACGCTCGTCGATCTCGCGCCGGAAATCGCACTTCCGAAGCTCCCCCTTAATATACTGCATGCTTATGGGCGGACTGTTCCGGCACGTGTAAGACTATTTTGCGATTACATGGCCGGCGAGGCCAGAACCCTCGCCGACCTGTAACTTGGGTGGGTGACAACCGATATCCTGCCTGGTTCTTCGTCGCCGTCCCAGATGGGCGAGGTACCGTTCTGCACCAGGCCGTAAAGTATGCCCATCATTCGTCGAAGGGAGCGGCGGCAACGAGATCGACCGAGGAAGGAACCGTATAGCCCGGAACGAAACGCTCGCCGAAGTCCCGCACGAAATTGTCATAGGTGGTTTCCGGCTGCGTTTTCGCGATATGGCAGAAACACGAGGTCATTTCTCGCTTCATTCCGAGCCGCGGGAATTCGGCAACGATCGCCCGCACGTCAGATGATGGGATGAAGCTATATTTCAGACCGACCACATCAAAACAAATGCCGGTAGTACAAAGGGCCACTTCAGCCTCCTTGTAGAGCCCGATCGACGGCGTCGAATTGAGCGCAACGCTGTCCCAGATCAACTGGGCGCGCCGTCCGTTGAGCCCCGCTTCCGTCGCGAAATCTCGGGCAAGGTCGGCTGCTTCCACTTCGAAGCGGCGAGGCCCCGCAAATCGATCGTTGAGGGTTATGTCATGCAGCAGCGCGCCGATGGCAAGCACTTCGGCGTCATGGGCTATGTTCTGCAGCTCAGCGAGCTTTACCGCAAAAAGCCAGGAACGCATGACATGATTGAAGAGATAGGGCTCGTAGGCATGGTGCGCGTGCTCTATCGCGCGGTCTATGAGCCGGTTGTGAGGAACCGAAATACCGGCGACTATGCGCATTTCCGTCGCAGTCATGTCATCACCTTTTCTGGGGCTTTAGCGCTAGTATTGTCGATCGCGCGAGCAGAAATCCGCTGACGCGAAATTGCCGCGAAAAAACTGCATGCGATCTTCTGAATGTCAGACCGCATGCAGTCGCCTATAGATCGTCAGTAGTCCCAGAAAACCGGAACCCAACGGAAGGCGTCGCCGTCGACTGCGACATGCCCGACCGAAGGGAACGGCATGTGGGTGGCGACCAGCAGTTCGCCTGTCGCCGCCAGCTCCCGCAAAAGCCGAACCCGAACGCGGGCAGCTTCCTCGGGGTCATGCTCAAAACCATTGAACCAGCCGGGATGCTCGAAGCCGACCGCAAAGACGGCGTCGCCTGCAAACATCAGCCGGTCTTTTCCGGAAGCGACGCGGACCACGCTATGTCCGGGCGTATGGCCACCGGTGCGGGAGACGACGACGCCCGGAGCCACCTCTTGTTCCTCGTCGAAAAGGCGCAGCTGGTTGTGGTATTCCTCGGCGAACCGTTTGGCCGCCGCCCGAAGCGCATCCGGGAAACCGGGAGGCATGTTTACACGCGTGAAATCAGGCGCTTCCCAGAATTTAACCTCGGCTGCGGCAACGTGAATCCGCAGGTCGGGACGTAGCCGCTCCTTCACGCCATCGACGATCAGCCCGCCGACGTGGTCCATGTGCATATGGGTCAGCACCACGTCGGTCACCGATCCGAGATCGATGCCGGCGCTCTCCAATCGCTTGACCAGCTGGCCGGCCCGCGGGAGGTTCAATTCCGGATCCAGCCCCAGACCGGCGTCGATCAGGATAACCTGTGCGCCGCTACGCACAACAACCGCGTTCAGCGCCCAGTCGAAAGCTTCCTGCGGCAGGAACATACTGTCCAGCCAGGTGGCACGTTCTGCCGCATCGGCATTGTGGCCCAACATCTTGGTCGGAAGGGGCAGCACGCCATCGCTGATTACCAACACTTCGATCTCGCCAATGTTCACCGCATAACGCGACGGAACCAGTTCTTCAGTTGCCGGCCTGCCGGAGCGTGAAGTGTTCTCGATATTCATTTTTGTCTCCTGCTGACCCATCATGGGGGGATTTGCTTCTGCCTGCGTCATAACGCGCTCCTGTTCTGCGGGATTGGAACGTGCGGGGCACGAACCATGCGACGGAGTGTATTGGCGCGCTTTTTGGCGGTCGATTGGGCCGAGGGAGAGGGAGGGCTACACCCAAGAACAGGTAGGTTCTCCCGTTCGTTTACGAGAACGAGGATTAAGTTATGGCCCCGCCATTATTGAGGATGGAGACGCTGATATCTTGAGGATAGGTCCTGGACGAGCGGTGAATCGCTGGTTCATCAATACAGGCGCTCCAAGCCGATGCTTGGCCAATCGAACCGGCCACGTCTGCGATGAAACAGCCGTGATCTCGTGACCAGGAAAAGCGATGGAAACTCAGGGGCGCTCAGTCTTGCCGCTTGCCTAGCGCATCACGAACGGCCGCAAGCAGAGCATGTCCGTCAAAGGGTTTTCGCAGAAAACCGCCGGCGCCACGGGCTCGGTCCTGATCGGCTATCTCATGCCGCCCGGTGATCAGGAATACGGGAAGTTGCGGGTTCTCCCGCCTGGCAAGGTCGCGAAGCTCAAACCCATCGACCCCAGGCATGCCGATATCGGTGATCAACACATCGACGCCCGCAAGCCCGCGGGCGAGCAGCAATTCTGCGGAAGAGAAGCTGCGGATCAAATATCCGGCCGACTCCAGCAATTCTTCCAGTGATGCAAGAACCCTTGGATCGTCATCGACAACCGCCACCACGGGCTTGCTCATGTTATGCTTCCTCCTGGCCGGTGCGAGTTAGTTTCCGACATATCCGACAACCCGCGATCATGAACCTGCACCTCCATCCGCCGGTAGCGTGAATATGAACTTGGTGCCTCGCGGTTCGTTCCCTTCCGCCCAAAGCTGCCCCCCATGTGCCTCGACGATCGAGCGCGAGATCGCGAGCCCCATGCCCATTCCCTGATCTTTTGTCGTGAAGAAAGGCTCGAATATCTTGTCGGGGAACTGGATGCCGCGTCCCCGGTCGCTAACCTCGATGCGAGCCATGTCGCCCATTCGATGGGCCCGAACCTGAAGGATCCTGTCTTTCGGAACGGAAGCCATGGCGTCCATGCCATTGCGCATGAGATTGACCAGGACCTGCTGGATCTGGACCCGATCGAACGGGACGAGCCTAATGCCGCTTTCGCCCTCGACATCAATGCGGATGCGGCGCCGCGATGCCTCTTCGGCAAGCAGATCGCGGGCCTCGAACACGACGCCGCCAAGCGCCACGCAATCCCTCTTGGCAGGGGTTTGCTTGAACAGGGCACGGATGCGGCCGACGACGTCGGCAGCAGAGTTCGCGCTATGGACGATACGATCCAGCGTTTTCTGCGCCCTTTCGATATTCGGCGGTTCAGCATTGAGCCAGCGCTGGCAGGCACTCGAATAGTTCATCACCGCCGACAGAGGTTGATTGACCTCGTGGGCAATGGATGCCGAAAGCTCGGCAAGACTGGCAGCCTGGCTTGCGCGCGCAAGGTTCTCCTGGGCCAGGCGCAGTTCCTCCTGCGCACGCACTTGATCCTCGATATCGAAGCAAATGCCATTCCACTGCACGATCGTGCCCTCACCGTTGCGCATCGCCGCTGCGCGCGTTTCCACCCAGCGATACACGCCGTCGAACCGCCTCAGGCGATGCCTCTGTGCATAGGGTTCGCCGGTCGATAGCGAATGGCCATATCGTTCTTTGATGGTCGGCAGGTCATCGGGGTGGATTACGGCTTCGAGTGTGCCATCCAGCCGAGGCTTTCCTGCCTCATCCTTGTCTTCGAGATTGAATCCGAGGTATTCGCGAAGTTTTTGACTGCGATATATCGGTTTGCCGTCCGGCATGGCGCAATAAATCAATGCGGGCAGCGTTTCGACGAGCTGTTGAAGATGCCGTTCGCTCACGCGCACCGCCTCCTCGGCCATCACCAGATCGTGGATGTCGGAACTCACGCCGTACCATTGGAGGATGATGCCGGTCTCGTCCCGTAAGGGTTCCGCCCGGGTCTCCGTCCAGCGATAACTGCCATCGGCACGGCGCTGACGATATCTCTGGATATACGGAGCGCCCGTGGCGAATGAATGCCGGACGGCCTGGCGCACCAATTCCCGACTATCCGGGTGTACGACGCTCAGTGAAGGCGACCCATCCGGTGCTGTGATATCCTTGAGAGTAGCGCCCGTCACTTCGGTAAAAGGTTTGTTGACATAAGTCGGCGTTCCGTCGGCCGTTGTGCTCCAGATCAGCGCGGGCACGGTGTCAATAAGTTGTTGCAGTTGCCTTTCACGCTCGCGTAGGGCCGCTTCCGTTCTTTTGTAGACGTCGATATCCAGTGTCGCACCGTACCATCCTGTGATGCGTTCCTGACTGTCGCGTGTCGGCCGGGCCGCGGCGCGATGCCAGACATAGGCTCCATTGGCGCGTAATACCCGATATTCGACATTCCAGTGTTCACCCGTCCTCAGGGCCTGGCGCAACGACTCGCCGACCCGTTTGCGATCCTCCGGATGCGTACCTCGCTGCCAACCCTGCTCGCCGCCTTCCAGGAATGGTTTGCCCTCCAGCAGCTCGTTCAGGTCCTCGAGCGTCATCGCTATAGAGGTCTGCGCAGTCGGCGTTGCGTAGGTGAACTGCCCGGACGCGTCCATCGCCCATGCGCCGCCATAGAGGTTCTCGATGGCAAGCGCAGCCCGCACCGCTTCACCGGTCTCACCGAAAGAGCTCGCGGTCGTCCACCGCTTATCCTGCCTTGCCACCGCCGGATCCACATCGACGCTGATGCCGTATTCGGGTTCCACCCGAAACTCGACCCAGCGGTAGTTCCCATCGGCTTGAAGCTGCCGGTAGCTGCTGACCTGAGGAACGCCGTGAAAGAACGCCCGCGCAGTTGCCTGCTCCACGGTGGGTCGGTCGTGCGGGTGAACGGCGTCCATCGACAAGAACGCTTCGGGTGTGGTGTTGTTGAGCGCGCGGGCGACGCCGACAATACGGTCGCGCCGCGGCGACGGGGTATCGGTATCGATCACCGTACCATACCACCCGGTAATGGTACCGTCGTCGTTGCGTACCGGATGCCCGGTGCTGCGCGTCCAGCCCCACATACCGTCCGCACGCAGCATGCGATGTTCCACGTTGTAATGTTCGCCAGTCTGCAGGCAACGCTGCCACATGGCGGCCGCGCCTTCGTAGTCCTCCGGATGGACGACCCGGCTCCAGCCCAAAGTATTGTCGTCCAGTGGCGAGTTGAGGTCTTCCAAAGCGAGACCGAAAAAGGCGAGTGCGGCCGGCGTCACATAGATAAAATTGCCGCCCGCATCGGTTGCCCAGCCATTGCCGGTGATCCGCTCGACGACCTTTGCCGCCTGTACGGCATCAATATCGGGTGACCTTACCGATCCCCCACCACTACCCATCCCCGAAGCTCCGGCGGACTTCGACATGCCTCAACCCGATCCCATTTCATTTGAGATCGCCATGGTGCGCTTAAATCGAAACTACGCCACGGCCTCTCCACAAAAGACGGTATACGGGAGCTTGCGACAAAAACACCTGTTCCGAAGGATAGGGCGAAGATTCGCGAGGCAATTCAGCTTTCGATCGTAGCAAGTGCCAGCAGATATCCGATCCAAGCGCGGCGCAAAGAGGCAATGCCGGGATCGTGCGGCTCGCTTTGCCCTCCATATTCAGCTGCTGAAGATCGTCCGGATCGACTTCAGAAAAGCGGTGGCAGTCCGCTCGTGTTTCTCTTCTGCAAGTCGTAGATCGCGGATGTCGCCAGAGCCCGAGGACAGCATTGCCGCGATCTCCTCGGCTATTGCCGGTCGTTCGGCGATCAGCTGCGCAAAACTTTTCTGGTCGATCTCGTAAGCAGTGACTCGCGTCAGGGCTTGCAGCGTGTAGGCTTCCTCCATTCCCGCCAGAAGGCCGGTTCCCCCAAAGAAGTCGCCCGAGGAAAGGCGTCTTTTTTCCTGTTCGTCGTGCTGCATCGATACGACGCCGGTGCGGATGATCATCATCCAAGGTAGCGCCTGCCCCTGGGCGACGATGACGTCACCCTTGCGATATTCGCGCTCGATGCCAGACTGAGCCAATTTTTCTCTTTCGGATTGCGTCAGCCCGGAGAGGATCGGGTTCTCATCGATAACCTCCTGCAGCATCGCTTCAGGCGGTCGAGGTGTTTCTTTCAAGTAAGTTCCGTCCGCGATGGCGATCGCCGAGGGTGGCATCGCAAGGTGCAGCCCGGACGATCGGCAATGACGGTAGAATCGATCGATCACCTCGTTCTGAGCCGTTATTCTCAGCAGTGGATTGCTCACGCGGAAAAACAGACGGATTTCCAGCGCGGTGGCATCGAGGCCGCTGAACGAGACCAGTGGCGGTGGCTCGCGCATGATCGAATTGCAGCCGGCCAGAACCGTCAACATGGCCTCCTCGACAATCGAGGGTGCGTGCGTCGGGACCAGCCGTACCGTCATCTTCAGGAGATGCGTTTCGTCGGGCCGGCTGACATTGGTCAGCTTCAGCTTGGCAAGGACACTGTTAGGCAGCACGACGATATTGTTGGCGCCCGTCAGAATTTGCGTCGAACGCCAGGTGCTTGCGGTAACTCGTCCTTCCGTGCCGTCCTCAAGGAGAATCCAGTCGCCTAGCGCATAAGTATGCCCGAGATTGAGGGCGACACCGGAGAAGACGTCGCCGAGTGTATTCTGAAGGGCAAGACCAAGCGCAATGGCGATGACGCCGGACGTCGCGATCAGCGTTCCGACAGGAGCGCCGAAAACGAAAGCCAGGGCGGCGAGCGTGACGCACATATAGACGACGCCGACGACAATATCCTGCAGCAGGCGGGCCTCGCGAGGCCTACCTTCCAAAACCAGATAGATACGCACGAACCCGATGACGGCCCAGGAGAGATGGAGCCACCACAACAATTGGCCGAAGACGATGAATACGGCACGCTCGTCGCCGATCCGCAGGCCTTGGGATTGACCGAGCGGAATATCTTCGAAAACGAGGACGGAGGTCATGGCCGTGAAAAAGACGATCTGCACCACGAGCCGCAGATTGGAGCGCAATGGGCCGATGAGCTTCCAAACGGCCATCCCGGTCAAACCTAGAATGATCAGCCATGCGAGCGGTTCGGCGGCGATTTCACCCAGATATGCCTGAAACATGATGATCGTCCCGGTGTTCGGAGGTCAGTAGCCGATGCCGGCGACGTAGTTCGCCAGCATGTGTTCCTGCAACTGCTCCTGCTCGAAGAGAACCTTTAGGGCGTCGCGGATATCGAGAACGCCGAGAGGCTTTGCATCCGCGCCGAGGACCGGCATGTTCTGGATGCGGTTTTCCACCATGACCTGCCATGTCGCCTGTAGTTCATCTGCCGGGCTGCAGGAAATGATGTTGCGGCTCATCAGCGCCTCGACGCTTGCATTCGCCTCGCGGTCAGCCAGATGGCGAATAAGATCGGATTTGCTGAGTACCCCGGCTGCCTTTCCGTGTCGCTCGCTGACGACGACAAGTCCAATGCCCGGATTGGAAAGTGTTAGGGCGGCGGCCTGCAGTGTAGCGGCGACATCGATCACCATCAGGCGGGCCGATGTCATGGGATAGAGTTTTTCGATGCGCATGGTTTTCCTCCTGACGGCGCTCGCGGGCACGGCCGGGCATGTCGGTATTGATTGCAATCGGAACCGGAATGGCGCCGGCCAGAGGGCGCCATTCCGTCATTGATGTCAGGCGAGAACCGCCTTTCCCGTTCGAGCTTACTTTTCGTAGGTCGTCAGATTGGTTTCATTCGTGTCGACCACGAACACGGCAAGGAGGCGAGCGCGCTCCGTCTTGCTTGCATTTTCGCTCACGGCGTGATGGTCGCCGGGAAACTCGGAAAAGTTCTCGCCGACATGGTAGACGGTCACCGGCCCGCCATTGACCTTGCTGGTTATCGCTCCTTCCAGAACCGTCGCATAAATGAAGGCGGATTTGGGATGCGTGTGAGCGGGCGAGGTGCCGCCAGGCGCATATTCGACGAGCACGCCCTTCATGCTCTTACCGGGCACGTTGGGCAGTGGCTGGTCGTAGACCACCGTTACCTTTTCATCGCTGTGGTCATCATCCGCCGAAACCGCAGCCGCGGAGGCAAATACGAGAGCCGCCGCGCAAAGAAGTATCCTGATCATCTTCGTCTCCTGGTAAATAAGGCTTGCCAACCCGAAAGACCGGTGAAGCCGGGAGGAATTTGCGAGGGAGTCGCTTACTTTTTCTGGGCGGCAGGGGACTGGAGCCAGTCCTCGAAGCGAATCGCGCCAAGGCGGGCGCCGGCATCCGGAACCAGTGTCCGGTCGTCGATCTCGACCTCGAAATAACGGGCATGCGGATCGGCGAGGATGGTACGCGGATCGTGGGTGGCCTTGAGGTAACGCCCGATGAATTCATTCATCGGTGCGCGCTCGGGGCCGGCGATCTCGATCATACCGTTCGCCGGTTCGGCTAGAGCGGCATCAGCCATGGCGTCGGCAACGTTGTCTGCTGCGATCGGCTGAAAAGCGCCCGTCGGCACGCGAACATTCGTTCCTTCGGTTGCCGACTGGGCGATGGCACCCACGAACTCGAAGAACTGGGTGGCATGGACGATTGTGTAAGGCACTCCTGAGCTGCGGATATGCTCTTCCTGACGCAGCTTGGCGCGGAAATATCCCATCGCCTGCATACGGTCCGTGCCGACGACTGACAACGCGACATGATGACGAACGCCTGCGGTCTTTTCCGCCGCAAAGAGGTTGCGACCAGCTGCATCGAAAAATTCCATGGCGGCTTTCTCGTCGAAGGACGGCGAGTTCGCCAGGTCGATAACCACCTCGGCACCGGTCAGAGCTCCAGCAAGACCTTCTCCAGTCACTGTGTTCACGCCCGAATTTGGAGATGCAGCAAGCACCTCATGTCCCTTCTTGCGAAGCCGTTCGACGGTTTTCGAACCAATGAGGCCCGTGCCTCCAATAACGACGATCTTCATGTCCTATCTCCTGGTTTCAAGTTTGATATTGAGTTGCGGGTCTGCTGCCGGCGTTATTCCGCCGAGGCTGCTTCCTCGATCAGAGAGGCTATTTCCTTGGGATGCGAGACCGTCAGGGCATGCGAACCGCCCTCGATGACGATGGTCTTCACCGCATGCGCTCGCTTCGCCATGAAGCTCATCACGGCTGGCGGGATGTTGCGATCGGCGGAACCGTAAATCGCGTAGGAAGGCAGCGTCTTCCAAGAGGCGGCGCCCGACGGTTCGGCCAATGCGGCCTGCGCGATTGGGCGCTGGGTGGCCGCCATCAGCCGCGCCGCGTCTTCGGGCACGTCGGCGGCAAACTGATCGTGGAACCGGTCCGGCCGGATGTAAAGATCTTGGCCGCCGCCCGGCAGCGCAGTCGTCGTCAACGCGTCCCCCAGCGTGCTGCCGGGAAATTTTCCCGAAAGGCTCGCGCTGGATTCACCGGTCTCCGGAGCAAAGGCGGCGACGTAGACCAAGGCCTTCACATTCGAATTTCCGTTCGCCGCTTCGGTGATGACCGGGCCACCGTAGGAATGACCGACCAGCACGACCGGTCCCGAAATCGAGCGGAGGACGCTTGCGACAGTCGCGGCATCGCTGGCAACGCTGCGGAGCGGATTGGCAGCGGCGATCGCCGTATAGCCGTCCTTGGCGAGCGCACCGATCACGCCGTTCCAGCTCGACGACTCGGCGAATGCGCCGTGCACCAGCACGATCGTCGGCTTGGCTCGCGGTTCCGCGGCCTGTGCGAATGCCGCAACTGCCGTGCCCACCGTTGCGGCGAGCGTCAGAGTTTTGATGATATCGCGCATCTTATGTCTCCTGTTAGAGCCTCTTCGACCGGTCAGGAGAATGCGTCACGGCGGGCCGCCAGCCTATCGAACAGAGGCATCGACCATCTAGTCCCAGAGTACAGGTAGGATAGATCGGGTGATTAGATTATCCTGCCTGAACTCAGGGCAATCGCTCCCGCGGCGAGCGAGGGGCTCATGCTTCGCCGATGATCGGCGGCTAAAGCTCGAAGACATTCCCCAGCCTTCAGGGCCCTGTGGCGAAGGAAGAGGCGTCCGGCGCTTATGCGCCAAGACTAGTCGCTTCGGGGGGCAGCTTTTGGTTGTGAGGATAGTATTGCGCAGACTCAAGCCTGCGGCGTCTCGCGAAGACTGGAGGGCAATGAATCCCAGGCGCGAATGAGTTCGCCGATGGAAATAGCCCGCATCTTGCGCATTACATTGCTGCGGTGGAGTTTAACGGTGATCTCGCTGATCCCGAGTTCGAAAGCGATCTGTTTGTTGAGGCGGCCGCGCGCAACTTCACGAAGTACCTGACGTTCGCGCGGCGTCAGCGTCGCGAACCGGCTGGAATGCTGATGGATGTTCTCCGCCTGCGCCCTCTGCTCCACGTCCCGCTGAATGCCTGCAATCACGGCGTCCAACAACGTCTGGTCGCGCACCGGTTTCGTCAGGAAATCGACGGCGCCGGCCTTCATGGCTTGCACCGTCATCGGAATGTCGCCGTATCCCGTGAGAAAGACGATGGGTTTCGTAATTCCGCGCGCCGAGAGTTGATGCTGCAAGTCAAGACCACTCGCGCCGGGCATTCTGACATCCAGCACCAGGCAGCCGGGCCGATCGGGGAGACCGGCGCTCAACAGTTCCCTGGGCGACGGGAAACAGGCGACATCAAGCCCGACAGATTCCATGAGTTCCTGAAGGGAGTTACGAACGTCTTCATCATCATCGACGACGAGAACCAGCGGATTATCTGCAACGACAGCTGAGGTTGCCATCTGATCATCTCCCGAGAAGGCAGATTATAGGTGCTACTATGCGCAGCGCGCTCGCCTTACCGCCCTGCGACCGAACGCACCCCGACAAGTGAAGGGCGCCGTTGCCGGCCAAGATAAATATATCCTTCATCAATCTGGGTCCCCTATCTGCCGGAGCGGCAGCATCTCAACTCCGCCTGGCTGCAATTGCCAGCCGCAATCCATGTCACGCGTCCCCAGCCCGTCAGGACAACGCTCTGTCTTCTGTTGCACCGCTTCGGGTCCGGCCCTTTGTTCTATCCGCAAGCCATTTGCGGACGTCGTCAGAGAATTCCGGCGGCGCCTTTCCACCGAGGTCGCCGGCAATATCGGCCAGCGTCTGGCTCGCAAGCGAATCCCGCATCGCCTTCTCCGCGCGCAACATCACCGCGTGGATTGCGCATACGCCTTTCGTTGCCCATGACGGCGGCCGCTCCCGATATACGGCGCAGCGGCCGCGGATCTCCTGGCAGTCGAACAAGGGTTTCTTACCTTCGATCGCATCGACAACCTCCAGAACCGTGATATCTCCGGGCTGCCTTGCGAGCAGATATCCCCCGTTGATGCCCTCGGAGGCGGACACGATCCCCGCCTTTTCCAGCTTCGGAAATACCTTCGCCAGAAAACTCCGGGAAACTCCCTGAAAATCCGCCAGGTCGCGGCTGCTGAGCGGCGTTCCGGGCGAACTCGCCAACCACAGGAGACAATGCAGTCCGTATTCCACACCTGCCGTCATATGCGCCATAACTCGGACTATAGTTGTCCGCGTTATGGCTGGCAAGCACTAATTTGAACTGGCCGGCGAAGCGCAACATTCGCTGCACGGAAATCAGCCGCCGCCGGAGACGGTAACGTCTTTCACTTCCGCTTAAGCCGTCATCGGCGTTCGGCAATCGGCAGATACAGGGTGACTTGCGTGCCGGCATTGAGTTTGCTTTCGACGGCGATATGTCCTCCCACGTCCTCGACGAACCGCTTGACCACCGGCAAGCCGAAGCCGCCAAGCCCCGTCGCTCTTGTTGTGAAGAAGGGCTCGAAGGCACGCAGCAGCGTATCCGGGCTCATGCCGAGGCCGTTGTCCACGATCTCTATCTCGACGGCCGCCGCATATCCGCCTTTTCCCGCGCTTCGCGCGGCAAGTGCGATAGTCCCTCCATCCGGCATGGCATCGCGCGCATTCGTCAGCAGGTTCATGACGGCGCCCTGCAAGTTGATCCGACTGCAGGTCAGGGGCGGCAGATTCGGCTCCACCTGCAGGTCGAGCCGGATTTCGGGCTGCCAGATGGTTTCGACCAACTCCCTAAGCTCCGTCAGGCAGCCAGCGACGCTGACGGCTTCCACCGAGGTCTCTCCCTCGCGTGCCCGGCGGAGGGTCTGCTCCACAAGCGCTCCGGCGCGTCCGAGAGACATTCTCGCACTGGCAACGATGGGCGGCAGACTCGGGTCCGCTGCCAGATGAGCGTTGCGGGAGAGGATGTTCAATGCGGATACCGCAACCTGTATGAGATTGCCCAGATCATGAACCGTGCCAGGCATGGAATCCGGCAGGCGACCCGTAGCCGCGGCACCGGCAACAGAAGGTGGAAAGCCTTTTTGGGCTTGTAGGCCTATTTCGGTATGCGACATGAGATCCTCCATGGGCGCGGAACAAGCCCAAAATCGGTCAGCAATGCAGCACAACCTAAGGGATGGCAGGGTTGGGATCGATCAAGCCAAGGATGGGACATGCCCATACCGAAGGATAGGTTTCACGCGGGTGGTTTTGTCCCGCGCAGGAGGACGACGGCAAAATCAAGCATGAGCACAGTGCGAGACCCTGGGCGCGACCACATAGAAAAATGGCGAGCAAAGCATCGGATTGTCGCCTTCTATGAGGGCGAGGAGCCGTTCCTAATACTGCCCCTCCGTTGCAAATCCGAGCATAGGCAAAGGCGGTAACGGCGAATTCCACAACCTCCTCGCCCAGCGGAATGACCAGCTTTCGGCCGACGAGGACGTCTCGGATATCTGACGGATATCCGCTTTACGAAATGCGGATTCGATGAGCCTTTCGTAACCATCGGGCGGACGAGCCTGAAGCGCATTGTTACAGGCCTTTGTTACAAGGCAGCCAATGCGCAATAGTTTGGAAAGGCTTAAGTATTTGATCTTGGTAGGGATCAAATCGGAATGGTGCCCAGAAGAGGACTCGAACCTCCACACCCTTTCGGGTACCAGCACCTGAAGCTGGCGCGTCTACCAATTCCGCCATCTGGGCGACGGAGAGCCATGTACGGGTGTGACCTTCCCCTGTCAACTGGCTTTTTGAAGTTTCCGCGCCCGTCGCCAAAAAACCTTCACGGATCTGTCACGGGCGGTCTCAACTGCCGCCGTCTTCGGTCGCCTTGCGGTCCAGGTGGCCGAGATCGCGGTCGGGGTCGATCATATCGCGCACCCGCTGCTTCAATTCCTTGGGGCCAGGAAACCCGCCGTCGCGCTTGCGCTCCCAGATGAGCGTCCCGTTCACCTGGATCTCGAAATTGCCGCCGGTGCCGGGGATCAGCGCCACCTCGCCGAGCGCATCGCCAAAGGTCTGCAAAAGCTCCTGCGCCATCCAGCCGGCCCGCAGCAGCCAGTTGCACTGGGTGCAATAAAGAATCGTAATGCGCGGTTTTTCCATGATGTTTCGCCTTCTACCCAAGTCAATTCGGTCTCACGATATTGTCAACCGGAACGGTCAAGTTTTTGAACGCGCGGACCTCGACAGAAAGGGTGCGAACGTCAATTTGAAGCTCCTGCGACGACGGTCGCGTCGTTTTCAAAGAAAGAGGTCCCATGGCTCTTCAATCCACCACCCGCTCCCGGCTGATCATTCCGGCGCTCGCTCCTGTCTATACCTCCGGCCACGAGATCGTCGAGACGATCCTGCGCGTCGCAGCCGGCGTGCTGCTGGTCACCCACGGTTTCGGCAAGATCACCAACCCGTTCGGCGCGGTCGGCATGGTCGAAAGCCTCGGTTTTTATCCGGGCGTCTTCTGGTCGCCGCTGCTTTCCGCCACGGAATTCTTCGGCGGCATTCTCGTCACCATCGGCCTCTTCACCCGTCCCGCCTCCTTCGCGGCGATGATCGTGCTTCTGGTCACCGTCTATTTCCACGGCATCGTCCAGAACCAGGGTCTCGCCGGCGCCGAAAAGTCTATCCTCTGGGCAGCGATCTTCCTGTTCTTCGCTCTGCGCGGCGGCAATAGCCACTCGGTCGACGCCCGCCTCGGCCGGACGCTCTGAACTTCAGGAAAGGCTGGGCCGCCCCGGGCTCAGCCTTTGCCTTCGAGTGCCAGCCGCACCACGGTGGCGAGATCGGCGTCGCCATATCCGAGCGCCGCGGCATTCTCGAAACTGGCGCGCGCCGCCTCGATGGCCGGTGTCGCGACGCCAAGACCGCGGGCAAGATCAAGAACCACGCCCATATCCTTCAGCACGCCGGAGACCGGAAACCCGACCGCCTCGGTCTCGCCGAGGATGACCGGAAGCCGCGACCGCATGGCCGGGCTTGCAGCCGGACTGCCGGACAGGATCTCGATCATCTTGCCGCGCCCGAGCCCAGCCTTGCCGCCGAGCTCGACGGCTTCCTTCATGATCTGCCACAGCCCCATCAGCATCATGTTGTTGACGAGTTTCGCCGATGCCCCGTCGCCCAGTCCGCCGACGTGATGGATACGGTTCGAAAGCACCTCGGCCACCGGCAGGAACCGCTGAAAGTCCTTTTCCGCGCCTCCGATATAAAGACCGGCCGTGCCTGCCAGGAGCATTTCCGGCCCGCCGGAAATCGGTGCGTCGAGAAGTGCCGCACCTGCCTTGCCCATCGCATCTTGATGGACACGCAGCGTCTCGGGGCTGACGGTGCTGGTATCGACGACCAGCTTGCCAGCCGGCGCGGCGGCGGCCAGTTCATCGAGCACGGCGTGCACGGCGGCATCGTCGAGCAGGGCAAGGATGACGATATCCGAGGCGTCGAAAAGCGAAGCCAGGCCGGCCGAGGCAGCAATCCCGAGCGCCGAGGCCTTTTCTCCGGAAAGCCCGCTGCGTGTCCAGCCCGTCACCGAAAAGCCCTGCGTTGCAAGGCGCTCGGCCATGGCACTGCCCATCCGGCCGAGGCCGACGATACCAACCCGCTCTTTCGTCATGCGTTGATCCTGCTCATGTCGTTGCTGCCGGAGTTAAAGCAGAACATGCCGGTCTCGTCTTCTTCATTTTGCATTGCGGGAGGGCTGAAGAATATTTCATATTCGGCATGCGTAATCCGAAGGGAGCCCGGACGGAAGATGAGCGAACTATTCAAGGGCGGCTGCTTCTGCGGCAACGTGCGTTATCGCATGCATGGGCGGCCGATGTTCATCCATTGCTGCCATTGCACCGACTGTCAGCAGCAGACGGGCGGCGCCTTTGCGATCAACGCCCTCATCGAGGCCGATCGCGTGGAGGTGACCGGCACGGAGCCGGTTGCTATCGCCATGAAGACCGATAGCGGCCTGCCCCACGACATCTACCGCTGCCCAGAGTGCCAGACAGCGGTCTGGAGCGATTATGGCCGACGCAGATGGATGTTGTTCATCCGGGTCCAGACGCTCGAAAGGCGCGACGAATTCTCACCGGACGTGCATATCTTCACGCGTTCGAAAGTCGCCTGGGTGGGCCTGCCGGAAGGCGCCAATGTGTTCGAGAACTATTACAGCTCCAAGGCGATGTGGCCGGCGGAAAGCGTCGCGCGGCGTGAGACGGCCCGGATCAAGGCCGGCGCGGAACGGTGAAGCACGAGAAGCCAGCGGGGAAGACGGTATGGCGAGCGAGCGCGAAAAGATGGCGGCCGGCGAGTGGTATTGCTGTTTGGACCCGGAACTCGACGGGTTGAGGAACAAGGCGCGTATTGCCGTCCATGCGCACAACACCATGCCGCCCACTGAACGCGGCGCGATGGCGCCTGCCCTGCGGGCGCTGTTCGGCGCAGCCCCGGACGCTTTTCTGGAAGCCCCCTTCCACTGCGCCTACGGCTTCAACGTCTTTCTTGGGCAAGGCGTCTATCTGAATGCCGGCTGCACGATCCTCGATAGCGCACCGGTCAGGATCGGTGCCCGCTCGATGCTGGGACCTGGCGTGCAGATCTATTGCGCCGATCACCACCGCGACCCCACCCTGCGCGCCGAGGGCCACGAGATTGCCCGTCCGATCGACATCGGCGCCGACGTCTGGATCGGCGGCAGCGCGATCATCCTCGGCGGCATCACGATCGGCGACGGGGCGATCGTCGGCGCCGGCTCGGTGGTGACGCGGGACGTGCCGGCGGGCGCCACGGTTGCGGGAAATCCAGCCCGGTTGATCACGCCGCGCGTCTGATTTCAGAACATCGCCGCGCGTAAAGATTGGATTCAGCATTTTTTGGTAATTTTCCGTTAGCAATTCCTGTCAGGGGTTTTTGACGGCAAGGGGCGGCCGTCTTCGTTGTTTTGCGTACGGGTTATCAAATGCGTTTATCGGCTGTGCCAGCACTCCTCGTCACCTGCTTCGCCTTGGCGGGCTGCGCCTCGACATCCGGACCGGAAGAGCTGGTGGCCGGCGTCGCGACGCAGGAGAAGACAGGCTCCGTCGACCTGCCCGCCGCCCCCGTTCCATCGGTCGGTGTAGGCAAGACCTCCCGGATCAGCCCACCGCAAACACCCCAGCGGCAGGCACCGCCACAGCAGGATATCGCCTGGACCGGTCCGATGCCGGAGCCGCAAGCCTTCGTGCGGGAAACGACGGTCGGCATGCCGCTTCCCGCCGAGCGACCGGTCGCCATGCTGATGCCCGACAGTCCGGAGGCGGAACCCGCCCCCCGCCGCGGTCGCATGCAGATCTACAGCCGCCAGTTCCGCGATGCCAAGCCGATCAATTTCGGCAGAGTGTCGCCGAGAAGTTATGCCGTCCACGGCGTCGACGTGTCGCGCTGGCAGGGCGATATCGACTGGGCGAAGCTGAGGACGCAAGGGGCCAACTTCGCCTATATCAAGGCGACCGACGGCGGCGACCATCTCGATCCGATGTTCAAGACCAATTGGCGCGGGGCCAAGGAAGCCGGCATCAAGCGCGGCGCCTACCACTTCTTCTACTGGTGCCGCACCGCCGGCGAACAGGCCGACTGGTTCATCCGAAACGTGCCGCGCGATCCGGACGCGCTGCCGCCGGTCATCGACGTCGAATGGAATGGCGAGTCGAACTGCAAGGCAAAGCTTTCGCGCGCCCGGGTGCTCGACAAGATGCAGGTCTTCATGGACAAGCTGGAGCGCTATTACGGCCAGCGGCCGATCATCTATACGGCGCCGGATTTCTACGAGGACAACCTGTCGGGCGAGCTTCTCAACTATCCCTTCTGGCTGCGTGCCGTTGCGCAGCATCCCTCCAAGGTCTATCCGGGCCGCAAATGGCTATTCTGGCAATATTCCGGCTCCGGCCTGTCGCACGGCGTCGCCGGCAAGATCGACCTCAACGTCTTCCATGGCTCGGAAGAGCAGTGGCACAGCTGGATCGGGCCGCGCACGACGCTGGCGCAGAACTGAGCACGACGGCAGGCGGCCCCCTGAGCCCGGTTGACAGCTGTCAACTCATTGTTAACCACAACGGCCGAGCGCCCGTCCGAGACTCCGGAATATCCTCTCATCCTCCGACTGCGCGACGTTGAAGCGCAGGAAACTTCCGGCATTCTGGGAGAGGCTGAATGCGTTGCCGGGGGCGAGCACGATATTGTCGGCAAGGCAGGCGCGCGCCACATCCGCGGCCTCTATCCCGTTCGGAAGCCTGCACCAGAGAAACAGACCGGCGCGCGGCTGAAGCCAGGGGGTGATGCCGAGCGTTGCCAGCCGGCCCGTCGTCGCGTCCATTGCCCGCGACAGCCGGACACGCAGTTCTTCCAGATGTTTCCGGTAGCTGCCGTCGGTCAGCAGCAGCAAGACGAGCTCCGAGGACAACCGGCCCGCCGCGAAGCTGGTGGCGATCTTCAGGTCGACCAGGCCCTCGATCCATTCCGGCCTGGCGGCGATGAAGCCGCAGCGCACCGAAGCCGACAGCGTCTTCGAAAAGCTGCCGATATGCACCACCCGGTCGAGCCCGTCGAAGGCCGCGAGCCGCGGCGCCGGCTCGTGTTCCAGGTCGGCGAAGATATCGTCCTCGATGATCGTCAGGCCGGCGCGGTCGGCGAGTTTCAGCAGCCGGTGCGCCACGACCGGCGAAAGCGTGGCGCCGGTCGGATTGTGGATTGCCGAATTGGTGATGTAGAGCCGCGGCTTGTGCTCCTCGATCGCGTTTCCGAAAGCCTCGACATCCGGCCCGGCCGACGTCATCGGCACGCCGACGACTTTTGCGCGATGCGCACGCAGCAGGGCATGGAAATTGAAATAACAGGGATCGTCGACCAGGACCGCATCGCCCGGCTCGATCAGGAAACGGCAGAGAAGGTCGATCGCCTGGGTGCCGGATTCAGTGAGGATGATCTGGTCCGGAGCGGCCGGTATGCCGTGTTCGCCCATTCGCCGGGAGAGGAGCTGCCGCAATTGCGGCGAGCCGAGCGGCGTACCGTAGTCGGACAGGACCCGGCCCTCGCTGCGCGACAGGCTGCGCAAAGCCTTCCGGATCGCCGCCTCCGGCATCCAGGAGGACGGCAGCCAGCCGCAGCCGGGCTTCAACAGGTCACCCTCCTCCAGCGCCTGGCGTGACACCCAGAACGGATCGACAGCCCTGTCGAGCTTCGGGCCGATCTCGGAGAGCGACAGCGGCGCCAGCGGCGTCGACACGTAGAAACCCGATCCGGGTCGCGAGCGGATCAGCCCCTCGGCGGCCAGCCGCTCATACGCCTCCACCACCGTCGAGGCGGAGACATGCATCGCCTTGGCGAAGGCCCGTACCGAAGGAAGCCGCGCGCCGGGCACCAGCCCGCGCCCGGCGATGCGACTGCGGATCTCCGCCATGACGGCGCCTATACGCTGGCCACCGCCCTTCTGATCCGCCCTTGCATCCACCGTACTGCTCCACAAACCATAACAGTTTCTGGAAATTGTATCGCATTGTCTCTGGCGCCACCATGGCTTCCGGCCGATAGCGGGAAAATACCCAAGGAATGTCTGCGAAGAACGTCCAAGGGAGACGTTCAAGGGCGATGCTTCGCCCAATACAGGAGACTTTCGATGAACAACACGACAAGCGGCTGGATCAGCGGTTTCGTTGGCGTTCTGATCTTCAGCGGGTCGCTTCCCGCGACCCGCATTGCCGTTGCGGATTTCGATCCGCTGTTCCTGACCGTGGCCCGCGCCACGATCGCCGGGTTGCTCGCCATATGCCTGCTGCTCGCCTTTCGCGAAAGACGCCCGGCGCGCTCCGATCTCCTGCCGCTCGCCATCGTCTCGTTGGGCGTCGTCATCGGTTTCCCGCTGCTGACGGCGCTGGCGCTGAAACACATCACCTCGGCCCATTCCATCGTGTTCGTCGGCCTGCTGCCGCTGTCGACGGCGATCTTTGGGGTGCTCCGGGGCGGCGAGCGCCCGAAGGCCGTCTTCTGGTTGTTCTCCTGCCTCGGCAGCGCCATCGTTGCCGGTTTCGCGCTGTTTCAGGAAGAGGCCGCCTCCTCGGTCGGCGATCTCCTGATGCTCGGAGCGATCCTCGCCTGCGGGCTCGGCTATGCGGAAGGCGCCAGCCTGTCGCGCAAACTCGGCGGCTGGCAGGTCATCTCCTGGGCGCTGGCGCTTTCCCTGCCTGTGATGCTGGCCCTGTCGATTGCGGTGATGCCGGTCTCGCTGCCAGATCTCGACAGCACGTCCTGGTTCGGTCTTGCCTATGTGTCGCTGTTCAGCATGCTGATCGGCTTCATCTTCTGGTATCGCGGCCTGGCGCTCGGCGGCATTGCCGGAGTGAGCCAGCTGCAGCTTCTGCAACCCTTTTTCGGCCTGGTCCTGGCCGCCGCACTCCTCGGCGAAAAGGTCAATCTCGGCATGTTCGCAGCGACGCTTGCGGTGGTTGCCTGCGTGGCGGGCGCCAAGAGATTTGCGCGTTAATTCGGCACAGCCTGGATTTCCCGGTTCACGAAATCGGGAACCAAAGGCGTATCGAGGCATTATCCGGCTGCAGAAGGAGGAAGCAAGCATGACTTATGATCCCAATGACAGAAAGTTCGAGACCCGTGATCCGGACCTCCGGACCACTGAAGTTCGGAGCAGCAGTTCTTCGTGGGTACCGTGGGTGGCGGTGATCGCCGTCATTCTGGTCGGCGCATTCGTATGGTCGCAGATGGGCGGCTCCTCGACCGACCAGCAGACCACGTCTTCGACCAACCCGCCGGTAACCGACAACTCCAAGTCGTCTCCCGCACCGGCTCCGATGACCCCGGCAGCCCCGCCGGCTAACAATGCCACTCCGGCAACTCCGCCGGCTGGCGGCGCAACGGGCGGCACCGGCACACGGCCTTAAGCCTCCCGCACGAGAGATTATCAAAGCCGCCCGCGTTCGAAGCGGGCGGCTTTTCCGTTGGTGCAATTAAAATTCGACGTCGCCAGGCACCGCCTGCGGCCACCGCTGCAGCGCCTGCCGCCCGACCTCCGTCAGTCCGTAGACGCCCTTGTCGATCCGTTCGAACCAGCCATAATAATTGGCGCGCAGGATCGCGCCGGCAGTGGATGCCGCTTGCTTCAGGTCGCGCGGGCGGAGCGGTCCGCCGCTCAGCGCCGAAGCGCAGGCGAGCGCCTGCTGGCGATAGGCGGTCATCACCGGCACCTTGGTGCTGCCGCCGACGGCCGGATCGCCGCGGCGCTTGCGATGTTCCCTGACGAGCCGCGTGCGCCGTTTCGGATTGGTGCGCGGCATCGGCGAGACCGAACTGACCAGCACGCTGACCTCGCCCTGATCGGAGACACCAAGCATGCCGATGCCCAGCCGGCGGCAGAGATCGCGATACCGCTTGTCCGCCTCCCGGCCCCGGCCCTTGGCGGAAATCCGCGCAGCGATCCAGACCTCGTCCGAAACACCTGCCCGGTCGACCGCCTGCAGGATCAGTTCGAGATTGAAGGTGAGCTTCAGCTCGCAGATCACCACAACCGGCGGATCCGCCTCGCTCAACCCCACCAGATCGCAGCCGCCCACTTCCCCCTTCACCTCGTATCCGAAGCTTTCGAGAAAGGTTTTGACGGGGAGATAAAGCGAAGTTTCCATGCGGTCCGGCGGCGGTGAATCAGTCTGTATACGATAGCACTACTCAGTGCGCCCAACCTGGCCGAAACGACGGCGCCGGTGAGCTTCCAGAATCTTGTCGCGGAGATGTGCAAAGAAGCGCGGTGGCAAAATTCCGAATTCGTAGCGAGCAGGTTTTGAACCGGGCACCGGCCTCAAGTCCGGGCC
The DNA here is from genome assembly GCF_056397445.1 of Neorhizobium sp. 05N33. Lineage (NCBI taxonomy): Bacteria > Pseudomonadati > Pseudomonadota > Alphaproteobacteria > Hyphomicrobiales > Rhizobiaceae > Neorhizobium > Neorhizobium sp. 05N33. Next base: position 114,037 of record NZ_JBFTNK010000010.1, on the reverse strand, counting down.
TGGCCAGATAAAATCGTTCGCTTCCGTCACCACGATCCAAGATGGGATATCGTCCAACCCCAGATGCGCCTTGAGTGCCACCGGGATTTCGACTGCATCGGCCGGATCGTGCGGAGGAGCGTGAGTGACCGGTACTACCGTCACCACTTCCCGACCTTCGATGACTTGGCGCGCCGCGACGATGGCACAGGGCCGGTTCTTGGCGCGCCGCGACGATGGCACAGGGCCGGTTCTTGGCGCCCTCCTCAAGTCCGCGTCGACTTTCAACTGCCCAAAGATAAGAGTAACAAATAACGAGGCCTGGTCGCGGGACAGGAAGGCTCACGCTTTCCAGTCTTTCAGCAGATCATCGAGGTCTGCATGGTCGACGGACACGCTGCTGTTTGCGATGGCCTTCAGCGTATCTTCATCCAGATCTTCCACATTGCGAGCAATGCGGCCCTTGATCGCCAGATCGAAGAATTCTGCGGATACCAGGACCGTATGGGTCCGGCCGTTCTTGGTTATAGCAACGGGCGAGCGCTGGGCCGCATCCTGATAGCGGCCGACATTTTGCTGAAATTCGGTGGACGTAACTTTCATTTTATGGCTCCGTTTTATCCATTATAGATAAAACGGATATTCCTGCAATGCGGTTGAAAGGACCGACTATCAGTCCTGCGCGTTACATCATCCCCACCTGAGCCGCATGCAGCCGGGTGTAGGCACCGCGTTTGGCGATCAGGTCCTGGTGCGTGCCTTGTTCGAGGATGCCGTTGCCGTCGATGACGACGATGCGGTCGGCGCCCTGGATGGTGGCGAGGCGGTGGGCGATGATGAGCGTCGTGCGGCCTTGCGAGAGCTCGGCGAGCGAGCGCTGGATGGCGCGCTCCGTCTCCGTGTCGAGCGCCGAGGTGGCCTCGTCGAGGATCAGGATCGGCGGGTTTTTCAAGAACATGCGGGCGATCGCGACGCGCTGCTTCTGGCCGCCCGAGAGTTTCACGCCGCGCTCGCCGATCACCGTATCGAGCCCCTGCGGCAGGCCCGCGAGCATTTCTTCCAGCCGCGCCTGCCGCGCCGCCTCGATAATATCCGCTTCGCTGGCGCCGAGGCGGCCATAGGCGATGTTTTCGCGGATCGTCCCGCCGAACAGGAAGACGTCCTGCTGGACGATGCCGATCTGCTGGCGCAGCGACACTTTCGTCATCGCGCGGATGTCCATGCCGTCGATGGTGATGCTGCCGCCGCCAATCTCGTAGAAGCGTGGCAGCAGCGAGCAGATCGTCGTCTTGCCCGCGCCCGAAGGGCCGACGAAGGCGATCGTCTCGCCGGCGCGGATCGAAAGATTGACGTTTTCGAGCACCGGCTTGTGCGGGCTGTAGCCGAAGGAGACGTTCTGATAGGCGATTTCGCCCTTGAGATGGTCGACATCGACCGCATCGGGCGCATCGGCAATATCCGGTTCGGTATCGATCAGTTCGGTGAAGCGGCGGAAACCGGCAATGCCCTTCGGATAGGTCTCGATCACCGAATTGATCTTCTCGACCGGCCGGAAGAACACGCCCACCAGCAGCAGGAAACCGATGAAGCCGCCGGCGGTCAGTTCGCCCGACAGCACGAAATAGGCGCCGGCGATCATCACCACCATCTGGGTCAGCCGCATGCTCATGTAGCTGAGCGAGCTGCTCGCCGCCATCAGCTTATAGGCATCGAGCTTGACGCGCCGGTAATTCTGATTGTCCTGTTCGAACAGTTTCCGTTCGTGTTGCTCGTTGGCGAAGGCCTGCACGACGCGGATGCCGCCGACATTCTCCTCGATGCGGGCATTAAAATCACCCACACGTTGAAACAGCCTACGAAAATTATGGGTCATGCGGCCGCCGAAATGGCTGGTGACCCAGGCGGTCAGCGGCACGACGAAAGCGGTGATCATCGCCAGCTGCGGGTTGACCGAGAACATCAGCGCGAGAGCGCCGGCAAAGGTCATGATGGCGATGAACAGGTCTTCCGGTCCGTGATGGGCAACCTCGCCGATCTCTTCCAGGTCCTTGGTGAGACGCCCGACGATATGGCCGGTCTTCTGGTTGTCGAAATAGCTGAACGAGAGTTTCTGCAGATGATTGAAGGCGGCGCGGCGCATGTCGGTCTCGATATTAATGCCGAGCATGTGGCCCCAATAGGTGACGATCGCCATCAGGCCGGTATTGATCGCATAGATCACCAGCAGCGCCGCCGAGGCGAGCAGGATCAGCAGCCATTCCTGGCTGAGAAGAAGCCGGTCGACGAACAGCTTTACCGCCATCGGAAAACCCAGTTCCAGCACGCCGGAAATGATCGCACAGCCGAAATCGAGGATGAAAAGGCCGCGATAGGGCCGGTAATATGAGAAAAAACGGCGAAGCATCGGACACTCTGAAATCGATAGATGAGCAACAAGGGCAAGTTTTTGAAACCCGCTTAGCCGGGTTCGCCGACGAGGTAAACTCCGCTCGCCTGATCGCCCGGACAATAGATGCGGGATAGATATCAGGCGCGGCGGCTGCGCAACAGCGTGCGGGCCGAGGTATGCGGTTCGGCGAGCTGATCGGCCTCCAGCGAGGCGAACAGCCAGTCGATAAAGACCCGCACGATCGGCGCCGAACGCATGGCCGGCCGGCAGGCGACGTAGAAGGCGTCGTTGGCCGGCACACTCAAGTCGAAAGGTACGACCAGTTCGCCGCGGGCAATCAGCTTGCTGGCAGTGATCGTGTCGCCGAGCGCAATCCCCTGGCCGTGCAGCGCGGCCTCCGTCGAAAACCGGGCGTCGCCCATGAAATATTGCTGCCGGCGCGGCAGATCGACGGCATCAGCGGCCGAAAGCCAGGTGTTCCATTCGCGCCCGTCCGCATCGCCATGCAGCAGGACATGATCTTCGAGATCACGCATCGAACGCAGCGGCCGGCTGTTGAGCAGGGTCGGGCTGGCGACCGGAAAGAGCTGCAGGTTGCTCCAGAGCCGCGTCCAGGCGTCCGGCCAGTTGCCGTCGCCATATAGGACGGCGACGTCGACATCCGAGGAATGCAGCACGGCCGGGTCGTTGGAGGCGGCAAGCTTCAGCCTAACGCCCGGAAACTGCTCGGTGAAGGAATTGAGGCGCGGCACGATCCAGAAGGACAGCAGCGCCGGCACGCAGGTGATCGACAGTTCGCCTGATGTCGCCGGCCGCTTCATCAGCGCCGTCGCGGCAGCGATCTCGCCGAACGCCTGGCTCACCGCGGGCAGCAAGAGAGCGCCCTCCGAGGTGAGCTTCAGACGCTTGGCGCCGCGTTCGAACAGCGAGACCTGCAGCGAGCTTTCCAGCGCCTTGATCTGGTGGCTGACCGCCCCATGGGTGACGTTGAGCTCGCGCGCCGCCGCCGAAACCGAACCGCGGCGGGCGGTCGCCTCAAAGGCGCGCAGCGGGTTGAGGGGCGGCAGCCGGTTGGTCATTTCATTCCTTGGATTGAACCTAAGTGTTAGTTTTTCTCACACTGACTGCTAGAACAATCTCAATTGCTTTTCCACCCGCACCTGACGGATAATGATGAAAACAAGGGCGGCAAGCCCGGTGGAACAAAAATTAGGCTGCGCACAAGCGGCCCTGCAGACAGGCGAGGCGATCATGACATTCGACGCGAAGAAGCTCGGCGAATTGCGCGCAAAATACCTCGACAGCCGGGGTGGCGAGATATTTGACCCGAAATTCAAAAAGGTCGGAGAGAAGATCTTCGACAAGGCCGGCACTCGCGTCGCGCCCTATGCGGGTATTCCCACGCTTCTCGATGCGCCCTACAGGCCGCTCGATGCGGAGAACCCCGATTTCGGCGACCTGCAGGTGGCGATGCTCGGCATGCCGATGGATCTCGGGGTCACCAACCGGCCGGGCTCGCGTTTCGGGCCTCGGGCATTACGCACGATCGAGCGCGTCGGACCCTATAACCACGTGCTGGAATGCGCACCGATCTATGAACTGAACGTCGCCGATATCGGCGACGTGCCCTTCCGCAGCCGCTATCGGCTGGAAATGAGCCACGACGACATCGAAAAGCGCGTGGGCCAGATCGTCGATGCCGGAGTATTGCCGCTCTCGGTCGGCGGCGATCATTCGATCACCCATCCGATTCTGAAGGCGGTCGGCAAAAAGGCGCCGGTCGGCATGATCCATATCGACGCCCATTGCGATACGAGCGGCTTTTTCGACGAGACCAAGTTTCACCACGGCGGCCCGTTCCGCAACGCGGTGCTCGACGGAGTGCTCGACCCCACCCGGACGATCCAGATCGGCATCCGCGGGGCAGCCGAATATCTCTGGGAGTTCTCCTACGAGTCCGGCATGACCGTCATCCACGCAGAGGAAGTGACCGGCATGGGGCTGCCGGCGATCATCGAAAAGGCCAAGACAATCGTCGGCGATGGCCCGACCTATCTCTCCTTCGATATCGACAGCCTCGACCCGAGCTTTGCGCCCGGCACCGGCACGCCCGAAATCGGCGGGCTCACCACTCGCGAAGTGCTGGAACTCGTCCGCGGTCTCAAGGGCATCAATATCGTCGGCGGCGACGTCGTCGAGGTGGCGCCGCAATATGACGCGACCAACAACACCGCCCATGCAGGCGCCCAGATATTGTTCGAAATCCTGAGCCTGATGGTGTTCAGCCCTTCCGTGAAGGGCCGCGCCTGACATAAACTGCTGACAACAAGGGAACTCGCCAGCCGGCAAAGCACCGGCAGGCCCAAAAAACAAAGGAGAACATCATGCGTGACATTCTGAACGCCAAACTCGGACGCCGCGGCGTGCTCGGTGCCGGTCTCGCCGGCGCCTCCATGCTGGCCATGCCCTCGGTGCTGCGCGCCCAGGACAAGTCGCTGAAGGTCGGCGTCTATGGCGGCTTCTTCAAGGATTCGTTCGACAAGAACATCTTTCCGGACTTCACCAAGGCGACCGGCATCGCGATTGAATCCGTCGCCGAGCCGACCGGCGAAGCCTGGCTGGTTCAGCTTGAACAGGCCGCCAAAGCGGGTGCGGCTCCGGCCGACGTCTCGATGATGTCGCAGGTCGCGATGCTGAAGGGCCAGACGACCAAGCTCTGGGCGCCCCTCGACGCTGCCAAGCTGCCGAATTCCAAGAACCTCATCGACCACTTCGTCAACAAGTACCCGGACGGCAAAATCGCCGGCATCGGCGCCGTCTCCTGGTACATCACGCTGGTGACCAATACGCAGGCCTATAAGGAAGCCCCGACCTCCTGGGCTGCCCTGTGGGACAAGGCGAATGCCGACAAGCTCGGCCTGCTCGCGCTCGTCTCCAACTCCTTCCTGCTCGAAGTGACGGCGAAGACCTTCATGGGCGGCACCAAGGCGCTGGATACCGACGAGGGCATCCTCAAGGCGCTCGAGAAGCTCTCGGAAGTGAAGCCGAACGTCCGCCTCTGGTATCGCGACGAGGCGCAGTTCGAACAGGCGCTGAAGTCGGGCGAAATCCCGATGGGTCAGTATTACCACGACGTCACCGGCCTTGCCGCCTCGCAAGGGAGCCCGGTCCGCTCGACCTTCCCGAAGGAAGGCGGCATCCAGGACAGCGGCTGCTGGGCGCTGTCGCGTGCCTCGAAGAAGACCGAGGAAGCACATACGTTCATCAACTACATGTGCCAGCCGGCGATCCAAGCGACCCTGTCGCGCAAAGTCGGCACCTCGCCGACCGTCAAGCGCGACCTGCTCGACCTCACCGCCGCCGAATTCGCCTCGGTCTCCTCCGATATCGAGCCGATCATCCCGCGTTACGATCTCTACCAGACCAAGTCCGACTTCCTGAACCAGAAGTGGACGGAGATGATCGCAGGGTGATCACAGCCTCGCGTTCCAGGGCAGCCCCTCACCCTAGCCCTCTCCCCGCTTGCGGGGAGAGGGGACGTGCCCAACGCTCAAGTTTGCGATAGCCGAGGCGGTGCGGCATATTCCTTCTCCCCGCGAGCGGGGAGAAGGTGGCGGCAGCCGGATGAGGGGCACTAGCCCTGCCAAGACGTACGGAGACCGAATGTCCGGATTGAACCTCAACCATGTGACGAAGCAGTTCGGCAACTTCACGGCCATCAACGACGTGAGCCTTTCGGTTCCGGACGGTACGTTCGTCTGCCTGCTCGGGCCGTCCGGCTGCGGCAAGACCACGCTGATGCGGATGATCGCCGGGCTGGATCTTCCGACCAATGGCTCCATCGAGCTTGGCGGCGCCGACATCACTGCGGTACCCACCCACAAGCGCGATCTCGGCATGGTCTTCCAGTCGCTGGCGCTGTTTCCGCACCTGACGGTCGGCGAGAACATCGCCTATTCGCTGCGCATCCGCGGCGTGGCCAAGGATGTGCAGAAGAAACGCGTCGACGAGCTCTTGGCGATGATCCATCTGCCGGGCTTCGCGGATCGCTCCGTGGCAAAACTTTCCGGCGGCCAGAGGCAGCGTGTGGCGATCGCCCGCGCCCTGGCCATCTCGCCAAAGCTCTTCCTGCTCGACGAACCGCTGTCGGCGCTCGATGCGAAACTACGCGAGGCGATGCAGGTGGAACTGCGCCAGCTGCAGCAGCGGCTCGGCATCACCACCATCGTCGTCACCCACGACCAGCGCGAAGCGATGACCATGGCCGACACGGTCGTCGTCATGAATGGCGGCGAGATCCGCCAGGCGGCCGCCCCGGTCGATATCTACCGCCGCCCGGCCGACAGTTTCGTCGCCGACTTCATAGGCCAGACCAACCTCCTGCCCCTGGAAGCCGACAGCGCCGGACGCGCCAGCGTGCTCGGCGAATTGGTCGAGGGCATCGCGCTCCCCGCAGGCGCTGCAAAAGGCATGCTGTCGGTGCGGCCGGAAGACGTGCAGCTCACCGCCCCCGGCCACGGCGCGATCGCCGGCACGGTCACCTTCATCCGCGATCTCGGCGGCGCCATCGAAACTTTCGTGGAAGCGGCCGGCACCCAGGTGATCGCGGTATCTTCGCCGCGCAACCGGCCGGACGTCTCGGTCGGCCAGAGCGTCGGCATCAGGCTCGATCCGGCCACCAGCGTGGTGCTCGCCCGATGAGACGCGAACCGCCGCAGCGTCTTGCCGATTACGGACCGCTCCTTTTCCCGGCGGGCATGCTGATCGTGTTCTTCGTGGTGCCGTTCGCCACGATGATCGCCGTGTCCTTTTTCCAGCGCGAACAGGGCGGCTTTTATACGCCGGCCTTCGTGTTCGACAATTACGCCCGTTTCCTCAGCCTGTTCTTCGGCAAGGTCCTCGGCTTTTCGCTGTTCCTGGCGATCGCAGTTGCGGCCACCTGCGTGGTGATCGGCATTCCCTTCACCTATCTGCTCTCCCGCTCGCCTCGAAGAATCCAGATCGTCTGGCTGGTGGCGCTCTTGTCCATCCTGTCGCTCTCGGAAGTGATGATCGGCTTTGCCTGGTCGACGCTGTTTTCGCGCACGGCCGGCATCACCAACCTGTTCGCCTGGCTGGGGCTGATGGCCCAGGCCCAGGCGCTGACCCCGAGTTTCGGGGCGGTCATGACCGCCATGACCTATCAGGCCTTCCCCTATACGGTCCTGGTCCTCTATCCGGCGCTGGTACGGCTCGACCCGACGCTGACGGAAGCGGCCCGCACGCTCGGCGCCTCGCCGGTCAAGGCCTTCTTCACCGTCGTGGTGCCGGCGCTGCGCAATACCATTCTGGCAACGCTGATCATGGTCTTCATCTTTGCGCTCGGCTCCTACCTGCTGCCCCAGCTGCTCGGAAGGCCGCAGCAGTGGACGCTGTCGGTGCTGATCACTGACCAGGCGATCTACCAGTCGAACATGCCGTTTGCCGCCGCCATGGCCGTTTTCCTCGTGCTCGTGTCGCTGGCGCTGGTGGGCCTTGCGCTTTACGCCGGAAAGCAGAGGGAGGCAAAATGACCGCGCTGCGCCGCCTGTTCTTCTTCGCCGTCGGCCTGTTCCTGGCCCTGCCGCTGATCGTCGTTGCCGGCGTCTCGATCAACGCGCGCCAGACGCTCGCCTTTCCGCCGCAGGGCTTTTCGCTCTCCTGGTACGGCCAGATCTTCAGCAATGCCGAATGGCGCAATGCGCTGATCGCCTCGCTGACGCTTGCCGCCTCCTCGGCTTTGCTGGCGCTGCTGATCGCCCTGCCGCTTGCCTGGTTCCTGTGGCGGCGGGTCGCCCCCTGGGCCAACATCTTCCAGCTTCTCGGTGTCGCACCCTTCACCCTGCCGCCGGTCATTACCGCGCTGGGCCTCCTCACCTTCTGGGCGACCACCGGTTTCTACGGCCAGGCATGGACGGCGGTGATCAGCCACGGCATCTTTTTCGTCACCCTGCCGCTTGTCACGCTGTCGCTCGGCTTTTCGGCCATCGACCGTTCGCTGGTGGAGGCCGCTGCCACCATGGGCGCCGATGACGGCAAGATTTTCCGCACCGTCGTGCTGCCGCTGATCCTGCCCTATCTCGTCTCCGGTTACGCCTTCGCCTTCGTTCTGTCGCTGAACGAGTATATCGTCGCCTACATGACCGTCGGCTTCACCATGGAAACCCTGCCGATCAAGATCTTCAACGCGCTGCGCTACGGCTACACGCCGACCATGGCCGCCGTGACGGTGCTGTTCCTGGTCATCGCGGCAGTCGTCTTCGGTCTGGTGGCCCGGTTCGGCGACCTGCCGAAACTGCTCGGCGCCATGTCGGACGAGCGCTAAAGGGGAAAGCCCATGAAGATCGCCGGTTTCCAGATGCAGCCCGTCGTCGGCGACATCGAGGCGAACCTCGCCAAGATCGAAGCGGCAGCTGACGAAGCTGCCGCCATGGGCGCCGCGCTGCTGATCGCGCCGGAGCTGGCGCTGACCGGATATGGCGCGGCGGAGAAATTCCCCGATCTCGCCACGCCCGCCCATGGCCCGGTGACCGACCGGCTGTCGGAGATCGCTTCAAAACATGGCCTGGCGATCGTCGCCGGCTTTGCCGAAAAGACCTTCGAAAACACCTTCAACAGCGCCTTCTTCACCGACGGCATGGGGCAGACGGCGGTCTACCGCAAATGCAATCTCTACGGCCCCTATGAGCGCAAATGGTTCGCCCAAGAGGACCGCCGCCAGGTTCTGGTGACGCTCGGCGGCATTAGGCTCGGTTTCCTGATCTGCTACGATGTGGAATTTCCGGAAAACATCCGCCAGCTCGCGAAAGGCGGCGCCGATCTCGTGGTCGTGCCGACGGCGCTGCCGACCGGCTGGTCCGGTCAGTTCATCGCCGAGCACATGATCCAGGTCCGCGCCTTCGAGAACCAGGTTTTTGTCGCCTATATCAACCACTCTGGTTCAGACGCCCTGTTCGCCTATGCCGGCCTTTCGCGGATCGCGGCGCCCGACGGCAAGCTGATTGCCGAAGCACCCGCCGAGGGCGAAGCCCTGATCATCGCCGAGGTCGATCCGGCGGCCTACACCCGGTCGCGGGCGGAAAACACCTACCTCGCCGATCTCGTGTGAACTCCAGGCCGACCGGAGTAATCGACCCCAAGTCAATACGACCTTAGCCAAGCTCCCATTTCCTTTGATAATGTTGTATAGCATTCGGCGTTACAGCATTCCGGGGGGAGGCATGACACGTATATTCCGGGCGCTGGCCTTTTATATTCAAGGCCCGGGAGCCCTGAGCCAGCTCGGCGAAAAGGCCGCGACGCTCGGCCGTTCGGTCGTGGCGATCTGCGACGCCGTGGTGCTTCCGCATATCGAGGCGGATCTCACCGAGACCCTGAACCGGCAGGACATCACGCCAACCGTGATCCCCTTCGACGCGGACGTCACCCACAGGGAAATGGACCGCCTGGCCGAAATGGTGCGCGCCAGGGGCGGCGAAGTGGTTGTCGGCATCGGCGGCGGGCGCACGCTCGACGTTGCCAAGGGTGTTTCTCGCCGCACCGGCCTGCCCTTCGTCAGCGTACCGACGGTCGCGTCCACCGATGCGCCCTCGACCCGCGGCATCGTCATCTATGACGACCACCACCGGATGATTGCCGTCGAGCAGATGGACCAGAACCCGGCTTTCGTGATCGTCGACACCGCGATCATCGCCAAGGCCCCTGCCCGGCTGCTGCTCGGCGGCATCGGCGATGCGCTGACCGCAAAGTTCGAGACGGAAGGCGCCTGGAAGGGCACCGGCCTTTCCAAGCAGGGCACGCGGCCCTTGAAGACCGGCGTGATGCTCGGCGACGTCTGTTACCGGATGCTGCTCGAACACGGACCGGGTGCCATGCGGGTGGCCGGCACCGGCGAGGTGACGCCGGATCTCGAAGCCGTCGTCGAGGCCATCCTCTGGCTCAGCGCCGTTGCGTTTGAAAATACCGGTCTCTCCATTGCCCATGCGGTCGCGACCGAACTCGGCGCGATCGAGCCGGTGCGAAAACAGTCGCTGCATGGCGAACATGCCGCTTACGGCACGCTGGTGCAGGCGATGGCGGAAGGCCGCCCCGAGGACGAACTGACGACGCTGTTCGGCTTCTATGACGAGATCGGCATGCCGCGCCGGCTTGTCGACCTCGGCATGCCCGATATCGGCGATACGGCGATCGAAAATCTTGGCGCAGCCTGCGCGAAAAGCCCATTCCTGGTCAACCAGGAACGGATGCTCGATGCGAATGATCTGGCCGCCGCCTTCCGTGCTGTGGAAAACTACGTTTAAAGCGGGCTCGACCTGCTACAGATATAAATATAATCAACTGGGAACACAGGGGATTTAGGATGCCGTCAGATAAGACCAAGGCGCCGGTGGAATGGACCCAGCGCCGCATTCAATCGATCGAGGTCGGCTTCCAGGTCATTCGCGCCATGGAGGCGGCGAACGGCCCGCTGCCGCTGCGCGATATCGCCGCCGCCGCCGGCATGCCGCCAAGCAAGGCGCATCTCTACCTCGTCAGCTTCGTCAAGGAGGGCGTCGCCTTCCAGGATCCGGTCACCGGGCATTACGGGCTTGGCCGTTTCGCGATCCAGCTCGGCCTGTCGGCCATCCGCCAGCTCGACGTGGTGGAATTCGCCCGCGAAGAACTCGCAGCGCTGCAGCGCAGCGCCGGTTTCGCCACCTATCTTTCGCTCTGGGGCGATCGCGGCCCGGGCATCGTTTCCAAGGTGGACGGCGAGCGGCAGGGATCGCTTGCCGTGCGCCTCGGCTACGTGCTGCCGCTCCTGACCTCGGCGACCGGCCAGGTCTTCCTCACCTATCTCGACGAGAGCGAGACCATGGCGGTGCGGCAGGACGAAATTGCCGCGGCCAAGCGGGATTCGTCGGATGACGCGGCCTCGCTCTCGCCGCGCGTTACCAGCACCAAGGAAATCCAGAAGATCATCGAGACCGTGCGCCACCAAGGTTACGCGATGACGGTCAACAGCATAAATTCGAGCTTCGCCGCCATCGCCGCGCCGGTCTTCGATTATAGCGGCCGGATCGTCGCGACCATGACCGTGCTCGGCTCCGACAAACAGCTCGCCGGCCCCCGCAAGAAACCGACGATCGACGCCCTGATGGCCGCCGCCCACCGGCTTTCCGAACGGCTCGGCGCGCCCGGCCGCGGGGCAAAGGGCGAGGACAAGATCAAGCCTCCCGCGCCGCCGAAGCCGACCCGGGCGAAGAGCACGGCGGGACGGTGATTTTGTTTAGAGGGCGGTGTTTAGGACTTCGCCCTACAAGCGTTAGGCTATAAGTCCTTGCTGGTATCGCCCAAGAATTGAGACCAAGCTTTTTTGAAGGCCGGTTTTTGAGAAGCGTCGGAGAAAGTGCAACGCACGTCCACTCCGTTAAATGCTCCTGCAGTAGGCGGCGCCATAGAGTACGAACCACCAAATCGCACCAGAATCTCCGAAAGATCCTGTAGTTGATAATATGGGACATTCGCTATGAGGACCGGCTTTCCCCTCATTGCACAAACCCCTGCTCAGCCATACAGCCCTTGAACGTACTATCTGCAGCAATTGCCCCAGCGATCCATAACCTTCCAGCTATGATCTGCGTCTGGCCGGCACGCCCATTACAGATAGCTTTGGCTTTCTCAAATCTGCTATTCTTTGTCGTCGGCTCAACCTCACGCCATTGCTCAGATGTCGTGGCGTTATTGCAACCCGCGACTGAGGCGCATAGCACCGCCAGCAATATCGATCGCATCGTCGTCCCTTCACGCGTTAAGGTAGCATGCTGAAATAGTGTTACGTAAGCAAGAGCGTTTCGCGACTGCGGTATGAAGACTAGAGGCCCCCATCCCAATTGACCTCCTCAAATTAATTAGTATACCTTACGATCTTCGGCTGGAGGAGCCAAGGAGGAGGATTTCATGCGCGAGATCGATGCCACCACCGTTGCGAAGCGGGAAGAATTTTATGCGCGGCTCAAGCCGCACAACATGGCGCCCCTCTGGGAAGTGATGAAGGGCATGCTGCCGCCCGAGCCGACTTCGAAGGCACAGGCGCATCGCTGGCGTTATGACGACATCCGCCCCCTGATCCTCGAATCCGGCAGTCTGCTGACCGCCGAAGAGGCGGAGCGCCGGGTGCTGATCCTCGAGAACCCCGCCTTCCCGGCCCAGTCGCGGGCCACCTCGACGCTTTACGCCGGCATCCAGATCATCATGCCGGGCGAAGTGGCGCCGGCTCATCGCCACACGCCGTCGGCGCTGCGCTTCATGCTGGAAGGTTCGGGCGCCTATACGACCGTCGGCGGCGAGCGCACCCGCATGGCGTTTGGCGATTTCGTCATCACGCCCGTCTGGGCCTGGCACGACCACGGCAATGACGGTTCCGATCCGGCCGCCTGGCTGGACGGTCTCGACGTGCCGATGATCGCCTTTTTCGAGGCGGTGTTCCGCGAGGATTCCGACGACACCGAACAGGAACTGCTTCGGCCCGAAGGCGACTCGCTTGCCCGTTTCGGTTCCGGCATGATGCCGATTGGCGACACAAGCCCCTATGGCCAGACGACGCCGATCTTCAACTATCCCTATGAGCGCAGCCGCGAAGCCCTCTACCGCGCCTCGCGTGGCGAAGAAATCGACGCCCATATCGGCACGACGCTGCGCTATGCCAACCCGATCGACGGCGGCTGGACGATGCCGACCATGTCCGCATGGCTCAGCCATTTCCCGAAGGGCATGGAAACGGCGAAAATCCGCTCCACGGACCACATCGTCATGTGCATCGCCGAAGGCACCGGCTCGATCACGATAGGCGCCAAAACCTTCGACTTCGGCCCCAAGGACGTGATCGTCGTGCCGGGCTGGTCGTGGCGCTCGTTCAAAGCCAACGAGGACGTCGTCGTATTCTGCTTCTCCGACCGCGTGGCGCAGGAGAAGCTGGGCTATTTCCGCGAAGACCGCACCCGCGTCTGAGCGAACGAGATCAGGGAGAGAAATCATGCGTTTTTGCCGCTACGACGATAATCGTCTCGGCGTGGTCGTCGGCGATCAGGTGAAGGATGTCACCAGCGTCCTCGATCGCCTGCCGAATTACCGTTACCCCTTTCCCCATGGCGACCAGTTCATGGCCCATTTCGCCGAGCTGCGCCCCGTCATGGAGGAGATGGCGAAGACCGCGGCTTCGAAGCCGCTGTCCGAAGTCGCGCTTCTCAGCCCGATCGCCAATCCCGGCAAGATCGTCGGCGCGCCGGTTAACTACCGGCTCCATCTCGACGAAGTGCTGGACAGCGACCAGTTGCATCACGGCATGAAGATCAAGCCGATCGCCGAGGCCGGCGTATTCCTGAAGGCGGTGAGCTCGCTGGTCGGCCCCTCGGAAGGCGTCGTCGTCGACTGGGCGGACCGGCGCACCGACCACGAGATCGAACTTGCCGTGATCATCGGCAAAAAAGGTTTTCGCGTGTCGGAAGCCGATGCGCTGGATTACGTCGCCGGTTATGCGATCTGTTACGACATCACCATCCGCGGCCCGGAAGAGCGCAGCTACCGCAAGTCGCTCGACACGTTCAGCGTGCTCGGCCCTTATGTGGTGACCGCCGACGAGATCCCGAACCCGAACGATCTCGATTTCGAACTGACGATCGGCGGCGAGAGCCGGCAGAAATCGAACACCAACATGCTGATCTTCAATGTCCAGAAGCTGATCGAATTCGCCAGCAAGGCCTACACGCTTTATCCGGGCGACATCATCATGACCGGCACGCCGGAAGGTGTAGCCCCGATCGCTCCCGGCGACGTGCTGCACGGCGCGTTCGAAGGCATCGGCGCGATGGACGTGAAGGTCTACGGCAACTGGGACAAGACATGAGTTCGGAGCCGAACCCATCGGCAGAGAGGGACGGCCATGCCGTCCTTCTCGACGGTGTCGTCGGCATCCGCATCCGCCGCCTGCAGGCGCTGTTCGGCATCCACTGGCAGAACTGGTTTCGCGCCCGCTCGCTCGCCGTCACGCCGGTCCAGGGCGGTGTGCTGCTCTTGATCCGCCGTTACCCCGGCATCAGCCAGATCGCGCTCGCAAGGCGGCTGCGCATCGAACCGCCGACCCTGGTCCAGACGCTTAGTCCCCTCATCAAACACAAACTCGTCGAACGCGACCGCGCCGCCGATGACGGCCGCGTCTCCGAACTGCGGCTCACCAAGGCCGGGCTGGACGCCGCCGCACTGGTGGAAACCTCGCTGCCGCAGCACGAGGCCGACCTGCTGCGGTTTTTGTCCGTCGAGGAGCGGCAAGCGTTTCTGGAACTGCTCGACAAGGCGATTGCCGGCGCTGAGGCGGCGATCGAGGGGCAGGAGAACGTGGAGTAGCGGTCTCCGGCCCCTCCGTCATCCAGCCACCAATCACGCCATTTCCCAATTGCCACATAACAGGCACCCTGATATGTTCCATACCTCTGGGAGGAGCTGGATCATGCGGTCATGGCAGGTATTCGAAGCATCGGAAGTGCTCCGGGAGGTCGAGGAGGCGAACCCGCAGCCGGTGGGCTCGGAAGTCGTCGTTTCGGTATCCCATTGCGGGCTTTGCCATTCGGACCTGACCCTGTGGAAGGGCATTTTCGACATGGGCGACAAACAGGTGTCGATCGACAGTATCGGGATGAAGCGCCCGCTCACCCTCGGCCACGAAATCCTCGGCACTGTCACCGCCATCGGCCCCGATGCGACGGACGTGAAGGTCGGCGATGTCAGGCTCGTTTATCCGTGGCTCGGTTGCGGCGCGTGCGAAACCTGCCGTGCCGGACAGGAGAACCTCTGCATGCAAGGCCGGCCGCTCGGCATGCGCAGGCCCGGCGGGTTCGGAAGCCATGTAGTGGTGCCGCACAGCCGTTACCTGATCGATACCGGAGATCTCGACCCGGCGCTTGCCGCCACCTATGCCTGCTCCGGCCTCACCGCCTATTCCGCCATCCGCAAGGCGATGCCGGTTCGCCCAGACGAGGCGATCGTCGTGGTTGGGGCCGGCGGGCTCGGCCTCAGCGGCATCGTCATCCTCAAGGCGCTCGGGCACCAGAACATCGTCGTGGTCGACGTTTCCGAAGAGAAGCTGAAGATCGCCTCGGATGCCGGCGCCCACAAAACCGTGCTTTCGACCGGCGACGACGTGACGAAGAAGATCGTCGATACGGTCGGCCGGCCGGTGCGCACCATCATCGATTTCGTCAACAACAGCCAGACGGCGGCCTTTTGTTTCCCGGCGCTGGCGCGCGGCGGCCGCATCATCATGGTCGGCATGTTCGGCGGCCAGCTCACCATCCCGACCATGCGCATGGCGCAGGGGGGCCTGAGCCTGATCGGCAGCATCACCGGTTCGCTGCAGGAATTGCGGGATCTGGTGGAACTCGCCAAAAGCGGAAGGCTCGACGCCATCCCCTATGAGGCCGTCCCGAAAGCATCGATCAACGACGCGATGAGCCGGCTCTCCAAGGGCGCTGTCAAGGGACGCATCGTTCTCCAGGAGGAGCCGGCGTGAGTGCACGGGAGGGCGAAATGACCGAAGCCCCAATGATCGAGGTTTGGCGCGGCAGCGTGCGCCAATGGGAAGTGGACGAGAACGCCCACTGGAACACCCAGTATTACGTCGCCCGCGCCAATGAGGGCGTGGCGGTTCTGTTCGGCCTCAACGGCCTGACGGGCCTGTTCTCGCCGACGTCGGCCACAACGATCGCCTATAACGAACATCATATCCGTTTCCATCGCGAAGCGCATGCCGGTACGTCTCTGCATATGACAGGCGGCTTCCTCGAGATCGGCGAGAGAACGGCGTTTGCGGTGCTGATGCTTTACAACAGCCATTCCGGCCAGCTGGCCGCGAGCTTCAGGGTGCGGCTGACCCATGTGGATACGGCCGACCTCAAGACGCCCCTTCCCTGGCCATGGGCGTTCCGCGAAAACGCATCCGCCTCGTTGGTCGAGGCGCCCAAGGAAGCGCTCGCCCGTGGCACCGGCAATGAGCCGGTGACGATCAGCGCCTCCCGCGACCGGGCAATCACGCTCGGCCTGAAACGCACCGCGATGAGCCTGATCGAACCGGAGGCCTGCGACGCCTTCAACCGCCTCGGCCCGCAGAAATTCATCGGCGCGGTCGGCGGCGGGGTGAAGCAGCTCACCGGCCCGATCCGCGAAGTCGTCAGCAAACATGCCGAAACGCCGCCCGGCAAGGTCGGCGGCGCGGTGCTGGAATTCCGCATCCTTTATGGCGAAACCCCGCGTCTTGGCGACTGTTTCGAGATCTGGGGCGGGTTGCAGAAAACCGACCAGCGGGTCATGTCGCTGATCTTCTGGATGGTCGATCCCTTCACCGGCCGGGTATTCGGCACGATGCAGTCGGTTGCCGTCGTGTTCGATCTCGATGCGCGGGCGATCGTGCAGATCTCGCCGGCGGCCACGGAGGCGCTGGCTCCGCTGGTGACCGAAGGGCTGGCGCTTTAGACTAGCCGGCAGCCCTGACACCGCCGGCAATTCCTGGCGTCAGGGCTTCAATCCGCTTGTGCGTGCGGAACCGTAGTTTCAAAGCAATCAGGCTCGCACCTCGAAGATCATGTTGAATGGAGTTTCGCTCGACCGTCGGAAGTGCGAATAGCCGGCGTCGAGCACCACCTTGCGAAGCTTCATCTCCCCAGCCTGCGCTCCAAGGCCAAGGCCTACCTCCTGCGCCATGGAGGCGGGGGTGCAGATCATCGTCGAGGCGCCGTAATAAACGCGCCCGACCGGGTTGAGATTGTCCTTCAAACCGTCATGCGCGAAAGGTTCGACGATCATCCAGGTGCCACCCTTCGCCATCGTCTCGCGGATATGACGGCCCGCTCCGACCGGATCGCCCATATCGTGCAGGCAATCGAACATGGCGACGAGATCGTAGTTGCCCGCCGGGAATTCCTTCGCCGACGCCTGGCGGAACGTCACCCGGTCGTCGACGCCAGCCTCCTGTGCTGCGCGCTTCGCCCGCTCAATGGAAGGGGCGTGGTAGTCGAACCCGTGGAAATGCGACTTCGGAAAGGCCTTGGCCATGAGGATCGTCGAGGCGCCATGGCCACAGCCGACGTCGGCGACCTCCGCCCCTCGCTCCAGCTTTTCCCTGACGCCTTGAAG
This sequence comes from Neorhizobium sp. 05N33, assembly GCF_056397445.1. Classification (NCBI taxonomy): domain Bacteria; kingdom Pseudomonadati; phylum Pseudomonadota; class Alphaproteobacteria; order Hyphomicrobiales; family Rhizobiaceae; genus Neorhizobium; species Neorhizobium sp. 05N33. The sequence goes on along the minus strand of NZ_JBFTNK010000010.1, from coordinate 96,489 downwards.
CGCCGGAATCCATTCGTCGACCAGATGGCTGTTGTAGCCGGGCCGGAAGAAGCGCTCGGTGCCCCGGAAGAGGCAGGTGCTGTGTTCGTGCCATCCGAGCCCGCGGCCAGTGCGGAAGGCTTCCTCCACCTTCGGCTCGTCCATCCACATCGACTGGACGATTTCGAAAGCGCCCCCGAAAAAGGCCGGGCTGTCCTCATTGGAAAAAACCATCGCCTGCTCGGGCGTCATGCCGAACTTGTTCGATTTTTCATCAAACGTGACGTAGTCGGCCGCAGCCATGGCAGCGAGCCATTCGCGCACATTGCGCTCGGTCAGCCCCGTCGTTTCCGCTATTTCCATCGAGGATCGCAGCCGTCCGTCCATCATTGCCCGGAACAGGCCGAGATGGTCGCCGAGCACGACGAGAACACCGGACACGCCAGCGCCGAGATCGCCCACCAGCCGACCGACAAGTGCATCGAGTTTCTGCATATCAGGTTCCTGCATGGCACCCTCCATAGATACCGTCAGCCCCCAGCCCAATGGGTTTTACCCAAAGCGATCCTACGCCGGGTCCGCACCCGGTCAATGAAGCATTCGGACTAGGTGGCCGATCAGAAGGCTTAACTCCCCGAGACATGACAGCATTATTCCGCATCCCTTCTCCCCAACGGGAGAAGGTGCCGGCATGTGGATGAAAGGGATCCTGGCTACGGATCTATGTCAGCGGAACTTTTCCGCCGTCGCAACGCAGTTGATCAGTGCGGCCAGTTCCTTGCGGGAGGCGAAGGAGGTTTCCGGGCTCATCGAGAGAAATGCCTTGATGCCGCGCACGGTCGGCACCGAGTTCTTCTCGAGCTGGCCGACCACGCGTTCGACTTCGGCGTCGATACCGGCATCGGCGACCGTGATGCCGACGATGCTGAGCAGCTTGGCTTCGGTCGCGGGGATCACGTCGCGGCTGAACACCATCCGGGCCAGCGTGGCGCGGGAAACCCGGTCAGCGAGCGCGTTGAGGACCAGCGTCGGGGCGATGTCGTGGTTCATTTCCGGCACCTGGAAGGTGGCGCTTTCGGCAGCGATCGCGACGTCCGCAAGCGCGGCGATGGCGCAGCCGACGCCGGCGGCCCTGCCGCGGATGGCGGTGATGAACGGAACCGGGATTTCGCGCAGCACTTCATAAAAATCGAGGACCGGATCGGAGATCGCGGTGCGCAGGTCGAGCGCCGTGGCACGACTGCCGGCAGCCGGCATGGCGGCGCTGCGGCCGGTGCAGAAATCGCCGCCCTTGGCGTTCATCAGCACGACGCGTGTTTCCGGCGACAGGGATTTCAGCGCAGCGGTGATGGCCTGCGCCATCTCGGGCGTCAGCGCATTGCCCTTGTCGGGACGGTTGAGAGTGATCTCGAGGACGTTCCCCCGGGTATTGATCAGGACGTCGGACAATGTTTTCTCCTCACGCTTCTTGTTTGGCTTTTGCCGCCCGGATCGCTCCCCAGATACGGGAGGGCGTTGCCGGCATTTCGATATGGGTGACGCCGAGATCGGCGAGCGCATCGGTGATGGAGTTGATCGTCACGCCGAGCGACGGTGTCGTACCACCCTCGCCGCCCGGACGGAAACCGAGCGGATGGCTTTTGGCCGGCACTTCGCTGATATGGGTGTCGAAGCTCGGGAAATCGGAAGCACGTGCCACCTGATAGTCCATGAAGGTGGCCGACAGGTTCTGGCCTGTCTCCTGGTCGTAATGCGACCATTCGAAAAGTGCCTGGCCGACGCCCTGGACGATGCCGCCATGGGTCTGACCATCGACGATCATCGGGTTCAGCGCCTTGCCGACATCGTCGACCGTCGAATAACGCGGGATATGGAAGAACCCGGTTTCCGGATCGATCTCGATTTCGCAGACCGCGGCACCGTAGGGATAGGCGAGCCCGTGGGTGGTCTCGTCGGAAATCGCCGCAAGCGTGCCCCGCAGCTCGTCCGGCAGGCCGAGATCGTTTTCCGCAGCGTGGGCCGCTTCGAACAGGCTGACGACGCCATTCGATCCGCGGGCGCGAAAATGGCCGTCGGTGAAGTCGATCTCTTCCGGGGCGACATTCAGCATGAAGGCCGCGATCCTGCGGCCGCGCTCGATGATCTCGGCAGTCGCCTTGTGCATGACGATGCTCGCAAAGCGCAGCGACCGGCCGGAATGCGAACCGCCGCCGGCCGAGACGAAATCCGTATCGCTGGCGCGGATCTGAACGACCTCGTGGGAGATGCCGAGGAAGGAGCCGACCAGCTGGGCGAATGCCGTTTCATGCCCCTGCCCCGTATTCTGGGTGCCGATCACGACATCGACGATGCCGGCGGTCGGATCGATGGTGATTTCGGCGCGCTCGCGCGGCACGCCGCTGGTGCCCTCGATATAGTTGGAAAGGCCGATGCCACGATACATGCCGCGCCTGCGGGCTTCTGCGCGGCGCGCCTCAAAACCCTTCCAGTCGGCCATCTCGAGTACCTTGTCCATACAACCGATATAGTCGCCGTTGTCATAGGTGACGCCCATCGGGTTGGAATAGGGAGAGGCCTCTTCCGGGATCATGTTGATGCGCCGTAGCTCCACCCGGTCGAAACCGAACTTGCGGGCGGCAAGGTCGATCATCCGCTCGATGATGTACATGGCTTCGGGGCGGCCGGCGCTGCGATAGGGGATGGTTGGCACGGTATTCGACATCGCCGCGCGGAATTCCACATGCGCGACCGGCACGCGGTAAAGGCTGGTCATCAGCTGGATGCCCTTGTTGAGGGGCGTATAGGACACCGTATGGGCGCCGATATTGCTGGTATTGACCGAGTGGAAAGCGAGGAATTTGCCGTTTTCGTCGAGCGCAAGCTTTGCCTTCACATGCAGGTCGCGGCCCTGGAAATCCGATAGGAACGCCTCGATGCGCTCAGCCTGGTGTTTGACCGGCCGGCCGGTGAGCTTGGCGGCATAAGGCAACAGCACGAATTCCGGATAGGTGGCGTTGCGGGTGCCGAAATTGCCGCCGACATCGCGGGGCGCGACGACCCGCACGAAGGCCATGTCGACGCCGAGAGACGCAGCGATCTGTTCGCGCATCATCACCACGCCATGGCCGCCGGACGCGTGGATGGTGAACCTGCCGGTCTCCGGGTCGTATTCGGCGGCGGAGGAGCGCGGCTCCATGTGGACACCGGTGACGCGCTGCGCCCAGCTGGTAAATTCGAGGACATGAGCTGCCTTGGCGAAAGCCTCTGCGGTGCCGGCCCTGTCGCCGACTTCGCCATCCATCGCCTTGTTGCCCGGCACATGGTCCCAGAGCTGCGGCGCACCTTCTTCCAGAGCGTCGACGCCGCGCACGACGGAGGGTAGCTCCTCCCAGTCGATCTCGATTGCCTCGGCGGCATCCTTGGCGAGATTGGTGCTTTCGGCGATCACCATGGCCACCGCCTCGCCGACGAAACGGGCACGGTCGGTCGGCAGCGCCTGGTGATGGGTGCGGGCACGCTCGGTGCCGTCATGGTTCTTGATGCGGATGTCGGAGCCGAACTGCGAACTGCCGATCGCATGCGGGATCGGCGCGATGCCTGCTGCAACGATATCCTCGCCGGTCAGCACGGCGAGCACGCCCGGCATGTCGAGGGCGGCCGACGTGTCGATGCTGCGGATGCTCGCATGAGCATGCGGCGAACGGACGAAGGCGGCATAGGCCGTGTTTTCGAATTTGAGGTCGTCGGCATACTGGCCCTTGCCGGTGATCAACCGGTTGTCTTCCTTGCGCCTGACGTCTTCACCGATCATGCCATTCCTCCCATTCACATCGTCCCACATATCCCGGACGATGGCATTCCGCATGCGGCTCTTGGGCCTTCCTGAAGCGAAACGCAAATCAATTCATAATAGACACATTATATCCGTCAATGTTGAAAATTACAGCTTGCGAAAATTGACCTGTAAAGCCTTTCTCTTTCGACGACAGCCGAGCGCCCACCGGAATGAGGGAAAACGCAATGTCCCTACAAGAAAAAAGGCCCAGACCGAGGTCTGGGCCAAGCTTCCCCTGGGAAGGGAATAGCGTCAGGCGGCCTCCGGTCCCTGGTTGAGCACGTAGCCAGGGCCACGCTTCAGGAAGTCTGTCCAGAGCCGCAGTGTACGTTCCGGCTGATCGACCTCGATCGAATGGGCGGCGTCGAAGATGAAGGCGCGCTGCGAGGTCGGGATGTTGCGCTTCAGGTGCGCACCGGCCTCCGCCGGCACGACCTTGTCTTCGGTGCCGAGCAGGATCAGCGTCACCGCCTCGATCGAGGGCAAGCGCGCACTGAGTGCCTCGTCGACCTGAATGTCATTCGCGAGGCGCTCATAGGTTTTGCCGTTGTTGGCCATGACCTCAGGCGATTTCGGCGTCGACTTGATCTTCTGCGGATGGGCGTAAAGCGCCTTGAAACGATCTTCCGGATCGGCGGGCAAACCGCCCTTGCCCCCGAAGCGGAACCCGGCCGGCACGCCGAGGATCAGGTGGTCGACCATTTTCGGGTGCTCGGCTGCAAGCCACAAAGCCGACCAGCTGCCGAAGGAGGAACCGATCACGTCGAACCGCGGGCCGACCAGCTTTTCGGCGAACTCGGCGACCATGGCCGCCCAGTCCCTCACCGTCTTCAGGCTTTCGTTGCCCTCGGTGCCGTCGAAGCCCGGGCAGATCGGCGCATAGACCGTGTGGTTGCTGGTCAGCGCCTTCAGCGGCTCGGTCAGCATCACGCCGCCGGCGGCATGCAGGTAGACAACCGGCTGCCCCGTGCCGCCGACATGGTAGGAGAGCCTGCCGCGGGAAAGCTCGATCGTCTTCAATTCAAAGCTCATGGATCAAACTCCTCTTACAGGCCAGCGACTTCGGGGGCGACGCGGTCGCGGAACAGTTCCATGCCGCGGCGAACGACGCTGCCCGGCATGTTGCCGACCTTGATCGTCAGGTTCAGCAGGCCGCAATCGAGTTCCTGGCGCAGGCGCTTGATCTGCCTGATGACCGATTGGGGGCTGCCGCAGATGATCGAACCGGCTTCGATCTGTTCTTCCACCGTGCGGCCGCGCAGCGTTGCGAGGCGCTTCTGGAAATTCTCGCCGGCATCGGCCTCGGTATAGTAGCGGCTCTGCCCGAGCACGAGCTGCTGGGCGGAGCGCTGCGGGCGCATCAGCGTCTGGTGGAAATAGGTCTGGGCGGCGGCCATGTGGTGCCTGGCCGCCTCGTCCGTATCGGCAATGCAGATCTGCTGGCCGACCAGGATATCGTCCGGCGTCGGTTCCCAGCCGTAGGAACGGGCGGTCTTCTTGAAATTCTCGACAGCAGCCTTGGCGATCGACAGGTCCTGGATCAGCGTGATGCCCATGATGGCGCGCATCTTGGCGACGAATTCGGCCGATTCCGCGTTGCTGGCGGACATCAGGATGCGCGGATGCGGCTTCTGGATCGGCTTCGGCCAGATCGAGATAGCCGGGAACTGATAGTGCTCGCCTTCCCAGCCGAAGGGCTCGTCCTCGGTCCAGCACTTGATGATCAGCTCGGTCGCCTCCCGCAGCCGGCTGCGGGATTCGCTCGGGGGGATGTTGTAGGCGATGTATTCGTGCGGGATGCCGCGCAGGAAGCCGGCGACGAGGCGGCCGCCCGACATCACGTCGATCATCGCATATTCTTCAGCGACGCGGACCGGGTTCAGCAGCGGCAGCAGGTTACCGACGATGGCGATCTTCGCCTTGGACGTCTGGCGGGCGAGCGCGCCGGCGATCAGGTTCGGGTTCGACATCAGGCCGTAAGGGCTGAAATGGTGCTCGTTGCAGCCCACCCAGTCGAAACCGTAATTCTCGGCATCGACCATCTCGTCGATATATTCGTTGTAGAGCGCCTGGATTCGGGTGCTGTCGATCCCGTGGGTGCTGACCGGCCATTCATGCGGCAGCTTGTTGTAATCGGGATAAGGCATCAGGTGGAAGAAGTTGAACTTCATGGAAAGCTCCGCTGGGACCGCCGCCGGATGAGGGCAACGGATCCGACGATGGGGATTGAAAATTGGATCAGTTGCTGGCGACGAGGCGCGGCGCGGCATCTCCGACGCGGCTTGCCATCATCATTTCGGCAAAGCTGACAACCTGCGAGGCGACGATTTCGAGCGGCTGGGCGACCTCGCGGCGGGCCGGTTTACCGTCGACGAAAGGTTTTTCGTTGGACTTGATAGTCGCCGCGTAAGGGGTCGGCCAACCGCGCAGCGCATGCACGATCGAGCGCAGCCCGATCAGCGTCGAGCCAAGCGCCTGGTCGCCGGCAGCGCAGATAATGCAGCCAACGGCGCGGCCCTCGAAATAGGAGCGGGCGTCCTCGCGCATGTCTTCCGTATAGTCGATGACGTTCTTGATCATGCCGGACATGCCGCCGTGATAGCTCGGCGTTGCGATGACGATGCCGTCGGCGCGACGAAGGGACTGAAGAAGATTAAGGGCGGCCGGCGTGCGGTCCGTCACGCCCGGATCGAAGAGCGGCAGTTCGAGCGCCGTGCCGCAGATGAGGTCGGTTTCCGCGCCGGCCTTTTCGGCCGCGGCGAGGCAATGGCGCAGGGCGAGCTCGGAGCTCGAGCCGGGGCGCTGGGTTCCGCCGATACCGACGATAAAAGGTTTGCGGGCTTGAGTCATGGTGGTCTCCTCCCTCGGCCGTAGCCGATTGCCTTGTCAGGCCTCCTGAAGAAATACTTGTATACCTTTTATGCGAGAGTCAAGGCATAACCATCGTATAAGAGCTTGCCACGCTAGTCTGGTATACACTTTTTGACGATAGACGATTGTCATATTTTCCCGCATCATCATCACGACAAGGAAAAGGTGGCCGCTTGACCAAGGAGATAACCAGAGACGATGCCAAGGACGGGGCAACGCAGAGCGCTGTCGAAACTGCCTATCACCGTATCCGGCATCTGATCCTCACCGGCGAGATGCGCTCCGGCGACAAGCTGCTCGAAAACCAGCTTGCCGCCGCGATCGGGGTGTCCCGCACGCCGATCCGCGAGGCGTTGAACCGGCTGAGCGCTGAGGGCCTGGTGGTGCTGGAACGTTACCGGCGGGGGATCGTCGCGGATTTCTCGCTCGACGACGCGATCGAGATCTTTCGGTTACGCGCCATTCTCGAAGGCCATGCGACCAGCCGCGCCGCCACACGCATTTCGGAAGCCGACCTGCAGCGGCTGCAGGAGTTGGAACGGCTGATGGAGACCCAGTTCGAGGAACTCGGCTGGAACGAACATCTCGAAGGTTTCGACAGGCTCAACGCCGAATTCCATGCGGTGATCGCCGCCGCCGCCGAAAGCCCGCGGCTCGAAAAGATCCTGGCCTCTTCGCTGGAACTGCCGGCCTCGATCTTCAACCGTTACTCGGAGCCGGTCGAGGTGCGCACCCGCCGCACCCATGCCCAGCACCGGGAAATCCTCGCGGCGCTCAAGGCCCGCAACCCCGAATGGGCGCAGGCGGCGATGAACGCCCACCTCTTTTCGCTTTTGCCGTCCGCCTCCGGCTCGCTTGAGCATGAAGACGGGGCAAAATGAGTGCGGTAGTGCCGCTCTCTTCGAAGCTCCCGCCGACTGGCCGTTGCCGACCTGCTACCGGTTGGTCGCCATCCACAGGACGTGGCGGCCGCCGCGCTTGCCGTTGGCGCGCACAAAGATTTCCTCGGCGGCAAAACCCGCATCCCGCAGCCGGCGGGTAAAGGCGGCATCCGGCGCCGACGACCAGACGGCCAGGACGCCATTTTCGCGCAGTGCAGCCTTGGCGGCCCGGAGCCCGGCGTGATTATAAAGGCTGTCGTTGGAGGCCCGCGTTAGCCCGTCGGGGCCGTTGTCGACATCGAGCAGGATCGCATCGTAGGCGCCGTTGCGCGACCGGATCAGCGCCCCGACATCGCCGACATGAATATCGACACGCGGATCATCGAGCGTGCCCTTGTGAAATTCCGCCATCGGCCCGCGCGCCCAGTCGACCACCGCCGGCACGAGTTCCGCAACGGTGACCCTGGTATCCTCCGGCAAAGCGCCCAGGGCTGCCCGCAGCGTGAACCCCATGCCGAGGCCCCCGATCAGCATCCGGGCATTCTTCCGCCCGGCAATCCGCTCGCAGGAGAGTGTCGCCAGCGCCTCTTCCGAACCGCTCAGCCGGCTGTTCATCAACTCCGTCGAGCCGAGCATGATCGAAAATTCGGCGCCGCGCTGCTTAAGGCGCAATTCGCCGCCCTCACCGGGAATGGTTGCACGGTCGAGCTGGATCCAGGGAAGCATCGGCATGTCTCATTGTCTTGCGTGAGGCCTCCTAACACAGACCTCATGCGAAAAACACAGCTATGCATTCGGTCATCGTCGAATGGACAGCCAAAGGGAAATCGAGCCTATGGACACGTTGAAGGGAGGTCGTTCAGCCTCCGTCGCCCGGCTTCCAGCCGATCGGCGGAGGTGGAAATGTAAGTGCCTCGATCAGCACGGGGACGAACTTTTCAAGTTCGTCATCGGTAAGCTCCGGATAACCGTCTCCGTTCGGAAAATCATCCGAGCACGCGTCGTCGTTTTTTGGAATCATGTCTCGCCCCAGCCCGCGGCGAACATGCATGGAATTTGGCAAATAGCATCATCTTTTCGATGTCGTATTGCAAAAATAAAAAGGCCCGCGCCTTTTTCCCCCTGCGCGGGCCTCTCCTAAGCCGGTACCTCTTCTACGTTCGGCTTAGGATGCAGTCATTGTACTCCCGACTGCGAAGTCCTCAACTCGTCCAAAGGACCTAGCGCAAGGGGTATAGCCCCGAGGGGGTAGCGGCCGGCTTTTTTGGGGCGCCGGCCGCTGAGACCGCATCGACTGGGGGGTGACAATTGCGCGGTCCTACGCCTCAAATGACGGCATTCACAACCGCACATCAAGCTGAACCTTGGGTGATATGGCTACGCCCAAAGGCTTCATAGCGTTACCAAACTCATCAAATCGGCGCCCCCCTCAAGCCGCCGTCCTGGATGTCGCGTTGCGCAGATACGGCATGACCTCCCTGGAATAGATCTCCATGTTCTTACGGGTTAGCTCGGCCGGTAGGGTGCCGAACTGCAGGAGCGTCAAAAGATGACCGAAGCCGATCTGGGCCTGGTACTCTTCCAGCTTCTCGCGCACCGTCGCCGGGCTGCCGCAGATGAATTTGCCCTCTTCGATGACGCTGTCGATCGTCTGCTTCATGGCATGGCCGGCCTTGGCCGACATCGCCCCGACCATCGACTTTACTGAGGTGTAGCCCGGCGGCAGCAGCATCTCCATCGGCATGCGCAGGAACTTCTGCAGGAAGGCCTCGATATGCTCCTTGGCTTCGCGGCGGGCGATCTCGTCGGTCTCGGCGACATAAAGCGGCAGCGACCAGCCGAGCTGATCTTCGGTCGCCTCGTAGCCGTAGCCGGCCGCAACGTCCTTATACATCTTCATGTAGCGGGCGACGGTGGAGACCGAGGCGAAGGTCTGGAGATAGGTGTATTTGCGGTCTGGATGGGCCGCCCATTCGATCGTCTCGCTGGAACCCTGGCTCGGGATCCAGATCGGCGGGTGCGGATTGTCCTGGTAGACCCGCGGCCAGACGTTCACGTATTCGAAATTGTAGTGCTTGCCTTCGAAGACGCTCGGGCCGGGTTGCGTCCAGGCCTGCAGGATCAGATCATGGGCCTCCTGGAACCGCTCGTGTGAAAAGGCCGGGTTGACGCCCCAGGAATGGTATTCGGCACCGATGCCGCGCACCATGCCGGCGATCAGCCGGCCGCCAGTAATGTTGTCGACCATCGCGAATTCTTCCGCCACGGTCAGCGGGTTGTTCAAGAGCGGCAGCGCCCGGCCGAGAATGGCGATCTTGACGTTCTTGGTGCGGCGGGCGAGCGCCCCGGCCATGACGCCCGGGATCGGCATCAGGCCATAGGCGTTCGAATGGTGCTCGTTGACGCAGATGCCGTCGAAGCCGAGCTGGTCGGCATATTCGAGCTCGTCCAGATAACGATTGTAGAGTTGGTGACCCTTCTTCGGATCGTAATAGGTGTTCGGCAGGGTGACCCAGGCGGAATTGTGCTTCTCGTCATAAGAAAGATCGAGATCCGCATAGGGCATCAGGTGCATGAAGTAGAATTTCATCGCGTAACCTCCCCAATGAAACCATTGACCAGTTCGACGAAACGGTCGGCCTTTTCGATCTGCGGCACGTGTCCGCAGTTCTTGATGATCTCAAGCCGCGAATTGGGAATGAGGTCGCGCCAGGCCGGAGCGTAACCGACCGGCATCGCCTTGTCGTCGTCCCCCCAGACGATCAGTGTCGGCACCGGGATCCGATGCAGCCACTTGTGCAGGTGCGGATTGAGGAAACGCGGCTCCCAGGCGAGCTTGGCCGAAGTGAGCTTGTTCCTGAGAAGGATTTCCATCCCTTCCTTCGACGGCGGCGGGGCCGCCAGCATCGCTTCCGCAAACGCCTGGTCGTGGAAGAGGTTGCGGGCGGTCTCCTCCGGGTTCCACATGAAGACGTCGCCCTTGCGCACGCCCTTCACCCGGATACCGGCCGGCGCCACGACAGTCAGGGAGCCGAGTTTCGTCGCATTGCGGACGGCGATCTCCGCCGCCAGCCAACCGCCGATCGATTGGCCGACCAGGTTGACCTTCTCCAGGCCGAGATGGTCGAGGACATCCAGATAAAAGAAGGCAAGGTCGGAAATATTGTCCAGCCATTCCGGATCGTCGGAGGCGCCGAAACCGGGATGTTCCGGCACGATCACCTCGTGGGTTTCGGAAAGCTGCTCCATGAAGGGCAGCCAGCGCGAGGCGCCGCTCGCACCGTGCAGGAAGAGCAGCGGAGCGCCCTTGCCTCCCCGCATCAGCCGGATCTTCGTTCCGGTGACGGTTTCAAAGCTTTCGGTAAAGCTCATCGGTGTTTCACCCTCCCCGGGACCTGACGACCGTTAAGGCAGGCGCTCCTCGGCACCCGCGAATGGCGGCAATCTGTATAACCTTTCGGGGAGGGTCAATATGACTCTGTCAAATTTTGATTGATAATAGCAAATTTCTAACTTGCATCTTCAGCAATTGCATACAAGGTTGGAGCCACTTGGGTGGGTGATTTCGCTTGATCAGGCGTGGGCGTCCACCGTCCGCCCCTCATCCGGCTACCGCCACCTTCTCCCCGTTCTTGACGGGGAGAAGGGATATGCCGCACCGTCGCTGCTCCCCCTCGCCCCGCGTGCGGGGAGAGGGTCGCCGAGCGTCGCGGAGGCGGGGTGAGGGGCTGTCACGGCGCCCAGGAGACTAAGGGAGGAAAAAAAATGCAGGCGGAAAAACTGTTTGATCTCAAAGGCCAAATCGCCGTCGTCACCGGTGCGGCGAGCGGCCTTGGCCTTGCCATCACCAAGACGCTGGCGGCCAATGGCGCGCATGTGGCGCTGCTCGATCTCAACCCCGAGACGCTTGCCGCCGCTTACCAATGGCTGAACGGCCAGGGCTTTTCCGCCGAAAGCCATCAGGTCGACGTCTCCGATAGCGCGAGCCTGCGCAACACCATCGATGGCATTGCCGAAAAACACGGGCATCTCGATATCCTCGTCGCCAATGCCGGCATCAGCGGTGGGCCGAATTCCCGCACGGAAGCCGGCGCGATCGAAAATGTCAGCGACGAGCTGTGGAACCGGGTGGTGGATGTGAACCTCACCGCCACTTTCGTCGCCATCCAGTCCGCCGCCAGGCATATGAAGAAACAGAGACAAGGCCGTATTGTCGCAATCGCCTCGATCGCCGGCATGCGCGGCGATCCGATGACCGGTTACGCCTATGCATCCAGCAAGGGCGCCGTCGTCAACCTCGTCAAGCAGGCCTCGTGGGAGCTGGCGCCCTATAACGTCCTCGTCAACGGCATCGCCCCCGGCCCCTTCCGCACCAATATCGCCGGCGGCCGCATCCGCGAACCGGAGGTGGAAAAGGCCTTTGCCGACACGGTGCCGCTCGGCCGCATTGCCGAGACGGACGAGATCATGGGCCTCGCCCTGCTTTTGGCATCGAAGGCCTCGAGTTTCATGACTGGCGCGGTAATCCCGATCGACGGCGGTACGGTCGCTATTTGAGCCGACGTGAATGTCGGAATTGACAATATCAGGCTCCCTGCTTTATCCCCTTGAAGTGGACGAGGAAGCCGGGTCTGAGAAAAGCCCGAAATTGACGAATGCCAGACGCACTCGTCTGATGAAAACGGAGGAGACGACCATGAACATCGCGACCAACCCAGACCGCTCGTCCGACGCTTACCAGTCCGCGCGTCTCCTGATCGATGGGGTCTGGCTGGAGAATGGCGACCGCAAGACGCAGCCTCTCATCAATCCGGCCACCGAAAAAGCGATCGGCGTTGTGCCGCATGCGACGGCGCAAGATCTCGACCGGGCGCTCGAAGCCGCAAGCCGAGCCTTCCCGCTATGGCGCGCGACGAGCCCGCGCGAGCGTGGCCGCATCCTGAAGCGCGCAGCCCAGTTGATGCACGACCGGCAGGAAGAGATCGCCACCCTTGCCACTCTCGAAATGGGCAAGCCGATCGCCGAAGCGCGGCTGGAAACCCATTTCGCCACCGAAGAAATGGAGTGGTTCGCCGAGGAAGGCCGCCGCACTTATGGCCGCGTCATTCCCGGCCGCATCGGCGAAACCCGCTTTCAGGTCGTCAAGGAACCGGTCGGCCCGACCGCCGGTTTTTCGGCGTGGAACTTCCCGGTCGGCAATGCCGCCCGCAAGATGGGCTCGGCGCTCGCCGCCGGCTGCACGATGATCTACAAGCCCGGCGAAGAGGCCCCGGCGTCTGCCGCGGCTGTCGCCCAATGCCTTCTCGATGCGGGCGTTCCGGCCGGCGTCATCGCCGTCGTCTACGGCGTGCCGGATTTCATCTCCCGCCACCTGCTCGCCTCGCCGATCATCCGCAAGATCTCGTTTACCGGCTCGGTCCCGGTCGGTCAGCACCTCATCCGGCTTGCCTCGGAAACCCTGAAGCGCACCACGATGGAGCTCGGCGGCCATGCGCCGGTGCTCGTCTTCGATGATGCCGACCAGACCGCGGCGCTCGACATGTCGGTGCAGCGCAAGTATCGCAACGGTGGCCAGGTCTGCGTTTCGCCGACCCGCTTCTATGTCCAGGACAAGTCCTACGACGCCTTCTGCGCCGGTTTTGCCGAGCGCGCGTCCAAAATCAAACTCGGCGACGGCCTCGATCCGGCGACCGGCATGGGACCGCTGGTCCACGGCCGCCGCCGCGATGCGATCGAGGCGCTGGTGCAGGACGCCACCTCCAAGGGCGCCAAGCTGCTCGCCGGCGGCCATCGCGTTTACAACGAAGGCTTTTTCTATGCCCCGACCGTTCTCGCCGACGTGCCGAGCGATGCGCGGATCATGAGCGAGGAACCGTTCGGCCCGGTCGCCGTGCTCAACCGCTTCTCGGATTTCGACGATGGGGTCACCAAGGCGAACGAACTGCCCTACGGCCTTGCGGCCTATGCCTTCTCCAATTCGCACAAGACCATCGCAAAACTTTCCGACGCGCTGGAAGCGGGCATGGTCGGCATCAATTCCTTCAACATTTCCATGCCGGAAACGCCGTTCGGCGGGGTGAAAGCGAGCGGCCACGGATCCGAAGTCGGGATCGAGGGCGTCGATGCCTACATGGTCACAAAGACGGTCAGCATCACCTGAGAGCTTCGGGTCCAGAGAGCTTCCAAGAGGACAAGAGAATGAAACACGAAAAACCCACCGGCACGTTCGCCGCCGAAGCTGTGCTGACCCACATGAAGGCCGCAGGCATCGATGTCCTGTTCGCCAATGGCGGCACCGACTTCCCGTCGATCATCGAGGCGTTTGCCCGCCAGCCGGAAACCGGTCTGAAAATGCCGGAAGCGCTGGTCATCCCGCATGAGGGCGTCGCTGTCGGCATGGCGCACGGCTATTATCTGATGACGTCAAAACCGGCCGGCGTCATCGTTCACGTCAATGTCGGACTTGCCAACTCGGTCATGGGCCTGATCAACGCCCGGTCCGAAAACGTGCCTGTCATGATGTTTTCCGGCCGCACGCCGATCACCGAACACGGCCGTTTCGGCTCGCGTTCCTCGCCGATCCATTGGGGCCAGGAAATGTTCGACCAGGGCGGCATGGTCCGCGAAGTGGTCAAGTGGGACTATGAACTGCGTTATCCGGAACAGGCGGGCATCGTCATCGACCGCGCCATGAGCATCGCCATGAGCGAGCCCCGCGGTCCCGTTTATCTGAGCCTGCCGCGCGAGGCGCTGGCCGAAGGTGCTAAGGTCGAGATCAGTCACCGCTCGACAGTCACCCCGACCACCTACGGCCCGGCCGATCCGGAATTGGTCGCTCAGGCTGCCGACCTGCTCGCCAAGGCCAAAAATCCGCTGATCATTACCCAGAGCCCGGAGCTCGCTGCGGATTTCGAGCCGCTCGCCGGTTTCGTCGAAAAGTTCGCGCTGCCGACAATCGAGATGTGGGCAACCCGCCTGGCACTGCCGAGCGGCCACCCAATGATGATCGGCCGCGACTCGACCCAGGTCCTGAAGGAAGCCGATGTCGTGGTCGTGATCAATGCCGCGGTTCCGTGGATTTCAGACCATACGGAGCTTTCAGCCGGCGCCAAGGTCATCGCCATCGGTCCGGACCCGCAGCATAGCCGCGTACCGATCCGCAGTTTTCCGATCGACATCGCGCTTGCGGGCGGCGTCAACAAGACGATCGCAGCGCTTGCCACTGCGATGGCCGAGCGCGTGCCGGCATCCGAAACCTTCTCCGAACGCCGCGAAAAGTGGGCGAAGATCAAGGCCGCCCAGGTCGAGGCCGCCGACAAGCGCGCCGCCATGGGCAACGGTTCGCCGATGACACCGGCCTATGTCAGCCGCTGCATTTCCGATATCCTGGACGACAGGACGACTGTCGTGAACGAACTCGGCATCGATCCGTCGGTGATGAGCTTCAAATATCCAAAATCCTATTTCTCGACCCCGCTGTCCGGCGGCCTCGGCTTCGGCCTCACCGCCGCGCTCGGCGCCCAGCTCGGCGACCGCAGCCGCCAGGTGATCGCCACGATCGGTGACGGTTCCTACATGTTCGCCAACCCGGTCGCTTGCCACCAGACCGCGACCGCGCTGAAACTGCCGCTGCTGACGGTCGTTTTCAACAACGGCATCTGGAATGCGGTGCGCCGCTCGACGCTCTACATGTATCCGGATGGAAGTGCGGCGACCGTCAACACCATGCCGATCACCGCGCTCGATCCGGCTCCGGACTATGCCGCCGTCGCCCGCGCCCATGGCGCCCATGCCGAACGCGTCGAGACCGGCGCCGATCTGCCGGCGGCGCTGCAGCGGGCATTGGCCGCGACCAGGAGCGGGCAGCAGGCCATGCTCGAAGTCATGGTTTCGTACTAAGAGGCGTCGGTCATGGGGGGAGCCGGGAACGACGCAAGGACGATCGAGACGCTGGCGGAGCTCCGCCGGCGTTATCCGATGGTCGGCGACCTGGAAAAACGGGCGAAATGGCGCATACCGCGTTTTGCCTACGAATTTCTCCAGGGCGGCGCCGGCGACGAGACCGGCCTCAACCGAAACCGAACTGCGCTGCAGGCGGTCGAGGTCGTGCCGCGCTATGGCATCGACGTGTCCAAGGTCGACACCTCGGTCGAGCTCTTCGGCCATCGTTACGCGGCCCCGATCGGCATCTCGCCGATAGGCTTCGACGGTATGATGTGGCCGGGCGCCACCGAACAGTTCGCCAGGGCCGCCCAGGCCCACAACATTCCCTATCTGGTCGGCACGCTTGCCTGCGCAACCATCGAGAAGGTGGTGGAGTGGGCGCCCGATGTCACCTGGTTCCAGCTCTACCCGATGGCGCCGAACAACCACCAATACAGCCTGGAAATGACTGATCGCGCCCGCATCGCCGGCGCGAAGGTTCTGGTCGCGACACTCGACGTGCCGGTGCGCGCCAAGCGCCCGCGCGATCTTCGCAACGGCCTCACCATGCCCTTCAAGCTGACGCCGAAGACGATGATCGCGGCGGCGATGGCGCCGTTCTGGCTGGACGCGATCCGCCGCAAGGGCATGCCGACCTTCGCCAACATGGCAGCCTTTGCCGGCGCGCCGGACCGCGTCACCACCTCCGCCTTCGTGCAAAAGCATATCGGTGGCGGCTTCCCCTGGGAGCAGATCGCCCGGTTGCGCGACAGATGGCCGGGGCCGATGATGGTCAAAGGCGTCATGCACCCGGCGGATGCGGAAAAGGCGCTCGAACTTGGCCTCGACGGCGTGATCGTCTCCAACCATGGCGGCCGCCAGTTCGATGCGGCACCGGCAACGATCGACGTCCTGCCCGAAATCGCCCGCACGGTCGGCACCCGTGGTACGGTCCTGTTCGACAGCGGCGTCGTCTCCGGCGTCGACATGGTGCGCGCAGTCGCCTGCGGCGCCCATTCCTCCTTTGCCGGCCGCGCGTTCATGCTCGGCCTTGCCGCACTCGGAGACCATGGCGCCGCCCATATGGCGCAGGCCTTCATCGAGGAATACCGCATCACGCTCGGCCAGAGCGGGCTTTTGAATACCGACCAGGCCCGTCGCGCATCCGTGCGCCATCCCGGCGCCTGGACCGCACAGGACTTCCAACCGCACCTCTAATCGACCATGTCTCCGGGGAGGAGAAACCCATGAAAGTTGCCGACGCCATCGTGGAAATTCTGAAGCGCGAGGGGATCGAAGTCATCTGCGGTTACCCCGTGAACCACGTTCTCGAACATGCGGCCATGGGCGATATCCGCCCGATCATCGTGCGCCAGGAGCGCCACGGCCTGCATATGGCCGACGCCATGTCGCGCTTAAGCTCCGGCAAGACGATCGGCGTCTTTGCCATGCAGCTCGGACCGGGCACCGAAAACGCCTATGGCGGCATCGCCCAGGCCTATTCCGAATCGGTGCCGCTGCTGGTGCTGCCGATGGGCTACGAGCGCCGCGTCGCGCATGTCGACCCGAACTACAATGCGACCCGCTCGATGCGCGACATCACCAAGTCCGCCGAGCCGATCACCTCGGCCGCCGAGATCCCGAACATTTTCCGACGCGCTTTCTCCAAGTTGCGCAACGGCCGCGGCGGCCCGGTTCTGGTCGAGATCCCGAACGACATGTGGCAGGACGAGGTGCCGGAGCCGCTGAACTACCGGCCGGTTCTTTCCACCCGTTACGGTCCGGACCCGATTGCCGTGCGCGACGCCGTCGACCTGCTGCTCGCCGCCAAGCGGCCGATCCTCTATGCCGGCCAGGGCATTCATTACGCGCAGGCCTGGCCGCAGCTGAAACAGCTCGCCGAACTGCTGGCGATCCCGGTTTCCACCAGTCTCGAAGGCAAGAGCGCGTTTCCGGAAACCCATCCGCTGTCGGTCGGCGCCGGCGGGGCGGCAATTTCCAAGACGCTGCGCCATTTCCTCGACAGTTCCGACCTGATCTTCGGTATCGGCTGCTCGTTTACCGAAACCGCCTTCGGCGTGCAGATGCCGCTCGACAAGACGGTCATCCACGCGACGCTCGATCCCGATCACGTCAACAAGGATATCGAGGCCAAGGTGGCGCTGGTCGGCGATGCGGCGCTGACGCTCGACGCGGTGCTTGCCGAGCTCGAAGCCCGCAAGGTTTCTCCGCGCGAGAGTACAGAAATCGCCGCCGAGATCGCCAAGGTGCAGGAGGAATGGCTTTCCGAATGGATGCCGAAGCTCACCTCCGACAGCAAGCCACTGTCGCCCTATCGCGTGCTCTGGGACCTGCAGCACGCGGTCGATATCGAAAACACCATCATCACCCACGATGCCGGCAGCCCGCGCGACCAGCTTTCGCCGTTCTGGAAGTCGGTAAAGCCGCTCACCTATATCGGCTGGGGCAAGACGACCCAGCTCGGTTACGGTCTGGGCCTCGCCATGGGCGCCAAGCTGATGCACCCCGACAAGCTTTGCATCAACGTCTGGGGCGATGCGGCGATCGGCTTTACTGGCATGGATTTCGAGACCGCGGTGCGCGAGCGCCTGCCGATCCTCTCCATCCTGCTCAACAATTTCTCGATGGCGATGGAACTGCCGATCATGAAGGTGTCGACGGAAAAATACCGCTCGACCGACATTTCCGGCGACTATGCCGCCTTTGCCCGCGCGCTCGGCGGTTACGGCGAACGGGTCACCGACCCGGCCGAAATCATCCCGGCGATCAAGCGCGGCATCGAACAGACACAAAAGGGCGTGCCGGTCCTCCTCGAATTCATCACGACACAGGAAATCGCCCGTTCCCGCTACCACCGCATGCTGACGGGTGAGAAAAAATGACCTCTCTGCAATCCACGATCGACGCCCTGAAGCTCCACTTCGGCGACCGGCTTTCGACCACAGGAGCGGTGCGCGAACATCACGGCCATGACATGTCCCGGCAGCCCACAAGGCTGCCGGACGCAGTGGTCTATGCCGAAAACGAGGACGAGGTGGCGCGCGTCGTCTCCGCCTGCTTCGAGGCCGGCATATCGGTGACGCCGTTTGCGGCTGGCTCGTCGATGGAGGGTCACACGATCCCGCTGAAGGGCGGGATCTCGCTCGATCTCACCCGCATGAACAGAATAGTTCAGGTCAACCATGAGGATTTCGACGTGCAGGTGGAAGCCGGCGTCACCCGCAAGCAGCTCAACGCCCATATCCGCGACACCGGCCTGTTCTTCCCCATCGATCCCGGCGCCGACGCCTCGCTCGGCGGCATGGCCTCGACCCGGGCCTCCGGCACCACGGCCGTGCGCTACGGCACGATGCGCGAAAACGTGCTGGCGCTGCGTGTCGTCACGCCGCAGGGCAAGATCATCACCACCGGCCGCCGCACGAAGAAGTCTTCCACCGGCTACGACCTGACCAAGCTTTATGTCGGCGCCGAAGGCACGCTCGGCGTCATCACCGAGGTGACCGTCAAGCTGCACCCGATCCCGGAAACCATCGCGTCTGCCGTCTGCGCCTTCGAGACCATGCGCGGCGCGGTCGAAACCGTGGTTGCGACCATCCAGAGCGGCATCCCGGTCGCGCGCATCGAATTCCTCGATGAAGTAGCGGTCGAAGCGGCGAACCGGCATGCCGGCCTGACCCTCAAGCTCGCGCCGACCCTGTTTCTCGAATTCCACGGCAGCCCGCGCTGGGTGGAGGAACAGTCGAACACCGTGCGCGAGATCGCCAACGAGTTCGGCGGCTCGGACTTCGAATGGTCGACCCGCACCGAGGACCGCGAGCGGCTGTGGAAGGCCCGCCACGAGACGATCTATTCCAACCAGACGCTGCGCCCTGGCTGCAAGGCGTTTACGACGGATGTCTGCGTACCGATCTCGCGGCTTGCCGAAGCCGTCCTCGCCGCCCGCGAGGACATCGATGGCTCCTTCCTGATGGGCAAGATCATCGGCCATGTGGGAGACGGCAATTTCCATGTCGGCTACCTGATCAAGCCGGAAATCCCCGAAGAGCTCGCCGAAGCCGAGCGCCTCGCCGAACGGCTCTACCAGCGCGCCATGGACATGGGCGGCACCTTCAGCGGCGAACACGGCATCGGCATCTCGAAGCTGAAATATCTCCGCCGCGAACATGGCGACGCCGTCGACATGATGAACGCCATCAAGGCGGCGATCGACCCGAAAGGCATCATGAACCCCGGCAAGCTGGGTCAGGTGGAGTAAGGGCGGACAGAGCCCTTAGATGATCACCGGCTGAGATCGATGCGGCTGGTCACCACCGATTTGCCGCTCGAAAGATCCTTGTCGACCGTTTGAAGCCGGAGGCGGTCGTTGCCGATCTTCTCGATCGTCATGTTGGCGACGCGATCCCCGTTGATCACCCTCGCCCAGCGGACGCCAAGATTGATCGCATTGCCGCGGCGGTTGCCGGAAAGCATCGAAGGCTGCCCGGAGGGCCCGACATAGGTGCCGCTATAACCGTTTTCCGAAGCCTGCAGGTCGGCCGATATGCTGCGCCGGATGACCAGCAGGCCACGGCAGATTCCCTGCATCGACAGGGTGGTCGCCCCGGCCGTCGAGGTGAAGCTGCAGGTGACGTTGATGGGCGTTGCCCCGATGCGGGTCAGAACCGTGCCCTCGCCGCTCCAGTTGCCGGAAAGTGTTTTCAGGAAATCGCTTTCGGCGGCCAAAACGAAGCCCGGCGAAGAAGCGGAGGCGATAAACGCAGCAGCGGCAAGAAGCAAGCGCATGGCGACGATCCATCTGAACGCTCGCATCGAACGCCGGTTGAGCCATTCCGTTCCATCCGGCATCGCGAGCCACCGTCGACGGGCCCAGCACCGCGTAAATCCACTTCAACCTTGCTGCCGCCCGGGAACATGCTACATATATAGCACTTTCAGGAGCGAACCATGCCGGTCACCACCAAAATCAGACGCCAAGGCGGTGCCGCGGTGATTACCATCCCCCCGGCCCTGTTGAAGCTGATGCATACCGAAGTCGGCGATCAGCTGACGCTCGACGTCGCCAACGGTGAATTGATCGCCCGTCCCGTCGAGAGCGGCCGCAAGCGCTATACCCTTAACGAATTGCTGAAGGGAAGCGATGCCATGGCGATGCTCAATGCCGCTGTCGCCGATGCGCAGGAAGGCGATCCGATAGGACACGAGATCTGATGATCCGCAGCAACGTGCCGAGGCGCGGCGATGTCTACTGGATCGACCCAAACCCGGTCGCCGGCCGGGAAATGAAGAACCGGCATCGTTTCGTCGTCATCACGCCGATCGAGATCAACAGGCTGGGAGTCAGCATGACGGTGCCCATCACCAACGGTGGGGCTTTTATCCGCGATATCGGTCTTGCGGTGGCGATTTCCGGGCACGACACGACCGGTGTCGCCGTTTGCAACCAGGTCCGCAGCTTCGACATTCCCGCCCGCATCCAGCAGAAAACCGCGCAATATATCGAGACGCTGGACGAGGCGACCATGAACGAAATCGTCTCGCGCGTGGTCAGCGCCATCGACCCGGCACCTGAACCCGCCTGATCTCTTTCCTTCATCCTCCCCTGCCCTAACTGAATTTTCCGGGCGGGGAAGAAGGAGGAGAAAGGATGATCATCCGGTCTGGAAGCTGCCTTTGCGGAAGCGTGCGGTATTCGGTGAAGGATGCGCCGGTCAGGATCGGGCTTTGCCATTGCGCCGATTGCCGCAAGGAAAGCGGATCGAGCTTCGTCACGTTCGGCATCTGGCCGCGGCACGGCTTTGAAAGCACAGGCGAGGTCAAATATTTCCATGGGCGCGGTTTCTGCCCCGAATGCGGCTCGCGCGTCTTCAATGAGAGCGACGGCGACGAGATCGAGATCCGGGTCGGATCGCTCGACATGGCGCCGACCGACCTCGAACCGGTCTATGAGATCTGGGTGAAGCGGCGGGAGAACTGGCTGAGCCCGCTTGCCGTCCCTCAATTCGAAGAAGATCGCAATTGACGCATTGTCGCCAGGCGAGGACCCTATAAAGTGCCTCCGAGCGGACGGGAGACAGACAGATGTCGGAACTGATCGACAAGGCAATTGTCATCGCGACCGAGGCGCATCAAGGACAGTCGTCGAAAACCGGCGGTCCGTTCATCGACCATGTCCGGCGCGTCGCCGAAAACGTCGCCGGCGAGGACGAAAAACAGGTCGCCTGGCTGCATGACGTGGTCGAGAAAGGCCCCGGCTGGACGTTCGAGCGGCTGCGCGAAGAAGGCTTTTCCAAAGCGGTCGTCGATGCCGTCGACGCGATGAGCAAACGCGACGGCGAGGAATATTTCGCTTTCGTCCGCCGCTCGATCGAAAATCCGCTCGCCCGACCGGTCAAGCGCGCCGATCTCACCGATAATCTTGCCCAGATGCGCCAGATGGGCGGCGACGGCTCGAAATTCGCCGAAGGCCTGCGTATCCTCAACGAGCGATATCCATCCTGAGATATCCAACCTGACGGGCGGAACCTTGCGCCATCCCTTGCCGTTCGTTTTCGCACGGCAGAAGCCGCGATCCAGCGACAGGATGGACTCATGGAACTCAAGAATCAGGTGGCTCTGGTAACCGGGTCAGGCTCGGGCATCGGCAAGGCGGCGGCGATGAAACTCGCGGCGGAGGGCGCAAAGATCGGCCTGCTCGGTCATACGAGAACGGAGATCGAAAAGGCTGCCCGGGAAATAGAGAAGGCCGGCGGAGAGGCGCTGGTGCTCGAAGCCGACGTTTCCGACGAAAACCGGATGCGCGAAGCGATCGACCGGCTTGCGGAAAAATTCGGCCGGCTCGACATCGTCGTCGCCAATGCCGGCATCAACGGCGTGTGGGCGCCGATCGACGACCTGAAGCCGGAAGAGTTCGACAGGACGATCGCCGTCAACCTGCGCGGCACCTATCTGACGCTTCATCTTACCGTGCCGCATCTGAAGGCGCAGGGTGCAGGCTCGATCGTCGTCGTCTCCTCGATCAACGGCAACCGCACCTTCACGACGCCCGGCGCCACCGCCTATACGGCCACTAAGGCCGCGCAGGTGGCGATGGTGCAGCAGCTGGCGCTGGAACTCGGCAAGCACCACATCCGCGTCAACGCCGTCTGCCCCGGCGAGATCGAGACCAATATCCACGACAATACCAGGCTTCGCCACGAGCAGGAAACCGCAATCCCGGTGGAATGGCCGGAGGGCCAGGTCCCGATCAGCGACGGCCGACCGGGAAAAAGCGCGGACGTCGCCGAAGTCATCGCCTTCCTCGCCTCCGACCGCTCCCGGCACGTGACCGGCACCCCGATCTACGTGGACGGCGGCCAGGGGCTGCTGAGGTAGGATTGCTTTCCGCTTTGAGCGGCGTCGCTGAAGTTGTGCCCTGGAACGGTTGGCTGAAGGGCGGACATAGGACTTCAGTCCCAATCCCTTTCGTGGAACCCCCTTCCTCAATCCGCGTTCATGTCGCGCAAAAGATTGAGGAAACACCCAATGAAAAAACTGCTTCTCGCATCGGCCCTGGCCATTTCTTCCATTCTCTCGGTCGCCGGCCCGTCCGACGCCGCGAGTGTCACCGTCACCACCCATGAGCGGGTCGCTCCGCGTCATACCGTGCGCGAAGTCTACCGTCCGTATCGTCCCCGCCACCGTGACTGCATGGTCAAGAAGGTGAAGACCCGCTACCACGGCCGGATCGTCGTCAGGACCACCCGCGTCTGCCGCTGATCGCCGGATCGCAAATGAGAGAGGGCGGCGGCGATCGGGCCGGCGCCCTCTCTTTCGGGAAACCATTCGGGCGAGTACCGGAGGTTCAGGATCGCCTTTTTCCGGGCGACAGGCGCCGTCGGAAGATCTCAATATGCCTGCGATCGATCGTGCGCATAACCGCAAAATTCGGTTGCAATGCCACAAAAATCCGGCAATTTCCCTCTCCTGAAATGGAGGCAAGCCCATGTCCAGCACATCAGCGGAAAAAGCGCCAGTCATCGTCATCGACCTGCAGACCAACATGTTCGACGGTCTTGTCGAGCCGCCTCTCCATGATGCGGATCTCCTCACCGACCGCGCCCGCAAGGTGATCGACTGGGCGCGGCGTGAAGGCCGGGCGATTGCCTTCGTGCGCCATGACGGGCCGGAGGGCGATCCGCTGGCGCCGGGAGAGCCGGGCTGGCCCGTCTGGCCGGCACTTGGCCAGCGGGACGACGAGCCGACCTTCTCGAAGACCGTCCGCGACTCGTTCAGCAACCCGGAACTCGGCCAATGGATCGAGAACCAGGGTGCGCCCGAAGTGGTGATCCTCGGCGCCCAGACGGATTTCTGCGTCGCCGGCACGGTGCAGGGGGCGATTGCGGCCGGGCTGAAGGTGACGGTGGTTTCCGACGCCCACAGCACGCTCGATCAGCCGCAGGAGAGCGCCGCCGCCATCATCCGCCGCTACAATGCCCAGTTCGCCGAGGCCGGCGTCAATCTAGTGACGACCGAGGCGCTGACCGGTTCCCCGGCCGCCTGACCGGTTCTAACCCAGCTCCAGCCGGCGGGTGATGCCGACTGCCTCGAGAAATACCTCGTCGTGGCTGACCACCAGTAGCGCGCCGTCATAGGCGCGCAGTCCTGCCTCGACCGCGGCGATGGAATCGATATCCAGATGGTTGGTGGGCTCGTCGAGGATGAGCAGCGACGGCGGTTCCGGTCCGCCGAGCACGCAGGCAAGCCCCGCCCGCAGCATCTGTCCGCCCGACAGCGTGCCGACCATCTGCAGCGCCGCATCGGCGCGGAACATGAAGCGGGCAAGCGCCGCCCGACCGGCATTTTCGTCCGCCTGCGGATTGAGACGCCGAAAATTGTCGCGGATCGACACCGCCGGATCAAGCAGGCTCACCCGCTGGTCGAGCATCGCGGATCTGACCGGCACCCGCACCGTGCCCGAGAAGGGCGACAGGCTGCCGGAAACCAGCGACAGCAGCGTCGTTTTTCCCGAGCCGTTCGGACCGGTGACGGCGATCCGTTCCGGCCCGGTGATCTCGAAGGAAAGATCGCGCAGGACCGGCTTTTCCACCTCGTAACCGGCGGTGACGTTGTCGATCCTGAGCACGACCCGGCTCGCCGGCAGGCCGGTCGGCGGCAGCGTCACGGAGAGCGGCTGCAGGATCTCGATCTTTTCACGCGCGGCGGAGATATCGTTGGCCGCCTGGGTCCGCAGCCGCTCGGAAAGCCGGGCATTGTCGCCGCTGGTGTTTTCCGCCCGCCGCTTCATGCCGCCGGCGACGATGCGCGGCATGTCGCCCCGCGCGGCCTTCTTCTTGCCGGTGCTGTCCTTGCGCGCCTTGCGTTCGGTGGTTTCCTGCGCCACGCGGTTGACCTCCGCCATCCGTTTTTCGGCGTCAGCGAGATCGTGCTCGACAGCGGCCAATTCCAGCGCCTTGCGCTCAAGGTATCGGCTCCAGTTACCGCCATAACGGGTGGCACCGAGCGAGGTCAGTTCGACGATCGCGTCGACGGTTTCGAGCAGTTCGCGGTCGTGGCTGACGATGATCGCCCCACCGCGCCAGCCGGCGAGCAGATCGATCACCGCCTGGCGGCCGTCCCGGTCGAGATTGTTGGTGGGTTCGTCGAGGATCAGGAAATCCGGCCCGGTGAAGATCAGCGCGGCCAGCCCCGCGCGGGTGCGCTGGCCGCCCGACAGCGTTTCGAGTGGCGTGTTCGCGTCTGCCTCAAGGCCCGCCCGCGCCAGCGCCTCGGCCATGCGCGCCTCCAGCATCCAGTCGGCATTGGCCAGTTCCTCGGCGGACGCCTCGCCCGTTTCTGCGCGGGCAAGAATGGCCAAGGCAGCGCGTGTGCCAAAAAGGTCGGCGATGGTCTCATCCGGCGCGACCTGCACGCTCTGGCGCAACACGCCGAGGCTGCCGGAGACGGAGACCGTGCCGGATGCGGGCGATAGTTCGCCAGTGATCAGCTTCAAGAGCGTCGTCTTGCCGACGCCGTTGCGCCCGACAAGGCCAGCGCGTTCGGGCCCGAAGCTGAGGTTCAGATTGGAAAAAAGCGGCCGGCCGTCAGGCGTGGACCACGAAAGATTGGCAAGCGTAATGGAAGGCATGGACGGTTCCCCGAATGGCAAGGCAAAGCGGCGTTGCGTTTCGGCTGAGGTCCATGGGTCACCGTCCTGTTGGTGCTGCAGATGGCGGCTCTCTAGGCGGAAAATGCGGCGCGTTCAAGACTGGCGATCCCGGCACGTCGTTCATCGGCCGATCGCCAATAGTGCCACGGTCGCGCCCATCACCTGCACAACGGCGCCAACGATCATCGCGGCGAAAAAGCCGTTTTCCGCGCCGGCCACCGCCGCAAAGATCGCCCCGAGGGCCGCAACGCCGATCGTCGCACCCACCATGCGCGCAACGTTGATGAGGGCACCCGCCGTTCCGCCGCGATTGCTCCCGACCGCCGACACGGCGACCGCGGTCAGCGGCCCGGTCGCAAGTCCCATGCCGATCCCGGTCAGCAGCAACCCGATTTCACTCATCATGAAGAGGTCGAGCATGAAGGCAACGCTCAGGATGCCGTTGCCGACTCCGATCGTTCCCAATCCGAGGGCAATCGTGACACGCTGTCCGAAACGCTGCACCACGGCGTCCGAAAAGGGCGAAACCAGCACGAAGCTCAGCGCCATGGGCAGCAGCGCCAGTCCGGTCGAAGTAGCATCGAGCCGACCGAGCGATTGCGTCGCGAGTGGAAACAGAAACAGCGTCCCGTACATGCCGAAAGTCATGGCCGCCGTGCCAGCCATGGCGCCGGTAAAGGATCTCGAACGGAACATCGTCAGCGGCACGAGCGCCGCCTGCCCTTGCCTATGCTCGACCGCGAGAAACAGGCCAAACAACACGAAACCCGTAACCCCGAAGGCGGCCGTGAGAGACATGGTGGAATGTGGTGATTCGATCGCGGCGAGTGTCACCGTCGCCAACGACAGGATCGCCAGCACCTGGCCGCTGATGTCGAAAGATCGACCTGCCGGATCGGCGCTTTCCTCAATCGTCGCGCGCGCACTGACGGCGCCGACAAGCGAAAACGGTACGACGACGTAAAAGACGGAACGCCAACCGAAGGCATGGATCAGCAGCCCGCCGAGCGTTGGCCCGATGGCGAGCGCCAGTCCGTTGCACCCGGCCCAGATGCCGAGCGCCCGCTGCCTGGCCTGCTGGTCTGGATAGATCACCCGAATGATCGAAAGTGAGGCGGGAAGCAAGAGGGCCGCGCCAACGCCCGTCAATGCACGTGCGGCGATCAATAGCGGGGCCGTGGGAGCGACCGCGCATCCGATGCTGGCGATGCCGAATACCACGGCGCCGGAGATCAGGATCCTGCGGCGGCCGGCGAGATCGGCCAGCAGCCCGCCGGTCAGCAGCAGCACCGCGTAGACGAGATTATAGGCGTCGACCACCCATTGCAGTTGAGACACCGTGGCATCCAGATCTTTGCCGATCGGATCCAGGGCGAGATTGACGACGGATGTATCCAATTGCGCCGTGATCACGGCAAGGCAAAGTGTCGCGAGCGCGGCATGGGGCCGCCGGGGTCGCGCTTGCGATGTTTTCGAGGGGCGATCCATGGGAATTCCACGCCGACTTGATTACACCAGTCTGGCGGAAAATGGTCTTCCATCCGTCGAGGACAATAGTGCCGTGCCGGGTTTTAGCGATCCCTCAGGCCCGCTCCTCCCAGAGTTTCGCAAGCTCCACCACCGTCTTCACGGCCAGTTCCATGTCCTGGCTGCTGACGAATTCCAGCGGGGAGTGGAAAGCGTGGCCGCCGGCGAAGAGGTTGGCGCAGGGCAGGCCCATGAAGGAGAGGCGCGAACCGTCCGTGCCGCCGCGGATACTGCCGCGCACCGGGATCATGCCGGCCCGGCTGATCGCCTCGACCGCGTAATCGACGATGCCCGGATGCTGGTCGAGCACCACCTTCATGTTGCGGTACTGTTCCTTGACGGTGAAGGTGTAGGTCGAGCCCGGATAGTCGGCGATCACCTGCCTGGTGATCTCGTCGAGCAGCGTCTCCTTGGTCTTCAGGCCCTCTTCGGTAAAATCGCGGATGATGAAGGAGAGGTTCGCCTTTTCCATCACGCCGGACATGCCGGTCGGGTGGATGAAGCCGCCGCGGCCCTTGGTGGTCTCGGGCGTCATGTCCTTCGGCAGTCTTGCGACGATACCGCCGGCGATCTTGATGGCGTTTTCCATCTTGCCGAAGGCGAAGCCCGGATGCATGGCGACGCCCTTAATGGCGATCTCCACCGCATCGGCCGAAAACGTCTCGTCCTCGATCGTGCCGGCCGTCTCGCCGTCCAGCGTATAGCCGAAATCGGCGCCGAGCTTTGCGAGGTCCACCTTGTCGACGCCGCGGCCGATCTCCTCATCGGTGGTGAAGAGGATGCGGATCGCGCCGTGCCTGACGTCGGGGTTGTTGATGAAGAATTCGGCGGCCGACATGATCTCGGCAATGCCCGCCTTGTCGTCTGCGCCTAAAAGCGTGGTGCCGTCGGAGGTGATGATGTCGTTGCCGATCTGGTCCTTCAGCACCGGATGTTCGGACACCCGGATCACCTGGTTTTTGTCACCGGTGAGTTGGATGTCGCCGCCCTGATAATTCCTAACGATCTGCGGCTTGACGTTGGTGCCGGAAAAATCGGGCGCGGTGTCCATATGGGCGCAGAAACAGATGACCGGCACGTTGTTCTTCGACGTCGTCGCCGGGATCGTCCCGTAGATATAGCCGTGCTCGTCGAGATGCGCATCGGTAACGCCGATCGCCAGCATTTCCTCGACCAGCAGCCGGCCGAGATCCTTCTGCTTCATCGTCGACGGCTGGGAGGGCGACTTGGCATCCGACTGGGTGTCGATGACGACGTAACGGAGGAAACGATCGGTAACGCTATCGGCCATGGGGGAAAATCCAAAATTGTGAACGGAAAAATGGAGTTGTAGCGGGAGGATGAGGGTGCGTGAAGGCGGGAAATGAAGATGTGCGGTTGGACGTGATCAAGCGTCCAGCCAGAACGCCCCCCTCTGTCCTGCCGGACATCTCCCCCACGGGTGGGGAGATTGGATGGAGCTGACGTCTTGCCACAAATTATACCGACAAATGCCCAAATCCGTTCGGCGTGAAGCGATGAGCACTCATCTGGCCGATCTCCCCCCTTGAGGGGGAGATGCCCGGCAGGGCAGAGGGGGGTGTCGCTTCGGCAGCTGAGTTTGCCTCCGTGCGACGTCCCTCGGCTTCTCTACCGCTGCGCCCCGATATCCGAAGCCCCGACCGAAGGTGCTGCATTGCCCCAGCTGTTGCGGACATAGGTGAGCACCGCCGCGACCTGCTCATCCGACAGCTTCCAGCCCAGCGACGGCATGGCGGGTGTCGTTTTCGCCGCGGGCGTATGCACCGCCTGGCTGCCCTGCAACACGAGGCGCGTCAGCGTCTCCGCGCTCGGCTGCTGGACGATCGAGCTGCCGGCGAGTGCCGGGAAGAGCTGGCTCGCCCCCTTGCCGTCGCCGCCATGGCAGGCGGAACAGGTGTCGTGATAGATCGCCGCCCCCACCTTCATGCGCGCATCGCTCGCCGGGATCGGCTGCGGTTTCTGCGTCGGGCCGCCTTCGGTGCTCTTCAGGTAAGTGGCGATCGCGTGCACGTCCTCGTCGGTCATCAGCGAGGTCGAGGCCTGGATCGCTTCCGCCATCGGGCCGGACGCGATCGTATGCCCGTTGGTGCCGGTCTTCAGGTACCGGACGATCTGATCCTCGCTCCAGCTGCCAATGCCGATATAGCTGTTGCCGGTGATGTTGGGTGCATACCATCCCTGCAGCGAACCACCCTGCAACGCCTCGCTTGTCTCGTCCGCACCGAGCGCGGTTTTCGGCGAATGGCAGGTGCCGCAATGGCCCGGCCCCTGGACGATATAGGCGCCGCGGTTCCATTCGGCCGATTTCGACGGATCGGGCTGGAATTCGCCCGGCGTGAAGTTCAGCATGTTCCAGCCCATCATCGACAGCCGGATGTTGAACGGGAACGGCAGTTGGTTGGATTCGACCGGGTTGAAGACCGGATCGACGGTCCGGAGATAGGACCAGAGGTTGCCGATATCCCTGTCGGTCATCCTGGTATAGGCCGGATAGGGCATGGCGGGGTAGAGCCGCTTGCCGTCATGGCCGATACCCTTTTTCAGGGCGCTGCGGAAATCCGCCTCCGTCCAGTTGCCGATGCCCGTCGCCTTGTCGGGCGTGATGTTCGGCGGAATGATCTGGCCGAAGGGCGTTTCGAGCGGCAGCCCGCCGGAGAGCGGTTTTGCTCCCGGCGCGGTGTGACAGGCGGAGCAATCGCCGAGGATCGCCTGGTAACGACCGCGGATGATCTCGTCTGCCTGGTCGGGAGCCTGGGCGAGCGCCAGGCCTGCCGAGAAGGCCGTTGCGGCAAGGGTGAGGGAAAAGACGATCCTGCTCATGCCGACACCAGAGGTTGGCCGGGGTTGCGGAGATATTGCTGGCGTATGGCATCCGCCGCGTGGAATGCGAGCGCCCCGACGGTGCCGGTCGGGTTCTTGCCGGCATTGTGGGCGAAGGCGGAAGCGCCGATGACGAAGACGTTGGCGACGTCCCAGCTCTGCAGGTACTTGTTGACGGCGCTGGTCTTGGGGTCCGTGCCCATGATCGCCCCGCCGGTATTGTGGGTGCTCTGGTAGGGCACCGAATCCCAGCCCTTCTTGCGGCGGGTATTGGTGTATTGCTTGCCACCGAAGGCCTTGGCGATCTCCTCCATCCGGTCCGAGACCCAGTTCGACATGCGGATGTCGTTGTCCGGGAAATCGAACGTGAAGCGCAGCAGCGGCCGCCCGAACCGATCCGTATAGGTCGGATCGAGATCGAGATAGTTGCCGCGGGTCGGGTAGCTCGATCCTTGGGAGGAAAAGCCGAGCGTCGACTTGTAGGATTTGACGGTGGCCTTCTTCCAGTCGCTGCCCCAGCGCGGCGTG
This sequence comes from Neorhizobium sp. 05N33, assembly GCF_056397445.1. Lineage (NCBI taxonomy): Bacteria > Pseudomonadati > Pseudomonadota > Alphaproteobacteria > Hyphomicrobiales > Rhizobiaceae > Neorhizobium > Neorhizobium sp. 05N33. The sequence goes on along the minus strand of NZ_JBFTNK010000010.1, from coordinate 65,939 downwards.
CCGGGCGGGGTCGGGCGGGTCTGGATCGGCCGGCCGTTCGAGGGAATGCAGTTGATGCCCGCCCCGCCGACGAAATCGAGCGGCCCGTGGTCGAAGGCATCGCCGTTAAAATCGTCCACCGTCTGGCCGAGCGCGCCGGCGGCGACGAACGGATTGAAGTTCTTGTCGTCGAAGAACACCTGCGCGCCGGCATTGGTCTGATAGCAGTAGTTCCGCCCGACAGTCCCCTCCCCGGTATTCGGATCGTAGATCTGGCCGATGCCGGAGAGCATCATCAGCCGGACGTTGTGGAGACCATAGGCGCAGAGCAGCACGATGTCGGCCGGCTGGAAGAACTCCTCGCCCGAGGTGTTCACATAAGTGACGCCGCGGGCGTGTTTCTTCGAGGGATCGAGATCCACGTGCAGGACTTCCGACTCGGTGCGGACCTCGAAGTTCTTCTTTTTCATCAACACCGGCAGAATGGTCGTCTGTGCCGAGGATTTCGAGTAGTTGGCGCAGCCGAACCGTTCGCAGAAACCGCACATGGTGCACTGGCCCATGGCGATGCCGAGCGGGTTGATATAGTCCTTGGAAAGGTTGGCGGCCGGCGTCGGGAACGGGTGCAGGTTCAACGACTTGGTCACCTGTGCAAACAGCGTCGGCGCATAGGTCATCTGCAGCGGCGGCAGCGGATAATCGCGCGAGCGCGGGTCCTCGAACGGATTGCCGCCCTCCTGGATCTGGCCGTTGATATTGCCCGCCTTGCCGGAAATGCCGGCGAGATATTCGAAGCGGTCGAAGGATTTTTCCATCTCGGCACCGGTCACGCCCCAGTTCTGCAATTGCAGGTCCTGGATCCGTGCTGCGCCGTAGCGGTCCCTCAGGTGGTCGGCGATCTGGAAGTCGCTGTCCCAGAACCGCCAGGTATGGCCGTTCCAGTGAACGCCGGCGCCGCCCACTCCGTTGCCGGGCAGGAAGGAGCCGTAATCGCGCATCGGCAGCGCCGTCTGCGAGGTGTTGTTGCGCATCGTCATCGCTTCGACGACCGGCTGCAGGAAGAGATCGCGGCGGATGCCGTAGCGAAGTTCGTCCTGGGCATAACCGATGTTGAAATCGGTGGCCGTATCGCGCCACGGACCGCGTTCGATCGCCACGACGTCGAGCCCGTCCTCCGTCAGTTCATGAGCAAGGATCGCGCCTGTCCAGCCAAGGCCGACAATCACGGCGTCCTTGCGAGGTAGAATAGTGGTCATATTTTTCAGTCCCTACCTGGTCATCCATTCCGTCGAGCCTGCGATCGAAACCGGAGGCAGGGGATAGGGTTGGTTGTGTTTGGAAACGTGGTCGCGGTAGTCGTATCGCGCGCCGGGAAAGCCCAGCATCTTCCACGAGGCCATGTCCTTGTTGCCGCCATAGATCGGGTCGGCGAAGAAACCTTCCATCACGTTGGCGAGCATCAGGTTGAAGAAGGACTTGGCATCCACCTTGTTCGGCAGGGTGATCTTTCCGGCTTCGAGATCCTTGAGGACCGCGTCCTGGTCGCCGGGCGCAAGTTCGGCGAAGCGCTTGCCGCCCTTGGTTTCGCGGGTGAACGCGTTGAGCGCGGCAATGCCGGCGCGGTATCGCTGGGCCGGCGTGTCGGACGCCTGATACCCCTGCGTCGGCAGGCCGGGCATGAACGGGCCCTTGGTATAGAGCCGGCTCGACGTGCCGTAGGATCCCACCAGCTGCCGGTCGAGATAAAGAACGCAGCCGGCATCCTTGCCGCCGAGCGACAGATCGTCCGCCGGCACCAGCCGGTCGGCGACCGCCTCCATTGTCTGCGCCTCTTCGAGCGTGAAGAACAGCCAGCCGCCGGGCTTGACCTGTACCGGCGGATCGGCGGAGCGCGCCTCCCAGGGAAGGCTGCCGGAAATGCTGCGCGCCATCACGGGCGCGGCACCGCCGGCGAGAATGGTAAAAGCAACGGAAGAAAGGAATTGGCGCCGCGTGGGGCGCTTAAGACAGTGGGTTTCCATAGAGGACCTCCCCGGAGAGAAAAGGTCGGTGACGCGCCGAAACGACGTGCGCCGATGAGATCGAACCGAGCGGTTCAATGATTTACCTAGAGCGCGTCCAATCCGCGGCAACCCTTCTGGAACATTAAATCGTCACGGCTGCCGCTCGTCAGAAATCGCCGGCACCGAGCGAACCGCGATGTCCGAGGCGGGCGGAAATTGCCCGTGCCGCGACGAGCAGCGGTTCAGCAAAACCGTTCAAATTTTTCAGCGACAGGCGCTGGACCGGGCCAGCGATCGCGACGGCGCCGACCACGTCCGACTGGGCGTCATGGATGGGGGCGGCGATGGCGCGCATGCCGAGTTCGTTCTCCTCGTCTTCCACCGCGTAACCGAGGCGACGGATAGTGCCGAGCAGTTTGCGCAGCTTATCGGGATCGGTGACGGTTTTCGGGGTTCGGAGCGGCAGGGGCGCGCCGACAAGGGCCGCAATGCGGCTTTCCGGCTGGAAGGCGAGAATTGCGCGGCCGGCGGCCGTCGCATGATAAGGCGCGCGCATGCCGATCTCGGCGCTGATGCGCACCGCCTGCCGGGAAGGCTGGACGCGGATATACATGATCTCCGGCCCGGCCGGCACGCCTAGCAGCACCGTCTCGTCCGTTTCGCTGCGCAGGTCCATCAGCAGCGTGCGCGCTTCGGTGGAAAGATCCATGCGGTTGCGCACCAGCGAACCGAGCCTGAAAAGCTCGAGCCCGAGCCGATAGCGGCCGGTCTCGCGATTCTGTTCGAGAAAATCTTCGGCCATCAGCGTCACCACCAGGCGATGGACGGTGCTCTTGGCAATGCCGAGACGGCGGGCGAGCTCGGTGACGCCGATCTCCGCGTCGTCGCCTTCGAAAGCCTTGAGGATGCGGATCGCCATCGAGACCGAAGAAAGGCGGCCCTTTTGCTGGTCCTCGTCCTGCACACCCGTGATCTTCATGTCCCCACCGTCTTCATCTCGATTGCCGCTCCCGTGACGATCAGCCGGCCTGCATCCGGACAACAGGCGCGGTCAACGCCGCAACCGCAAAAGCGCCGTTGACAGCCCCTTATCCAAGGGAATATTCTGTTTATGGACCGGCGTTCCATATAGAAGAACACATGACGACGACTAAAGCAAGCGGAAACACCATCGGTGGCCGCGCGGCTTGGTGGCCCGCCAGGAACCGGGCTTACCGAACAAGGGCTTGAACCGAAAGACTGCCAAATTGGATACCCGCAAGACCGTACCGCTGATCGTCGCATCGGCCCTCATCATGCAGCAGATCGATTCGACGGCGATCGCCACGGCTCTGCCGACGATTGCCGACGCGCTCGGCGAACCGCCGTTGGCGCTGCATTCGACGATCACCGTCTACGTGCTGTCGCTCGGCGTGTTCCTCCCCTTGAGCGGCTGGCTTGCGGATCGTTTCGGCGCCCGGCGGGTGTTCTGTTCGGCGATCGCGCTGTTCACCTTCGCCTCGCTGCTCTGCGCCGCCTCGACCAGCCTCACCATGCTGATCGCGGCGCGCGCCCTGCAGGGGTTCGGCGGTGCGCTGATGCTGCCGACGGCGCGGCTGATCCTGGTGCGCTCGGTGCCGCGCGAGGAATTGGTGTCCGCCATGGTGCTGATGAGTATGCCGGCCGTGGTCGGCCCGGCGATCGGGCCGCTGCTCGGCGGCTTCATCACCGGCGTCAGTTCATGGCACTGGATCTTCTGGATCAACCTGCCCGTCGGCATCGTGGCGATCATCCTGACGCTCGCGCTGATCGACAATATCCCGCCGACCGAACGCACCTCTTTCGATTTTCCGGGCTTCGTCTTCACCGGCGCCGGCATCGGCGCGGTCATTTTCGGCTTCGATTCCTTCGCCCGCGGCATGAATTCGAGCGCGTTGGCCCTGGCTGTGGTCGGCTTCTCGCTGCTCGGCCTTTACATCCGGCATGCGCGCAACACGCCGAACGCGATCCTCGACCTGAAACTCTTCCGGTATCCGACATTCCGCTCGAGCGTCACCGGCGGTTCGCTGTTCAGGATCAGCATGGGCGCCCTGCCGTTCATGCTGCCGCTGCTGATGCAGGAGGTTTTCCACTACACGCCGCTGCAATCCGGCGCGATCACCTTCGTGTCGACGATCGGCGCCTTCGGCATGCGAACCATGACGAGACGTATCCTGCGCCGTTTTGGCTTCCGCAACGTCCTCTTATGGAACGCGCTGATCGCCAGCGTGTCGATGGCGCTGCTGGCCACGTTCACACCCGCCACGGCGCCGGCCATCATGGTCGCCATCATCCTGCTCGGCGGCTTCTTCAGGGCCTTGCAGTTCACATCACTGAACACGCTGACATTTGCGGAGACGGAAGATTCCGAGATGAGCCACGCGACATCGCTGTCGCAGATGGCGCAACGCATTGCCCAGAGCACCGGCGTCGCAATGTCGGCCATGCTCTTGCATTATTTTTCCGGCGGCTCCGGGACGCTCACCAACTTTGCCTTCGCGATGTCCTTCGTCATCATCGCGATCATTTCCGCCTCTTCGTGTTTCTCGTTCTTCCGCCTGTCCGAGACGGCGGGCGACGTGCTTTCGGGCCGGAACAAGAAGGTGAAGGAAGAGCCGATCGCCGCCGAACAGGCCGACGCGGCGGAGTAAGAGGCCGCCGGCGTGACGCGGACATGGCTTGTGTTTAAAGCTCGCCGACTTATGCCGGCGAGCCCTCCGCGGCTGCGACCCCGTTTTGTGATCGGTTGCAGCCGGCGTGAGCAGACGCGCGAACGAGCCCTCGGCCGGGCAGTCCAGTTACGGATGCGCGGGCAGGCGGTTTGCGAAAACGCGATCGTTTCCTCTCTTCGATCCTTCGGTCCGCGAGCGGACTATTGGACGAGGGAGGCGGCGTTTCGTGTCGTTGGAGCTTTGGTCGGCTTTGCGTCGACCGGGACGATATCGACGACCTCGGAGAGCAGGAACTGCTTCGGAGAACCACAAATGGTCGCGTAGACGATCCGGTCTAATATTTTCAGGCTTTCGGACACGAATGTCCTTTGGTCGCCATTGTCGAGCACCGATACAACGTACATGTTGATCCCATAGAGGTTAGGCGCGCAGGTCATTCGCGCACCGATATTTCTAGCCAACCATGGTTAACGCGACGTTAATGATGGAGGGCGCGCCGTGCCTAAGTAAGCCTTTCGACTATCTCTCTCCGAAACCAGCGCCTTACATTGCATCTCTTGAAACCCACCGGCCGACATGCCACGTCTCGCACCAGAAACTTTAGCCCGTAAACGTCAAGCTCGCGATGAAACCTGACCCGATCGCATCCGAATTCTTCGAAGCGCTGACCAAGGTCAGCCGCAAGATCCGTACTGCCTTCAACCAGCAGGTCACGGCGCATGGGCTGACCTATCCGCGCGCCCGCGCCCTGTTCCGCCTTGCCAAGAAGCAGAACATGACGCAGAGCGAGCTCGCCTGCGAGCTTGAGCTCGAACAGGCGACCATGGTGCGCCTCCTCGACCGGATGGAGGAGAACGGCCTGATCGAACGCCGGCCGGACCCCAACGACCGCCGCGTCAAGCTTCTGTTCCTGACGGCCCATGGCCAAGAGCAGGCGGAACTCGTCCGCTCGATTGCCGACCGGATGCGCGAGCAGATCTTCAGCAACATCGACCCCGACCAGATGCATGTCGCCGTGGCACTGTTCGAGCGCATCACCGCCAATATAAGCGAACTGGAGGACATCGATATCCTCGCGTGAGGCGGGCGCGCCTGTTCGGTATTCTTGCCGCGGGGCGTTTTGTTGTCAGCCGACCGGATCTTTGCGCCGACGCGCATGAAACGGGTGGGCGCCACTCGCTTTCGGCCTGTAATGCTGCGGGCCTCATGAACACTCGAGCTCCAACATGGCGCCATTATCGGCACCGCACGCATCGCCGCCGGGCGTCGCAACAGTCTTCAATCCCAGCCCGTCGAAGCCCTGCGGCGGGGGAAACCGGCATTCGCCGTGGACTACGCCGAAAAGACCTGCGTGTTCGTCCGCTTCCCTGGCGAGGCGTCCTCCGGTGCACCACCATCCACACCACCCACCCCATTCCTCATTTGACGCGCCGCAGCAATCGGCTAACATTGGCGGAAATTCCAGGTATTTCCCATGAGCGTCCGCCCTCCTCAGTCGTTCCATCAGCCAGGTTTCGCCAATACCGGCTTCAACGTCCTCGAATACGAGTTGATGTCCGAGCGCGCGGCAGCGCTGGGGCGGCAGGGGCTGAAGGTAGAGGAAGCGCTCGCCGCGTTGAATGCCTGGAACCCGGAGCGCGACAGCGAAGTGCTGCGGGAGAGGCTTCGCGACGATGCGGCGGATGCCGTCTGGGGACTGTTCATCCAGCGCGAAATCTGCGGTCTTCGGAACAATCGCGACATCATCAAGCGGTATGCAATCCCGAGCGAGGTGCTTGCGAGGGTGGGGGCAGTCCGCAAGTGAAATCCGTTCCCCAGGTGAAATTCGAAGTGAAATTTGAAATTGCCGGCAGGCCGCTGATCGAAGCGCTGCGGCTGAATAGTGGATTTGAGCAATGTCCAGACCGGTGATCGGCGTGATCGGCAATACCCATAGTGTCGAAAACCGCTTTTCCGCGCAGCTCGTGGGTGAGCAGAATCTCAGAGCGATCGCGGACGTTACCGGCGCCCTGCCGCTGATGTTTGCCGGCAATCCTAATATCACCGACATTCCGACTTTGCTCGACACCGTCGACGGCATCCTCCTGACCGGAGGCCGCGCCAATGTCCATCCGAGCCACTTCAACACCGAGCCGCACGCCCGCCACGAACCCTATGACCAGAACCGCGATGCGGTCGCCCTGCCGCTGATCAATGCCTGCGTTGCCGCCGGCATACCGGTGTTCGGCATCTGTCGCGGCTTTCAGGAAATGAACGTCGCGGCCGGCGGCTCGCTGCATCCGGAGATCCGCGAACTGCCCGGCCGCATGAACCACCGCATGCCGCGCCTGGAAAACGGCGAGATCCACCCGGATCTGAGCGTCGTCTTTGCCGACCGGCACGACGTCCGGCTGACCCCGGACGGCACGTTCGCGCGCCTGCTCGGCCGCGAGACGATCCGGGTCAATTCCCTCCACGGCCAGGGGATAGACGAACTGGGAAACCGCATCGTCGTTGAAGGCGTGGCGGAAGACGGCACCATCGAGGCGATCCGGTTCAAGGAGGCGGAAGGGTTTGCGCTGGGCGTCCAGTGGCATGCGGAATACGACCCGCAGATCAATCCCATCAACCATGCGCTGTTCGAGGCCTTTGGCGAAGCCGTCAGGACGCGCAAGTACGCCGGCTGATATCTGCCATTCGGCTTGCCGATACGAGCGCGGCGCATATAGTGCCCATCGTATTTCGGGGGATTCGGCGATGCGGGCAAACGCAAGGTATCTGGCAATTCTACTGGGGGGCCTTACCGTCCTTGGTGCCGGAAACGTCCCGGCACGGGCCGATTTTTCAGGCCCGCTCAGCCCCGGCGCCTTCGAAGCGACGCTGAACATGGGGCCGATCGCCGAGACGCTGCGCCGGCAGATGCAGCGCAAGGGCAACCAGGGCCCGGCATCCGCCACCCCAGAGACTGCCCGGCCGGTGCGGCCGGACAGTTTCCGCTACGTCCCCTCGAAAGCCCGCCGCACGGCCAATCTCGCCGGTTTCGTCGCCAAGAGCCGGGCTGCAGATCCGAAGGGTGCGGACGACCTCGCCCAGCTGGTCGCCTCCCGCGACATCATCGAGGAAATGCGGACGCCGCTCGCCAAATACGGGTTGCGGATCGACAACCTGGCCGACGCCTATACGGTCTGGTGGATCGGCGCGTGGCAGGCGACGCGCGGTTCGACCGACGATCCGAGCCAGGCGGCAACGGCTGCCGTCAAGCAGCAGGTGATGCGCACCATGGCTTCGGTTCCCGAATTCGCCAACGCGACTGACAGCCTCAAGCAGTCCATGTCGGAAGCCCTGTTCATGCAGGCGCTGCTGCTCGGCGTCGGGCTCGAACAGGCCAAGGGCAATGCCGCTCAGACCAAGGCGATCGGTCGTGCCGCCGCCGAAGGTGCACGCGGCATGGGGCTCGACCTCGCCTCGATGATGCTGACCGACGAAGGTTTCAAGCCGGCGCATTGAACCGGCCCGGTATGAACTGACCCCCGATGATCTGCGGCGGGCTCGATGCGGCGGAGCCCTCGGCGGGGAGTTGACAGGTGTCAACAAAGTCTTAATGGCGCGGCGTGGCGGCGTCATCCTTTAACTCACGTACCCCGTTCAGCGGTCTTGGCAACCGGAGAAACCAGGAATAGCCTTGGTTTCGGAAGCTTGGAGGGCGACATGACATCGAGTTTCAATGTCCGCAACGCGGGCGGTTACGAGCAACTCATGGGGCGCTGGAGCCAGAGGCTGGCACCCCAGCTGATCGATTTCGCCGGTCTTGAAGACGGAGAAAAGGTTCTCGACGTCGGCTGCGGCACCGGAAGCCTGACATTCGCGCTGCCGAAGGCAGCCAATCTTTCCGAGATCGCGGCAATCGACTATTCGCCCGTCTTCGTCGAGGAGGCAATCCGCCGCAACACCGATCCGAGGATCAGGATCAGCCAGGCGGATGCCTGTGCGCTGCCCTTCGAGGACGGATATTTCGACCGGGCGATGGCGCTTCTCGTCCTGCATTTCGTGCCGGAAGCGGACAAGGCCGTCGCCGAAATGCGGCGCGTAGTGCGGCCGGGCGGCGTGGTGGCTGCCACCGTCTGGGATCATCTCGGCGGCATGCCCGCCATGCGGATGATGTGGGACACGGTCTCGATGCTGGACGACCAGGCCCGGCAGATGCGGAGCCATCATTTCTTCCAGCCGATGATGCAACCGGGCGAGATGAAGGACAGCTTCATCCGCCAGGGCCTCGTCGATGTGGCGGAAGTTTCGCTGATGATCCGGATGGATTTTCAATCCTTCGACGACTATTGGGCGCCGATCGCCGCCGGCGAAGGACCGCTCGGCAAATATGTGGCCGCACTCGACCCGGCGCTTCGGGCGAAAACCGACGCCGCGGTCAGGGCCGCCTACGAGGCGGGCAGGCCGGACGGTCCGCGGTCGTTCGTCTCCGTCGCCTGGGCCTGCCGGGGCGTGGTTCCCTCCGCCTGATCTCCTGACGCTGAAAACACACCGCCCTCCCGGCATTGCCCCCGGAAGGGCGCTCGTCGTCCAATCCGGTTCGACCAATCAATGCGTCGTGTTCGCCTGACCACCCTTCTTCTTCGCATCATGGGTATGGTGGCTGTCGCGTTCGCCGCCGCCGCCCGAAACGCGGCTGGTGGAACGCAGATCGTCATCGGCCGGCGGCTTCTTCACATCCAGCGGCACACCCTTTTTCGCATTGGGGGCATTTTCATGGGACGCGCCTGGCCCGCCCTGGCGGATGCTTGCGGGTGTCTTCTGCGATGTCGACATGATGAACTCCCTATCGGTCCTGCTGATAACCCTGATGGGTCGTGTTGACCTTGGTATTGCCTTGCTGGCCCTGCTTGCCGGGGTCATTCGCCGCCTGGAGCTTGCCGGGCTTGATGTCGGACGTATGGACCTGTTCGCCGGAGCCCTTGTGGCTCAGGTTTTCCGGGGGCGTCGGGGGAAGTTTGCTGCTCATGAAGGGTCTCCTTTTCTTGCGGTTTCCCACTGGTCTAACCCGCAGCGAGTCACGATGTTCCATCCGACGCGTTGTTGCCGCCGGGGTGAGGAACCCCGCCCGCGCTCTCGCGTTCGAACAGGTTAAAGAGGCCGGGAGGGCATCGATGAACGACTTTCAGGATCAGCTTGCCGACGCGATCAAGCAGGCTGCATTGCCGATAGAACGCAAATGGTGGCACACCGCCACCGTCTACCAGGTCTATCCGCGCAGTTTCTGCGATCTCAACGGCGATGGTGTGGGCGATATTCCCGGCATCACCTCGAAGCTCGACTATCTGAAATCCCTCGGCATCGACGTGATCTGGCTGTCGCCGATCTACAAGTCGCCGATGGACGACAACGGCTACGACATTTCCGATTACCAGGACATCGCCCCGGAATTCGGCACGCTCGCCGATTTCGACAGGCTGGTATCGGAGGCGCGGAACCGGGGTATCGGCATCGTCCTCGATCTCGTCGTCAACCACACGTCGGATGAACATCCGTGGTTCGTCGAGAGCCGCAAGGGCCCGGGCAACCCGTTCCGCGATTTCTACATTTGGCGCAAACCCGCTGCGGATGGCGGGCCGCCGAACAGCCTCAAATCCTCCTTCGGCGGGCCGGCCTGGACGCTCGATCCCTTGAGCGGCGAATATTACCTGCATCTGTTTTCGACCCGCCAGCCGGATCTCAACTGGGAAAACCCGGCGGTTCGGGGCGAGATCTACAAGATGATGAACTGGTGGCTGGAGCGCGGCATTGCCGGCTTCCGCATGGATGTCATCGACTATATCGGCAAGCAGGTGGACCAGGAAATCGTCCACGACGGTCCGCATCTGCACGACTACCTGCAGGAAATGAACCGCAGAACATTCGGAAATCGCGATATCCTGACCGTCGGCGAAACCTGGAGCGCGACGCCCGGTTCGGCTCTCCTCTATTCCGGCCGCAACCGCCACGAGCTGTCGATGGTCTTCCAGTTCGAGCACGTCACCCAGCAATGGGACGAGGTGTTCGGCAAATGGCGCTCGAAACCGTTCGACCTGGTGAAGCTGAAATCGGTGCTCGGCAAATGGCAATATGCGCTGTCCGACGACGGCTGGAACTCGCTGTTCTGGGGCAATCACGACCTGCCACGCGCCGTCTCCAAATATGGCGATGCGACCGGTCATCCGGTAGAATCGGCCAAGATGCTGGCAACCGTGCTGCACCTGATGAAGGGCACGCCCTTCATCTATCAGGGTGAGGAGATCGGCATGACCAACGTGCCGTTCACCACGATCGAGCAGTATCGCGACATCGAGACGCTCAACATGCACCGCCTCCATATCGAGGCCGGCCTGTCGCCCGAGGAATTCATCAAGGGCGCCAACGAAAACGCCCGCGACAACGCCCGCACCCCGATGCAATGGAGCGCCGCGCCCTATGGCGGCTTCTCGACCGGCGTGCCGTGGATCGAGGTCAATCCCAATTACCCGACGATCAATGCGGAACGGGAGATGACCGACGAGACGTCGATCTGGAACCATTACCGCGAGCTGATCGCGCTGCGCAAAGCCCATGACGTGATCGTCTACGGCACCTACCAAAGCTGGCTCGACAGCCATCCGGACGTGTTCGTCTATTCGCGAACGCTCGACGGGGAGCGGTTGGTGGTGGTGGCCAATTTCACGGCCAGCGACCTGACCGTCGAGCTGCCGGGAGAATTGAGGCTGTCGGGGCAAGGCCTGATTTCGAACTACGAATTGGTGGATGCGCTTGGCGAGAGCCTGACGCTGAAGCCCTATGAGGCTTTTGCGGTTCTGGCGCGGACGGTTTGAAAAGGCGCGTCACTCATCTGCGGACCAGTCAGAGGGAAAATCCATGCCCCGCGGAAGAATACGCAGGATATTGACCGTGTCCTTCTCGACGACGAGCGCTATGGCGGCACTGCGTTCAAATCCTATGACGCGTAAGCCAGGGTGGATATGGCCCCGAACAGTTCCGCGGTGGGAAATGCCGAGAGGCTCATGCTGGCCGCTTCAATTCGATCGATATAGTTTCCAGCGCGCTCATACCCTGCCTCTTGGGCAATTCTCAGGTAGATCCGCCGGAGGTCAGTGACGGCTGCCGGTCGAAACTCGACATTATGATCCACGCTTGTCGGCTTTCGCCTGGCTGGCATGGAATTCGCGAAGTTCCGCGAATACTTTGGCGGCCGGAATACTGGGGCGCAGATCGTCCATGGCTTCCTGAACCTTCAGGCGCATGATTTCGTCCAGGGTTTCCCTTTCCCGCTCGAGTGCGCGCAGAGCAGCGCGCACCGCCTCGCTGGCGGAGTCATAGTCCCCCGATTCCACCATGGCATCGAGAACTTGCTGCTGTTTACCGAGTGTCAGGGCGATGGATCTGTTGGTGCGCATGTCAGCCTATCCCTTTACGCTGCCCTATCTTGCAACACGACAGTGTCTTGCGCAATCTCCCGCGGGCTGTGCCTAGTTCCTCACCCGCAGCAGCCGCAGCGCATTGATCGTCACCAGCACCGTCGCCCCGGTGTCCGCAAGGATCGCCGGCCACAGTCCAGTGATCCCCAGGATGGTCGTGACCAGGAAGGCCGCCTTCAGGCCGAGCGCGATCGAGATGTTCTGGTAGATGTTGCGCATCGTCCGCTTCGACAGCGCGATCATCGCGGCGATGTCGCCGACCCGGCCGTGCAGCGCTGCGGCATCGGCAGTTTCGAGCGCCACGTCGGTGCCTCCGCCCATCGCGATGCCGACATCGGCGGCTGCGAGTGCCGGGGCGTCGTTGATACCGTCGCCGACCTTGCCGACCACGTAACCCTCGCTTTTCAGCTCACCGACGATGCGGCTCTTGTCTTCCGGCATCAGCTCGGCACGTACCTCGATGCCGAGATCCTTGCCGATCGCGGTCGCGGTGCGAGCATTGTCGCCGGTCAGCATCACGGTCCTGATGCCGGCATCGGTCAGCGCCTTCAGGCCGGCCCTGGCGTCGGGACGCGGTTCGTCGCGCATGGCGACGGCACCGGCAAGGACCCCGCCGACGATCAGCACCGAGACGGTCTTGCCCTCGTCATTGAGGCACGTGATCCGCCTCGAATGCGCCATCGGCAGCGACACAAGCTCGGCGGCGGCCTTGGGTGAGCCGAGGAAAACTTCCTCACCTTCGACCGTCGCCGTGACACCCTTGCCGCCGAGCGCCCTGGCATCCGTCGCAGCCGGGATCTCGACCTCGTCATCGGCAGCCTTGGCAAGGATCGCGGCGGCGAGCGGATGGCTGGAGCCGGTTTCGAGCGCGGCGGCAAAGCGCAGCACGTCTTCCGCATTGCGGCCGAAGGCGATGACATCGGTCACCTGGGGCCTGCCGGCCGTCAACGTGCCGGTCTTGTCGAGCGCGACGGCGGTGATCTTGCCGAGCGTTTCCAGCACCGCGCCACCCTTCATCAGCAGGCCGCGGCGGGCACCTGAGGACAGCGATGCGGCGATTGCGGCAGGCGTCGAAATGACCAGCGCACAGGGGCAGCCGATCAGCAGGATCGCCAGGCCCTTGTAGACCCACTCGCTCCAGGACGCACCGCCGACAAGCGGTGGCAGGATAGCAACCAGCGCCGCCACTGCGACGACGCCCGGCGTGTAATACCGCGAGAAACGGTCGATGAAGCGCTCGGTCGGGGCCTTGCTCTCCTGCGCCTCCTCGACCAGCCGCACCACGCGGGCAATCGTATTGTCCTCGGCGGCGGCCGTCACGCGAACCCGCAAGGCGGCAACGCCGTTGATCGTGCCGGCAAAAACCGTGTCGTCGATGCCCTTGGAGACCGGCGTGCTTTCGCCCGTCACCGGCGCTTCGTCGATCGCGCTTTCGCCCGCGATGATGACGCCGTCCGCCGAAATACGGTCGCCAGGGCGCACGAGGATGGTCGCACCGACGGCAAGGCTCTCCGCCGGCACTTCGCGGGTCTGGCCGTTTTCTTCGAGCAGCGCGTTTTTCGGCACCAGCGCCGTCAGGCTCTGGATGCTTTGGCGCGCCTTGCCGGCCGCGACCCCTTCCAGCAATTCGCCGATCAGGAAAAGGAAGACCACGGCGGCGGCCTCTTCCGACGCATTGATGACAACAGCGCCGACGGCGGCAATCGTCATCAGCATCTCGATCGAAAACGGCGTGCCGGCGAGTGCTGCCATGATGGCGCGCCGGGCAATCGGCACGAGGCCGATCAGCATCGCTGCGGTGAAGATGATTGTGTCATAGGCCGGCACCAGATGGCCGATCCCGTAAGCCGTCGCTAACGCAATGCCGACCAGGATGGTCAGGCGGCCTTTGGGCGATTTCCACCACGGCCCGTCCATCGGCCCGTGATCGTGGCCGTGCAGGCCTTCGATTTCTGTTGTGCCGTGGTCGTGATGGGAATGATCGTGCCCGCCGTCATGGTCATGATGATGATGGTGGTCGTGCGTCTTGCCGATCTCCCCCCTTGAGGGGGAGATGCCCGGCAAGGCAGAGGGGGGTAACCCCTCGACACCGCGCCGCCGCGCATCCTCACCGGCCCTCTGACCCAGCGCCCTGAGCGAATACCCAAGCCCTACGACCTTCTTCTCGATCGCACCCAGATCGCCGGTCCCGTCATGCTTCACAGTCATCGTGCCTGAAGCCACCGAAACGGACACGTCCTCGACGCCCGGCATGCGGCGCACCGCGGTGTCGATCTTCGTCGCGCAGCTGGCGCAATCCATGCCCCCAACCTTGTATCGTGCCTGTGTCGTCGCGTTCATCGTGTCTTTCCCATTGGATCGAGCCCCGTCTCTACAACCTCTAGCGACTAGAGCTGCAAGGCCCAAAATCAGAAAAAATCACTGGCGAAGCGCATTATCTTTGCTGTAAGCCATGGTGAAGACAGGGGCGTCCGGCAAAGCCGGGCTGAGAAGCACCCTTAGAACCTGAACCAGATCATGCTGGCGGAGGGAGTCGTCAGGGCGTTGACACTGCGCCCCACGCCTGCCCCGCCGAACGAGGCAGATATGCAGACGATAATACCCCTTGGGACCCTTGCAGACACCCCCGGCCAGTTGCTGACCGCGATGCGTGCCAAAAACCCGCTCGTCCAGAACATCACCAATTTCGTGGCGATGAATATCGCCGCCAACGTGATGCTGGCGGCCGGCGCCTCGCCCGCCATGGTGCACACCAAGGAAGAAGCCGGCGAATTCGCCCGCATCGCTGCGGCCCTGACGGTCAATATCGGCACCCTGTCGCCGGATTTCCTGGCCGGCATGAAGGCAGCGGCCGCCTCCGCCACCGAAGCTGGCAAGCCTTGGGTGCTCGATCCCGTCGCCCATTACGCCACCGCCTATCGCCGCGCCGCACTCGCCGAGCTGATGGAGCTGCGGCCCACGATCATCCGCGGCAACGCCTCGGAAATCATCGCGCTGGCCGGCAGCCAGTCGAGCGGCCATGGCGTCGACAGCGGCGACAGCGTCCCGGCGGCGGAAGACTCGGCAATCACCATCGCCCGGCAGAAGGCCTGCGTGGTGGCCGTCACCGGCGAGGTGGATTTCGTCACCGACGGCCGGCGTTCGGTGCGCATCTTCGGCGGTTCGGCCCTGATGCCGCGGGTGACCGCGCTCGGCTGCTCGCTGACCTGCCTGGTCGGCGCCTTTGCCGCCGCCACGGACGATCCCTTCGAGGCGACGGTCGCCGCGCTTGCGATGTTCGCGGTCGCGGGCGAGGAAGCGGCCTTCACCGCCTCGGGTCCCGGCTTCTTCTCGCCGATCTTCCTCGACCGTCTCGCGGCGCTGACCGGAGAGACGCTCGATGCCCAGGCAAGGGTCGTCGCAGCATGACCAAAACCTTCGACCTTTCCGTCTACCTCGTCCTCGATCCCGATCTCTGCCGCGAGATCGGCATGATCGAGACGACAAGGCTGGCCGTCGCCGGCGGCGTCACCATGGTCCAGCTGCGCGACAAGCAGGCGGATACGGCAAAAATGATCGAAACCGGCCGGGCGCTGAAGGCGGTACTTTCCGGAACCGGCGTGCCCCTGATCATCAACGACGACGTGGAGGCAGCAATCGCGATCGGCGCGGAAGGCCTGCATGTCGGCCAGAGCGATATGGTGGCGGCGATGGCGCGCCGGCGCGCCGGCCATGGCATGATCCTCGGCCTCTCGGTGGAGACCGAGGACCTGGCGCGTCGGGTGGATCCGTCCATCGTCGATTATGTCGGTATCGGTCCCGTCTTTGCGACCGGCACCAAACCCGACCACAAGCAGCCGATCGGTTTCGACGGGCTTGCACGCATCGTCGCCATGGCGCCGGTTCCGGCAGTCGCGATTGGCGGCGTCAAGGCGGAACATGCCGGCCCGGCACTCGCCGCCGGCGCAAAGGGCCTCGCGGTCGTGTCCGCCATCTGCGGCCAGCCCGATCCGGAAGCCGCCGCCCGCCGAATTGCCGCGGAAATCGAAAGGGCACGCGCATGAGCATCAAAAACGTCCTGTCGATCGCCGGTTCGGACCCTTCCGGCGGCGCCGGCATCCAGGCGGATCTGAAAACCTTTGCGGCCCGCGGCACCTATGGCATGGCGGCGCTGACCGCGCTGACCGCCCAGAATACCCAAGGGGTCACCGGCGTGCATGCGGTGCCCGCCGCCTTCGTCGCAAACCAGATCCGCACCATCTTTCTCGACGTGCGCGTCGATGCGGTGAAGATCGGCATGATCGCCAATGCCGAGATCGCCGAGGCGGTTGCCGACGTGCTGCGCCCCTATCGCGATACCGTGCCGATCGTGCTCGATCCGGTGATGATCGCCAAGGGCGGTTCGCCGCTGCTGGCGCTCGATGCGGTGGATGCCGTCACCTACAAGCTGATGCCGCTCGCCACCGTCGTCACCCCCAACCTCCCCGAAGCCGCAGCGCTGCTCGGCGAGACGGTCGCCACGACCCGCGAAGGGATGGCAGCCCAGGCCGAGCAACTGCTGAAGATCGGGCCTAAGGCAGTCCTGGTGAAGGGCGGTCATCTGGAGAGCGAAGACAGCCCGGATGTGCTGGCGGACGTAACCGGCATCCACTGGTTCGAGGGCAGACGCACCGCGACCAGCAACACCCACGGCACTGGCTGCACGCTGTCGAGCGCAATCGCCGCCGAACTCGCCAAGGGTGCCTTGCCGGCTGAAGCGGTCGCGATCGCCAAGACCTATCTCGCCGGCGCGATTGCCGCCGCCGACACCCTCACCGTCGGCACCGGCCACGGACCAGTGTCGCATTTTTACGCGTGGTGGTGAGACGGCGGGTTATTCGGCAGTCTTCTCCGCCGCGGTGAGACGCGCCTTCGCATCCTCTGCAGAGGCCGCCTTCAGCAGAGCGGCCCAATCGTCGGGCGGGTTGCCCCCGGACAGCATTTTCCGGAACACCGCATAGGCATCGGTCTTTGCGCCATAGGTGCGCTGCGTGTTTTCGTCATTCACCCAGGCGAAGATGATGATCCTCGCTTCGCTGCTGTAGCGGAAGAACAGACGGAAACGCTGGCCCCCGAATTTTGCCCGAAACCAGTGTTTCCGGCCTTCGCCGAGAGTACCGCCCTGGCGATAGATCGCTTGTGTTGGATCGGCCGGAATGGTCTTGAAAACCAGTTCCGACAAGGCGGCGAGCAGCTTGGCATTGGCGGTAGCCTGATAGTGTTCGGGATCCTTGTCCCTTGAGCGCTCGACGGCGAGCGTCAGCTTTTCCAGCTGATCGAGGAAGAGCGGATGCGCCAGGATGGTCCAGCCGTCGACGACCAGCATAGGCTAGAGATCGACTTCGCCGTCGATCGGCGCATCGAGGTCCACCTTGATGCCGTTGGTCAGGGCAGTCATGCGATCAACCAAAGCCGGCGGCAGCGTCGAAAGCGCCTCCGGCCGGGCCTCCATGTCTTTGGCGAGGAACGTAAGAAAGCTATCGATCACGGGATCAGGTGCATCTGCTGCCTCCCGTAGCACCGAAACGCCGCGTTCATCGTCGACATAGAAGGCGATCCGGTCTCCGTAATCCAGACCGAGCGCCTGCCGGACTGATTTGGGAACCGTCGTCTGGCCCTTGGCGGTGATCGTGCTGACTTCTTTGAACACATTGGTCATGACAATCTCCTTTCGGTCTATCGTAAGGAAAATTCCTTACCTGATCAAGGGAAACATTGCTCGACACAACTGGCGCCGGCTGCCGGCCTTCAGCCCTTCTGGGCGGTGATCTTCTCGAAGGCGATTGCGATTTCCTGGCTGCCATAGGGCTTCTTCAGAAGCACTGCTCCTTCTACTTCCGCCTCGGCGGGAATGCGGTCGTTGCCGGTCGCGAACACGATGCCGACATCGGGAGATAACTTGCGCGCCTGCTGCGCGAACTCGCCGCCGGAGAGACCCGGCAGGCCGAGATCGGTGACCACCACGTCGAAGCTACGCTCCTCTATCATGATGATCGCCTCCTCCGCCGTCGAGGCCTCGGAAACCTCGTGGCCCAGTTCGGTCAGAAGATCGGCGGTGCTCATGCGGATCAGGAAATCGTCCTCGACCAGCAGCACGGAATAACGCGGCATGACCGGTCGCTGCCCGATCACCAGGGCGGCGGGCTTGGCCGCGAACGACGCCCTCACCCGGTTGCGATGCTGCTGGCCGTTCAGCACATGGCGTATCTTCCGCGCCAAGGCTTCGCGGGTATAGGGTTTCGACAGCAGCTCGACGCCGGAATCGAGCCGGCCGCCATGCACGATCGAGTTTTCCGTATAACCCGAGGTGAACAGCACGGCGATATCCGGCATCCGCTCGCGGGCGTGCCTGGCAAGCTCGGTGCTCTTCAGCGGCCCCGGCATCACCACGTCGGTGAACAGAAGATCGACCGGCACGCCGCTTTCGATGATACTCAGCGCACCCGCCGCGTCCTTCGCCTTCAGCACTGCATAACCGAGATCGCCGAGCAGTTCGATGACGGTGGCGCGCACCTGCTCGTCGTCCTCCGCCACCAGAATGGTTTCCGTGCCGCCGGTCACCGGGCCGAAATCGGCGTCGGTCACCAGATCCTCGCTGCGCTGGATGCGCGGGAAGTAGATCTTGACGGTCGTGCCCTGGCCGACTTCGCTGTAGATCTTGACGTGCCCGCCGGACTGCTTGACGAAACCGTAGACCATGGAAAGGCCAAGCCCGGTGCCCTTGCCGACGGGCTTGGTCGAGAAGAACGGCTCGAACACCTGTTCCATCACCTCCGGCGTCATGCCGGTGCCCGTGTCGGTCACCGCCAACATCACGTATTGGCCGGCCGGCACGTCCGCATGCTGGCGCACGTAATTGTCATCGAGGAAGGCGTTGCCCGCCTCGATCGTCAGCTTGCCACCGTCTTCCATCGCGTCGCGTGCATTGATCGCAAGGTTGAGGAGCGCATTCTCGATCTGGGTCGGGTCGACCAGAACGTTCCAGAGACCGCCGGATCGGATCGTCTCGACCTCGATATCCTCCCCGAGCGTGCGACGCAGCAGTTCTTCCATGCCGGTCAGGAACCGGCCGATATTGACCACCTTCGGTTCCAGCGGCTGGCGGCGGCCGAAGGCGAGCAGCTGGCTGGCGAGCTTGGAACCACGCTGCACGCCGGCAAGCGCATTTTCCACCCGGCGGCCAGCCCGCTGGTTGCCGGCGACGTCCTTGGCGAGAAGCTGAAGATTGCCGGAGATCACCTGCAGCAGGTTGTTGAAATCGTGCGCGACACCGCCTGTCAACTGGCCGAGCGCTTCCATCTTCTGGCTCTGGCGCAGCGCTTCTTCCATCTTCATACGCTCGGAGATTTCGGAGGCGATCTTCTGTTCGAGGCCGGCATTCAGCACCTGCAGCGCCTCCTCGGCGCGCTGGCGTTCGGCGAGGTCGCGTTCCGCGGCGCGGAAGAGCCGCGCATTGTCGATGGCGATCGCCACCTGGCCGGCAGCCCCCACCACCAGCCGCTCATGCTCCTCGCGGAACTGAGCCGGTTCGGCATGTCCGAAGAACAGACCGCCGATCACCTCGCCGGAGCGCGAGATCACCGGAACCGTCAGATAGCTGCGCACCGGCAGATGGTCCTTTGGCATGCCGAAATACGGATCGTTCCGGCCGTAGCGCGGATCCGCCATGATATCGTCGGAGCGGATGACGCCCTCGCCGCTGAATGTCGGCGCGAAAACGGCCGTGTTGCGCGGCATCGGAAAATTCTCGAATGCCGACCGGGGAACGCCGGACAGCGCATAGAGCATATAGCTTTCGCCGCGGTCGTTGACGACGTTGTAGAAGAAGGCTCCGAACTGTGCGCCAGTCAGTTCGACGCCGGCGTCGGTGGTCATCTGCACGACCTTTTCGAGGTCGAGTTCGGCGGAAAGTTCTGCACCGAGCCGGTTCAGCACCTCGAGATGCCGGGTTTCCTTGAGAAGCGCGATCTCCGCCTTCTTCTGATCGGTGACGTCGCTGCCCTGGATGAAGATCCCGGTCGCCTGGCCGGCATCGTCGACGATCGGCTGATAGACGAAATCCACGAAACGCTCTTCCGGCGGCAGGCCGGGCCGGCGCGCCAGCCTCACGCTCACACCCTGGCCGAGATGGGGACGGCCGCTTCTGCGGACCTCATCGAGCAGGTCGGAAAAACCCTGTTCTGCCACCTCCGGCAGGGCTTCGCGGATGGGGCGCCCAAGCAGGTCCCGACCGCCGACGAGGCGCATATAGGCGCCGTTCGCCATTTCGAAAACATGGTCCGGCCCGGTCACCATGGCCATGAAGCCCGGAGCCTGATCGAACATCAGCCTCAGACGCTCGCCCTCCCCCTGAAGCCGCCGCTCGGCGCGCACCTTGGCCGTATTCTCGACGACGATCGCCACCACGCCGAAAGGCTTGCCGGCCTCGTCATAGACCGGAGAATAATAGAGGTTCATGAAGGCGGAGGCCGGCGTGCCGGAGCGGTCGAGGACCATTTCCTGGTCGGAATAGGCAAGTGTGCCGCCGGCGAAACAGACCTTCATGACGTTGTCGTTGAAGTCCGCAACTTCAGGCCAGCCCTCGCGCACCTTGCATCCGAGGATGCCGGGATGGCGCCTTCCGGCAAAATCGGAATAGGCGTCGTTATAGATCATCACGCCGTCCTCGTTCCACAACGTGACGATCGGGACCGGCGAACGAAGCATGAGGGAAATCGTTGTCTTGAGGCTCTGCGGCCAGGTGGCGATCGGCCCGAGCGAAGTGGCTGCCCAATTGAAAGCCGCAATAAGACGGGCCATTTCGCCGCTGTGGGAAAGAAAGGCTGTCTCGGCAGTCGAATGATTCATCATCGGGCTTTCGGCGGCGATAGGCGCTGTGCTGCCGTCTTACATGACAACGATCACCTGGGACAGCCTTTTTGACAATCGTCAACTAGGGCATTGCCACGAAAAAGCCATGGGCGCAGGCGGCTATTTTCGACACAGTCCGAAGGCTTCAGGCCAGGTCCGTGCGTGCGAAATCGGCGCCCTTGTAGAGCAGCGACAGGCCGCGGTTTTTAGCGCAGGCATAAGAGAGACAGTCGGCCAGATTAAGCTGGGCTGGGTGTCCCCTGCCCTTGCCGTAATCCCGGAATGCCCGGATCGCCAGCTCGCCATCGGCTTCCTCGATAGGGACGATCTTTATTTTCGCCTCTTTGAAGAAATCAGATAGACCCTGCTCAATGACGAGGGGATCCTCATCGAGCTTCGTCGACAGCCTCATGGCAGCCTCGAGCACGACCAAAGCACTGGTGCAGAGGTTCTCCGCCGCTTCGATCTTGCTTATCCACTGTGGCGCATCCTCCTCCTTGGAAAAGATCGCGACGATGACGGAAGTATCGACGAACACTAGTGACCCCACATCTCGTCGATTTCTTCCTTGGTCATGTCCCGCCCCTCTCCGCCCTTGATGGCATGAAGGCGATCGACGATTTTCATCACGCGTTCCTGAAGCGGCGTTTCCGCCTGCTCCTCTTTTGAAAGCTTCTCCTCAAGCGCCTCGATGACCGCCTCGGTCATGCTAACATTACGTTTTTTGGCAAGCCGCTCCGCGAGCTCTCGGGCGCGGGGATCCCGTATCTGCAGGTTCATGGCAGTCGCTCCAATCGTTGTCATGACAGATAGCACGTCCGCCATGACAACGCGAGCGAAACCCTGTCAGCCGCAGTGCCCCGCCTGAGTCAATGCCGCGCTTACGCCGGAAAGCGAGAACGTGTAGCTGGTCTGCGTGCCGCGCTGGGAGACCGCTTCGAGCGTCATGCTGCTTCCCGATTTCATCGCCGCGACAAGAGCGGCATCGGCGCTCTCCTGCTTCGTCCAGCCGGAATTGCCTTTCGGCTCCAGGGCGAAGGTCCGGCCGTCTACGGTGACCGTCATCTGCGATCCGCCCTTGAGGTCGTAACCCATGATCGCCTGCGGATAGAAGCCGGATCCGGAGGGCTTTGGCGCGACGAGGAAAAAGTTGTCGCCATGATCGACATCGGCGGGCTGCATCTGCGTCGGCGTGGTCAGCACGTAGCAGGTCGTGCCGCCGTCGCCCTTGTAGGAATAGAGGCCCCAGGCGTCGAATTTTTTCACCATGCTCGGGGTGGGCTGGGCAAGGACGGGTGCTGCAATTGCGGAAAGAGCGAGCGCGGAAAGGGCAAAAAGCTTGATGGACAATCTTGTCTCCATGGTCGGAAATGGCGAGGGAGCCGCGGCGGCGATGGCCGCGCGCAGAAGATAGCCCATTCAAAAATCGATCGGTTATCACAAGGTTAATTGCATCGGGCGCACGTCCCGAAACGAGACACGCACGAAGCCCGGATGAGGCCGGATCGTGATCGGCGTGACTTTGCGCTTCCCCCGGGTTTCGGGGAAAGCGGTCAAAGGTTAATGCCTACGGTCACAGCCCGGTCACAATCATGTCAGGCGGCCATAAATACTGTGCATATTTGCGGTGGATCGAAGGTGGCCGCCACGGGCCACCTTCGATCGGCAGCTTATTCCGGCTTCATCGCGCAGATGGCGAAGCGTTCCTGCATCATGCGCTCCAGGCCGCGCAGGAACGGCATCTTGCGGGCCTGGGCCCAATGGATGTCGGACAGCTTGCGGTCGACCACGATGTTGACGAAACCGGCCTTGGTCAAAAGGTCGACCACCGCTTCGGCCGGCATGGCGTCCGAGAAATAGACGCGCGAGCGGATGTTCTGGTGACGCGCCGCCATGGCTGGCGTCATGTGGCTTGCGGCCGGCTTGCCGGTCACCCTGGACCAGAATTTCTGCAAGCCCTTGACCCAGGTCTCCTTGCCCATGTTGCCGTCGAGGATCAGCACTTTGCCGCCCGGCTTCAGAACGGAGAACCATTCCGCGAAAGCGGCCGGCGGATCGACCAGCGTCCAGACCAGATGCCGATTGGTGATGACATCGTAGCTGTTCTTCGGCTCCATCGTATTTTCCGCGTCGCCGGACACGAAACGGATATCGGCACCGCGTTTCTTCGCCTTGGCGCGCGCCTGGCCTAGCATCGCATCCGACCAGTCAAGCCCGGTGACCTTGAAACCGACGTCGTTCATCAGATGCGAGATGACGGCGGTGCCGCAGGCAAGATCCAGAGCGGCGCGGCCGGTGCCATCGCCCAGATGCTTGCGGATCAGCCGCTGCCAGCCCTTGCGTTCTTCCTCAGAGAAGATTTCGTGGCCGACACTCTCGTCGAACGTCGACGCCCTCTCAGACCAGAAGTCGCGGATTTCATCTCGGATGGAATAGTTGGAGTTCATTGAATTCATTATAGGCGCCCCGATAGTCAGACTACTTTGGAAGAGCTCTAAAACATAGAACTTGATTCCAAAAGTCATATTTCATATGCATGCGGACATTATCAGACATCGGGGGAGTTTCCAGATGAATTTCGCGAAAATGCTTGCAACATCAACGGTTGTGCTTGCGAGCCTTTTGCCGTTTTCCGTGCTGGCGCAGTCGTTCACCGTCAAGGACGTCGCCGGCCGTGAGGTGAAGTTCGACAAGCCGGTCGAGCGCGTTATTCTCGGCGAAGGCCGGATGCTCTATTCGGTCGCCCCGATCGAAAAGGAAGATCCCTTCGCCAGGATCGTCGGCTGGCGCAACGACCTGCTGACCACCGACAAGGATGGCTACGACACCTATCTCGCGAAATTCCCGAAGGGCAAGGAACTGCCGTTCCTCGGCAACCTGACCGACGGCACGCTGCAGACCGAGACCGTCGTCAAGCTGAACCCGGACGTCATGCTGCTGCCGATCGGCAACAAGAAGGCCGCGGACGAGGTGAAGCTCGAGGAGATGCTGAACAAGATCGGCGTGAAGATCGTCTATATCGACTTCCGAGAACACATCCTCGACAATACCGAACCGAGCCTCAAGGTTCTCGGCCAGATCTTCGGCCACGAGGATCGCGCCGCAGCCGTCGCCGCCTATTGGAAGCAGCAGATGGCCCGCGTGACCGATAAGCTGAAGGCCGCCAACCCGAAGAAGCCGAATGTGTTCATGTATCGGGCGGGCGGCCTGGTCGAGTGCTGCGGCACCTTCGGCCCCGACAATTTCGGCTTGATGGTGGATTGGGCCGGCGGCCATAACCTCGGTTCGGATTTCCTTCCGGGCTATACCGGCTCGATCAATGCCGAACAGGTCGTCGCTTCCAATCCGGATGTCGTCGTCGTCACCGGCTCGAACTGGAGCCAGACCAAAGACGCCAAGGATTTTGTGAATGTCGGCCCGAACGCGGCTCCCGCATTCGACGGCAGCCGCAAGGCGCTGGACGCCCTGATGCAGAATGCGGCCTTCACCGGCTCCAAGGCTGCCGCAGGCGGCAATGTCCACGCCATCTGGCATCAGTTCTACACCAGCCCATATCAGTTCGTGGCCGTACAGCGGATGGCAAAATGGTTCCACCCGGAGCTGTTCGCCGATCTCGACCCGGATGCGACCTTCAAGGAATTCCACGAGAAATTCCTGCCGGTTCCGTATCAGCCGGGCTATTGGATCGACGCCAGGGCGGCGAAGTAACCCGATATGGCCGAGATCGCCGCATTGCCGATCGAAGCTGAAGCCGGGCGGGAGCGCTATCGCGCCCTTGCCCGCCGCAAGCTTGTGATCCTCGCTGCCATGACAGCCGCCCTTTGTCTGTCGTTCGCCGTCGATCTCGCCTGGGGGCCGGCCCGCTACAGCCTCGGCGAAGTCGGCGCTGCGCTGATCGACCCCTCCTCCGTCTCGGCCCAGATCCGCGCCGTGGTCTGGGATATCCGCATGCCGGTTGCAGTCATGGCGATCGTCGTCGGCGCCGCGCTGTCGGTTGCCGGTGCCCAGATGCAGACCATTCTTGCCAATCCGCTCGCCAGCCCGTTCACGCTCGGCATCTCGGCCGCCGCCAGCTTCGGCGCCGCGCTGGCGATCGTCACCAGCGTCTCCATCCTGCCGGTTGCCGCCACCCTGCTCGTGCCGGCCAATGCCTTCGTCATGGCGCTGATCGCCACGCTGTTCATCCATTTCATCTCGCAGATGCGCGGCGTCTCGGTGCAGACGGTCGTGCTGCTCGGCATCGCGCTGGTCTTCACCTTCAACGCGCTGCTCGCCTTCCTGCAATATCTGGCCTCCGAGCAGGCGCTGTCGGCCGTGGTCTTCTGGACCATGGGCAGCCTTACCAAGGCGACCTGGCCGAAAATCGGCATCACCCTTGCCGTCCTCTTGATCGCGCTGCCGCTGTTTGCCCGCCACGCATGGGCGCTGACCGCGATCCGGCTCGGCGAGGACAAGGCGGCGAGCTTCGGCGTCAACGTCCGGCGCATCCGGCTCGAAACCATGCTGATCATCTCGCTGCTTGCCGCCGTGCCGGTCAGCTTCGTCGGCACGATCGGTTTCGTCGGCCTGGTCGGCCCGCATATTGCCCGTATGATCCTCGGCGAAGACCAGCGCTTTTTCCTGCCGGGCTCGATCCTGTCGGGAGCGCTTTTGCTGTCGCTCACCTCGATCGTCTCGAAGTCGATCATTCCGGGCGTCGTTTTTCCGATCGGCATCATCACGGCGCTGGTCGGCGTTCCATTCTTCTTCTCGCTCATCCTCTCGAATCGGAGCCGGTCATGGTAGCGATGCAACTGCAATCGGTCGGCGCCTATCACGGCCGCAAGCTGTTCGTGGAAGACGTGACGACGCCGGTCATGAAGGCCGGCGAGTTGATCGCCGTCATCGGCCCCAACGCCGCCGGCAAGTCGACGCTGTTCAAGCGCATCACGGGCCTCCTGAAGGGGCCCGGCAATATCGTCATCGATGGCGCGAGGACGAAGAACGCCATCACCTACATGCCGCAGGACACCTCGGCCAATGCGGTGCTGACGGTCTACGAATCCATTCTTCTTGCCCGTAAGCAGGGCCAGTCCTGGAGCGTCAGCGACAGCGACCTCTCGTTCATCGACGAAATCATGAGGGCGCTCAACATCACCGCCATCGCGTTTCGGGATCTTGGTGCGCTCTCCGGCGGCCAGCGCCAGCTGGTGTCGATCGCCCAGGCGCTGGTTCGCGAACCGGAAATCATGCTGATGGACGAGCCGACCAGCGCGCTCGATCTTCACCGGCAGGTCGAAGTGCTCGATTTCATGCAGCGCCGGGCGCGCTCGAAGGGCATGATCGTGATGATCGCCATCCACGACCTCAACCAGGCGCTGCGCTTTGCCGACAAGGTTCTGGTGATCGCCAACGGCCGCATGCGCGCCTGCGGCTACCCGCGCGAGGTGGTCACCGTGGACATGCTGCGCAACGTCTACAAGGTCCATGCCCGCATCGAAAAATGCTCGATGGACCACGACCACGTGATCGTCGACGGAACGGCGCACTAGGCGGCCACGGAATGTAGCGCGGGCGTAGCGTGCAGTTTGAGAACCCTCAAGCGGCATAACCGCACAGCGCGTCGGCAGTAAAAAGACGCCTGCGCTTTTCCGAACTAGTGCCGGACACCCTTTTCCACGGTCAGATGCCGGCCGAGAATCTCTTCGTTGGCGAGCAGATCGGCGCTGGTCCCCTGATAGACGATCGCGCCGCGATCGAGGATGACGGCGTCGTCGGAGAGCGGCAGCACCTTGCGGGCCTTCTGCTCGATGATGATAGCCGACATGCCCTCGCCTTGCGTGATCCGCTGGATCGCCGCGAGCAACTCGTCGACGATGATCGGTGCAAGACCCTCCGTCGGCTCATCGAGAAGCAAGAGCTTCGGATTGACCATCAACGCCCGCCCGACCGCTAGCATCTGCTGTTCACCGCCGGAGAGCTGGTTGCCGAGGTTCTTGCGGCGCTCTTTCAGGCGCGGGAACATCGAATAGACCCGTTCCAGCGTCCAGACGCCGGGGCGCGCGATCGCCGTCATGTTTTCCTCGACGGTCAGCGACTTGAAGATGTTGCGCTCCTGCGGCACCCAGCCGATGCCCGCCGCGGCACGGCGGTCGGCGCGCAGTTTGGTGACGTCGCGCCCCATCAGGTGGATCGAGCCCGAATGATGGGTGGTGACGCCGGCGAGCGTATTGACGAAGGTGGTTTTGCCCGTGCCGTTGCGGCCGAGCAGCGCCAGCGTGCGACCCTCGCGGATCGTCAGGCTGATACCCGCAAGCACGCTCGCCTCGCCATAACCCGCGACCAGCTTTTCGGTGACCAGAACCGGGGCGCTCATGCATTTTCTCCGAGATAGACGGCCTTGACGCGCGGATCGGTGGAGATTTCCGCAACCGTTCCCTCGACGAAGACGGCGCCCGCCACCAGAACCGAAATCCGGTTGGCGAACGAGAAGACCAGATCCATGTCGTGCTCGATCAGCAGCACGGTGACGTCGGCCGGAAGGTCGGAGACGATCTGCAGCACTTCGTGACGTTCGTCTTCGGGCACGCCGGCCGCCGGTTCGTCGAGCAACAGAACGCGTGGTTTGGAGGCGAAGGCGAGCGCGATCTCGAGCAGGCGTTGCTTGCCATAGGGCAGGATCACGGTGCGCTCACCCATGACGGAGGCCAGGCCGAAACGGGCCAGCAGGCCTGCCGCCTCGTCCACCACCTTGCCGTAACCAGCGATCGACCGCCACAGATTGTGGCCGACGCCTTCGCGCTCGGCGATCGCCAGCGCCACGGTTTCGAGCGGGGTGAACTCGTTGAACAGCTGGTTGATCTGGAAGGTGCGGGTGAGCCCGCGCTTGACCCGTCGGAACGAGGCCATTGAGGTGATGTCCTCGCCTTCGAGGAAAACCTGGCCTTCCGAAGGCGGCAGCACGCCGGTCAGGAGGTTGATCAGCGTCGTCTTGCCGGCGCCGTTCGGGCCGATCAGCGCGTGGCGGGCGCCGCGCTCCACCTTCAGGCTGACGTCATTGGTGGCAAGGAAGGCACCGAAGCGGCGCACCAGATGCCTGGTTTCGAGAACGATCTCGCTCATCAGCGGTCCTCCTTCTTCGAGAGGCGCTCGGGCAGGTATTCGACCCAGCGCGACAGCCGGTCACGGCCGACCAGCACCAGGATGACGAGCAGCATGCCGATATAGAACATCCAGTATTGCGGGGTGATCACCGACAGCCAGTCCTTGACCAGCGTGAACAGGATCGCCCCGAAGATGCCGCCATAGAGATAGCCGGTACCGCCGATGACGAGCACCAGCAGGACGTCGGCCGAGCGATGGAAGGCGAGCACGTCGGGCGAGACGAAGGCGGTCGTCTGGGTGAGCAGTGCCCCCGCCATGCCGGCAAACACGGCCGCGACCGTATAGGCGGTGACGATGCGCTTGCGCGCCGGCACGGCGACCATGGCGGAGCGCATCGAATTGCCCTTGATCGCCTTCAGCGACAGGCCGAAAGGTGAAAAGGCAATGCGCCGCATGATCATCGTGCCGATGAAGAGCACGCCGACGCAATAGAGATAACCGACCTTGCCGAACAGGTCGAACTCGAACATGCCGAGGATCGGCCCGGGCGAAAAACCGCTGAGGCCATCGGCGCCGCCGGTCAGCCAGGCCATCTGGTTGGCGACTTCCGCCATCATCAGGCCGATGCCGAGCGTGGTCATCAGGCGGGTAAGGTCGGAGCCGCGCAGGATGAGGAAGCTGGTGAGCAGGCCGAGCACGCCGGAGGCAACGCCCGCGACGATCAATCCGGTCACCGGTTCGGCGAAATAGTGCTGCGCCATCAGGCCCGCCACATAGGCGCCGAGGCCGAAGAAGGCGGTGTGGCCGAGCGAGACGATGCCGGCGAAACCGAGCACCAGGTCGAGCGATACGGCAAACAACGCGAGGATGGCGATCTCGGTGAGGATCAGCATCTTCGACGGCAGCAGGAAATAAGCGGCGATCGCGGCGATCCAGACGATGATCTCGTAGAAGCGGATGCGGCTCCGTCGCTTCATCAGCTTGGCAGCACGGGTCTCGGCTGCAGCGGTGGAGGAATTTGCGGACACGGTGGTTTCCTGAGGAAGAACGCTCATCGGCCGCCCCTTGAGAACAGGCCGTTCGGCCGCACGATCAGCATGACGATCATCAGTCCGTAGATGACGAAGGGACCGATCGCCGGCACGTAATATTTGCCGGCCACGTCGGCAATGCCGAGCAGCAGAGCGGCGAGGAATGGGCCGGAGACAGTGGACGTGCCGCCGACGGAGACGACGATGAGGAAGTAGATCATGAATTTCAGCGGGAAGTTCGGATCGAGCCCGAGGATTTCAGCGCCCATCGCCCCGCCGAGGCCGGCAAGGCCCGAACCGAAGGCGAAGGTGAGCGCGAAGACGAGCGGCACGTTGATGCCGAGGCCCATGGCGACGCGCCGGTCGTCGACGGCTGCGCGCAGCCGGCTGCCGAAGCGGGTCTTCGAGAGGATCAGTTGCAGCGCCAGCGCAAGCGCGGCGCAGACGACGATGGTGAAGAGCCGGTAACGACCGACGCCGACGCCGAACACATCCATGCGGCCGGAGAGTTCCGGCGGCAGGTTGATCAGCTGCTGCTGGCCACCCATAAAATAGTCGGTCGCGGCGATCGCCATGAACACGATGCCGATCGAGAACAGAACCTGGTCCAGATGGCTTGCCTGGTAGAGCCACTGGTAGAGCGTCCGTTCCAGCACGAGGCCGATCAGCGCCGAAACGATGAAAGCCGCCGGCAGGCACCAGTAGAAGGAGATGCCGTAGCGGTTCATCATCACCACGGTCACGTAGCCGCCAGCCATGGCAAAGGCGCCATGCGCCAGGTTGATGAAGTTCATCAGACCGAGCGTCACCGTCAGCCCGCAGGCCAGAATGAAAAGCAGCATCCCATAAGCGATGCCGTCGAACAGGATTGTAAGCATTTGGCTCTTCTTTGAGAGCGACCGCCGGCGTTTTTTTCCACCCGCGGCCGCGCGCCCGTTTACCGATCAACAGATCCTAACATTCCCACTCGGGAGACTACGGTCAAGCACAAGGATGCCAGGATATTTTTTGCACCGGAAGCGGCGGAAGCTGTCTACCGCCGTCCGTTTGCAAAGCGCCTTACTTGGCGTCGGCCTTTTCCGGATCCTTGAGATCCTTGAACGTCTGGAACTCGACGTTCTGCAGCTCGCCGTTCACGTCCTTGACCTCGCGGATGTAGATGTTCTGAATGATGTCGCGGGTTTCCGGATCGATCGAGACGGGACCACGCGGGCTCGTCCAGGAGAGGCCCTTGACAGCTGCCATGAAGGCCGGGCCGGTGACGTCGCCCTTAGTCTTTTCGAGCGCAGCGTAGATCAGCGCCATGCCGTCGAAACCGCCGACCGACATGAAGTTCGGGCGCATGTCGGCATTGGCCTTCTTGAAGGCGGCGACATAGGCCTTGTTTTCGGGGCTGTCATGGGCGGTGGCATAAAAATGACCTGTGATGGTGCCGATTGCCGGCTTGCCCATCGAGTTGAGGATATCATCGTCGGTGACGTCGCCTGTCGCAATCAGCTTGATGCCGGCATCGGCAAGGCCGCGGTCTGCGAACTGCTTCATGAACAGCGAACCGGCACCCGACGGCAGGAACACGAAGACCGCATCGGGCTTGGCGTCTCGGACGCGCTGCAGGAAGGGCGCGAAATCGGGGTTGGCGAGCGGCACGCGCACGGCCTCGACGATCTCGCCGCCCTTGGCCTTGAATTCCTTGGTGAACCACTTCTCGGCATCGATGCCCGGACCGTAGTCGGAAACGAGCGTCACCACCTTCTTGATCTTGTTTTCGGCAGCCCAGGTGCCGACCGGCAGCGAATATTGCGGCAGGGTGCCGGAGGTGCGGGTGATGTATTCCGACGCCTTGGTGATCGAAGCCGTGCCGGCAGCCATGACCACCGACGGGACTTTCGCCTGGGTCGCGACGGGGGCAACCGCCATGGCAAGCGGCGTCAGGCCGAAGCCGGCCAGAACCTTGGCACCGTCGTTGACGACCAGTTCCTGGGCGATGCGGCGGGTCTGGTCGGCCGTGCCGGCGTCGTCGCGGATGACGAGCTCGATCTTCTTGCCGGCGACGGTGTCGCCCTTCATCGCCATGAAGGTCTTGGCGCCGGCCGAAACCTGGCGGCCGGTCGATGCGAACGGACCGGTCATCGGCAGGATGAGGCCAATCTTGATGGTTTCCTGGGCGGCCGCCGGAATGGCAGCCAGGCAACTGAGCGCCACGCCTGCCGCTGCGATGAGCGTTCTTCTATTGAGCATGTTTCCCTCCTCCTCAGAGCGCGATATTTTCTTATAGACGCCTTGCCGGACAGCATCCGGGCTTTGAGCTCGGGCCCTGTCATAACTGGTAGCCTATATCGTAGACGGTCGATATGTCAGTCAACGGGCCCGGGTGCCTTGGCGCCCCGCCATTTTCAACTTTTTGTTAACCTCCAGAGGGCGGAACACCGCGGTGCTCGCCCCAAACGCCAATCTCTCCACCTGTCTGGCGCATTTGCACATTAGCCGGCCTGCGTCTTCAGGCTTAATCAGTTCATCTGCCGGACTTATAAGTTCTGGTTATAGCGATCGATCGGCCGGGCGCTCGGACCAGGTCGGCAGAAGGTCCAGAAACGCCTGCTGTGCCGCCGTCGGCAGCCAGTCCCTTCTCGTCGTCACCCCGATCGGCCGCGACGTGTGGCTGAGATCGAAGGGCAGCGCCCGCATCAGCCCGCGGGCGATCTCCGCTTCCGCCTGAAGGCGGGAGGTGCAGCCGAGATGGTCGCTGGAATCCAGGAGCTCGCGCATCAGGATCAGTGAGCCGGTTTCGACGATGCTCTTCGGCGGCCCGCTTGGCGAACCGGTAAAGACGCTGTCGAAATACCGACGCATCGGCGTGCCGCTCTGGTTGACGACCCAGGGGAAGGCCGCAAGCTCCTCGACGGTCAGTTCCTCACGGCCGGCCAGCGGATGCGCCTGCCCCGAAACCATGACCACCGTGTCGTGAAACAGCACCTTCTGCTCCACATCGCCGATCGGCGCCGGCATCCGAAGCGCGCCGAGCATGAAATCCACCTCGCCGCGGCGAAGAGCGCCCAGCAGGTCCGGGTAAGGACCCTCCTGGATCTGGATCGGCAGGTTCGGGCGGATCTTGCGGAAACCGGCGATCGCCTTCGGCAGCACATAGGATTTGGCAAGCGGCGTGGCGCCGATGACGATCTGGCCGATCTCGGCCGCCGTCAGTTCCGCAAGATCCGCATCCGCCTGTTCGAGCTCGATGAAGGCAAGCCTTGCCGCCTGGGCAAGCGCATGGGCCGGGCGCGTCGCGACGATGCCGTAGGACGTCCGTTCGAACAGCGGACGCGCCGCCTCCTCTTCGAGCTGGCCGACGGCGCGATAGACCGCCGGCTGGCTGAGGCCCAGGCGGGCGGCCGCGAGCGTAAAGTTCTCTGTTTCGCGGACCGCGATCAGCGATTTCAGCTGCGCGGTGGTCGCCGTTACCCGCAGTCTCGGCGACAGTTCCGACAGGGCGGGATCGAGGTATGCGAAGGCGCGCTTGATGCGCAGCGCCAGGATTTC
This sequence comes from Neorhizobium sp. 05N33, assembly GCF_056397445.1. Classification (NCBI taxonomy): domain Bacteria; kingdom Pseudomonadati; phylum Pseudomonadota; class Alphaproteobacteria; order Hyphomicrobiales; family Rhizobiaceae; genus Neorhizobium; species Neorhizobium sp. 05N33. The sequence goes on along the minus strand of NZ_JBFTNK010000010.1, from coordinate 33,312 downwards.
ACCGGCGCCGTTGGCAAAGATCCGCTGCGGCGTGCGGGAAAACAGCGGCAGGCCGGCGGTTTTTTCGATCTTCGATAGCGCCTGGGTGACCGCCGGCTGGGAGACGAAGCAGAGCTCCGCCGCCTTCGTCACCGAGCCGGTATCGACGACCGCGAGGAACGCCCTCAGATGCCTGAGGCTGTGATGCAGGATCGTGGATGACGACGCGGGCCGCGAGGAACTCATGATGGGCTGTTCTAGCACATCTGGCAGAGGTCGGAAGCGGAAGCCCGGCCCCAACGGAGCCTCCTCAGCTGCCGCCGTTCCTTGACGCTTTTACCTGGTCCCGTTGGCGACAGCTTCCCTTACCGCGAGCTCCGCCATGGCGAAAGCGGCCTCGCGGGTCCTGGCGGCGGCGACGAACCGGCCATTATGACAGAAGCTGGCGCCTTCGACGCCGCAGACTGCCTCGAGATCCCGATCGGTCAGGCCTGCCCAGGCCGCCGGCAGATCGGCGCGCACCTCGAAACCTTCATCCGCACGGCGGATGGTCGTGAGGCACCAATCCTTGTCGCGCGGGTGAACGACGAACAACAGGTGATCGGCGCCCGCCTTGATGATCGCCGGGCGGAACGGCATTCCCGTCGGCAATTCCAGAATGCGCCCCTCGCCCGCATCCACGATTGCCTGGTGCACGAGCGCCTCGGCCCGCAATTTGGCAGCGCTTTGGGCAATCCGTGCCTCGACGAAACTGCCGGCGATCGCAAGTGCCGCGTGAAAGGCGCGGTTTTCTGCTTCCGGGTCTTTTTCGTCGAACACGGGTTTCAGGGTTTCCAGGAGGGATGGCAGAGTGAGCCCGGCCAGTGGTCCCGCAATCGAGGGGCTGAGCGCGCCATTGTCCATCAGATCGATTGGCAGCACGAAGCTCGCATCGAAAGAAGCGTGCAAGGCCTCGATATGCGCCTGCGGAAGGCCGAGGGCGGCGAGATAATCGCGGCCGTAATGTTCCCAGACCAGTCCGAACGAGCTGTAGGGCTGGCCGTCCCCGCGCAACGGCGCACCGCGCTGGTGGTGATCGAAAATCTGGGCCGCAGCGTCATAGGCGCCGCCGACGTCGTAGATGATGCGGTCGGCACCAGGCGTGATCCATTCCGGCGCCCGGCTGCGAACGATCCGAGCCTTTGGGAAAAGCCGGCTCAGGACGACGCTCGACAGCAGTTCGTCGGCATGGAAGCCACCCGAATGGGTGACGAGAAAAGCTGGGATCATGCCGGGATGCGCCTCGTGGTTCGCGGAAGGTTCGTTTGCGGTCAGCACCTGATAGCCATTGCCGAACGCCTGCTCAACCCGTCATTCGCCCCTTTGAACACGTATACAGCGGCCATATGGGCGTTTCAGGAGATTGCAAGGATCTCCAGCTCCTGACCGCCGGCCTCGACGACATCTCCGACAGCCTTGCCCATCAGCAGCCTTGCGACCGGCGAAACGAAGGAAATCGATCCGGCCTTGGGGTCCGCTTCATCCTCTCCGACGATCCGGTAGGTCTGGACGCGCCCATCGTCGCGGCTGAAGGTCACGGTGCTGCCAAAGGCGACATTGTCGGATGAGGTCGGGTCCGGGACGAGCTGGGCCGTGTGAACTCTCGCTGCAAAATAGCGCGCGTCGCGCAACGGATTTGCCTGCTGGCGCCGCCGTTCATTGATGTCCTCGATCGCGCTCGCCGCGCCATAGGCTTCGCGCGCCTGCGCGAGCTGCAGTTCCAGCGCCTTCAGCCCCGCTTCCGTCACAAGGTTCGGATGCGGCGAAATCGGACGATCCGGCAGGAGGGTTTCCGAAGCGGTTTCGGAACTCTCTTCCTTGGTGAAGGCAACGCTCAATCTTAAAACTCCGTCTTTTTGCAGGGCCTCTCGCGATCGACGAGCGGTCACCCGCCTCTTTGTCAGAACCATGCATACGACGACAATGGACGAACCGCCAAACTCGATCCATGTTCTGCGGATCTGTATTTGGACCGACTGCGAGGACTATCTTGGGCAAAGGGTGTCGGAATCCCGTTTAGCCGACCGTCTTCAAGACAAACAAGCTGCGGAGAGCACCAATGACCATTACCATTACCGCCTTTGAACAGTCGCCCGATCGCGGCAGAGGGCTGGCGCGCGACATGCGCATTCGCTGGGCGCTCGAAGAAGCGGGCCAGCCTTATGACGTTCGTCTTCTGTCGTTCAAGGCGATGAAGGAACCCGCGCATCTGGCGCTTCAGCCTTTCGGACAGATTCCGACCTATGAAGACGGCGATCTCGTCCTGTTCGAATCCGGGGCGATCGTGTTCCACATCGCCGAGCGCCATGGGGGCCTGCTGCCGGACGATGCGAATGCCCGGGCGCGGGCGATCGCATGGATGTTTGCCGCGCTCAACACGGTGGAGCCGCCGATCTTCGACCGCAGTCTCGTCCGGATCCTCGAGCGCGACGAGCCCTGGTACGAGCAGCGTTTGCGCGCCCTCGACGGCACCATCCGCAACCGGCTGGCCGACCTTTCCCGCCACCTTGGCGACGCCGACTGGCTCGATGGTGCTTTCAGCGCCGGCGACCTGCTGATGGTGACCGTGCTGCTCAGGTTGAAAGCATCGTCGGATATGCTGGACGACTACCCAAACCTCTCCGCCTATACCGCCCGCGCCGAAGCACGGCCCGCCTACAGGCGTGCTTTCGACGCTCAGCTTGCGGTGTTCAAAGCAGCATCGGCCGTCTGACAAATGGGCTGCGTGGGGGACCGGCACCCGCGTGCAACTGCGATCCCCACCGACGCACATCGTGACACTCATGCGTGCCATTGGCGTATTCACTCTCAAGAAACAGCGGGCTTTTGTCGATCCGTCAGGATCGCGCTCGATATAACGTCGAAAAGATGATCCGCGCGCGGCACAAGCGGAGGCTGGTCGGCGAGCCACGCCAGGGCGCTGATCAGCGCGAACAGGTCATTGCCATCCATGTCGCCTCTCGCCACGCCTTCCGCCTGGGCACGGGCAAGAAGCCGCGTGCCGGCGGCGCGCAAGCTGACGCATGAGGCATGGAGCGCGGAGCCTTCATCAGCGATTGCCGCAACCATCGGCGCAATGGCGCCGCTATAGGTGTGGGTCATCGCGATGGCCTCTCGCAGCCATGTCACGAGGGCGTTTCCGGCGTCTTCCCACTTTTCGAGTTCCCTCGCCCTTTGTGCCGACTCGTCGAACTTCGTGCGAAGCAAGGCGTCGAGCAGCGCTTCCCGGGTCGGGAAGTGGCGATAAAGCGTGCCAAGCCCTACGCCCGCCTTGCGAGCAACGTCGCGCAACGACGCGTCGGCGCCCTGTTCGGTGACAACGCGACGAGCGACGGCGAGTAGCTGGTCGTAGTTCTTTTTGGCGTCGGCTCGCATCGTACCCCTTGACAATCGGAACAGTGCTCCGGATATAAAGCGGAACAGTGCTCCGCATTAGTTAGCACACCTGCCGCGACGGAGAAAGCGATGTCGACCAAAACAATGAAAGCCATCCGGATTCACGAATACGGCGGCCCTGAAGTGCTGCGCTATGAGGATGCGCCGAAGCCGGAATTGAAGCCGGGGGAAGTCCTCGTTCGCGTCCATGCCATTGGGATCAACCCGCCCGACTGGTATCTGCGCGATGGCTACAAGGCGCTTCCTCCCGAATGGCGGCCGCAGGTGCCTTTCCCGATCATCCTCGGCACGGATGTGTCCGGCGTTGTCGAGGCGGTGGCTGATGACGTCAGGGGTTTTTCCGTCGGAGACGACGTCTACTCCATGGTCCGCTTTTTCAGCGTCGGGGAAAGCCGGGCCTATGCCGAATATGTCAGCGTGCCGGCGTCGGAACTTGCGCTCAAGCCCGCCGGCATCGATCATGCGCATGCCGCCGGAGCGCCGATGTCGCTGCTGACAGCGTGGCAGTTCATGATCTCGCTGGGGCACGATGAACCGAACCCGCTTCAGCCGCATAGACATCAGCCGGTGCCGCTCGAGGGCAAGACCGTCCTCGTCAACGGCGCGGCAGGCGGCGTCGGGCACTTCGCGGTGCAGGTGGCGAAACTGAAAGGTGCGCATGTCATCGCCGTGGCATCGGGCAAGCATGAGGCGCTGTTACGGGAACTCGGTGCCGATGAATTCATCGATTACACAAAAATGCCGCCCGAGGAGGTTGCGCATGACATCGATCTTGTCGTCGACGCCCTCGGCGGGCCGACCACCGGCCGTTTCCTGCGCACGCTGAAGCGCGGCGGTGCGTTGTTCCCGGTCTACCCATTAGGCTTTTCCGATGCCGAGGAGGCCGAAAAGCTCGGCGTCATGGTCTCGGCCACCCAGGTCCGTTCGAGCGGAGCCCAACTGACAGAAATCGCGCGCTTGCTCGATGACGGGACGATCCGCGTCGTCCTCGATAGCACCTATCCGCTCGCCGACACCCGCAAGGCCCATGAACGAGCCGCCAGGGGGCATATCCAGGGTAAGATCGTGCTCACGGTCGGCGCGTGACTACGAAACCGTAAACGCATCCCCTATTCCAAACGAAAATGGCGGGCCGAAGCCCGCCATTCCTGTCTGAGTGAGATCAATCCGCCTTACTTGGCGTTCGGGTCCTTGATCTTCGGGAAGGTCGCGAACTCGACGTTGTAGAGTTCGCCGTTCACTTCCTTGACTTCGCGCATGTAGATGTCCTGGACGATGTCGCGGGTGGCCGGATCGATGGTGATCGGGCCGCGCGGGCTTACCCAGGTGGCACCCTTCATGGCTTCGATCAGCTTGGTGCCGTCGGTATCGCCATTGGTCTTCTTCAGCGCCATATAGGCGAGCGTCATGGCGTCATACCCGCCGACGCCCATGAAGTTCGGGCGCATGTTGTTGCTGGCCTTCTTCACCTGGGCGACGAAAGCCTTGTTTTCCGGGCTGTCGTGCAGGGTCGAGTAGAAATGGCCGGTGATCACGCCCTTGGCGGCCGGACCCATGCCGTTCAGCAGGTCGTCGTCGGTGACGTCGCCGGTGGCGATCAGCTTGATGCCGGCATCGGCCAGACCGCGGTCGACATACTGCTTCATGAACTGCGCACCGATGYCGGCCGGCACGAAGGCAAACACCGCGTCGGGCTTGGCGTCACGGACGCGCTGCAGGAAGGGGGCGAAATCCGGGTTCGCCAGCGGAACGCGGATCGCCTCGACGATCGTGCCGCCTTCCTTCTTGAACTGGTTGGTGAAGCCCTGCTCGATATCGATCCCCGGACCGTAATCGGAGACCAGCGTCACGACCTTCTTCAGGTTGTTCTGCACCGCCCAGGTGGCGACCGGAACGGCGGACTGCGGGCCGCCCATCGAGGTGCGGACGTAATATTGCGACTGCGGCATGATCGCCGAGGTCGTTGCCGAGGTGATGATCGCCGGGATCTTCGCCTGGTTGAGAACCGGCGCAACCGACATGGCAAGCGGCGTCAGGCCAAAGCCCATCAGCATCTTGGCGCCGTCATTGACGACGAGTTCCTGGGCGATGCGGCGGGTCTGGTCGGCAACACCGCCGTCGTCGCGCAGCACGACCTCGATCTTCTTGCCGGCGACCGTATCGCCATTCAGCGCCATATAGGCCTTGACGCCCGCTTCGACCTGGCGGCCGGTGGATGCGAACGGGCCGGTCATCGGCAGGATGAGGCCGATCTTGACCGTTTCCTGCGCGGATGCCGGAATGGCAACGAGACCGCCCATGGCGAGACCTGCCGCAGCCATCAATGTTCTTCTGGTAATCATTCTCTTTCCTCCTCTAGACGACCTGTTCTCAAAGCTCCTCGTGACAGGCCGCGTCCTCCTTGCGGCCCCCAGCCCATCACAGCCTGTGGGATATATCGGGGACATTGGAACCAACAGTCAACGGGTGACGATAGCCTCAAATCCCACTCGCTTCCGTTTTCGTTAACCGGACAACCCGGCCAGACATTCCAGCCGCATTCCAGGGCTACTTTACGGATTCATGTATACAATTTCGCCTTTAACAGCGTTTCTCGCGGAAAACGGCTCCTCAAATCGATCGGCGCCGATCAAAATTTGCGCGCCTGAAGAAAACCCGCATGAAAAACGGAATTCCCCACTCGGCCAGGAAAGTCGCCGGCCAGCCCTATTTCCTCCATACCCTTATACTAGCAATAGGTCTGTATACATTGCCTGTCAATATTAGCCTTTAGCGTGACGAGACATCAGGCCTTGTCGGCTGAACGATCCGCGACAAACTGCTCGTAACGTTCAGCCAGCAATGCCGCCGCCTCGTCGATGAACGCGGCGTCGACATCCGGCGAAAACTCGATGCGCCGAACCTTGCCGTCGCGCCGGATGCGCGCGAAAACCTTGCCGCTCCCGTCCTTAAGCTCTTTCGGCTTCGGCGTCTCCGGCTTGATCCGGCGCAACAGCCGGTCGAAGAGGAACTGGAAGCGCTGATCGCTGCCGGCCGCCTGGAACCGCTGGAAATGGATCTCGTCATGGGCGGCGTTCTGGGCAGCGCCCGATTGCAGCATTTCGCCGAGCTTCATCCACCGGTCACGGCCGGCCTTCGGTGCCGGGCCGATGATGCGGATGAAGTTTTCCGGAATGCCGTCCACCACCTGCATCAGGCGCGACAATTCGCTCTTCTGCACCGCGAGCGCATCGCCGATCACCTTGCGGTCGAAACCCCGGCTTGCGAGGTTTTTGGCAAACAATCCGCGCTCGATGAAGGTGAGGTTGCGGCGTTCGGCATTTTCCTTGCCCTGCGCCAGCACCAGCTCGTCGTCGGACAGCGGCCGGATGATCGCCTTGACCTCGATCCCCAGGCGAGCGGCGGCGCGCACGCGGCGGTGGCCGTAGGCGGTCTGGTAACGGCCGTTCTTGTCCGGATGCGGGCGCAGAAGCACCGGCACCTGCTGACCGCTTTCGCGGATGCTGTCGATCAGCGCTGCGAAATCCTCGTCATCGCGATCGTCGAGCCGCAGCCGATCCTCGATGAAGGAGGAATCGATCTTGTCCGGATGGACATTGACGACGCGTTCGCCGTCACTGAGCGCCTGGCGCAGCGCCCGCGCCTCATCCGCATCGCGGGTCATGGTGCCAAGCGACAGGCCCATCGCCTTGACGGCCCCGGATGCGCTGCGGGGCGGCGGCGCCCCCTCCCCCGCCGCAACCGCGCCGGTTTCGGCTTCGGGCATGGATTTGGTTTCAGGCGCACGGGCCGGCTCGCTCGGTGCAAGTCCTCCCGCAAACAGCGCCCTCAACTCGTTCTTGCGGCTTCCAGCCATCGTCATCGCCTTCTCTTGATGTCCTGCTTGCGCCTCACCATCCCCAGGCGGAGTGGATCAGCGCCTCGACCTCGCCGTTGACGGCATTCATTGCTTCGACGGCCCGGTCATAAGTGGTGCGGGTGAAATTCTCGCGGCCGACCTCGTAGAGCGTCTGTTTGGTGAGGCCGGCATCCGATACCGCTGTCGATTTCAGCATCGGCGCGGTCAGCACCCGTTCGCCGAACAGCGAACGCATGAAACCGACGATCTGCGCCTGCGGCCCGTCGTTCGGCTCGAACCGGGTGACGAGATAGCGCAGGAAATCGAAATTCAGGGTGCCGCCCGCCTCGCGCACCACCGACAGCAGGTCGGAGGTCATGAACAGGAACTGGTTCATCGACGCGACGTCGAGCATCTGCGGATGCACGGTGACGACGACCGAGGTGGAGGCGCAGAGCGCCGACAGCGTCAGGTAACCGAGCTGCGGCGGGCAGTCGATCACCACCACGTCGTAATCGGCCTCGACCGTCTGGATGGCCGCCTGGATGCGGGCGAAGAACAGCGGCCCGGCGTCCTGGCCTTCCTGCCGGCGTGCCAGCGCCTGCGGCGTCACATGCTCGAATTCCTGCAGTTCGATATTGCCGGGGATGATATCGACGCCCGGGAAATAGGTGCCGCGGATGATGTCCGAAAGCGGACGCTGCTCGGCATCGTAGCGGATTGCGCCGTAAAGCGTGTCGTTGCCGGTGAGATCCAGCTCCGGCTGATAACCGAACAGTGCAGAGAGCGAAGCCTGCGGATCGAGATCGATCGCCAGCACCCGGTGGCCGGTCAGGCCGAGATATTGCGCCAGATGCACGGCGGACGTGGTCTTGCCGGAACCGCCCTTGAAATTGGTGACCGAGATGACCTGCAGATGTTCGCCGCGGGCGCCGTCGCGATGCGGCAGGTAGGAACGCGCCTTGGCATGGTTGCCTTTGGCGAGCGCCTGGTCGGCGAGGTAGTGGCGGAGCGCATTGATGTCGGCGAGCGAATAGAAGCGCCGTCCGCCGGCACCGGTTTCCGGCTGGGGCCCCTCCCCTGCCAAAGAAAGCTGGCGCAGGTAACCGTCGGAGACGCCGATCAGCTTGGCGGCCTCGCCGGAAGAAAAGGCTCTCAGCGTTTTCATCGAGGCCGGCGGGAAAAGCCGCTCGCGCATCGCCTTCAGCTGCTCGGACAGCGCCCGCGCATCCCTGGCGATCGCCTCGTCGGCGAGCATCCGCGGCTTGGCCGCGACGTCCGCGCTGAGAGCGCCCGATTTTTTCGCCGATACCGCCATGGGTTCTTCCTCATTCGTGCCGACCATGCCCTGCTCCTTTTTGGACCACCGGAGACAGGATAGGCCTCCGATGTGAAGCCGGGTTGACCGGGCATCGATTCTTTTGCCGATTTCTACGGTAGGCGACCGAATTAACAGGCTGAGCGCCCGGTTACGCTTAAACGGAAATTCTTCGCCTCCTGCCGTTACCAACGTGGGCGACACGGCGATTCGCGTCAAGGATTTTTTGGTTAACAAGACATTAAGCGTGGTCATCCGTCGTTTTCCCCGGCATTTGCTGGGTGCAAGCATAACCTGCCGGAAACGGGCGGGGACGAAACTATTTCATCGCTCGTGCTCTCAAATTCAGGGCAATAACATCAGTGATTATTCTCAACCCATCATCAAGTTGACAGCTGTCAACTGCCGATCGCCTTCGGATATCTTGCGGCCGTTCGTCAACCAGCTGCGACATCCGGCATGGCCGCAAGAGCCTTCTTCCGCAGCAGGAACAGCCCATAGATCGGAAGGGGAATGACGAGGGCGATGAAGAGCAGTTGGCTCCAGAACACGCCCTCCCCGCTCAACCTCAGCAGCGTGAGGCAATAGCTCCAAACCGCATGCAGCAGGATGCCGGGATAAAGCGAGCCGGTTCTGACGCGGATTGCCGAGAACAGAATGCTCAGCAGGAAGCCGAGGATCGTATCGGCAGCCCCTTGTTCCCAGGCGCCGTACCAGATCCAGACGGGGAACCAGGCGATGCCGGCGAAAATGCTCGATATCCACGTCGTCTTGAGGGCCGAATAGCGGGATCGCAATCCCGCAAACAGGATGCCCCGGAACATCAGTTCCTGCGAGGCCGCTCCAAGCGTCGTCGAGACAAGCAGCGAGGATGCCAGCGCGATCGAGGGAAGGCCGGACCAGGCCGCCAGCAGCAGGAAGCAGACGGCATAAAGACCTGGCAGCCATGCCAGCAGCAGCGAACGCCCGGAAATCGGCGCGGTGAGGCCGACTTCCCGGCTGTCGAACAGAGCCGACATGCCGATCAGGAAAATGACGGCGTAGAGCAATGCCTTCGGAATGGAAATGCCGCCGAGATCGAAGGAAGGCTCACCGACAAGCGCCAGAAGCGCACCTGCAAGCCACCCGATCAGCGCCCAGCCGAACAGGATCAAAAGCGACAGCCTCAAACGGTTACCGGTTATGCGCTTCATGATCCCTCCCCAGGGCAGGCGTCCCCTGACGCTTCGGTTAGACCATCAATCGCCGGCAACGGCCATAGAGGCTCACCCGCCATCCCCAAGGATCATGCGGAGGCGAGTTGACAGCTGTCAACCCGTTGCTCGAGGACGTCTGTCGAGATGCAACGTCACGTCTCAGCCCTCAATTGCTAAAACTCGAGCGACCAGGGAAAGAGGATATAAGAACCGGGCCGCTATATTCGGCCATGAGCAAATTTCCGCTTCTGGTAGTCGCCGCCTCACTCGCCGCTTTCACCACGACTGGCGGCTACGCAATTGCGCCCCGCGAGTGGTACGACCCCGCCTGCAACATCAAAGGTAATGTCTCCATCAACTCCCGGGAACGAATCTTTCATGTTCCCGGACAGCTGGATTACAACGCCACTATTATTAGCAGGCAATACGGAGAGCGATGGTTCTGCAGCGAAGATGAGGCACTGTCTGCGGGCTGGCGCAAGGCTACCCGCTAAAGGGTGGACTCGAGTTGACAGCTGTCAACCTGGCTCCGCCGGCTGCCGATAACCGCGCCGCACCTTGCTGCGGACAAGCGCGACCAGCCGGCGTTCCGCCTCCTGCCGCGAGCCGAACAGATCGATGCGGAAACGGCCTTTGGTACCGATACGGCCCCAGTTGCGGGTGAGCGCCGCCCCCTCGAAAAGATCGGGTTCGACCGTAAGCACGTAGAAGCGGGCCATGTTGCGGGCGGGGTCGCGCCGGGTGAGGAGAAGCGGTTCGCTGGTCATGCCAGCAGAATCGCAAGTCCGGATTCTGCCGTCCAACGACATGATTGAATCGATCCGGCCTCATCGATTCACGGCGCTGATGGGTTCAGCGCAGCAGCGATTTCAAAAGCCTTGCGACGCCCTTCAGCGGCTCCAGATACTGGTCCGCCATTTCGGCGGCGGGGACGCTTGCTGCCGGCGCACCGATATTGATTGCGGCGACCACCCGGCCGCGGTCGTTTTCCAGCGGTACCGCAATCGAACAGAGGCCGAGTTCGAGTTCCTGATCGATGACGGCAAAACCCTGTTCGCGGACGCGGGCAAGCTCCTCCATCAGCCGGACAGGATCGGTGAGTGTGCGGGGCGTGAAGGATTTGAGGTTGCTCTGTTTCAGGAGCGCCAGGCTTTCGCTATCGGGCATGGCCGCCAGCAGGACGCGGCCCATCGAGGCGCAATAGGCGGGAAGGCGGCTGCCGGGCATCAGGTTGATCGACATCACCCGCTTCTGCGAGGCGCGGGCGATATAAACGACTTCGGTGCCATCGAGCACGCTTGCGGATGCGCTCTGATGGACCTCCTCGGCAAGCTTGTCGAGAAAAGGCTGGACGATGTGGGGCAGGGGGGTGGCGGAGAGATAGGCATGGCCGAGCCGCAAAATCTTCGGCGTCAGCACGAAGAATTTTCCGTCATAATCGGCATAACCGAGTTCGGCCAAGGTGAGCAGGCAGCGGCGGGCCGTCGCCCGGTCGAGCCCGGTCGCCTTCGCCACATCGGCGATCGCCAGCCGCGGCGTCGTCTCGCCAAAAGCCTCAATGACCTTCAGGCCTCGCGCGAATCCGCTGACGAAATCCGTTTCCTGCATGGTTTCTCCCTGAACCTTGTCGAGGCAATGCAAAGCAACTGCGTCCGCATAACCAGTTCACGCAGTATGTGCGATATACGAACAAAGATCAATTATCGCACATATTCCTTGCTGTCCATCCCGCGCTGATCTATCTCTTGCCCCCGAGCACGGCGGTCACCTCCGCCGAGTATAGCGAAGGAGATATCCCGTATGGACAAGACAATCGGGAGCACGGCGGAAGCCGTCTCCGAGATCGGTGATGGCGCGACCATCATGATCGGCGGTTTTGGCGGATCAGGGGCGCCGATCGAGCTGATCCACGCCCTGATCGACAAGGGTATCAAGGACGTGACCGTCATCAACAACAATGCCGGCAACGGCCGCATCGGCATTGCCGCGATGATCGACGCGGGCATGGTCAGAAAGATGATCTGCTCGTTTCCGAAGTCGTCGGATCCGCGCGCCTTCACCGACCGTTATCTCGCGGGCCAGATCGAGCTTGAACTGGTGCCCCAGGGCACGCTTGCCGAGCGCATCCGCGCCGGCGGCGCCGGCATCCCGGCCTTCTACACGCCGACCGCCTACGGCACCGAACTTGCCAACGGCAAGGTGATCGCCGAGTTCGACGGCCGCCATTATGTCCAGGAACGCTGGCTGAAGGCGGATTTCGCCATCGTCAAGGCGCAGCTCGGCGATCCACTGGGCAACCTCACCTACAACAAGGCCGGCCGCAACTTTAATCCGCTGATGTGCATGGCCGCCGCCAAGACGATCGTGCAGGTGTCGAAGATCGTGCCCCCAGGCGGCATCGATCCCGAGCACGTCGTGACGCCCGGCATCTTCATAGACCGCGTCGTCGAGGTCGCCAACCCGCAGCAGGAAGAAGAGCTCATCCGAGCCGGAGTGGCCTACGCCCCAGGAGCCCAGGCATGACCATCGATACGCGCGAAGACATCAAGCTTTCCAACGCCCAGATCGCCTGGCGCGCCGCCCAGGACATAAAGGATGGCGCCTATGTGAACCTCGGCATCGGTTTTCCGGAAATGGTCGCCCGCTACCAGCCGCCGGGCCGCGAGGCGATCTTCCACACCGAAAACGGCATCCTCAACTTCGGCGAAGCGCCCGCCGAAGGCGAGGAGGACTGGGACCTGATCAACGCCGGCAAGAAGGCCGTGACGCTGAAGCCGGGCGCCGCCTTCTTCCACCATGCCGACAGCTTTGCCATGGTGCGCGGCGGCCATCTCGACGTTGCGATATTGGGCGCGCTGCAGGTGGCCCAGAACGGCGACCTCGCCAACTGGCGGGTCGGCTCCAAGGGCGTACCGGCCGTCGGCGGCGCCATGGACCTCGTGCACGGCGCCAAGCAGGTCTGCGTCATCACCGAACACGTCACCAAGAACGGCGATCCGAAATTAGTTGAAGCATGTACCTTTCCGCTGACCGGCGTTGCCTGTATCACTCGGGTCTATACGAGCCATGCCGTCGTCGACATCGTCGAAAAGCATTTCGTCCTGCGCGAAAAGCTGGCCGGCATGACAGTCGAGGAACTGCAGGCCATGACCGGCGCGCGCCTCCATATCGATGGACCCGTCGCCGATCTCGTCGTGCCGAAACTGTGAGAGAGAAGATCATGACCGAAGCCTATATCTGCGATTATATCCGCACCCCGATCGGCCGTTTCGGCGGCTCGCTCTCCGCCGTCCGCGCCGACGACCTTGGCGCTATCCCCTTGAAAGCGTTGATGGAACGTAACGCGTCCGTCGATTGGGAAGCGGTTGCCGATGTCATCTACGGCTGCGCCAACCAGGCCGGCGAAGACAACCGCAACGTCGCGCGCATGTCGGCGCTGCTTGCCGGTCTGCCGGTCTCGCTCGGCGGCACGACCATGAACCGGCTGTGCGGTTCGGGCATGGATGCGGTCATCACCGCTGCCCGCGCCATCAAGGCGGGCGAGGCCGAACTGATGATCGCCGGCGGCGTCGAAAGCATGTCCAGAGCGCCCTTCGTGATGCCGAAGGCCGATACCGCGTTCTCGCGCAATGCCGAGATCTACGACACCACGATCGGCTGGCGTTTCGTCAACCCGCTGATGAAAAAGCAGTATGGCGTCGATTCCATGCCGGAAACCGGCGACAACGTGGCGATCGACTACAAGGTTTCCCGCGAGGACCAGGATGCGTTTGCGGTCCGCAGCCAGGCGAAAGCCTCGGCAGCCCAGGAGAACGGCCGCCTCGCCAAGGAAATCACCTCGGTGACCATCCCGCAGCGGAAGGGCGATCCGGTGGTTGTTGCGAAGGACGAACATCCTCGCGCGACCAATATCGAAGCGCTCGCCAAGCTCCGGGTATTGAACAAGATCGAGGGTGCGACGGTGACCGCCGGCAACGCGTCGGGCGTCAACGACGGCGCAGCGGCCCTGATCATCGCTTCGGAAGCGGCGGCGAAGAAATACGGCTTGACCCCGATCGCCCGCATCATGGGCGGCGCCACCGCCGGCGTTCCACCGCGCATCATGGGCATCGGCCCGGCGCCAGCCACCCAGAAGCTTTGCGCGCGTCTCGGCATCTCGCCGAAGGATTTCGACGTGATCGAACTCAACGAAGCCTTCGCAAGCCAGGGCATCGCGGTCCTGCGCGAACTCGGCCTGCAGGAAGACGCCGAATATATCAATCCGAACGGCGGCGCGATCGCGCTTGGCCACCCCCTCGGCATGTCCGGCGCCCGCATCTCCGGCACCGCAGCGCTCGAACTGTCGCTCCGCAAGGGCCGTTACGCGCTTGCGACGATGTGCATCGGCGTCGGGCAGGGGATCGCGGTGGCGCTGGAGCGCGTCTGATACCCGTTTCCCATTCGCTGTCATGGATCGAGACTGGCGTTGTTGCTGGCCTCTTTATTTTGGTACTATATAGTGGTACCAATCAGCATGAAGAAACGCCATCGCGTCACGCTTGAGCTGATCTATGCAAGGCCCGCGAGCGGTTCGATCCGATGGGTGGATATCGAGGCCATGTTCGTAGCGCTTGGTGCGGACGTGACCGAGCGGGAGGGATCCCGCATTGGCGTCGTGCTGTTCGGCGAGGTCAGGGTATTTCATCGCCCACATCCATCGCCCGATACGGACAAGGGCGCGGTCGCCAGCATTCGAAAATGGCTTGAAAGCCATGGAGTGAAACCATGAGGAACGTCATCGAAATCGAAGGCCACAAAGCGGTTGTCTCACTTGATCCGGAGATCGGCATGTTTCGCGGGGAATTCCTCGGCCTGAATGGCGGCGCCGACTTCTACTCCGACAGTCTCGATGGCCTGATGGCGGAGGGTCAAAAGTCGCTCCAGACCTTCCTTGAAATCTGCAAGGAAAAGGGGATTGAGCCTTTTCGCTCGTTTTCGGGACGATTCAACGTCCGGCTCGATCCGCGCACTCATGAAGCGGCCGTCATCGCCGCTACCGCCAACGATCAAAGTCTCAACGAATGGCTTGCCGAGACAATCGCGACCGCAGCACGGTCGTAGTGGCACCGCTCACGCAAGTTTGACATTGCCGCCCATTTTCATCTGACACATCGTCGCAACCGGACGCCAGGCCTTGGGTCCCGCATCCGCAGGGCCTATATAAGACGGGCCGCAAATGCGGCGGAACCCAAGGTTTTGAGATGAGTGACGAATTGCAGGGGCGCGCAGCGCATATCGCGGCCATCCGTGACCGCGCAGAAGCGGAAATGAAGGCGATCGGCGTCGATGATGCCTTCATCGACACGCTGGTCGACACCTTTTATGGCCGCATACTGGCGCATCCGGAACTGGGACCCGTATTCGACGCGCGGCTCTCCGGACGCTGGCCGGAGCATATGGCGAAAATGAAGAGCTTCTGGTCCTCCGTCGCCTTTCGCAATGGTGCCTATGGCGGAAAGCCGGTCCAGGCGCATGCAGGCGTCGCCAACATGACGGCGGAGCTTTTCCCGAAATGGCTGGAGCTGTTTGCCGCGACGCTGGACGACATGGCTCCGAGCCCCGAGGCGAAAGCCTGGTTCATGGCAACGGCCGAGCGCATCGCAAAAAGCCTGACGCTGTCGCTCTTCTACAATCCGGCGCTGGACGACCCGGCGCTCAAGCAGGCCTGACGGCCGGCGGCGCCCTGGCGCCTAGAGGTCGCGGCCCGCATCCAGCGCCTCCTCGACCTCGTCGAGCGACATCTCGAAGATTTTCTTGCCGATATCGAAGCTGAAACCCGCCCGGGCGAAGGCAGAAAACTCCTTCGCCTTGCGTTTTTCGTCGAGCTCGCCCCTGCGGAACGGCCCGAAGGCGCGTTTGCGGGCCAGGATGAGGGCCGCGTGGAAATCATCCGCCTCGGCAATCGCGGCCATAACCGTGCTGCTCGCCACGCCCTTCTGCGACAGTTTCTGGGCAATGGCCCGTCTGGACCTGCCGCCGCGCATGCCCGAGCGAGTGCTCATCTCGGCAAAGGCGGCATCATCCAGTGCCTTGTTGTCATAGGCGAATTTCACCGCGAATTCGGCCAGCGCCCTGACCTGGACCTCGCCGATATCCTCGAATTTCTCACGTGCCTTGCGCGCTATGGCGTCGAAAAGCTGCTTCTCCGTGTGCATGCGCCGGTTTATGCGATAGATCGTCGAATTGCGCGCCCATGACAGCATGCGCGGCGTCGGCGCATCGGATTGCTGCGTCTCGTCGTCTAGATCCAGTTCAGGCCTCCAGCACTGTTTTGACCGCTTCGCGTAGTGCGGCTTGGCTGCTTACACCAGGTAGGCCCGGCGAAACAACATCACCGGACATTCCGGTGAGGCCGGTGGAGGGCCGTTTCAGACCGTGGGCACCGTTTTCAGCACATCCTGATGCACGACGATCCGGGCGTGGTAGGGGACGCGCGCATAGAGATCCATGACGTCCTGGTTGACCAGGCGCACGCAGCCCGACGACGAGGCCTTGCCGATGGAAGCCCATTCCGGCGAGCCATGCAGGCGGTAGAGCGTATCCTGGTCGTTCTGGAAGATGTAGAGCGCCCGCGCACCGAGCGGGTTCTTGACGCCCGGATCCATGCCGCCGTTCTCGATGGAGAACTTCTTGAGGCTCGGCTGGCGCGCGACCATCTCGTTCGGCGGTTTCCAGCGCGGCCAGGGCTGGCGCCAGTGAATGACGCCTTCGCCCTGCCAGGCAAAACCGTCCTTGCCGATGCCGACGCCGTAACGCATCGCCGTGCCGCCGGGCTCCACCACGTAGAGAAAACGGCCGGGCGTATCGACGACCACGGTGCCCGGCAGTTCGCCGGTCGGATCGACCACGCGCTGGCGATAATATTTCGGGTCGATCTGCTTGTAGGGGATCGCCGGCAGGAGATGGCCGCCGTCCTCGAGGGCGGCGTATCGGGCCTGCAATTCAGCGTCGCTCGGAGGCTCGATCGGGCGGCGGGCCATTTCCGGAACTGGCGCTCGCTCAGCGGTGGTGGCGCAGCCGGCAAGCGTCGCGGTCATCGAGACGGAGCCTATCACAAAGGCGCGCCTCGACATCTGGTATTCGCTGGTCATGGACCGAAAAATCTTTCTGAAAATCAACCTACGTGAGCTAGTAGCGGTTTCCGGCTAAGCGCGGCAAGGCACGACGCATTCACATCACGGTGACCTTTCCGTCATCGGCCAAGAACCCGTGGTTCAGCTAAAATTCGAGCTGTTTCGGGAACGTCACCTTCATCGCCTGCATGGCAAGAAGCTGCAACCGGAGGTTAATTCATGCGCAAATCGTTCAAGCCGATCACCCTCGCCGCCGTGCTGTTCGTGTCGGCGCTCCCAGCCTGGTCTCAGTCGACTTACATGCCCCCGAATCTTCCGCAGCGACCCGGGCGGGAACCGTCGCCCGAAGGTTACATCAACCTCCAATCGAATATCAGCCTTGGTCTGCCTTATAACGATGGAGCGCCGGTGGAGCCCCAGATCGAAACGGCGCAACGGATGATCTACACCCTTGCCGCGAAACAATGCGAACTCGTGGTCGCGACGATCGCCAGCGACTGTAAGATCAGCAATCTCAGCAACAACGTCAATTCGCAGCGCCTTCAGCGCGACAATGCGCAGATCATGGTGACGGCTCAGATCACCATGATCGTGAAGCTGAAATGACGGAACGAGCGCTCGTCAATCCGTCGCCTTGGCCTCGTAAAACGCCCTGACGTCCCCTGCAAAACTCCTGCGCGAATCCGGCCTGGTATAGAACATGTGCCCGCCGCGATAGACCTTGAGTTCGGCGCGGCCGGCAGCAAGTTCAGGCGGCAGGTGGTCGATGACGTAGCGGCTGGCGCCGTAAGGCGTCAGGGCATCGCTGTAGCCGTGGGCGATCATCAGCTTGAAGGATGGGATGACCGAAAGCAAGTCGCGGATATCGGTGCTGGCGCTGGCGAGCGAGCGCGAATCTCCGCCACGGCTGCCGTTCCACTCCCAGCGCCGGTTCACTTCCTCGTTCAGCAGCGAATAGGTCATTTCGGTCGCAAAACCGAGTTCGTTGCGGGCATAGGCGGCAAACGCGGCGCCATAGGCGCGTGTGTAACCTTCGAGGATCGGGTCGTCATTGCGGGTGACGGCATCTTCCGGATAGGCATCCGGCACCGCGTAGGCTGCGTCATAAGGGCTGACGATCTTTCCCGGTCCGCCCATCTGCTTGGCATAGATATCGCCGACGAAACCGCGGGTGCGGGCAACGATGTCCTTCGGAATGCCGGTGAGTTCGGAAACCCGGCCATAGAGCGTATCGGCCGCCTGGCCGGTGGGGGAGGGGCCGGCAAGCCCGACGAGATAGTCACCGATGGCGAAACGTTCGGCATCGGCAAGCTTTTCCGGCGTGAACTGGTTGCGGCGCTCCATCTCGGCTGCGGCGAGCGAGGGAAGCTGTAGCGCTGCACTCAAGGGATCGTCCGAATTGGCAAGGAAACGGCCTTCCACCAGTGGCGACAGCATGATGATGCCCGAAGCCAGCATCCCCTGACTGTTCTTCAGAGACACGGCGACCTTGGCGGCGCGAAAACCGCCATAACTCTCGCCGAGCAGGTATTTCGGCGCATCGAGCCGGTTGTTCTTCTGGACGTAGAGCGTGATCGCCTTCGAGAGGCTGTCGGCATCCTGCCGCACGCCGTAATAACCGCCGGCCGCGTCGTTGCTGGCGGCGCGGCTCCAGCCGGTACCGACCGGATCGATCAGCACGAGATCGGTGAACGCTAGCCAGCTTTCGGGATTGTCCTTCAGCCGGGGCGTCGTGCCGTTGTCGCCGCTTGCGCCGAATTCCAGGATTTTCGGACCGACCAGGCCGAGATGCAGATAGGCGGAGGCAGCGCCCGGACCGCCGTTGAAGGCGAAGGTGAGCGGTCGGCCCGACGTTCTGTTCTTCGCGATATAGGCGGTATAGAAGATTTTCGCCGAGCGGTTGCCGTCCTGGCCGAAGAGATCGAGCGTGCCGGCCGTCGCGGTATAGGGGAGATCGCCGGAAGGCGCCTTGAAGACATGTTCGGTGGTGGAATCGGCCGGAATCAGGCTGAATATGCCACCACCGACACTCTGCTCCGTCTGGCGCCCCCGCTCGCGGTTCTCGTCACCGCCGCGCGGCTGCTGCGCCCAGGACGGGCCCGAAAGCACCGGCGCTGAAAGGGCAAGGACTACGGCGAGAGATGCAATCATCCGATGGAACGTCAAACTGAAATCCTCCTTGGCCAGCCGCACCCTATGTAGGGCGGCGCGCCGATCCGCAAAATTCAACTCCTATTGATCGACCGGGACAGGGGCCTCGGCTCGTCGATTTTCAGTGTTTTTGCAGCGCGTCCTGCAAATAACGGTGCAAATCCGCAGCCGACGGTGCGGATTGCTGCGCGATCGGTGGCCACAAGCGCACATAAAATTTACGCTCGCGCCCATGATTCCCAAGGCCGTATCTCCGAAGACGCCGTTTCAGCCCGTGCCGGCGGCTCGCTGGGCAGGTCCCCAGACTTTTGCCGCGGACACCGCGGGTGCGGCATTCATGGCGGGTGGCGCGCTTTATCCGCTCGACCAGATCGTTCGGGCCGAACCGGACTGGGCGGGCGCCTGGCGGCAGCGGCTGGCCCTGAAATGCGCGGCGGCGGCTGTACGGCTTGCGGGGCGTTCGGAAGACGAGGCCGGGCTGCGCGATGCCTGGCTGCTGCGCAGGCCGGGGGACGATCCCGGTCCGGCCGGGCAGATCCTTTCGGCGTGGAAACGGCTTGCCTCGCGTTCGTCCGCGCTCGATGCGGACATGCTGCAGACGGTAGCCGGCATGCTCGGCATCAAATGGGACGAGCCGCTGGCAACGCTCACGCAGACGTTTGACGACCTCGGCCTCGCCGGATCGGCCGCGCCGTTCGCGGCTGCGGCGATCATCCGCGAAACGCACACGATCCGCCCCGATGCTGAAGCGCTCGGCTGGTGGCTGGCCGATCTCCTTCTGGCGCAGAAGCTGCGCTGGCCCCTGCCCGTGCCGCTATTGATGAGCCAGCGCTTTTCTTCTGTATTTCGCGCCGAAGGCGGGCGCGGCCGCATTCGGCCCGGTGAAAACGAGTTCGATCGGGCGATCTGCCTTGCCCTGGTGCATGCCGCGGCCGAAGCCGGCCGGCTGGCGGCAGACATCGCCCGGCGCGCCGAGCGGCTTGCGTTCGTCACGCCGAAGCTGCGTGCGAAAGGGGCGGAGGACGGGTTGCGCCTGCTGCTATCCGATGACGCCGTCTCGGGTTCCCTGCAGACACCGAACCTTTCCCGTTTCGCGTCGCGCCGGCTGTTTGAGCGGCTGCAGCAGCTGGAAGCGGTGCGCGAGCTTTCTGGCCGCCCCACCTTCCGCATCTATGGGCTCTGAGCATGGCGAAGCGTGCGCGGCAAATCGTCATCGACAAGGAGCTTCTCCACCTGACGCAGGAGGAGCGGCATCGCCAATGGGCGGCGCGGGTGGAGGCGGTGATCTTTGCCTCTTCCGAGCCCGTCACCCGGAAAGCGTTGGAGCGGATCGTCGGAGAGGACTGCGATATCGAAGCGATCATCGAGGAGATCCGCGAGTCGCTCGGCGGCCGGCCTTATGAACTCGTCGCGGTCGCCGGCGGCTGGCAGCATCGCACGCGGCCGGAATTTGCGGATGTCATCCATGCCTCCGGTGCCGCCAACGCACCGCCCGCAGATCTGACCGATCACCAGGCGTTGGTGCTGATGACGATCGGTTATTTCCAGCCGGTGACACGCGCCGAAATTTCGAAGATTTTCGGGCGCGAGGTGAGCCGTGATACGATCGCGACGCTCCGGCAGCTCGGTTTCCTCGCCTCCGGCCCGCGCAGCCCGACGCCCGGTGCGCCTTATACCTATATCACCACGCCGGCCTTCCTCACCGCCTTCGGTTTCGACACGCTCCGCGACCTGCCGGATACGGAAATGCTGGAGGATGCCGGGCTGCTGACCCGCAAGCTGCCGGTCGACGATTTCGTCGAGCCGGAACTGGAAGAAGACGACGATTAGCGGTAGCACTTGAAATGTGCGGAAATTGAGCTCATATTGACCGATAGATGATCAAAATTGGATCAGGACTATTCACATGGCTCATGCTTTTGAAATCGGCGCCGCCGCTTTCCGTGAACAGCAATCCGCGCTTCTGTCGGCGCGGCGGGTGTCCGATCTGCTCGGACTGACCCAGGCGGAGCTTGCGAAACTGATCGGTGTCGCCCGCAACACGCTGACGGCCAAAAGCGGCGCCCGCAAGGTCGATCTGGCGCTCTCCCCGGTCGTGCGCATCCTGGCGATGGCGAGCGAGATGGCCGGCGACGAGAACCGCGCGGCGATCTGGTTCAAGCACCAGCCTATCCCGGGTTGGGCCGGCAAGACGGCTTACGACCTCGTCGGCGAAGGCAAGGCCGACAAGGTGCTCGCCTATCTGGAGGCGGTGCGCTCCGGCGTCTATGCCTGAATTGGCCCCGGAATCAGGCGTTCTCTGGCGTGCCTATGTGCCGCGCTGGGCGCATGCGCCGCTTTCCGGCGACGGCGCTGCCCGTTTCGGCGGACGCTGGAACCCGGTTGGCGCAGCGACCATCTATGCGGCGCGCGAGCTCTCTACCGCCTGGGCGGAGTACAATCAGGGTTTCGTCCAGCACCCGGCCCTGATCGCCCAGCTTCGGCTCGACGGCGCGCGGCTCGCCGATCTGACCAGTCCCGAGGTTCTGTCCGGTCTCGGTGTCGACGAGACCATCCACCGCTGCGAATGGCGAGCCGATCTCGATGCCGGCCGGATACCGGCAACGCATCTCCTCGCAGAGAGGTTGCTCGATGATGGCCGGGACGGCGTCATCTATCCGTCATTCATGTCGCCGGGCGGAACCTGCGTCGCCCTCTGGCGCTGGAACGGCAAGGACCAGCCGAAGCTCACGGTCACCGACCCCGACGGGCGGTTGCCGAAAAACCCGGCTTCCTGGTTATAGTCGGGGAAAGGGAGGTCGTTTCTTTCCCGGAGTGTCGGTTCGACCACCGGGACGACCATCGCCGCCTGACGCCACACCCACAGCTGTATGGAAAATACTCCGTTCAACCTTGGCATTTAAAATTTAGCGGAATGTAATGTTTTGGATGCATGATGGGCCGAGAGAAAGCGGTGCCCATGCAGCAGAACATCCGTATCACATCGCACGTCACGATCGTGCTGACATTGCTGACGGCACTGACAGCGCTGCTTCTCGCCGGGTTCATGTGGCTTGCCTCGGTCAAGGTGGACGATTTCTCCTTGACCCGGCAGAAGGGCTATGTCGAACAGGGCCTCGACGAGCAGGTAAAAGCCGTACAGCATGAACTGGAAAGCGTCACCGTCTGGAACGACGCGGTCCTGCTTGTCGCCAAGGACGATCACCCATGGATTGCCGACAATATCGGTATGTGGATGCACAAATATTTCAGTCATGACCGCACTTACGTGTTCAACGAGCGGGACGAGCTGGTCTTTGCGATGCGGGACGGCGAGGATATTGCGGCCCTGACCTTTCTCGGCGATGAAAAGGCCGCGGCGGCCTTGCGGGAAGACATCCGGGCGGTGCTCCACAAACGGACCGCACCCGGCGATTCCAATCCCCCGGTGCTTGCCGAAATTTTCGCGGAAAAGATCCTCTCGGTCGCCGGCCGGCCGGCTGTCGTCAGCGCAAGACCGATCGTCCCGAGCAGCGACGAGGTGACGCTGGATGCCGGCAAGGAATTCATCGCGGTTGCCGTCAGATTCCTGGATGCCAGCGCGGTCGAGAAAATCGCCCGTTACGCCCGGATCGAGACGCTGCATTTTACCACCGACACGGCCCAATCGACTGCAGCCATTCCAGTCATCGCCACTGATGGCTCGATGCTGGGATATATGGCTTGGCAGCCCATCCGGCCGGGCCTGATGCTTATCGAGCAGATCGCTCCGGTTGGCATTGCCTGTATCGTCGTGGCCATGGGCGTGGTGATCTTTCTGGGCCGGGGGCTGCGCAAGACAACCCTCGACCTGTCCGAGAGCCGTCTGGCACTGATGCGCCATCGCGACCAGCTCGAAGAGAGCGTCAGGCTGCGGACGACGGAGATCGAGCACCAGCGGCAGGAACTGGACAGGCTCCTGGCACAGGAGCGGCATGTGAACGCCCTGCAGCGTCAGTTCGTCACCATGGCTTCTCATGAGTTCCGAACGCCGCTTGCCATCATCGATGCCGCAGCACAGCGCCTGTCGCGCACGAAAACAACCCAGAAGCCGGAATATGTGGAAGAGAAGTCGGCCCAGATCCGCGCCGCCGTGCTGCGCATGGTGGACCTGATGGAGAGCATCCTGTCGGCGGGCCGGCTGGAAACCGGCAAGACGACGCTGAAGCCGGAACGCCTCTCGCTGGCGGAAATCATCGAATCCTGCTGCGCCCGACAGATGGACGTTCGCAAATCCCACAGGATTCACCGGGACCTCTCGCATCTGCCGCAGACGATCCTTGCCGATCGCACAACGATCGAACAGGTCTTCACCAACCTGCTTTCGAATGCCGTCAAATATGCCCCCCAGGCGCCGGACATCCATATCCGCACCTCGACGAAGAACGGCATGTCCTATGTGTCGATCCAGGATGCCGGCATCGGCATGGATGCCGAGGATCTGCCGAAGCTTTTCCAGCCCTATTACCGGGCCCGCAGCGCGACCGGGATTGCCGGCACCGGCATCGGACTCAACCTCGTCAAGCAGATCGTCGACCTGCATGGCGGTTCAATCTCGGTCGAGAGCGTGCTCGGCCGGGGAACAACATTCACGGTGGCGCTCCCGAACAAGGGACCGCTCGCAAATCTCATCAAACGTGCAGCTTAGGGAAGAGCAGGATGATTACCGTACTATGCATCGACGACGAAGCGGATATCCGCCAGCTCATCGTTGAAGAACTGACGGACGCCGGGTTTGCAACTCTGGAGGCCGCCAATGGGCAGGAGGGGCTGGAGGCCATCCTGTCCTATTGGCCGGACATCGTCATCTGCGACATTTCGATGCCCGTCATGGACGGTCACCAGCTCCTGGCAGAAATCCAGATGAACCACGCCGAGCTTTTCAACATCCCCTTCATCTTGCTTTCGGCCTTGACCGACAAGGACAATGTCTTGACCGGACTGCGGGCAGGGGCGGCGGACTATCTGACCAAGCCGATCGATTTCGACCTTCTGCTGGCCAAGCTCGCCGGCTGCATCGCCCGCCTCGAAAACGACCGGGCGGTCGGTCGGGCACTTTAATCTCAAGGCAAGGCGGCGAAGTTCCTCTCCAGCTCCGGCTCAGGACGTAACTGCGAGTCCCACACGGCGACCTGCCAGGAATCGGCGGATCGCCGGGTCCGTTTCGAGACCGATGGCGCGCTCATAGGCGGCATCGGCTTCCTGTCTTCGGCCGCAGCGGGAAAGCAGGTCGGCGCGGGCGGCCCAATAGGGCTGGTAGTCGGCAAGGCGCTGGTCGCCGTTGACCGCATCGAGCACCGCGAGCCCTTCCTCCACGCTCCGGCCGCTGGCGATCACCACGGCGCGGTTGACGGCAACGACCGGCGAGCCGGTCAACGCCCCCAGATGGTCGTAAAGCGTTTCGAGGATCGCCCAATCGGGCTGACGGCCGAAACGGCGGATTGCATGGGCCGATTGCACGGCGGCTTCCAATTGATAGCGGCCAATCCTTCCGCGGTGACTGGCGGTGAGCAGGATGTCTTCGGCCTCGTCGATCAGCGTCCTGTCCCAGGCGGTCGGGTCCTGTTCGGCGAGCGCTACATAATCGCCGGCCTCGGTCCGCCGCGCGCCGCGCCGGGCTTCAAGATGCAGCATCAGTGCCAGCAGGCCGAGCGCTTCCGGCTCGTCGGGCAGCATCACGGCCACCAGCCGACCGAGCCAGATCGCCTCCTCCGCCAATCCGCGGCGACGGGACGGGGCGGCGGCCGGGTCGATCCAGCCGTCGGTGAAGGCCGCATAGATCGCCTCCAAAACCGCATCCAGCCGTTCGCTCATGTCGGCGCGTTCGGGCAGGCGAAAGGCGATGCCGGCGTCGCGGATCTTGGTTTTGGCGCGGACCAGCCGCTGCCCCATGGTGGCCGGCGGGACCAGGAAGGTGCTGGCGATCGTCGCCGCGTCGAAGCCGAGAATGGTCTGCAGGATCAGCGGCCCACGCATCCGGGCGTCGATCGCCGGATGGGCGCAGGCGAACATCAGCCGCAGCCGCTCATCCGGGATTTCCGCCTGCTGCTGATCGGAAAGCTCGTCGGACAGCAGTTTCAGATGCTCCGCGGCCGCGGCGCGCGTGCCCCCGCGCCTCATCGCATCGAGCTGCCTTCGGCGGGCGACCGTCAGCAGCCAGGCCTCGGGATTTTTCGGAATGCCTGCATGAGGCCAATCGGAAAGCGCCGAAGCGAAGGCTTCCGACAGCGCATCCTCCGCACCCGCCACATCGCGGGTGCGGGCGGCAAGGAAGGCGACGAGCCGGCCGTAGGACTGGCGGGCGACGCGCTCGGCCTCGCCGGAAACCTCGTCCAAAACCTCGCCGCCGCCGACCATCGGCGTCACATCACCCACATCGGGCGCACTTCGATCGCGCCGTTGATCGCTCCCGGGCATTTCGCTGCCCATTCGAGCGCGGCGTCGAGATCCGGCACGTCGATGATGTAAAAGCCGCCCAGCTGTTCCTTGGTATCGGCATAGGGCCCATCCAGCACCTCGGTCTTGTTGCCCGTGACCCGCACCGTGCTTGCGGTCTCGGAAACCTGCAGCCTGTCGCCGCCGACAAGCGCGCCGGATTTCTTCAGCGCTTCGGCATAAGCGATATAGGGGGCGGAATGGGCGCCGCTCTTGGCGTCGGCAGCGAACAATGCTTCGTCGCGATAGATCATCAGCATGTATTTCATGGCTTTTCTCCGTGTGTGCCGCAGCCCGTCATCGGCCTGCTACACCAATGTCGTTCGAGAATAAGCCCGTTCGACACGGCCTGCGAAAAATCTATCGCCGGCCGTGCATTTTGTCAGTCTCCCTTGGGGATGTCGTCGCGCTCGCGAAGATTGCGGGCGACCAGCCGACAAAGCTCGCGGAGCTGCTGGTAGCTTTCCTGGGGCAGGAAGGAAAAGACGTCCCGCTCGACGGCGTCGGCTGCCGCGTCGCAGGCCTTTATCATCCGCTTGCCCTCGGTCGTCAGGCTCATGCGCAGGATGCGACGGTTGGCCGGGTCTTCCTTGCGGGTGATGAGATTGCGGCGCTGCAGGCCGCCGATCAGCTCGTTCATCGTCTGCGGCGTCACGAAGAAGCGACGCGAAAGTTCGGCTGAGGACAGCCCTTCGCGGCTGCCGATGACGCTCAGCACCGTATATTGAATGCCGGTCATCTGCAGCGCCGACAGCGCCACTTCCAGCCGGCTGCGCACGGCATGATTTGCCTGGTTCAGGAAGTAGATCGCCCGGGGCTGCTGCATCACCCAATCGCCGGTGCTTGCTTCTTCGGGCCTGACGTCTTCAGCCATCACGATGCGGTGACCTTCTTTAAACGGTTATATGAGCGGGGTAGCGGAGAAAGTGCAACGGCACAAGTCGCGTTGCACAAAACCCTCAACTTACTGAAGCGCCGAGCCGCAGCGACAGGGATCTGGCGGCACGCAACGTGGCGGTCAGCGGCAGGGCGGAGGGCGCGATATCGAAGCCATCCTGTCGACCGAGCACGGTGACAACCGCTTTCAGATGCGAGCGGTGATCGAAGACGGGGGCGGCGACCGCCGAAAAATCCGGAACCGTGGACGGCAGCGTCGCGGCATACCCTTGGCTGCGCACCGTTGCGAGATCGGTTATGAAACGGGCGATCGAGCCCTCCGCTTCGCCGCCCTGGCGCATCATGGCGCGCAGGTGATGTTCCCATTCGGCATTCGGCAGGTTGGCCATGAAGACCCGGCCGGTCGCCGTCGGCCACAGGCGGACCAGCGATCCGACCTTGATCTCGTAGACGCTGTCGGAGCGGCCCTCGATCTTGTCGACCACGACAGGCGCATCGCCATTCCACACCGCCAGGGTCACCGTCTCGCCGAGCTCGGCGGCAAGCTGCGAGATCGCCGCGCGCGCAAGGCTGAGGAAATCGGTGCGGGAAAGCGAAGCAAGCCCGAGCTGCAGTGCGGCATCGCCGAGATCATAAAGGCCGGACAGCCGGTCCTGCGCGACGAAGCCGGTGCGCACCAGGCTGACCAGATAACCATGCGCCATGCTCGGCGTCATGCCGGCAGCAGCCGCGATATCGTTCAGCCGCATGGCACGGCCGGCATGCTGGATCGCCGTCAGCACCTTCAGCCCCTTTTCAAGCGACTGGATGCCGGCGCCCCTGATCTCCGGGTCCTTGCCTGCCGCTTTCTGGTTTACCGACGCGTCCATGACCTCTCCGCTTGACGTCCTCATTCATCTTTATACAATATAACTGAATGATTTCAAGAATATTGAAATCACGCGAAGGATAAGGAGGAGACCTTGGCGGAATATCTGGTTTGTTCGGAGGATGAGATCGCCGATGGCGGCCGCAAGGTCGTCGCCTGCGGGGAGCGGGAGATCGGCATTTTTCGGGTGAAGGGCGCGCTGCACGCCTGGCACAACATGTGCCCGCACCGGCAGGGGCCGATCTGTCAAGGCCGCATCTATCCTCAAGTCATCGAGCCCGTCGATGAAAGGCAGGAGGTGCGGACGCTCCAATACAACGAAGAGAACATGCACGTCGCCTGTCCGTGGCACGGCTGGGAATTCAACTTGGAAACCGGCCGCAATGCCGGGCCGGCCAAGTACCGCCTGCACCGTGCCGAACTGGCGATCCGGGAGGGGCAGGTCTATGTCGTCCTCTGAACCCACATTACGCAACGACCCCTATGGCTGGATCGAGGACGCCACCGCCGAGATCGAGAAGGCGACGGCCGAACTGCTGGAAAACGGCGAAGCATCGCGCGTCTCGGACGAAGCGGTGGCCCGGATGATGACGGCGGCGATCCGGCTTTACGTCGCCAAGAGCGACGGCGAGGAACGCACCTTTCGGCCGCTGACCGGCTCCCGCGACGAAACGGTGACCGCCACCGAAGCGCTGTCAGCCGTCTCCGAAATCCTGCGCGCCCTGCATCTCGGGCCGATGGAACTGGCGCTCTGGTACCGGCGCCGGCCGGATGAACTCTGAGGCATAAATCCACTCTTTCGCCTGAGGAGAGCGAACATGGATATTTCCAACAAGGATCGCGCCCGCGAATTGCCGGTGCAGCAGATCGACGTCTTCACCGATACGCGCGACATCCTCGCGCATGCCAACCGGGCCGCTAAGAAGCGTGGTTTCGAGGACTGGCTGATCTGTGATGTGGATGCCCACCACACCGAGACGATCTCCTGGCATGAACTGGTGCAATATATCGAGGACCCGGTCATCCGCCATCAGGCTATGCTCTTCCACGACGAGAAGATGGGCACCGCCTCCTACGGCTTGAACGGCGACATGGGCCTCAAATACCAGGACGTCGGCGGCCGCATTCCGCACCAGGCGGGCATCCGCGAAAAGGTCGATGACGGGGTTCATCGCGACATTACCCTCTCGCGCCGGGCGATGAGCGCGCTAGGCGTCGATTACATGGTGCTGTTCCCGACGCCGATGCTGACGCTCGGCCTGCATCCGCAACCGGAAATGGAGGTCTATCTCGGCCGCGCCTATAATCGCTGGCTGATCGACAAGGTGCTCTCCAAGGACGACCGGCTGAAGACGCTCGCCTACCTGCCCTTCAACGTGCCCAAGGAAGCGGAACGCACCATCGAGGAATTTTCCGGCCAGCCGGGTGTCATCGGCTTCTGCGTTCCGTCCGTTCGCCACAAGGCGGTGCACCACAACGACTACATGCGCATCTATGCGATGCTCGAGGAGCGCAACCTGCCGATCGCCTTCCATGCCGCCTATCACTGGCAGGACCAGTCGCTTGCGACCATCAACCGCTTCCTCGGCATGCACGCGCTCAGCTTCGTCTGGTGCAACATGGTCCACATGACCAACTGGATCTTGAACGGTATTCCGGAACGTTTCCCGAAGCTGAAAAGCATCTGGGTGGAAAGCGGGCTCGCCTGGATCCCCTTCCTGATGCAGCGGCTCGACGACCAGTACCTGATGCGCCCTTCCGAGGCGCCGCAGCTGAAAAAGCTGCCGAGCGAATACATGCGTGAAAACTGCTGGTACACGACCCAGCCGATGGAAACGGTGAACATGAAGGCGCTGCAATTGACGCTGGAGATGATCAACGCCGAGAGCCAACTCCTGTTTGCATCCGACTGGCCGCATTTCGATTTCGACCTGCCGCAGGAGATCTACGACCTGCCGTTCCTGAGCGAACAGGCGAAACGGAATATCCTGGGGCTGAATGCGGCGAAGTTGTTCAACCTGGACCCGACGGTAAGGAAGAGTTTGTAGGGACGGGAAGATTGGGCGATCGCTTGCGGTGATGTTGAGCGGCGCGGCATGTTCCCTCTGATCTCCCCCCTTGAGGGGGAGATGTCACGAAAGTGACAGAGGGGGGTGGCGCCGCAAATTCACTACGAAGAGTATGCCGCTGCACCCCCCTCTGCCCTGCCGGGCATCTCCCCCTCAAGGGGGGAGATCGGCAAGAAGCACCGTCGTAACCGCTCCATGCGCCACACGCACCACAAGGTCCAAACATCCATTCACAGGGAATCTCTCACATGACCATCACCGGAGGCGATTCCATCGTCGCATCGCTGCGCGCTCACCATGTGGACACCGTCTTCGGCATACCGGGCGCCCAGCTCTATGGCCTGTTCGACGCCTTTCAGCGTGACGGCATGCGGGTGATCACGCCGCGGCACGAGCAGACCTGCGCCTACATGGCCTTCGGTTACGCACGCGCCTCGGGCAATCCCGGCGTCTATTCCGTCGTACCGGGGCCGGGGGTGCTCAACACTGGTGCGGCGCTGCTGACCGCCTGGGGCTGCAACGAGCCGGTTCTGTGCCTGACCGGGCAGGTTCCGACCGCGTTTCTCGGCAAGGGTCGCGGACATCTGCACGAGATGCGCGACCAGCGCGCCGTTCTCGCCGGCATCGCCAAGTCCGCCGAACGCGCCGACAAGGCGGGGGATGTTTCTGCCGCCATCGCCCATGCGTTTCGCGAGATGCGCTCGCTGAAACCGGGCCCGGCGACGGTCGAAATGCCCTGGGAACAGTTCGTGGCGGAGGGCGAATTCGAGATCGCCTGGCCGCTCGAAAACCATCCGGATCCGATAGCCGACGTGGCGATCGGTGAGGCGGCGGCTGTGATCGGCAGGGCGGAGCGGCCGATGATCTTCGTTGGCCCCGGCGCATTCGAGGCCCGTGAGGAAGTGCTGCGGCTTGCGGAAATGCTGCATGCGCCGGTGGTCGGCTTTCGCTCCGGGCGCGGCGTGGTTTCCAACCGCCACGAACTCGGCCTCACCATCGCCGAGGCGCGAAAGCTGTGGCCGGTGGTCGATTGCGTCATCGGCATCGGCACCCGGCTCGAGGTGCCGAGCTGGCGTTGGAAGCCGAGAGCCGAAGTGCCGGTGGTGCGGCTGGAAATCGACGCGGAGGAGTTGACCCGCACACCGGAGGCCCTCGGCGTACTTGGCAGGGCGAAGACTTCCCTCACAGCGCTGCTTGACGAACTCAAGCCGCGGACGCCTTCCAACGACTGGCAGGAAGCGATCCGAAAGGCGCGCGTGGAAACGGCGCAGGCCATCCAGAAAATCTCGCCGCATTACGGATATCTACAGGCGATCCGCGCGGCCCTTCCGGATGACGGCATCCTTGTCGAAGAGGTCTGCCAGTCCGGTTTCGCCTCCTGGTACTGCTATCCGGTCTACGAACCACGCACCTTCATCTCGACCGGCTTCCAGGGCACACTCGGCTTCGGCTTTCCGACAGCACTTGGCGTCAAGGTCGCCCGGCCGGACGTGCCGGTCGTCTCGATCGCGGGCGATGGCGGCTTCATGTTCGCCGCCCAGGAGCTGGCGACCGCCGCCCAATATGGCATCGACGTCATCACCGTCGTTTTCAACAATTCCGCCTTCGGCAACGTGAAGCGCGACCAGAGCGAAGCTTTTGGCGGGCGGCTGATCGGCTCGGAGCTCAAAAACCCGGATTTCGACAAGCTCGCCGCCGCCTTCCATGTGGATTTCGTCCGCGTGAGTGCGCCGGAGGATCTCCGCACCGCAATCGAGACCGCGATCACGCGTGGCGGGCCGTGGCTGATCGAAGTGCCGCTGTCGCTCGAAAGCGAGGTAAGTCCCTGGAAGTTCATTCACGGGTAATCCGTCGATGACAAATTCCGTTCGACATGGACGAAAAGACCTATCGTCATGGCAGGGAGCCGTATAAAGTCGGTTCCAAGATTTCGATCCGGGGAGGGCATCGTTTCCGTGACATCAGACCAGAAAACCATCCGTATCGTTGTGCTGACGGCGGTCCTGCCGGCTTCGGTGGTCTCGACGCTCGAAGGCATGGGCGGGCGGCAAATGTCGTTCGCGGAGGTCGCAGCCGGGGATGAGATGCCGGGCGTGCAGGTGCTGGTCACCGATCCCGGCGTTGGCGCCAATGCGGAAGTACTGGCAAAATTCCCCGACCTGAAGCTGGTCGCCTGTTACGGTATCGGCATCGACTCGATCCATATGCCGACCATCAAGTCGCGCGGCATCGGTATTTCCAATACGCCGGGGTTGCTGACGGAGGATGTCGCCGATCTCGCGATGGCGCTGATGCTGGCTTCTGCCCGCGATATCGTGCCCCAGACCCAATATATTCGCGACGGCCGATGGACGACGATCGCGGCAAAGGTCCCGCTCGGCCGGTCGCTCAAGAACAAGGCGATCGGCATCGTTGGGCTCGGCAATATCGGCGCGGCGATTGCAGAACGGGCCGCCGCTTTCCGCATGCGGGTTTCGTATCATGGTCCGCGGCAGAAACCTGTCCCCTATACCTATATGCCGGACCTCGTGGCGATGGCGAAGGAGAGCGATTTTCTCGTCGTCGCCAGCCGCGGCGGCGAGGACACCAGGAAGATCGTCAACCGCGAAGTGCTGGAGGCGCTCGGACCCGAGGGTACGCTGGTCAACGTCTCGCGCGGTTCGATCGTCGACGAGGCGGCGCTGGTGGAGGCGCTCAGAACCGGCAAGCTCGGCTTTGCGGCGCTGGACGTGTTCGCCAACGAGCCGAGGGTTTCGGAAAAGCTGCTGTGGATGCCGAATGTGATCATGACGCCACATCAGGGCAGCGCCACCGCGGAAACCCGCCTCGCCATGGCCCTTTTGCTGGTCGAGAATGTCCAAGCGTTTTTCAAGGGAACGCCGTTGCCGACGCCGGTGGTTCCGATCGCAATCTGGGCTTTTGAACTCTAGCTTTTGAACTCTGGGGAGGACGTCACATGGCATTTCAACGTCACGTCATCGGGCTGGCAGGACAGGACCAATCCGGCGAGGTCATCACCGAATTCGACCGGGCCTCGGTCACCGACGAGGAATGGGCAGTGCGCGTCGATCTCGCCGCCGCCTATCGTCTCGCGGCACTCTACGGCTGGGACGACCTCATCTACACGCATATCTCCGCCCGTGTGCCGGGCACGGAAAACCACTTCCTGATCAATCCGTTCGGGATGGCCTTCGACGAGATCAAGGCGAGCAACCTCGTCAAGATCGACCACGAGGCGAAGATCATCGGCAAGTCTGACTATCCGGTGAACGGCGCCGGTTTCGTCATCCACCACGCCGTGCACAAGGCCCGCCACGAGCTCAACTGCGTCATGCATCTGCATACTGAGGCAGGCATGGCGCTTTCCATGCTCGATTGCGGCCTGCTGCCGCTCTCCCAGCATTCGATGTTCTTCTACAACCGCATCGGCTACCACGGCTACGAGGGCCTGGCCCTCAACATGGAAGAGCAGGAGCGGCTCATCCACGATCTTGGGGTCCACAAGAACATGATCCTCAAGAACCACGGCACGTTGACCTCGGGCGAAAGTGTCGGCGAGGCATTCGTCTGGACTTTTTGGCTGGAAAAGGCCGCCCGCGCCCAGCTCGCCGCCATGGCCGCCCAGCCGCAGGGCCTTTCGATCCCGGAAGAGAAGATCGCCGAACTGACAGCGCACATGTACGAGATGTCGCCGGCAAAGCCGGGGCTGAAGGAATGGCCGGCGATGCTGCGAAAGCTGGACAGGATCGATCCGAGCTATCGCGATTGACGTCCGAAATGCCCGCCTGCCGGGAACTGGCGGATCTTCCTGTCATTCTCCGCAACGAAAAAAGCCGGCGTTTCCGCCGGCTCAGACTGCTGACAAACCCGTCGATATTTTCGGCGGGTTTTGTTTTTGTGGATTTGTTTTTCCGCCGGGAGGTCTTGGCGGGAGGCGCAGAAGGATGGGCTGGCTCATGCCGCGGCTGGTTTTGGTGTTTTGATGAGCGCCATTGC
>NZ_JBFTNK010000009.1:0-218914 GCF_056397445.1 Neorhizobium sp. 05N33 | reverse complement strand
TCGCAATGGCGCTCATCAAAACACCAAAACCAGCCGCGGCATGAGCCAGCCCATCCTTCTGCGCCTCCCGCCAAGACCTCCCGGCGGAAAAACAAATCCACAAAAACAAAACCCGCCGAAAATATCGACGGGTTTGTCAGCAGTCTGAAGGCAGGCCAGAGACCATCCGGCCTGCCTTCTCTGTTTCAGCATTTGCGTCTATCTTCCGGCGGCCGAAAACCGGCGAGGAAATGGGAGGGACGGATATGCGATGCACCTTGCTGATGGGCGGGCTTTTGTTCGTCGCGAACCCGGCACTCGCCAACGATTCCATGGCGGAACTGAAGACGGGCGGGCTGATCTACGTCCAGACCTCGGATGTGGCCATGGCCGAGGAACAGCTCTACATTTCCCGCGAGGAAGTGCTGGTCGATTACGTCTTCAAGAACACCAGCGACAAGGACGTCGAAAGCGTCATCGCCTTTCCGATGCCGGACATCACCGGCAGCATGGACAGCAATATCGCGCTCGACGATACCGATGCGGACAATTTCCTTGGTTTCTCGGTCGTGCAGGACGGCCGGCAGATCAAGCCGGAGCTGCAGCAAAGGGTGCTGGCGGCCGGCATCGACCGCACCGACGAACTCGTGGCGCGCAACATTCCGCTTCTGCCCTATAGCGACAGGACGCTTGCCGCACTCAAGGCCCTGCCTGAAGACGTAAAGGCCGCCTGGATCGCCGAGGGGCTGGTTTTCGTCAACCGCTACGACGCCGGCAAGGGCTGGCAGGAGGACCTGACGCCGGCCTGGACGCTGCGCTCGGTCTATTGGTGGAAGACGAAATTTCCGGCCGGCAAACCCGTCCGCGTCAGCCACCGTTATAAGCCGAGCGTCGGCGGCACCGTCGCCATGACCTTCATCGATCAGGGTAAGCCGGCGACGAATTACAAGGACTATGCCGACCGCTACTGCATCGACGCCGCATTCATGAAGACCGCCGCAAAACTCGAAGCGGCGGCCGGAAAAGGCGGCCCGAACTATACCGAGCAATGGGTGTCCTACATCCTCACCACCGGCGCCAACTGGGGCGGTTCGATCGGTAAGTTCAAGCTGACGATCGACAAGGGGAAGGAGAAGGATTACGTCAGCTTCTGCGGCAACAGCGTGAAGAAGATCGGCCCCACGACTTTCGAGATGACGGCGGACGATTTCTATCCGGAAAAGGATCTGAATATCCTGTTCCTGACGGCCGCCGATCAGTGACGGTGGCGGCAAAGATCCGAATTCAGTAATATTGAATGAAAGTGATCGTGCTGGCGCTTGCCGGCCGGGTCGGAAAGCACGATGTTTCCGATCGTAAGTTAGCCCAAGAGTTCCGGAAACATCCCATGCCGCGTCGCCCTGCCGATGGTTATGATCCCATCGCGATCGTTCTGCACTGGCTGATCGCGTTGTTGATCCTCGGCCTATTGGTGCTCGGCTTCGTCATGACCCTCCAATCGATCGATCCAGCCCTGCAGTTCTCGCTTTTCCAGTGGCACAAGTCCTTCGGCATGCTGGCGCTGCTTCTAGCCGCCGTGAGGCTGGTCCATTCGCTGACGGTCGTGCGGGTGAAACCTGTCAAAGGTCTGAGCGCACTGGAACATCGCTCGGCAGACGCGATGCACTATCTGCTGCTGACCTTGGCGGTGGTGGTGCCGGTGGCCGGTTGGATGATCGCCTCCGTATCGCCGCTCGAAATTCCGACCTTCGCGTTCAACCTCTTCGTCATTCCGCATCTTCCGGTGCCGAAGTCCGATGCCGCCGAGGCCTGGTGGACGACCGTCCACGCGGTTCTCGCCTATTCGACGCTGGCCCTCGTCCTCTTGCATTCGGGCGCCGCACTCTACCACCACTATGTCAGGCACGACGACGTGCTCACCCGCATGCTCGGCAGCCGGCACCGCACCGCAAAAACATCCATCGAGGAGCCGGGACCATGACCCGCAAGACAACCGTCATCGCAGCCATGCTGCTCGCCAT
The DNA here is from genome assembly GCF_056397445.1 of Neorhizobium sp. 05N33. Classification (NCBI taxonomy): domain Bacteria; kingdom Pseudomonadati; phylum Pseudomonadota; class Alphaproteobacteria; order Hyphomicrobiales; family Rhizobiaceae; genus Neorhizobium; species Neorhizobium sp. 05N33. The sequence continues at coordinate 216,914 of NZ_JBFTNK010000009.1, read as the reverse complement.
GTCGCTCCCCGGAGCCGGCTTCTCGGCCGTGAACGTTCCGAGCCTCACCGAGGCGGCGGGGCGTTATGCCATCACCTCCGGTTCCCGCATCGCGTTTGCCGTGGATCAGGTCGGCGGCGGCGGCATCAAGGGCAAGTTCGGTAAGTTTTCAGGCACGTTCAACCTGAAAGCCGGCGATCTCGCGCATTCCATGGTGAATTTCGATCTGAAGCCGGAAAGCGTCAGCACCGGCCAGGACCGCATCGACGCCTTCCTGCGTTCCGGTGCCGTCTTCGATTCCGGTCATTTCGAAACGATCTCGTTCCGCTCGGAGCGCGTCGAGCAGACCGGCCCGGACAGCGCCCGCATCACCGGCACGCTGACCGCCAAGGGGCATAGCTCGTCCGAAATCTTCGATGTGAAGCTGACCTCCTGGAGCGGACGGAAGATAGGTTTCAATGTCAGCGGCAAGATCTTCCGCTCCCGCTACGCCATGGACGTCGGCACGCCGATCTATTCCAATGTCGTGCAGTTCGACATGGTGATCGAAGGCGAGCGGAACTAGGAGCCGCCCCTTCAATGGGATGCGTTACTTCATTCGACGTAGGAAGATACTGCTTCGGAGCCTCCGTGCGGTGGGCCCTTGAGGCGTGGAACGACACTTCCAAATGAAGTATTTGATTTCCATGCTATAATTTAGGAGTGAGATCTGATTTTGAATCTATCTAACGACTAACGCTTTCGAAGTATGAGCTTTTGTCATGCTTGCGCCATCCAAAAATTATGACACTCTGGCCAAAGTATAATTTGGGGGAGTGTAATGGCGCAGTTAGTATATCCCATTGATGCGGATACTCTTCTGGCAGATGTTGATGCTGCTCGCTCGATGGCCAAGAATTATGCCGGAGCTTATCAATCGGCATCGCCTTATCCGCATATCTGCATCGACAATTTCCTGCCCGAGCAGGTTCTGGAGAACGTCCTGACCGACCTCCGGAACCGTCCGGAAAAGGAAACGACCTTTGCAAGGGCGCAGGAAAACAAGAAGGTCTCCTATGTTCCGGAGCGGCTTCCGACCTACACCAAGAACCTGTTTTATGCGCTGAATTCGCGCCCCTTCATTCTGTTTCTGGAGGAGATGACTGGGATCGAAGGATTGATCCCCGACCCATTCTTTTTCGGCGCCGGCGTTCATGAGACCGCCAATGGCGGGCATCTCGATATCCATGCCGACTTCAATCTCCATTCCAAGATGAAGGTCGAGCGCCGGCTCAACACGCTGATCTATCTCAACAAGGACTGGCGGGAAGAGTGGGGCGGCTCGTTCGAGATCTGGGACAAGGAGATGAAGGGCAAGGTGCACAGCTTCACTCCCCTGTTCAATCGCATGGTCACCTTCTCGACCACATCGGATTCCTTCCACGGCAACCCCTCGGTCGTGAACCATCCGGAAGACAAATCGAGAGATTCGATCGCGCTTTATTATTACACGGCAACGTGGGACGATTCCCGCAAGTCGCATTCGACGCTCTTCAAGCCGCGGCCGAATTCCACCGACAAGAAGGATTACGCCGAAATACGCCGCGACGTGCTGCGGGACTTCACACCACCGATGCTCTATCGCAAGATCATCGGGCCGCTGAGCCGCCTCGGTTTCTAATCCGGGAGGACCTGACGACCGGGCTCAGCCGGCAAAGCCGACGCCGATCTGGGGCTGGCCGAGCGTCCTGAACACGGTCGAGACGATGCCGGCGCGGTCGAGGCCGGCCTTGGCATACATCGCGTCCGGGCTTGCCTGCTGCATCCAGATGTCCGGCAGCACCAGCGAGCGGATTTTCAGGCCGTTGTCGAGCAGGCCCTCGGTCGCGAGGAACTGCAGCACATGGCTGCCGAAGCCGCCGACCGCACCTTCCTCGATGGTGATCAGCACTTCGTGGTGGCGAGCGAGCTGGCGGATCAGGTCATGGTCCAGCGGCTTGGCGAAGCGCGCATCCGCAACCGTGGTCGAAAGACCGGCGGCGTCGAGATCCTCGGCTGCAAGCACACATTCCTTAAGGCGCGTGCCGAAGGAAAGCAGCGCTACCTTGGCACCTTGCTTGACCACCCGGCCCTTGCCGATTTCAAGAATCTGGCCGCGTTCCGGCAGCTCGACCCCGACGCCTTCGCCGCGCGGATAACGGAAGGAGATCGGGCCTTCGTCATAGGCAGCGGCTGTACGCACCATGTGCTTCAGCTCCGCCTCGTCGGCGGCCGCCATCACCACCATGCCCGGCAAGGTGGCGAGGAAGGTCGTATCGAACGAGCCCGCGTGGGTCGGCCCGTCGGCGCCGACGAAGCCGGCGCGGTCGATCGGGAAACGCACCGGCAATCCCTGGATCGCCACGTCATGGACGACCTGGTCGTAACCGCGCTGCAGGAAGGTCGAATAGAGCGCGCAGAAAGGCTTGTAGCCCTCTGCCGCAAGGCCCGCCGCAAACGTCACCGCGTGCTGTTCGGCAATGCCGACATCGAAGGTCCGGGCCGGGAAGACATCCGCCAGCTTGTCGATGCCCGTGCCGTTCGGCATCGCGGCGGTGACGCCGACGATCTTGTCGTCGAGTGCTGCTTCCTGAACCAACGCCTCGCCGAACACGCTGGTATAACTCGGTGCGTTCGGTTTCGATTTCGCCTGCGCGCCGGTGATGACGTCGAACTTGTTGACGCCGTGATATTTGTCGGCGGCGGCTTCCGCGGGCGCATAACCCTTGCCCTTCTGCGTCACCACATGGATCAGCACCGGGCCGCGAGCATTGTCGCGCACATTGCGCAGGACCGGCAGGAGGTGGTCGAAGGAATGACCGTCGATCGGGCCGATATGGTAGAAGCCCATTTCCTCGAACATCGTGCCGCCGGTGACGTAACCGCGGGCATGTTCGACGGCGCGGGTGATCGCCCGGTCGACATTCTTGCCGAGATAGGCGGTCAGCTTCTTGCCGAGGTCGCGAAAGCCCATATAGGTGCGGCCGGAGGCGAGCCGCGCCAGATAAGCGCTCATCGCGCCGGTCGGCGGGGCGATCGACATGTCGTTGTCGTTCAAGATGACGATCAGCCGGGCATCCAGCGCACCGGCATTGTTGAGCGCCTCATAGGCCATGCCGGCGGACATCGCGCCGTCGCCGATGACCGCGATCACATTGCGCTTCGAGCCGGAAAGATCGGCCGCGACCGCCATGCCGAGGCCGGCGGAGATCGAGGTGGAGGAATGTGCGGCACCGAAGGGATCGTATTCGCTCTCGGCCCGGCGGGTGAAGCCGGAAAGCCCATCCTCCTGCCGCAGCGTGCGAATGCGGTCGCGCCGGCCGGTGAGGATCTTGTGCGGATAACACTGATGGCCGACATCGAAGATCAGCCGGTCATCCGGCGTGTTGAATACCTTGTGAATGGCGATCGTCAGTTCCACGACGCCGAGGCCGGCGCCGAGATGGCCGCCGGTGCGCGACACCGCATCGATCATCTCGTCGCGCAATTCGCGGGCAAGCTGCGTCAGGTCGCGATCTTCGATGGCGCGAAGATCGGAGGGAAGCTTGACCTTGTCGAGCAATGGCGTGGCGGGGATTGATGTCACGGACGATGGCCTTTTCTGCTCTTTCCGGAAGCGTGTTCTCCCCCAAGATGAGAAGAAAGCAGGCTTTTTCAAGTTGCATGACCTGCGGTTCTAACCGATTTCAGGCGGTGGGCAAGGGGACAAACTCCTCCTCGTCCCCAGGCACGATATCGAAACGGCCGGTGCGCCATTCCTCTTTCGCCTTTTCGATACGCTCCTTGGAGGAGGAAACGAAGTTCCACCAGATGTAGCGTTTGGAATTCAGCGCTGCCCCGCCGAACAGCATCAGGTGGCAGCCCGGAGCGCCTGCTTCGAGGGTGATATCGTCGCCCGGCCGGAAGACGAGAAGCTGGTCGGCCGCGAAACGGTCGCCCGAAACGACGAGTTCGCCGGAAAGAATGTAGATCGCCCGCTCCTCATGCGCCGCTGCAAACGGGAAACGCTTGCCAGCCTCGAGGCGGAGATCGACATAGAGCGTGTCGGTGAAGGTCGAAACGGGTGAGCCGAGGCCTTCGAAAGCGCCGATCACCACCCGGCCGCTCGCCCCGTCCGCATCGATGACCGGCATCTTTTCCTTATCCGTGTGCGAGAAGGTCGGATCGATCTCCTCCTTGTTATCCGGCAGTGCCAGCCACGTCTGCAGCCCGGAGACCGACATCGGATGGCCGCGCAGGTTTTCCGGCGTGCGCTCCGAATGCACGATGCCGCGGCCCGCGGTCATCAGGTTGATATCGCCCGGCCGGATGGTGAGTTCGGTGCCGAGGCTGTCGCGGTGCTTGATCTCGCCGTCGAACAGGTAGGTGACGGTGGAAAGCCCGATATGCGGATGCGGCTTGACGTCGAGCGCCTCGTCGGCCCGCAGCAGCGCCGGTCCCATCCGGTCGAAGAAGATGAAGGGTCCCACCAGTCTTCTCTGCCGGCTCGGCAAAGCGCGCCGCACGGAAAACCCACCGATATCGCTGATGCGCGGAATGATCAGATTCTCGATGGCATCGCAGGCAAAGGCGTCGCCGGCGACCGGGTCGTTTCCGGGGAAGAAGGACATGAGGGGCTTCCTAAAGCGTTTCCTGGTCTTCGGGATATCGGGCGAGAAAGGCTTCCAGATCGGCGAGCAACGGTGGCAGACGATGCGTGATCGCCGCCCAAATCACCGTATCGAGTACGTCGGGATAGTCATGCCGCAGGATATTGCCGAGGTTTCGTATGCCGCGCCAATCATGCTGCGGAAACAGCTCTTCAGCAAGCGGGCCAAGTTTAACGGCTGCCTCCGAAAGTCGCGCGAGGCATCGCTCAGACGCATCCTTTGTCAGACGGTTCTTGGAATAAATCGTGAAATCCATACCAAGGGTGTATTCAAGAACGGCTTGCCCGTTCTCGATAATATCACGCATGCGGATAAGAGGGCGCTTAGTAGGCAATGGCGCGATCCCGTTCCACATTTCGCCGGAGCCGTTCCTTCTGTAGCGGTTCGGCAATGATATCCACACTGCTGGCACCCGTAATACTTGAGATCAATACGCGTAGATCTTCAAGGGCGCTAAAGTAGCCGAAACCCGACTGGATCACGGGTTCAGCAAATTTGACGAGAACGTCAAGATCGGATTCGACCGTCGCTTCGCCTCGGGCAACCGAGCCAAAGATCGACACATGCTCCGCACCCGCGGCACGCAACTCGTCTTCGTGCTCTCTCAGCTTGGCGATGACCAGATCTTTGTCCATGCGGACAATATAGTGGAGCCTCCGGTCCTGGTCGAGAGTTCTCAGTCGGGACACTTACTCAGAACGGCCTCTTCCCCAGCCGTCGCCCCAAGCTCGACGCAGCCGTCCGCATGACACAGCCTCCACCCACCCGGCGTCATGCCCGACGCCGCCAGCGAAATGCGTTCCTGCGGCGGCAGCGTCGGGTGCCAAACCCACCAGCCGTCCCTCAGCAGCGCGTCCGCCCCAGGTTCCATGCCGGCGCCGGACCCTTTGACCTCCGCCTGACGAAGCTCCAGCCCGGCCGGTGTCACGGCCCACGTCTCTCGCCATTCCGTCCTCTGCACCGAATGGGTCCAGGAGAGCGTGAACATCGAGATGGCAAGCACCGTCAGTTTGCCGCCGGCCAGGATGCAGAGGCTCATCGCCCCTTGCTCATGTCAGCGCCGGTGCGGCCGGCGCGCTGCGGTTCCGCCACCAGTGTTGCGCGACGATGATGACGCCGAGTACCCAGCCGAGTTCGTCGGTCCAGGGAAATGCCACCACCAGACTTGCACCGGCGATGAAGGCGAGCAGGCGCTCCCAAGCTGCCATGCGGGCAAACAGGAAGCCGACCACCGCCGTGCCCCAGAGCGCGATGCCGAAGCACGCCTTCAGGAAGACATAGGCGACCTCGACCGGATAACTCCAAGCCGCTGCAATCGCACCCGGATCCTGCAGCATCAGGGCCGGCGTGTAGACGGCCATGAACGGCACCACGAAACCGGCGGTTGCGAGCTTGGTCGCCTCCACGCCGATCTTCAGCCCCGAGGTCTTCGCCATCGGTGCCGCCGCGAAGGCGGCGAGCGCCACCGGCGGCGTCAGGTCCGCCATGATGCCGAAGTAGAAGACGAACATGTGGCTGACGATCAGCGGCACGCCGAGTTCGAGCAGCGCAGGTCCGGCAAGCGACGAGGTGATGATGTAGTTCGGGATTGTCGGAATGCCCATGCCGAGGATCAGGCAGGTGATCATCGTCAGGACCAGCGACAGGAACAGGTTGTGCTCGCCGACCCGGATGATCGCGCCGACAAAGGTCGAGGCGATGCCGGTCAGCGTCAGCGTGCCGATGACGATGCCGACGATGGCGCAGGCGATGCCGACCGGCAGCGCGTTCTTGGCTCCCTCGGCCATCGCGTCGCGGCAGATCGCCAAGGTCTCGCGACCGCCCTTGACGAAGATGCAGCCGACGATCAGGGCGAGGATGACGATCGCCAGGAAGTTGACCCCATAGCGCAGGAAGGAGGCGGCGGCGATGCCGAGCACGAGCCAGAAGACGAGGCGGAAGGCAAGCGGGCCGATGCTTGCGGCAAGCGGCATGCCGAGGATCAGCACGATGACCAGCGCCAGCCCCATCGTCCCGGCGAAGATCGGCGTATAACCGGCAAACAGCAGGTAGACGAGGGCGGCGAGCGGCAGGATCAGCGGCCAGTGTTCCCGGACGGCAGCCCAGGGGTTCGGCAGGTCGGCTTTGCTCATGCCCTTGAGGCCCGCTTTGCCGGCTTCCAGGAACACCATCCAGAAGCAAACGCCGAAATAAAGCACGGCCGGGATGATCGCGGCCTTGACGATCTCGGCATAGGAGACGTTGAGCGTTTCCGCCATGATGAAGGCGACGGCACCCATGACCGGCGGCATGATCTGCCCGCCCATCGACGAGGTCGCCTCGACGCCGCCAGCAAAGGCCGAGCGGAAACCGAAGCGCTTCATCAGCGGAATGGTGAACTGTCCGGAGGCGACGACATTGGCGACGCCCGAGCCGGAAATCGTGCCCATCAGCGCCGACGACATGACGCAGACCTGCGCCGGCCCGCCGCGCCAGGTGCCGACGAGGCCGAGCGCGAAATCGTTGAACAGCGCCAGCATGCCGGCGCGTTCCAGAAATGCCGCAAAGACCACGAAGATGAAGATATAGGCCGCCGAAACGTAGATCGGCGTCCCGTAAATGCCCTCGGTCCCATAGGCAAAGTTCTCGATGATCTGTTCGAAATCATAGCCGCGATGGACGAACGGCCCGGGGGCGTATTGGCCGAAAAAGCAATAGGCAAGGAATATGGCGGCGATGATCGTCAACGGCAGGCCCATCAGCCGTCGTGCCGCTTCGAAGACCAGCACGATCAGCACGGTTCCGACGATGAGGTCCGGCGTTGTCAGGAACCCGCTCCTGACGATCAGGTCGTGGTAGAAGACCCAATTGTAGAGGCCGGTCAGGAAGCCGACGATGCCGAGCCCCCAGAACCAGATCTTGCCGGCTTTCGTTTTGGCGACGAGATTGCCGATCAGCACGAAACCGAGCAGCAGCAGGAAGCCGACATGCATGGCCCGGACGATCTGGCTCGCAAGCGTCCCGTAGGCGGCGGTCCAAAGCTGGAAGAGGGTAAAGGCAAAGGCGATCCAGAAGGCGATCCGCCCGGTCAAACCCTCGCCGAAGCCGGCCGGCAGGCCCTCGATCGGCTCTTCGGCGCTCTGCGAATTCATCGAGTTTTGCATTGGGGTTTCGGACATTGGTTCTCCGAGGTTTCCGTTGCCCCTCACCTTAATCCTCTCGCCGTTTGGGGGAAAAGGATAGGTGGCCCAAACGACGTTAGAGGGGGACAGATACAGTTGCGGCGTAGATCCTTCTCCCCGTGAAGACGGGGAGAAGGTGGCGGCAGCCGGATGAGGGGCAGATTGCCCTCATCCTCGCTCGTTCACTTCAACAACCCGACTTCCTTGTAATACCGTTCGGCGCCCGGATGCAGCGGCACCGGCATGCCTTCCAGTGCCTTCTTCACGTCGATAGCCTTGGCGGCGGCGTGGGCTGCGGAAAGCTTCGGCAGGTTGGAGAACAAGAGCTTGGTCATCTGGTAGACGGTTTCGTCGGAAACGCCCGAATGGGTGATCAGGAAGTTGCCGACGGCGGCGGTCTCGACATCGGCGGTCTGCCCCTCATAGGTGCCGGCCGGGATTTTCACCGAGACATAGGGTGCGCCGATCTTGGCGACCTCGGCGGCCGGGATCGCCACGACATTGATCTTCAGCGAGGTCGCAAGGTCGCGGATCGAGGCGACGCCGAGACCTGCCGACTGCAGCGTCGCATCGAGTTGGCGGTTCTTGATCAGCTCGACGGATTCCGCGAACGGCAGATATTCGGTCTTGCCGAGATCCTTGTAGGACATGCCGGCCGCCGTGAAGATGGCGCGGGCATTGAGTTCCGTGCCGGAGGCCGGCGCCCCAACCGACAGGCTCTTTCCCTTGAGATCGGCAAGCGTCTTCACGCCGGATTCGGCGCTGGCGACCACCTGGATATAGTTCGGATAGATGGCGGCGATGCCGCGCAGCTTGTCGAGCTTGGCGGGAAAGCCCGCTTCCTTGTTGCCCTTCCAGGCTTCCTGGACAGAATCGCCGAGCGAGAAGGCAATCTCGCCGCGTCCTGCCTGCAGCAGGTTGAGGTTTTCGACGGATGCCTTGGTGGCCTGCACCTGGGTGCGCGCGTCCTTGATGCCCTGTCCGTAGATTTCGGCAAGCGCCACGCCGAGCGGATAATACACGCCGGACGTGCCACCGGTCAGTACGTTGATGAATTCCGCAGCCTTCGCGCCGGCGGCGGAAAATGCCGTCGAAACGGCAAGCGTCGCCACGAACATGAGATTGATTTTACTGGACTTCACGCCGAAGTTCATAATGGCCTCCTCCCAAAGCAACCACGCAGATGGGGCCATCATGGGGAGGCGTTTCCGGTGCGTCAATCGGTTTATGACGCATTCCATGCGAAGGTTGTAAGACTTTGGTTTAGCCGTCCGGCTTATTCGCCGTCGAGCGGCTCGACGCCCTGCGGCTTGCCGGCGCGGTCGAGCCGGATCTTCTCGATGCGGTTTTCAGCGGCTGTCAGCAGCTTTTCGCAGTGTTTCTTCAGCGCTTCGCCGCGCTCGTAGATGGCGATCGATTCGTCGAGCGCCACGTCGCCCCGTTCCAGCCGCGCCACGATGCTTTCGAGTTCGGCGACGGCCTTCTCGAAGGAATAGCCGCTCACATCGAGGCTCTCGGTGTTTTCGGTCATCGTCTATCCCTTCATCAGTCTGCAGATGTGCATGCCCGCCGATTCGGCGAGCCCTTCCAGATCATATCCGCCCTCGAGCAGGCTGACGATACGGTTGCCGGCATATTTGCCGGCGATCTCCATCAGCCGGCCGGTCGCCCAGTCGAAATCGTCGCCGACCAGATTGATCTGCGCCAGCGGATCGCGATGATGCGCGTCGAAGCCGGCCGAGATGATGATGAAATCCGGTCGAAAATTGTCGAGCGCCGGCAGCACGCGCGATTTGAACGCCTCACGGAAATATTCGCTGCCGGTGTCGGGCGAAAGCGGCGCGTTGACCACGTTGTTCCTGGTGCCGGTCTCGTCCTTGGCGCCGGTGCCGGGATAAAGCGGCATCTGGTGCGTCGAGCAGAACAGCACTGACGGATCGTCCCAGAAGATGTCCTGCGTGCCGTTGCCGTGATGCACGTCCCAATCGACGATCGCGACGCGTTCCATGCCGTATTTCCGCTGCGCGTGGCGCGCGGCGATCGCGGCGTTGTTGAACAGGCAAAAACCCATCGCCTTGTCTTTTTCGGCGTGGTGGCCGGGGGGCCTTGCCGCCACGAAGGCGTTGTCGACCTTGCCGTTTGCCACGTCGTCGACGGCGGCCATCGCGCCGCCGATGCCGGTCAGCGCAGCTTGAAAGCTCTTCGGTCCCACATAGGTGTCGGCCTCGATCTGGCGGATCGTGTCCTCCTCGGGGATTTCGCGCATGACGGCGCGTAGGTGCTCTTCCGGATGGGCGAGCAGAACCGCATCCTCGTTCGCCTGGGGAGCGTCCTTGCGGTCGAGCCTGGCGAAATTCGGATGCTCCAGCGCGATCGCCAGCGAGCGCAGCCGGTCCGCTCGTTCGGGATGTCCTTCCGGCGTGCCGTGTTCGAGGAAGATCTTGTGTTCGTAAAGGCGCGTGGTCATGCGGCGGCCTCGTCAGGGGTCAGTCCGGTCTGGACCTTTCCGACATGGCGCAGAAAGCTGACTTTTTCAAGCCGCAACCCCTTGCTCTTGCGCTTGTTTAGCTTGAAAGAATGGTCTTACATAGAGGGGTGCAACCCAGAGGGTAATGTGGTCAAAGAGCCAGTCAAGTCTCAGGAATTCCGCGTTCCTTTCCGCGATGTCGATATGCATGGCGAGATGTTCCGCTCGGCCTATGTCGTGCGGGCGGAAGAGGCCGTCACGGAATTCTGGCGTCGCCGCAGGTCGCAAAAGGGCGATCCGTTCTTCAGGATCGGCAAGATCACCTGCACGTTTCACTCGGCCTTGAAGCTGGGTGACGTCGTCCACACGCATATCGGCGTCAGCAAGATCGGCGGAAAGTCGGCGGGGTTCCTGGTGCATATGCTGCGGGGCAACGAGGCGGTCGCGGAAGCCGAAATCGTCTGGATGACTTGTGACCCCGAAAGCAGAGAACCGGTGCCGCTCCCCGAAGACTTGCGCGACTGGCTTTATCAGTTCCTGGATTGACGGGGCGCGGCCGATCAGGCCCGTTGCGGCAGCAGCGGATAACCGACCATTACTGCGCGGCCGGCGAGTGCCGCGATCATCGCCTTCAGCACGTCGCCGGGAACGAAGGAAAGGTCACCGATGAAGGCGGTCGAAAGCCCGGTGCCCGTGACATAAGCGAGGTAGATGACCCCGAGCGCGTGGTCGACCACCACGCCGCCGAGCAGGGCTGCGAGGAAAAAGCCGGTGATCTGTACGATGCCGCTCTGCGAACGCTCGACGAACCGTTCGGAACAATAACCGGTGATGACGGCTGCGAAGAACCAGCCGACGAGATAACCGGCGGTCGGCGACACAAAGGTGGCAAGGCCGCCGCGTCCGCCCGATAGAACCGGCAGGCCGATCGCGACCAGCAGCAGGACCAGAAACACCGCAAAACCGCCGCGCCTGGCGCCGAGGATGACGCCCGCAAGCATAACGCCGAGCGACTGGGCGGTGATCGGTACCGGAATGAAGCCGAGCATGATCGGCGGCACGAGACCGAGCGCTACGATAATGGCGGCGAAAAGGGCGGCCAGAACGAGATCACGGGTGGTCATGCTATGCGAATCCCCAGTTTTATATGAGGTTATTTCTGCGCCCGGATGCCGCGTGCGTCAATGGCGGCGGCAATCTCGTCGGCATTTTTGAGCGTCAGGATGATCAGTGGCACCGCCAGCGTCAGCGGCCGGACCTTCAGCCCGCGGGCGCGATGGGCGTCGCGGATAGCCTGGTAACGGCTGAGGATCTCCGGCACGAAACGGATGACGAGACCGATCGAAAGCCCGATATCCGCGGCCCTGACGAGCCCCAGGCGCTCCAGCGGCATGGCAAGGCGGGTGATCTCGTCGATGAAATCGCCGGTGCTGGTGGTCGCCGTCACGGCCGCGGCGAAGAGGGCAAGCGCCGTCAGCCGCGTGACGACGACCAGCGTGTCATGTCGGCCGTTGAAGACAAGTGTGAAGAGCGCCACGACCGCAATGGTCAGCAGGACCGGCCGCAGCCGCAGCCAGGATTGGCGCCACCCGAGCCGGAGCGACGAATAGACGATGCCGCCGAGCAAGGCCGCGACCGACAGAACGGCCGGCGAACGGACAAGGAAAAGGACAAGGCTGAGCGCGGCGAGGCCGAGAAGCTTTGCCCGCGGCGAAAGCCGGTGCAGAAACGTGTCGCCTTCCACGTAAAGCGTCTTCATACCGCAAGCTCGCGGTGGCGGGCGATGACCTCGGCTGGCGCGCCGTCATCGGCGAGGCGGCCTTCATGGAAGAGCAGAACCCGGTCGAAATCGGCGATCAGGCCAAGGTCATGGCTGATGACGATGACGTTTTCATCGAGCCCGTGGATCGTCCGCTCCACGAGGTCGCGGTTGCGGAGATCCAGCTGGTTGGTCGGTTCGTCCATGATCAGGATATCCGGCCGGGTCACCAGAACCGAGGCAAGCGCCGCCAGCTGCAGTTCTCCGCCCGAAAGTTCATGCACCCGCCGGTCGGCCAGATGGGCGATGCCGAACCGGGCAAGCACAGCCTCGACCGCCGCCTCCGTGTCGGCCTTCGAGAGTTTTTGGCTTTTCAGCCCGAGCGCGATATCTTCTTTCAGGATCGGCAGGATGATCTGGTTCTGCGGGTTCTGGAAAATGAAGCCGGCCTGGCCACGAACCTTGTCGCCATCCTTCACCGTATCGAGCCCATTGACGGTCACGTGACCCTCGGCAGGCAGCACCAGCCCGTTGATCATCCGCGCAAACGTCGTCTTGCCCGAGCCGTTGAGGCCGATCACGCCGATCCGCCGTTCGCTCAAGCGAAGCGTCAGCGGATAAACGACGGTGCGTCCCTCGAAACGCGCTTCTGCCTGTTCGAAACGGATATCCAAGCCAGTCCCTCGGTGTTCAGCGGTCTATAGACCGGAAGACGGGGAAGGGGAATGCGGAACCGAACGTGAACATTGAATCCGGCGCGGCGGTATCCTAGTCTAGATGCCATGGCGATTCTCATTCCAAACGATCAGGCCCGCAGGATCTTCCTCGAACGGCAGCGGCTCTGCGAACCGCCGGGCCGGGCGTTGACCAAAGCCGGCCTGCTGCAGCTCATCGACGATCTCGGTTTCGTCCAGGTGGACAGTATCGCCACCGTCGAGCGCGCCCATCACATGATCCTGTTCTCGCGCAACCAGACCTACCGGCGCGAACACCTGACCGCACTTCTGGAAAAGGACGGCGAGCTGTTCGAACACTGGACGCATGACGCCTCGATCATCCCGACCGCCTTCTTCCGCTACTGGAAACACCGTTTTCGCCGCCGCGAGCCGATCCTGGCCGAACGCTGGCGGAAATGGCACGGCGAGGGGTTCGACGCAGCCTTCGAGGAGACCTTCCAGCACATCGCCGAGAATGGCGCCATCATGTCCCGCGACATGAAGCAGGAGGACCACAAATCCGGCGGCTGGTGGAACTGGCATCCGAACAAGACGGCGCTCGAATATTACTGGCACATCGGCAAGCTGGCGATCGCCGGCCGCGTCAACTTCCAGAAGATCTACGACCTTATGGAACGGGTGATCCCGCGGCAACATCACGAGCCGGAAGTGAGCCACGAGGAATTCATCGACTGGGCCTGCCGCGGTGCCATGACCCGCCTCGGCTTTGCAACCTCCGGAGAGCTTGCCGCCTTCTTCGATCTGGTTACGCCGGACGAGGCAAAGGACTGGGTGAAGACCCATCGCGACGAACTTGTGGAAGTGCTGATCGAGACCGCCGACGGCAGCAAGCCGCGCCCCTCCTTCGCCTTCCTTGGCTTCCCCGAAAACCTGGGTGAGATCCCGGAACCGCCGGCGCGGGTGCGTGTCCTCAGCCCCTTCGATCCGCTCCTGCGCAACCGCGACCGGGCCGAGCGGCTGTTCAACTTCTTCTACCGCATCGAGGTTTTCGTGCCGGAACCGAAGCGCCAATACGGCTATTACGTCTTCCCGCTCTTGGAAGGCGACCGCATGATCGGCCGCATCGACATGAAAGCCGACCGCAAATCCGGCACGCTGGATGTGAAGCGGTTATGGCTGGAAAAGGGCGTGCGGGCTTCGGCGGGGCGGCTGGAGAAGCTGGACGCGGAACTGCTCCGCGTCGGACGGTTCGCGGGGGTGGATAAGGTGGTTTATCAGAATGGTTGGCGGGGCGAATAAGCGCGGCCGCGCCGTTTGCCGTGGCACCCCCCTCTGCCCTGCCGGGCATCTCCCCCACAAGGGGGGAGATCGGCCAGAGGCGGGCTCCCAGCTCACTCTTGAGCGAGACACTAGGCTCGGGGCTCAATCTCCTGCTGTCATTTGGGCAGGGCATTAACCCCATCCAATCTCCCCCCTTGTGGGGGAGATGCCCGGCAGGGCAGAGGGGGGTGCCTCCGGGGAGTTCAACGTCAAAGCGCCCGCCACCGCAGAAACACAGTCGCCAGAGGCGGCAATACCGCGGAGATGGAAAATTCCTTCCCGTGCGCCGCCTGCCGTTCCGCCCACACCTCCGTCTGTCCCAGGTTGGACCCGCCGTAAAGCGCTGCGTCGGTGTTCAGCACCACCTCCCAGCGGCCCTCTGCCGGAACTCCGATCCGATACCCGTGCCGCGGCATCGGCGTCAGATTCGAGGCGACCAGGATATGCGACGAGCGATCCGGCGACGAGCGCAGCATGCCGTAGACGGAATTTTCCGCATCATCCGCCACCGCCCACTCGAACCCCTCGTGATGCAGGTCGCCGAACTGCAGCGCCGGTTCCTGGGCGTAAAGCGTGTTCAGGTCGCGGACGAGCCGCTGGACGCCCGCATGGTCGGGGCTGTCGAGCAGGTCCCAGACCACCGAGCTGTCATGGTTCCATTCGCTCTCCTGCGCCAGTTCGCCACCCATGAACAAGAGCTTCTTGCCGGGATGGCCCCACATGAAGCCGTAATAGGCGCGGAGGTTCGCAAGCTTCTGCCAGCGGTCGCCCGGCATCTTGACCATCAGCGAGCCCTTGCCGTGCACCACTTCGTCATGGGAGAGCGGCAGGATGAAGCGCTCGGAATAGGCATAGATCATCCCGAAGCTCATGGCGCCATGATGGTATTTCCGGTAGACCGGGTCGTCCTGCATGTAATGCAGCGTGTCGTGCATCCAGCCCATGTTCCATTTGAAATCGAAGCCGAGGCCGCCTTCTTCGATCTTCCTGGTGACGCCCGGCCAGGCGGTCGATTCCTCCGCCGCGGTAAAGGCATGCGGGCAGCGGTTGTGGACGATGCTGTTCAGGTGCTTGAAGAACTCGACCGCCTCAAGGTTTTCGCGCCCGCCGTATTTGTTAGGGATCCATTCGCCTTCGTTGCGGCTGTAGTCCCGGTAGAGCATCGAGGCGACCGCATCGACGCGCAAAGCGTCAACATGGTAATGCTCCAGCCATTCGAGTGCCGAGGCGATCAGGAACCCTTTCACCTCGTTGCGGCCGAGATTGTAGATCAGCGTGTTCCAGTCCCCGTGGAACCCTTCGCGCGGATCGGCATGCTCGTAGAGCGGCGTCCCGTCGAATTTGGCGAGCCCCCAGACGTCGGTCGGAAAATGCGCCGGCACCCAGTCGAGGATGACGCCGATACCGGCCTGATGGCAGCGATCGATGAAATAGGCGAAATCCTCCGGCGTGCCGTGACGTCCGGTCGGGGCGAACAACCCAAGCGGCTGGTAACCCCAGGAGCCGCCGAACGGATGTTCCATGATCGGCAGCATCTCGATATGGGTGAAGCCGAGGTTCTGCACGTAGGGAATCAGCCGCTGGCTGAGTTCGACCCAGTCGAGATGGCGGTTGCCTTCCTCGGCGATCCGGAGCCACGAGCCCAGATGCACCTCGTAGATCGACATCGCGCCTTCGCGATCCCGGTCTGCGCGCTGCCTGCGCATCCAGTCCTCATCGCTCCAGCGGAACGGTTTGGACGATGCGACGATCGAAGCCGTCGACGGGGCAGCCTCGCTGGCGCGGGCAACCGGATCCGCCTTTTGCGGCAGCAGATTGCCGTTGCCGTCGAGAATCTCGAACTTGTAGCGCTCCCCGTGGGTCAGGCGCGGGATGAACAGTTCCCAGATGCCCGCCTGCGGACGCAGCCGCATCGGATAACGTCGCCCATCCCAGGAATTGAAATCGCCGACGACAGAGACGCGCCGGGCATTCGGCGCCCAGACGGAAAAGCGCACGCCCTCGACCCCTTCGACCTCCATCGGAATGGCGCCGAGCGTCCGGCCAAGATCGTAGTGTGTCCCTTGACCAATCAGGTGCAGATCGAGATCGCCGAGCAGCAGCGGGAAGGAGTAGGGGTCCTCCATCTCCTGGATGGCGTCCGGCCAATGGATCCGGAAGAAATATGGCGCGGTGCTGCCGGTCACCCCGGCAAACAGCCCACCCTCATGAATCGTTTCGAGTTCGGCCAGCACCTTGCCGGTATCGGTCTCCACCACCTCGACCGACAGCGCGCCCGGCAGCAGCGCCCGGACCACGGTGAGATTGCCGTATTGATGGCGTCCGAGGATCGAGAACGGGTCGCCGTGCCGCCCTTCGACCAGGGCCTGCAGGCCTTCCTGGACGGTGCCGATCATCAAATCGGTGCGCTCGTATCTCATGAGACGTTCTCCAGAAGTCGGGATGCGATCGCCGAGAAGCCGGCAAGCGGGAGGGGAAGCCAATGCGGGCGGCTGCGCACTTCGTAGGCGATCTCGTAGGCAGCCTTTTCGAGCAGGAAGAGATCGAGAATGCGGCCACGGGCCTCCGGCGAGATGCGCAATTCCTGGGAATTCCCGGTCACTTCGAAATAGGTATCGAGGAAGGCTGGCTCCGCCATCTCCATGAAACGTGTGACCAGCTCTTTATGGCGGGCGTCGTCCACCTCGCTGACGATTTCCCGGTCGAGGTCGGCCGAGGCTGCGAGATAACTGAGCGACCGCAGCAGCCCGGCGGCGTCGCGCAAGGGATTGGTCTTGGCGCGGCGTTCGGAAAGGTCGCGGGTTGGTTCGCCTTCGAAATCGATGATATAGGCGTCGCCCTCCGAGACCAGGATCTGGCCGAGATGGAAATCGCCGTGATTGCGGGTCATCAGCGTGCCTTCCACCGCGCTCGCAAGATGCGCGGCGAGGCCGAGAAGATCGTCACGGCGGCCTAGTAGTATTTTTGCCTCGCGGGCAATATCCGAATCCAGGTCCTCGACGGTCTTTTCGAGGATCGAGAGGCTGCGGGAGATTTGGCCCGTGACAGCCTCGCGCCATTTTTCGGCATCGGCCGCCTTTGCCCGGACCGGCTGAAAGTCCGGATCGTCGGTCGGCTGGGCGAGCGCCACATGCAGTTCGCCCAGCCGCTTGCCGATTGTCGCGACAAAATTGACGAGCGGCTTGAAATGCTCGTCCACCACCTCGCCCTCAAGGCCGGTCACCACGATTTCGTCGATGGCGCGGCGCAGGTTGCTGAGCATCCAGTTCCAGGCGTCGCCCTGGTTGCGGATCGCGCTCTGCACGATGATCAGCGTGTAGCGACTGCCATCCGGTGCCGTGCGGGCGACCTCGCCGAGCAATTGCGCGGTGTTCTGATAGCCGACATTGGTCAGGTACCGGGTCATCTCGACCTCGGGATGCATGCCGGGGAAGACGTGGCGGATGAGCTTCACCATCGCCATGTCGCCCAGAATAAGCGAACTGTTGGATTGCTCGGCGGACAGCCAGCGGACGGCCATGTCGTCGTTGATGGTCAGGCAGTCGAGCTTGTCGGTGCCGATAAATTCCAGTGTGCCGGCGCGACCTGATATCACCGACCGCTCGCAGAGGCCGCGGATCACCCCGCGCGCCAGTCCTTCCATCGCGAACCCGTCAGTCAGGAAGCCGACGCGGCGGCCCTGGCGGATGCGGGCGAGCGCCAGCTGCTGGGCGAGCGCCGTCGGCTGGGCATCGTCCCAGGAAACGGCGAGCGGCAGCAGGTATGTGTCCTTGCGGCCGTCCACCTCGGCTTCGAGTTCGCCAAGCAGGATGTTGTTGGCAAACGCGATCGGCGTTGCGGCAACCAGCGAAGCACCGGTCAGGATTTCGCCCTTCGAACCGAACCAGCGGCGCTTGCCGAGATAGGCGGGCAGGACCTCGTTCGACAGCGTAGTCGCAAGCCTCGGCTGATCGACCAGTTCCTGCAGGTCGCGGCGAGTGACCATGGTCACCATGTCCTGCATCTGCTCCGGCGGCTCCTTACGCCAGACCGGACCGTCCGCTTCCGCTACCAGATTGAACCAGAAGAAACCGTAGGGCTGCAGGGTGAGCAGATAGGTCAGCTGCCCGATCGGCGGAAAGGGCGACATGCCGGAAAGTTCGATCGGCACACGGCCGGCGAACTGGGCCAGGTCGAGCTCTACCGCCTGTGGCAAGCGTGAGAGATTGGCGACGCAGAGGATCGTGTCGCCATTGTATTCACGCAGATAGGCAAGGATCTTGCGGTTGCCCGGCGACAGGAACTTCAGCGAACCACGGCCGAATGCGAAATGTTTGTTGCGCAATGCCAGCATCCGCCGCGTCCAGTTGAGCAACGAATGGGCGTCGGCCCCCTGCGCCTCGACATTGAGCGCTTCATATCCGTAGAGCGGATCCATTATCGGCGGCAGCACGAGCCGCGCCGGGTCGGCCTTGGAGAACCCGCCATTGCGATCCGGCGACCATTGCATCGGCGTGCGCACCCCGTCGCGGTCGCCGAGATAGATGTTGTCGCCCATGCCGATCTCGTCGCCGTAATAGAGAACCGGCGTTCCGGGCATGGAGAGAAGCAGTGCGTTCATCAGTTCGATGCGGCGGCGGTCGCGCTCCATCAGGGGAGCGAGGCGGCGGCGGATGCCGAGGTTGATGCGGGCGCGGCGGTCGGCGGCATAGATGTTCCAGAGGTAATCGCGTTCCTCGTCGGTCACCATTTCGAGCGTCAGCTCGTCATGATTGCGAAGGAAGATCGCCCATTGGCAGTTTTCCGGAATTTCCGGCGTCTGCCGCATAATGTCGGTGATCGGGAAACGGTCTTCCTTGGCGATCGCCATGTACATGCGCGGCATCAGCGGGAAATGGAATGCCATGTTGCATTCGTCGCCATTGCCGAAATATTCACTCGTGTCCTCCGGCCATTGATTGGCCTCGGCGAGCAGCATCTTGCCGGGATGGGTGGAATCGAGCGAAGCGCGGATCTTCTTCAGGACGTCGTGCGTCTCGGGCAGGTTTTCATTGTTCGTGCCCTCGCGCTCGACGAGATAGGGGATCGCATCCAGCCGGAACCCATCGATGCCGGTATCGGCCCAGAAGCGCATCACGCCGAGCAGTTCTTCCAGCACCTGCGGATTGTCGAAGTTGAGGTCCGGCTGGTGGGAATAGAAGCGATGCCAGTAATAGGCGCCGGCGACCGGGTCCCAGGTCCAGTTGGATTTTTCCGTGTCGAGGAAGATGATCCGGGTTTCCGGGAATTTCTGGTCCGT
Organism: Neorhizobium sp. 05N33; assembly: GCF_056397445.1. NCBI lineage: Bacteria > Pseudomonadati > Pseudomonadota > Alphaproteobacteria > Hyphomicrobiales > Rhizobiaceae > Neorhizobium > Neorhizobium sp. 05N33. Next base: position 197,606 of record NZ_JBFTNK010000009.1, on the reverse strand, counting down.
ATCCGACCAGACGTAGAAGTCCCGTTCCGGAGAGCCGGCCGGCGCATGGCGCGCCCGCTGGAACCAGGGATGCTGGTCGGACGTGTGGTTGATGACGAGCTCGATGATAACCCGGATGCCGCGCTGGTGCGCCGCCTCGACAAAGGCCTTGAACTCGTCGACGGTACCGTAATCGGGGCTGACGCTGCCATAGTCGGCAATGTCGTAGCCGTCGTCGCGGCGCGGCGAGGGAAAGAAGGGCAGCAGCCATATGGCGTTGGCGCCGAGCGAGGCGATATGATCGAGCTTTTCGTGCAGGCCCTGAAAATCGCCGATCCCGTCGCCATTCGCGTCGAAGAACGACTTGATGTGCAGCTGATAGATGATTGCGTCCTTATACCATAGCGGATCGCCCTCATTGATCTGTGCCTGGTTCTGCCCCTGGCTCCGGTTCGCGCTCGTCATGTCCATTTTGCTTTCCTCCCTATCGCACGCGCCAAATCCCGAAAGGCAGGCCCCAATGGGGATCGAGACGCAGCCTCTGCACCTTGCCGGCCCAGGTGAATTTGTGGCCGGTGATCAGGTCTTCGACGTCAAGTGCGCCATGGTCCGGGAGGTTCCATGACCAGAGCGGTATTTCGACATCCGCCTCGTGGGCGTTGTACGGATCGAGGTTGATTGCGATCAGCAGCACGTTCTCGCGACCGGCGCTGGCCTTCTCGAAGAACATGATGTTGTCGTTCCAGGCGGTGAGAAGCTGCAGGCCGAGATGCGAATGCAGCGCGGGGTTTTCCCGGCGGAGCCGGTTGAGAAGCGTGATCTCGCCCTTGATATTGCCCGGGCGGTCATAGTCCCAGGCACGGATCTCGTATTTCTCCGAGTCCGCATATTCCTTGCGCTTGGCGTCCGGCCGGCCCTCGCAGAGTTCGAAACCGTTATAGACGCCCCAAAGGCCGGACAGCGTTGCGGCAAGTGCGGCACGGATCAGATAGGCCGGCCGCGGCGCGTTCTGGAGGAAGTCCGGGTTGATGTCATGGGTGTTGACGAAGAAATGCGGCCGGAAGAACTCCTTCGGCTCTTCGGTGGTGATCTCGCGCATATACTGCTCGAGCTCCCACTTGGCATTGCGCCAGGTGAAATAGGTATAGGACTGCGAGAAACCGACCTTAGCGAGCCGGTACATGACTTTCGGCTTGGTGAAGGCCTCCGACAGGAAGACGACATCCGGATGCCGCGCGCGGATGTCGGCGATCAGCCACTCCCAGAATGGGAAAGGTTTGGTGTGCGGATTGTCGACGCGGAACAGCTTTACGCCGTTGTCGACCCATTTCTGCACGACATCGCGGAGCTCGACCCAAAGCGAGGGGATCGCGTCATGGGCGTAGAAATCGACGTTGACGATGTCCTCGTATTTCTTCGGCGGGTTTTCCGCATAACGGATCGTCCCGTCCGGCCGCCAGTCGAACCAGCCGGGATGTGATTTCAGCCACGGATGGTCGGGAGATGCCTGGATCGCCAGGTCGAGCGCGATTTCGAGGCCTTCGTCCTTGGCGGCATCCACCAGCCGGCGGAAGTCCTCGAACGTGCCGAGCTCAGGATGGATCGCGTCATGACCGCCTTCCTCCGAACCGATCGCATAAGGGCTGCCCGGATCCTCCGGCGCCGCGTGCAATGTGTTGTTGCGTCCCTTGCGGTTGGTCTTGCCGATCGGGTGGATGGGCGGGAAGTAGAGAACGTCGAAGCCCATGTCGCGGATGGCGGGCAGCCGCCTGATGACGTCGTCGAAAGTGCCGTGCCGGTTCGGATCGCCGCTCTGCGAGCGGGGAAAGATCTGGTACCAACTGGCGAAACCGGCAGCGATACGTTCCGCGTCGACCGGGATTGCCTGCGAGCGGACCTTGAACGGCCGACGGTCGGCCTCCGCCATCAGCTCGGCGGTCTCGGGCGCCAGCAGGATTTCGGTGCGCTGCGGGTCCTGCACCTCGGTCAGCTTGTCGAACAGTGTTTTGAGCCGTGTCTTGATCCTGCCCGACGAGTTGTCCAGCGCATCGAGGACGAGGTTGATGCCTTCCTGGATTTCGAGCCGCAGATCGAGCCGGGCCTCGTGCTTCTTGACGAATTCGTAGCGGAATATCGCAAAGGGATTACGCCAGGCTTCGATGAGGAACTCATGGCGTCCCATCCGCTTCAGTGTGAATTCCGCATTCCATCGATCGTTCAGGACGAGCTGCATGCGCTCTTCGGTCCATTCCGTCTCGTCGACTGCGCGCCAGAGCAGGGCCGCCGCCAACGGATCATGGCCATCGCCGAAAATGTCCGCCTCGACCTTTACCGTCTCGCCGACCACCCGTTTGACCACGAAACGGCCGTCATCGACGGAGGGCGTGATCTTTTCGATCGCCAGCCGGGGTGAAGCGGTCGCCTTGTCCACGGCCGGCACAGGCACGGCATCGACGATCGGGACCGACGACCGGCCTTCGAATATCCTGATCTCGCCGGGTTTCAGCTTGAGCTGCGCGGCAAAAGCTTCGCCATCCGTCTCCGGCGCTTCGAGCGGCAGGAACGGGGAGGCGGCCTCCCGGAGCGCGTTGAAGGGAGCAGCCACGGCACGGCGCAGATCGCGGTTGAGGACCACCACCCGCACCTTCTGCGCCGAACGGACGTCTTCCCGGTCGGTCTGCATCAGCGCCACCGCGGGTGTCTGGCTGGTGGAGATGAGACGGAGCGGCTGGCGGGCGAACCCGGCAGCGGTCTTGTTGGTACCGGCATTGACGCTGCGTATATCGATCGAGAGATCGAACGAGCCCTGTTCGCGCAGGCCCCTGAGCCCCATCCCGTCGCCGTGCAGCGGGTCGAGCGGCGTGGAAGCGCCGAATTCGAACCCCATCGGGATCATCAGCCCGCTGGCGAAGGCCGAGGCGAGTTTCAGCGATCGGACCGCCTTCCTTTGCAGCACTTCGCAACTGTCGGTGCCATGGGCGATGCGTTTGCCGAACGGCGCTTCCGGAAACGTGACCTGATATCCCAGCTGCCGCTGGATCTGATATTCGTCGAGGATCCAGCGCTCCTCCAGGTTCCACCAGGCAAGCGACGAGAAGCTGCCGTCGAAACCGGCGCCCTCGAGCGCCCGCCGGTCCTCGAAGGAAGTGCCGGGCGTCCATGCCAGAAAGGTGGTTTCCGGCGTCGTCTTGCGGGTCGAGACGATCAGGTCGTACCAGGCTTCCGGCGCAAGGCGGCCGATGCCGAGGCAGCGGAAACCGGCAACCCCAAGGCCGGCAAGCCGCGCCATGCGGTTGCGCCAGTCCTCGACATGACGGGCTTCGTTCATGAAATCGATGCTGCGGCTGCAGCTATCGCGCGGCGCGACACGCGGATCGGCGAGGATCGGCCCGGCATGTTCCGCGTCCATCGCGACACGGTCGACCACGAGGTCGAGCATCAGCTTGATCTTGTTTTCGCCCGCCGCCTGGATCAGCGCCTTGATCCCGTCCTCGACGGAGGAACCGAGCTGAAGCTCCGGGTCGAGGCGATCGAAATTCTTCGTGACGAAGACGCTGGCATTGTGGCCCCGTTCGAAAAGCGGCGCCGTCAGCACCGTATCGAAACCGAGATCCCTGGCATGCGCGAAAACCTCGCGCCAGGCGTCCAGCCCCCTCAGCATCAGGGGATGAACGTAATAAATCTGTGGGGGGAGTTGTGCGAGGGATGTCCCGGCGATGAATTGGGGGCGCGTGTTCATCGGATTTTCCTCGCCGCAGATTAGAGCCGTCGAATTTGCGGTCTAACTGTCGGGCGGCGGCGGTTGTTCCGATAAAAGTCCTGAGGCCAGCCGGTTTTCAAGCTCTCCGGACATGCATCTTGACGGAAGTCATTGAAGCGGATGATCAATCCGCAGTTGTCCCCGAGGGCGCTTCGCAAGCCTTATTTCCCGACAAGCTTAATCGGAAAAGGCCGGAGATCGCTCCGGCCTTGCTGGTGTGGTCAGGTTTCCGGAAGCCTTACTGCTTTTCGATCTTGCCGATCTTGGCCCACTCTTCCCAGCGCTTGGTGTCCATCGTCGCATAGTCGAGGGTCGCCTTCGGGCTGTCGAGCGTCATCGGCTCGCCGCCATTGATGCCGACGAACTTGCGGGCTTCCTCGCTGGTGGTGACCTGCGTCATCACCTTGTGCATCTTGTCGACAATATCCTTCGGCGTGCCCTTGGGCGCAGCGAGAACCCACCAGATGCGCACATCGACATTCGGCACGCCTTCTTCGGCGAAGGTCGGGATATCCGGGACTGAGGAAATGCGCTTCGCCGTGCTGACGGCCAGCACCCGCAGTGTTCCATCACGCGAGCGGGCAAGGCCGAAGACCGGGTCGCCGACCATGTAGTCGATGGCGCCGCTTGCAAAGTCGTTGAGCGAGTCGGCGCTGGTCTTGTAGCGCACCTGAAGCGTGTCCGGCACGCCGGTATTAGCCTTGTACATTTCGGCCAGGATCACCGACGGGAAGTTCGACGTGGCGTAGGAGCCCTTGGCGGCCTTTTCCTTCATCGCCTTGGTCAGGTCGGAAATCTTCTGGTAGGGCGACTTGGCGTTGACCAGCATCATGAATGCCTGGCTGAACACCGGCGCGACATAGTCGAAATCCTTGAGCGGGTCATAAGGCGGCGCGTTGAAGACGTAAGGCGCCGCGGTAAACTGGTCGGCCGAGCCGATCAGCATCGTGTAACCGTCCGGCTTGGCGTTCTTGAGTGCCACCACCGAAAGGCTTCCGAGGCCGCCCGGCTTGTTGTCGACGATGACCGTCTGCTTCAGCTGTTCTTCGAGCTTCTTGGCAAAGAAGCGGGCATAGACGTCTGCGCCGCTGCCGGCCGGGAAGCCCGCGATCAGCGTGATCTGCCGGCTTGGGTAGTTGTCGTCGCCGGCGGTGGCTGTACCTCCCGGAATGTATGCGGAAAACACCAGCGCCAGGGCGCCTGCTAAAAATTTCTTCACTGCACTCTCCTCCTAGAGTCAGTCCGGAACATCGTAGGCGAGGCCGGAATGTGATGACGCGAACAGTCTCCTCCCGCTCGCGCTAAAATATAAGGTAGCCATACATTTTGGGGACCGTCAAATGCCCTGCCGGTGTGAAAGTGGCTTCCGGCTAAAATCTAATGGGCGCGATGGCCGCGCTTATGCCGCGGCCGCAAGAGACCCGATTTTCGGGCGATTTCGAGGCCCAAAACACGAGATCTCGCCACTCCGAAAAGCCGAGATGAAGACCGTCATTCCGCCCGGCACCTGGAGTGTGAGGAGGCTTTAGGATCGGCGTGGCGGCCAGGCGCGGAGAAGGGCGCCGGCGGCGCCTCCGACAGGATCGGTCTTTGGAAGCGGCAGGTTGGCGATCCTGGCGAGCTGCGCCTCGCTCGCCGGCCCCGTCTGGATATCCGCCTTCTGCCCGGACGGGTAGGCGCCGACGACCAGGAAGTCCCGGCTGGCGTCGATCCGCATATGGCCGGTGCCGGCGGGCAGGATCAGGCAGTCGCCGGTATGGACGCTGAGTTCCGTGCCGTCCGGCCCGCCGATCAGCAGCCGTGCCCGGCCGCCGGCGATGCCCAGCACTTCGTGGGCGCCGGTGTGATAATGCTGATAGTCGAAGACGCCATTGCGCCAGATCCCCTCCCAGCCATTCTCTCGGAACCGGCTTTCGAACTTCGGCGCCATCTCGCCTTCCGCCGGAATGACGTTACGATAGACCAGCACCGGCAGTTCGGGATTGTTCGGCACCCAGGCGCTGGGTTCGAAGACAATGGTTTCGAGGGTGGTATCGGCGGTGGAGTCCATGGCATCGAGGCTCGGCGGGGTGATCTTAATGCTTCGGTTCACGGCCGAAATCCTTGCGAAGCTCATCCTTGGCCTTTTCCAGCGTCGCGCGGCGCGATTTCGAAAGTTGGCCGCCGGCGCGGTTGATGTAGAAATTCAGCATCGACATCGCCGATTGCAACGGGCTCGACTTGCGGCGATGACTCTCCTCGGCTGAGTGCTGAAGGGAGTCGGCGATCTTTTTCGGGCTGCGCGATTTGAACACGCCGTCCTTCAGGTCCATCGCATCGCTGTGTTCGGTCACGTCCTGGGACCATTTCTTCTTGGGCATGGAAATCTCCCGTGGAAGATTGGATATCCTCCCGAACCTGCCGCTGCCGGCAAGGTTCCCGCTTATCGTGCCGCGGCCGTCGTATTGCGCACCACGAGATGGGTTTCCAGCACGTAGCGCACGTCACGGATGGCACGCGACTGCAGCATGTCGAGGAGCAGCGAGACGGCCACCCGGCCGGCTTCCGTGGACCGATTGGAGACCGATGTCAGCGCCGGGTAGGTGACGGCGCCAAGCACGTCGTCGCAGCCGATCAGGCTGAAATCGCCGGGCACCGAGACCCGCTTTTCGGAAAGGCCGGCCAGCACGCCCTGCGCCGTCAGGTCGTCGAAGGCGACGGCCGCCGTGGCGCCGGTGGCAAGGATGGCGCTCACCGCATTGCGGCCGGAATTGTAGCTCGCCAGCACCGCCGGGACGGTTTCGACCACGATATCCAGCTTTGATGCGGCGGCCTTGATGGCGGTGCGGCGCTGCTTGTTCGACCAGGAATTCGACGGGCCACTGACATAGACGATCCGGCGGTGACCGAGCTTGGCGAGATGCTCGACCGCCTCGCGGACGCCCGACCCGCTGTCGATCAGCACCCGCGGAATGCCGTCGATGTCGCGGTTGATCAGTACCAGCGGCAGCAGGTTCGCATGGGCGCGGATGCGCTCGTCCGAAAGGCGGGAGGAGGCGAGTACCAAGCCTTCCACCTGGCCGGCGAACCGGCCGACCAGCTTGTCCTCCTGCGTCGGGTTCTCCTCGGTATTGCCGAGGAAGATGCAGAAATCGGAACGGTCCGCCTCCAGTTGGGCCGCCTGGATCAGCGGCGGAAAGAACGGGTTGGCGATATCGGGTACGATCAGCCCGACATTGCCGTGCCGCCCGGTGCTGAGTGCCCGCGCCGTGTGGTTCGGCACATAACCGAGCGCTTCTGCCGCCTTCATGATGCGGGTCACGGTTTCCGGGGAGAGCATGTCCGGCCGCGTGAAGGCGCGCGAGACGCTCGAACGCGCGACGCCTGCCGCATCCGCGACCTGGCTGATGGTGACGCCCTTGGTCCGCTTGATCATGAAAGTTGGAAACTCGCCCGTTTGGCCTGGCACTTAGCATGAAGTCCGCGGCGCTATCAATTCTGCCCGCAATTCGACTTGCAGACTGACATTCCTCCACTTGACATGCAACCGGTTGCATGGAAGTCTTTCGCCACAGATAAGGGACCCGCAACGGATGCGGCGAGGCGAAGCCCGCCAGCCGGTGCGACCCTGCAGACATGGAGACCGCGTTGACCATCGCCACCGCCCATCGTCCTTCGCCGCAAACGCGGCGGACTTTCGACCGCCTGTCGGTCGAAAGCTTTGCAACACGGGCCGAGATGGGCGCCGCTGCGGCCGCCGACATTGCCGCCGCCTTGACAGAGCGCCTCGCAGGCCAGACCGGTGTCAGAATGATCTTCGCTGCCGCCCCCAGCCAGGCCGACATGCTGAAGGCGCTCTGCGCCGTGCCGGGCATCGACTGGGGCCGTGTCACCGCCTTTCACATGGATGAATATATCGGCCTGTCGCCATCCTCGCCGGCGCGTTTCGTCAACTGGCTGGACGAGCATGTGTTCGACAAGCTGCCGTTCGCCGCCGTGCACCGCATCACGCCCGAGCCGGATGCCGGCGCCGAAGTGCGCCGTTATTCCGACTTGCTGAACGAGGCGCCGATCGATTTCGTCTGCCTCGGCATCGGCGTCAACGGCCATATCGCCTTCAACGATCCGCCGGTCGCCGATTTCAACGACCCACTGGACGTCAAGATCGTCGAACTGGACGATATCTGCCGCCAGCAGCAGGTCGATGACGATTGTTTCGCCGATCTCGCCTCCGTGCCGCACGAGGCGATCACGCTGACGGTGCCGCGCCTGCTCAGAGCCGACCGGATGTTCTGCGTCGTGCCGGGCGCCGTCAAGCGCGACGCTGTTTCGAAGACGCTTTACGGCCCGCTGACTACCGAATGCCCGGCAAGCGTCCTGCGCTTCCACGCCGCCTGCACCCTTTATATCGACAAGGATTCCGACCCCGATGCCTGATCACCCCGTCATCGATGCGGACGCGCTCTGCGAAGGTTATCTTGCCTCGACCCAAGCCCTGATGCGGCGGGTGCTGGAAGAGGAAAAAGCACCGCTCGATCAGGCCGCAGCAAAACTCGCCGACCAGATCGCCGCCGACCGGCTGGTGCATATCTATGGTCCCGGCGGCCATTCCAACCTCGCCTCGCAGGAGGTCTTCTTCCGTGCCGGCGGGCTGATGCATATCAGCGCCATTCTCGACGAGGGTACGCTGCTATCGAACGGCGCGCTCCGCTCCATGGCGATCGAACGCACGCCCGGTTACGGCAAGGTGGTCATCGCAAACCAGCGGCTCGGCGATACCGACCTGCTGATCCTCGTCAACGCCTATGGCATCAACGCCGCGCTGATCGATGCGGCGCTGGAAGCCAAACGTCGCGGCGCCTTCCTGATCGGCGTCAGCTCGCGCGAACATGCCTCGAAAACCTCGCCCGATCATCCGGCTCGCCATCCGACCCGGCAGAACCTCCATGACGTCGTCGACATCGCCATCGACTGCAAGGTGCCGATCGGCGATGCGGTCGTGAAGGTCCCCGGCATGGGCGAAAACATCGCGGCGATCTCCACCTTCGCCAACGCATTCACGTTGAACTGCCTGGTGATCCGCACGGTGGCGAAGCTTGTCGAGCGCGGCATCGAGCCGCCGGTCTGGCGCAGCGGCAATGCGCCGGGAGGCGACGAGGCGAACGGCCGTTTCATCGCCAATTTCCAAGGCCGGGTGAGGGCGCTCTGACCATGGTCGTCGACGGTATCGATCCCCGCACCGGCAAAGGTTTTGCGATCGAAATCGCCGAGGGCAAGATTGCCGCCATCCGCCCGGCGGAAAATACCAGTCCATTTTATCTCTCCGCCGGACTGATCGACCTGCAGGTCAACGGTTATTGCGGCTTCGACCTGAACAATGGCGAAATCACTCCCAACATCCTCCTCTCGCTCTGCGAGGAACTGCTGAGCGTCGGCGTCACCACCTTTCTGCCGACCATCATTACCGCCTCCGAGACCTCCATTCTTCAGGCCCTTTCCGAAATCGCAAAAATCCGCGCCAGCCACCGGCTGATCGCTGAAATGGTGCCGGGCATCCATGTCGAGGGGCCCTCCATCTCCGACAAGGACGGCCCGCGCGGCGCGCATCCGCTGGCGCATGTCCGGCCACCGTCGATCGAAGAGTTCCATCGCTGGCAGCAGGCTTCCGGCAATCTGGTCTCGATGGTGACGCTTGCACCGGAACATGAGGGCAGCGCCGACTACATCCGCGCTCTGACGGCCCGCGGCGTTCACGCGGCGCTCGGCCACACTGCCGCGGCCCCGGAGCAGATCCATGCCGCAGTGGAGGCGGGCGCTGTTCTCTCCACCCACCTTGGCAACGGCGCAGCCGCCATGCTGCCGCGCCATCCGAATTTCATCTGGGCGCAGCTTGCTGACGACCGGCTGACGGCAAGCTTCATTGCCGATGGCTGGCATCTGCCTGCCGATACGTTCAAGGCCATGCTGCGCGCCAAGGGCCTGGATCGGGCGATCCTCGTGTCCGACATGGTGGCGCTCGCCGGCATGCCCGCCGGCATTTACGACCAGCCGGTCGGCGGCCGCGTCGAGGTGTCTGCCGAAGGCCGGATCAGCGTTGCCGGCACGCCCTATCTGGCCGGCGCCAGCCTGCCGCTTTCGGCCAATGTCGCGATCGCATCCGAGATGGCAGGTCTTCCGCTCGCCGATACGCTTCTGCTCGCTACGGCAAATCCGGGCCGTTTCGTTGGGGGGCGAGGACGGCTGGAAGTCGGCGCGCGGGCCGATCTCGTCCGTTTCGAATGGTCTGAAGGCGAGCGGGAATTGTATATTCGCGAAACCTGGGTCGGCGGCGAGAAGGCTTATTGTGCATGATCGAGGCCGGAGCCGCCATCGTCGATATCACCCCGCCGCCCGGCCTTGCGATGTCCGGCTTTGCGGCCCGCACCCTGCCGGCCAGAGGCGCCCATGATACCCTGACGGTCCGCGCCGTGGTGGTCGGGGACACGGCAGTCGTTATCGCCGATGTCATCGGCATCGACGCCGCGACGAGCGCCCGGATCCGCAAGCGCTGCATCCTGCCGGCGGATAACGTGGTGGTCGCAGCACTCCACAATCACGGCGGTCCGGTTTCCATGGCCGGCCGGCTCAGCATCGCCGCCGATCCCGCCTATCTGGAGCGGCTGGAAGACGCCTGCATCGCCGCCATCGACAAGGCCGCCGCCGCGCGTCGGCCGGCAACAATCACTGTGGGGCAGGGAAGTGATCCGGGGATTGCGCGTAATCGGCGCCATCCCGGCGGACCCGTGGACACTTCTCTGCCACTCCTTCGCATCCGCGCTGCGGATGGCAGCATGATCGCCGTCGTCACCGCCTATGCCTGCCATCCGGTGGTGCTGGCGGCCGACAATCTCCTCTGGACGGCGGATTATCCGCATTTCGTGCGGCAGGCGCTGGAAGAAGCCTATCCGGACGCGGTTGCCCTGTTCATGACCGGCTGCGTCGGGGACGCCAATACCGGCCATTCGGCGCATGCCTCGATCTCGCTTGCCGCAAACCCGGATCGCAGCTTTGCTTCTGCCGAACGGATCGGCCGCAAGATCGCCGAGGCGGCGCTTGGCGCTGAGGAACAGCCGGTCTCGGAGACATTAAACGCCCGCAACGGCACTGTCAGTCTCGTCTTCGCGCGCCGCGAGACCGAAGCCCCCGACTTTCTCGAAAACCGCTGGCGGGAAGAGGCTCTGAGCGCCGAACCCGCCCGCAAAAGCTTGCTTGGCTATTGGGCCGATTGGGCACGCGATATCGCGCCGCTTAAACCCGAGCCGCTTGCAGCCCGCGTGACCGTGCTCGATTGGGGCGGCGTGCCGATCGTGGCGCTGCCGGGCGAGATCTTTGCGGAAACGGCGCTGACGATCCGAGCCGCACTTGGCCTGGGCAAGCCAGCCTTCGTCATCGGCTTTGCTGACGACAATCCAGGCTACATCCCGCCGGCCAGCGAATTCCAGTTCGGCGGCTACGAAGTCGACGAGGCGCATCGCTATTACGGCCTCGCCGCGACCTTCGCGCCGGGCTCGGCGGAAGCGCTGGCGGCCCGCGCCATCGAACTCGCGAAAGCCACCTCCAGTGGAAGCGGGGCAGCATGAGCCGATGGGCTGCCGCAAACGATCCGATGCTTGACACGCAACCGGTTGCATGAGAGCTTTTTATCAACAACAACAAAGGGAACAGGGACATGAAAAACAGACCAGCAAAGACTAGGATTTCGACCCGCGCGCTGCTTGTAAGCGCGGCATTCGGCGCCGCACTTCTCTCGGGCGCGTCCAGCGTTTCGGCCGAAACGCTGACGGTCTGGAGCGGTTATCCGGAAATGGCGCCGTTCTACGAACATGTCGCGCAGGGCATGAAGGCCGCCTATCCGAAACTCGACGTGAAGGTCGAGGCGATCGCCCTTCGCGAACATGAAAAGCGCGTCGCGCTCGGCCTCACAGGTGGCCAGGACGGCACGACGGTCATCGAGCTCTCCGGCTCGACCGCCACCCGTTACCTCGAAAACGATCTTCTGCCGGAAGCGCCGGCCGATATCTCGACCTTCGTGAAGGACCCGAAGAACTTCGACAAGTTCTTCAGCGATACCGCAGGCCAGGGCGGCAAGGTCTATGGCGTGCCGCTCTTCCGCGGCCAAGGCGCCCTCTATTATAACACCGACATGTTCAAGGCTGCCGGCCTGACCGCCGCGCCGAAGACCATGGAGGAATATTCGGCCTATGCCGAGAAGCTGACCAAGCGCGATGCCTCCGGCAAGGCGACGGTGTCGGGCTGGAGCATGCGTCTCTCGGGCGGTGGCCAGGGCATTGCCGAGAAATTCTGGATCAACATGCATCAATATGGTGGCGCCATCCTGGTTCCCGCAGGCGACGGCAAGTGGAAGCCCAATTTCGCCAATGAAGCTGGCCGCAAGGCGCTGAAACAGTATCTCACCAACATCTTCACCACCAAGACGGTCACCCCGGAAATGCCGGCTGACGCCGATGCCTTCGAGCGCGGCCAGACTGCCATGTTCATCCGCGAATCCTGGGTGATCGGCGACATTGCCAAGAAGGCACCGGATCTGAAATACGCCACAGCACCTCTGCCGAAGGGTTCGATCGCGCTGCCGACCAACCTCTATGTTGCCGGCAAAGGCGCCGATGCCAAGGTCGGCTGGGAATTCGCCAAGGCGGCCAATTCGCCGGACAACCTCGTCTGGCTGCTCCAGAACGTCGGCTGGCTGCCGAACCGTTCGGGTGTCGATTATTCGGCCGTCACCTCCAAGCAGCCGGCCTTCGCCGCCTTCGTCGACTATCCGAAGGGCTATGAGTTCTTCACGCTGCCGTCGATCGGCCCGATCGAGGAAATCCTGACCCGCGTTGCTGCCCAGCTCGTCGTTGCCTTCGGCGACACGTCCATGGCCGGCGACGATGCAAAGATCGACGCCTTCCTCAAGAAGACCAGCGACGAAGTGAACACCATCCTCGCCCGCGAAGGCCTGGCTGCGAAATAATCGCCGGCACCACTCGCCAATCGCATGGGCCCGGGGCATCATTGCTCCGGGCACTTAAACGGGGATCCAGGGTCCGACCCGCGCCGCGGCCGAACCCTGCTGTCTACAGGCCAAATTTTATGCTGAAGCGCAAAAGATGGATTTTTGCGATCCTTGCGATTTTGCCGACCCTGGCAATCTTTGCCTATGTCCGGCTTTATCCGATCGCCGACACGCTGAGGCTCAGCCTTTTCAAGTGGGACATCCTGTCGAAGAACAAGCCCTTCGTCGGCCTCGCCAATTTCCGCGAGCTGATGGGCGACCACCTGTTCATCGATGCGCTGGTCAACACCACGATCATCGCCTTCGGCGTCCTGATCCTGACCATCCCGATGGCGCTGATCATCGCCGCGCTGATCTTCCACCGCACCCGTTCTCGGATGGCCGGTTTTTACGAGACCGCGGTCTTCATTCCGCATGTCGTGTCGCTGGTCCCCGCCGCCATGGCCTGGAAATGGATTTTTGACGCTCGCCTCGGGCCGCTGAATGCGCTTTTGACCTTCTTTGGCATCCCGGCACAATCCTGGCTGTTCGATCCTGTCCTGTCGGTCATCTGCATCATCATTCTCTGCTCCTGGCAGGCGTTGGGATATGCGGTGCTGATCTATATCGTCGGTTTCAAGAACCTGCCGGTCTCGCTTTATGAAGCCGCCAAGCTCGATGGTGCCTCCGGGCCGCAGAGCTTCTGGTACCTGTCGATCCCGATGCTGAAACCCATCACCCTCTACGTCTCGGTCGTGACGCTGGTCTCCGGTTTCAACGTCTATGCCCAGGCCTTCGTGCTCGCCTCCGATGCGCAAGGGGCGCCCGGACGGCAGGTGCGGGTTCTGGTTCTCGACATGCTGGAAAACAGTTTTCGCAATTACCGCGTCGGCTACGCAGCCTCCGAAGCCGTCGTGCTTCTGGTCATCGTGCTGGGGCTGACGCTCATCCAGTTCTCGATACTGCGGGAAAGGGGCAAGGCATGACCACCAACACCGTGAACTATGTCGAGCCGACCACCGAAGAGCTTGCCGAAGGCCTGCGCCTGCGCCGCAAGAAGCGCGTAGTCAACTTCGCGATCGACGTCTTCCTCATCGTCGTCTCGATCCTGATGCTCTTGCCGCTGGTCTTCCTGGTCGCCAACGCCTTCAAGACGCCCGCGGAGATGCTCAGCTGGCCGCCGACCGTCATTCCGCGCGACCCGACGATCGCCAATTTTTCCGCCGTGCTCGGCGAAACGCCGCTCCTGCGCTGGATCGGCAATAGCATCGCCTTTGCGGTGATGTCGACGATCGCCATCGTCGCCACCTCGGCGATCGCCGGTTATATCTTCGGAAAATTCCGCTTCCGGACGATGAACATCCTCTTCGCGCTGTTCCTCGCGACCGCCATCGTGCCGTTCGAGGTCTACATGATCCCGCTCTATTTCCAGGCAAAAAGCCTCGGCATCCTCAATTCCGTCTGGGGCCTGCTGCTCGGTTATCTGGTGATGAGCTTCGGCATCTTCCTGATCCGCCAGAACGTCATCCACTCGATCCCCGACGAGCTGCTGGAAGCCGCCCGCATCGACGGCGCCGGCGAGTTCTGGATTTTCCTGCATATCGTGCTGCCGCTTTTGCGCGGTGCGCTCGGCGCACTCGCCGTGCTCGCCTTTTTCCAGGCCTGGACCGCGTTTGCCTGGCCGATGATCGTTACCACGACCCGCACCAGCTATACGATCGAGGTCGGGCTGGCGCTGTTCCAGACCGGCTTCACGGTCGATCTCGGCCGCCTCAGCGCCGCCTCCGCTACGGTCCTCATTCCGTCCATCCTGCTCTTCGTCATCCTGCGCCGCAACTTCGTGCAGGGTGTCGCCAGCACCGGCCTCAAGGAGTGACCATGGCGATGGATTTCTTTGACGAAGCCCGCACCACCTATGCCGCCGCCAATGCCGGCACGCTTTACTGGATGCTGCAGCGGCCGATGCTCGGTGGCGGATTTCTGAACACCAAGCTGAACAGCCTGACGCTGAAGGATTATGGCGCGGAGGACGGTGTCCGCGGCCCGGATTACACCTATGGCTGGATCCAGGGGCGCGGGCTGGAGGCCTTGGTTGGACATGCGGAGTTCTTTGAAGACGAGCTGCCGCCCCTCGCCAAAAAGCTCGATACCGCCGGCTGCCGTCTTTACGACCTACTGGCCGCCTTGCAGAAGCCGGATGGCCACGCCTATTTCTGTTACGACCGCGACATGCAGGCCGTCTACGCGGATCAGTCCAACGTGCTCCACGCCCAGGAAAAGCCGGCCCTGATCTACACCTATTCCGACGCCTTCGTGGCCAAGGGGCTGGTCGCCGCCGCCAGCCGTTACGGTCTGCCGGAAATCGCCGATCACCTCGTTTATTTCGACAGGGTGATCACAGCCATCGAAACCGGCCGTTTCCAGATGGACGAACGCCGGCCGCTGTCGCTCGACAGCCTCGCCGCGCAATCCGACGATTTCGGCCCGCGCATGATCCTGCTCGGTGCTGCCGGCATGCTGAAACGCGCCGGCCACACGGCGCATCTCGCCTTTGCCGACCGCTTCATCGCCCATGTCATCGACAGGCACTATGACGCCGCAACCGCTCTGCTGCGCAACGTACCAGGCGAGGACAACTGCAATGTCGGACACGGAATCGAGTTCGTCGGCTTCGCGCTCGACTATCTCGACGACACCGCCGACCCGGCCCTGATCGACAAACTGGAGCGCATCCTCGTTTCTTCCTTCGACAAGGGCTTCGTCGGTCCGGGCATCACGCTCACGGTGTCCATCAAGACCGGCGAGGCACAGAGCCCCTATTGCCCCTGGTGGTCGCTGCCGGAAACCATCCGATCGGCAGCTCTCGCCCACGAGCGCACCGGCAGCACCGCGAGCCTCGGCGTCTGGAAGACCGCGCATGCCGCCTTCTTTGAGCGCTACTGGCGCGGCACACCGCCGATCGCCTACCAGACCATGACCAAGGACGGCCCGGTCGATTTCGTGCCCGCGACGCCGGATCTCGATCCCGGCTATCACACCGGCCTCAGCCTGCTCGCAGCCATTCACGCCGCAGATCGGTTGAAGCCTCAAACCCGAACAGTTTCAGGATAAACTCATGGCTTCCGTTGAAATCCAGAACGTCCGCAAGGCCTATGGCGACTTCGAGACCATCAAGGGCGTGTCGGTCGATGTGCCGGATGGCGCCTTTGTCGTCCTTGTCGGCCCCTCCGGCTGCGGCAAGTCCACGCTGTTGCGGATGATCGCCGGGCTCGAAGACATCTCGGGCGGCACGATCCGCATCGACGGTCGCGTCATCAACGAGGTCGAGCCGAAGAACCGCGATATCGCCATGGTTTTTCAGAACTATGCGCTCTACCCGCATATGACGATTGCCGAGAACATGGGCTTCTCGCTGCGGCTGGCGAAGAAATCCAAGGAGGAGATCGCCGAGCGGGTCAGTGACGCCGCGCGTATCCTGGGGCTTACCGATTACCTCAAGCGTTACCCGAAACAGCTCTCCGGCGGCCAGCGCCAGCGCGTCGCCATGGGCCGCGCCATCGTCCGCAACCCCAAGGTTTTCCTGTTCGACGAGCCGCTTTCCAACCTCGACGCCAAGCTGCGCGTGCAGATGCGCGCGGAACTCAAGGACATCCACGCCCGCATCAAGACCACCACCGTCTACGTCACCCACGACCAGATCGAGGCGATGACCATGGCCGACCGGATCGTGGTGATGAGGGACGGTATTGTCGAGCAGGTCGGCGCGCCGCTGGAGCTTTACGACAAGCCGGTCAACATGTTCGTTGCCAGCTTCATCGGCTCGCCCTCGATGAATTTCCTCTCCGGCACGGTGGCTGAGGATCGTAAGTCCGTGCTGACCGAAAATGGCGTCCGCCTGCCGCTCGGCCCGGAGGCTTCCACGCCCCCCGGCACCGCTGTCAACTACGGCATCCGCCCCGAACATCTCGCCATCGCCTCCGGGAACGAGGGCATTCCGATGACCGTGACGAATATCGAGCCGACCGGTTCGGAAACTTTCGTGCAGGGGACGGTCGACGGCCAGAAATTTTCGGCGCAGCTGCGCGAGCGGCTTTTCATCAAGACCGGTGAAATACTCAATCTGGCGCTCGCGCTTACCAACAGCCACATCTTCGATGCCGCCACCGGCATGCGGCTCGGCTGACAAGCATAAGGTAGCAATACGATGGAACAGTCTTGGCGTTGGTTTGGGCCGGACGACACGGTCACGCTTTCGCATGTGAAACAGGCGGGCGCGACCGGCATCGTCAGTGCGCTGCATCACTTGAATGACGGCCGCATCTGGCCGGACAACGAGATTTTAAAGCGCAAGGCGATCATCGAGGAGGCGGGGCTCACCTGGTCGGTGGTCGAAAGCATCATCGTTCACGAAGACATCAAGACCCGCACCGGCCGTTACCGCGAGCTGATCGACAACTACAAGGCCTCGATCCGCGCGGTCGCCAAGGCTGGCATCGGGACGGTCTGCTACAATTTCATGGCGATCACCGACTGGACGCGCACCGACCTCGAATACGAGATGCCGCATGGCGGCACAGCCTTGCGTTTCGATATCGTCGAATTCTGCGCCTATGACGTCTTCATCCTCAAACGCCCCGGTGCCGAGCAGGACCATCCCGCCGACCGCATCGCCAAGGCTCAAGACTGGCTGAAGACGGCGAGCGAGAGCGATCTCGCCCGGCTGGAACGCAACCTGATCGAATGGGTGCCGGCCCGCGAATTCGTCTACGACCGGCAAAGCCTCAACCGCATGCTGGATATCTATAGGGAACTGTCGGAGGCCGGTTTCCGCGAAAACCTCTTCACTTTCCTAAGCGAGATCATCCCGGTTGCCGAAGAGGCGGGCGTGAAAATGGCGATTCATCCGGACGATCCGCCATTCCCGCTCTTCGGCCTGCCGCGGGTGGTCTGCAGGGCTTCCGATGCACGCGCGCTCCTTGCGGCCGTGAAGTCGCCCTCGAACGGCATCACGCTCTGCACCGGCTCCTATGGCGCCAATCCGGAGAACGATCTGGTGGCGATGGCGAAGGAGTTCGCAAACGACATCCATTTCGCCCACCTGCGCAACGTCACCAAGGAAGGCAATGGTTCCTTCCACGAGGCAGAGCATCTGGACGGGGATACGGACATGGTGCGGGTCACCATGGCGCTGATGGCCGAGGAAAAGCGCCGAAAGGGCGAAGGCAGGGTGGACTGGCAGATCCCGATGCGACCCGACCACGGCCACGCGATCGTCGACGACATAGGCAGACGCGTCAATCCCGGTTATTCCTGCATCGGGCGACTGAAAGGACTGGCGGAGCTGCGCGGCATCATGCGCACGCTCGAAGTTCTCGGCTGAAACGGATCTCGAGGGGGAGTGGACGATGACCAAACTGAAAGTAGCGATGATCGGGCTTGGTATGGCGGCGGGGCACCACGCCCGCGCCATGCTCGATTTGTCCGACAGGATCGAATGCGTCGCGGCTTTCAGCCAGACGGCCGCCCGGCGCGAGGCATTTGCCGCTCAATACCCGATCTCCACGACCGGCGATCTCGATGCGATCTTTGCGGACAAGGCGATCGAGGCCGTATTGATCCTCACCCCGCCGAGCAGCCACCTGGAACTCGTAGAGCGCTGCGCGGCGGCGAAAAAGCATATCCTGCTGGAAAAGCCGCTCGATATCTCGTTCGAGCGCTCGGAAGCGATCGTCCGCGCTGCGAGGCAAGCGGGTGTGCTGCTGGCCATGGTGCTGCAGAACCGTTTTCGCGCAGCGGCGCTGAAACTCGACGAGATCGTCAAGTCCGAGCGGTTGGGGCAGTTGATCGAGGCGTCCGTCGCGATCCGCAACTGGCGACCGCAGAGCTATTACGACGTCGAGGGCCGTGGCACGATGGCACGCGATGGCGGCGGCGTGCTGCTGACCCAGGGCATTCACACGATCGACTTGCTGCTGAGTTATGCCGGTACCCCGAAAGACGTCTCGTCCTTCGTCCGCACCAGCCCGATCCATTCGATGGAGACCGAAGACCTGGTGACGGCGACCTTCGCATTCGAAAACGGTGCGATAGGAACGCTCAACGCCACCACCTGCGCCTATCCCGGCCTGCCGGAACGCATCGAGCTGCTCGGCACCCACGGTACGGCAGTCTTGACCGGCGATACGCTGAAAGCCGCCTTCATGGACGGCACCAGCATCACGGAAGGCGGCGAGAAAACGGGCAGCGGGGCAGGGGCCAACCCGATGGCCTTCGGCCATGAAATGCACCGGGCCCTGGTCGGGAATTTCATCGATGCGGTTCGAACCGGCGCACCGCTGCGCGTCACCGGCGAGGATGCGCTCAAGGCGCACCGCTTCATCGAGCAGATTCTGGCTGCTGGCCGGTAGACCGTTTCAGAGGTCGGCTGCCTTGCGCAGCTCCTCGGCCATTTTGGCTCGCCAGTCCTTGCCGGACGCCTTGAATTTTTCGAGCACGTCCGGATCGAGCCTGAGCGTCACGGCCACCTTCGGCGCCTCGACCTTCGGCCGGCCGCGAGCGGCGATCGCCTGTTCCATTTTTGCGGCGATCTCGGGAAACACTTCCCGGAACGGCCGCATACTCGCCATCTCTTCAGCAGTCAGTGGTGGACTGTCGACCGCGTCCCAGTCCTTTTTGGTGTATCCGCGACCAGGGCGAAATTCCTTCTGTTTTTCGTGCTTGATGTTCATTCGATCATGCTCCTCTCATCTTTTCGGGCAGGGCGCATCGAAATGACCGAGATTGCTTCCGAGCCAAGCGTTAGGAATATTACGACAATCGTTCCATCCTTCAGGCGGCCGACAGCTTTCGACCTCGCCTTTCTGGCGGGCGTGGTCACCGCCGTCGCGAAGAATTCGAAATAAAGATCAGCGAAATCGAGACCATGCTTCTCGAGGTTCACAATTCGTTTCGTCTCGTCCCAAATGATCTTCAACTATTATCCGTACACGAAAAATCGCCGCCCGACAACGAGCGACGATGGAACGGCACGAAACCTTTTGCAACCTTAAGGATTGAGGGAGATCAGCAGATCACCGTCTCGGCGATCTTGATGCCGAAACCTTCGAGGCCGACATAGTGGCGCTCGCTGCGGGTCAAGAGCTTGATGGAGGTGACGCCGAGATCCTTCAATATCTGTGCGCCGAGGCCGATTTCCAGCCATTCGCTCTCGCGGGCCTGGGCTTCGGCATGGCCCTCCTGGTCCTGGCGCAGCTTGCGGCCATGGTCCTTCTGGCCGACCCCGACCGAACCTTCGCGCAGGTAGATGATCACGCCGCGACCCTCTTCCTCGATTTTCGCCATGTAACGATCGACCGAGCGCTGAGTGCCGAATACGTCTCGGGTGACGTTTTCGAGATGCAGGCGGACGGGAATATCGACGCCGTCACGGATGTCGCCGAAGATTACCGCCACATGCTGCATCGGGTCCCAGGGCAGCGAATAGGCATGTGCCTTCGCCTTGCCATGCGGTGTCTCGACGTCGAACGACGTCTGCAGCTCGATCAACGTTTCCTTGCGCTGGCGGTAGGCGATCAGGTCGGCGACGGAAACCTGTTTCAAGCCGTGTTTGGCGGCAAAATCGGTAACCTGCTGGCCACGCGTCACGGTGCCGTCGTCATTGACGAGTTCGCAGATGACCCCGATCGGCGGAAGGCCGGCGAGCCTGCAGAGGTCGACGGCCGCCTCCGTATGACCGGAGCGCATCAGCACGCCGCCTTCGCGGGCGATCAGCGGGAAGATATGACCGGGCCGCACGAAATCGCTCGCGCCGACATTCGGATTGGCGAGATTGCGGACGGTCAGCGTCCGGTCCTCGGCGGAAATGCCGGTCGTCGTGCCGTGCTTGAAGTCGACGGTGACGGTGAAGGCGGTCGTATGGGCGCTGTCGTTTTCCGCCACCATGGCATTGAGGTTGAGCCGCTTGGCCTCCTCGCGCGGCATCGGCGCGCAGACGATGCCGGACGTGTGGCGCACGATGAAGGCCATCTTGTCCGGCGTGCAGTGGACTGCGGCGACGATAAGGTCGCCTTCGTTCTCGCGGTCGTCGTCATCGGTGACGACGACGATTTCGCCGGCTTCGAAGGCGCGGAGGGCGTCGACGACGCGCTTCTGATCATAGGCCATGGATGTTGTTTCCTAGAGATTTCGCCCGGTAATACTGGAGCCAATCTGGGCCCGGTCGCGGAGATAGTGATCGGCAATCGCGCATGCAACCATCGCCTCGCCGATCGGTACGGCGCGGATGCCGACGCAAGGGTCGTGGCGGCCCTTGGTGCGGACTTCGACATTGTTGCCGTCGACGTCGATCGAGCGCTGCTCGGTGAGAATGGAGGAAGTGGGCTTGATCGCGAAGCGGGCGACAACCGCCTCGCCGGTCGAGATGCCGCCGAGAATGCCGCCTGCATGGTTGGAGAGGAAAATGCGCTTGCCGTCATTGCCCATGCGCATCTCGTCGGCGTCTTCCTCGCCGGAAAGTTCGGCGACACCGAAACCGTCGCCGATCTCGACGCCCTTGACGGCGTTGATCGACATCAGAAGGCTGGCGATATCCTGATCGAGCTTGCCATAGACCGGTGCACCGAGCCCGGCGGGCACGCCTTCGGCGATCACCTCCACCACGGCGCCGATCGAGGAGCCGGCTTTGCGGATGCCGTCGAGATAGTCTTCCCAGACGGGCACCATCGCCGCGTCCGGGCAGAAGAACGGGTTCTGGCCGATCTGATCCCAGTCCCAGTTGGCGCGGTTTATTCTGTGCTTGCCGATCTGGATCAGCGCGGCGCGGACTTGGACGCCCGGCACGATCCTGCGGGCGAGCGCCCCGGCGGCAACGCGGGCTGCCGTCTCGCGGGCCGAAGAGCGGCCGCCGCCGCGATAGTCGCGGATGCCGTATTTGACGTCATAGGTATAGTCCGCATGGCCGGGACGATAGCGGCGGGCGATCTCGCCGTAGTCCTTGGAGCGCTGGTCGGTATTCTCGATCAGCATGGAGATTGGCGTACCGGTCGAGATCATCGTCTCGCCGTCGGCATCCATCATCACGCCGGAGAGCACCTTGACGATATCGTCCTCGCGCCGCTGCGTCACGAAGCGCGACTGTCCGGGCTTGCGCTTGTCCATCCAGGCCTGGATTTCCGCCAGCGTGAAGCGGATGCCGGGCGGGCAGCCGTCGACCACGCAGCCGAGCGCCGGGCCATGGCTTTCGCCCCAGGTGGTGACACGGAAAAGGTGACCGAAAGTGTTGTGCGACATGGCGTTACAGGACCAGCTGTGGCGGAGCTGGCCTTTCGCCAACTTCTGACGCGGTTGTCATATGGAAAAGGTTGCCGGGCGACAAGTCTTTCTTGGCAGAACTGTCGCGCCGGAAATGGTGAACAATGATGGTTCTAGGCGGCGGCCCTGCGCCAGCCCGCATGCGCGGCTGCGGTGAAATCGTCGAAGGAAAGCGGCCGGGCGAAGGCATAACCCTGCAGCAGGTCGCAGCCGAGTTCGCGCAGAAGGCTCGCATGCTGCATGGTCTCGACGCCTTCCGCCACGGTTTCGACGCCGAGCGAACGGGCAATGTCGATGATCGAGCGCACCAGCGCGCGTTCCTGCGGCGAGGTCAGGATCGGCATGACGAGCTGCCGGTCGATCTTCAGCCGTTTCGGCTTCAGTTTCAAAAGGCTGACGATCGAGGTATGGCCGGTGCCGAAATCGTCGATCTCGATGTCGATGCCGAGTTCCTTGATGCGTTCGAGATTGCTGGTCGCGGCCGCTTCGCTCTCGTCGAGGAAGATCGATTCCACCAGTTCGAAGGAAATCTCGCCGGGCACGATCGCCAGCGTCTGCAGCGTGTCGATCAGCGCTTCGTCGTTGAGGCGTTTTGAGGAGACGTTGACGGAAACCTTCGGCACCCGGACGCCGAGTGCAGCCCAGCGCATCTTGTCCTTCAGCACCGTCTGGAGCACGATATGGTCGAGTGCTGCCGAGACGTTCAAATCTTCTGCAATCTTGAGGAACCGGTCGGGCGCAAGAATTCCGTGATGCGGATGGTTCCAGCGGATCAGCGCCTCGACGCCGGTCAGCTGGTTGGTGCGGGCATCGAACTGCGGCTGGTAGAAGGTGATGAATTCGTCATTGTCGATACCGGTAAGGACCTCGTCGGCGGTGCGCTTGTGGCTGACGATCTCGGCCTGCAGGTTCTGCGTGAAGAATTCGTAGCGGTTGCGGCCCATGCCCTTCGCCCGGTAGAGCGCGATATCGGCATTGACGAGCGTGCGGCGTGCATCGACATTCATGCCGCTTGCCTGGGCGATGCCGATGGATACGCCGCAGCGGCAGGCGAAACCTTCAAAGTCGATCGGCTGGTGGAATTCGGCGATGATGCGCTGAGCGAGCTGACTTACCTCCTCGGTGCTCGAATTGTCGGTGGCGAGGATGACGAATTCGTCGCCGCCGATACGCGCGACGATATCGCTGCCGCGGACGTTGCGCGACAGGATGCGTGAGGCGTGTACGAGCATCGCGTCGCCCGCCGCGTGGCCGAGCGTGTCGTTGATCTGCTTGAAGCGGTCGAGATCGAGATGCAGGATCGAGAATTTCTGGCGCTCGTTGTGGCTGGAGCGCGAGAGCCGGTCGAGCTCCATGTCGAGCTTGCGGCGGTTGGCGAGCAGGGTCAGCGGGTCATGCAACGAATTGTGCTCGATGCGGCTCTTGGCGAGTTCGAGTTCGGCGTTCTTGGCGTCGGCCTCGTCCTTGGCGGCTTTCAGTTCCCGGGTCAGGATCGCGTCCTGGGTGACGTCGAAGGCAATGCCCACCACCTTCTGGGATCCGTCGCGCATCGTATGCACCTTGCCGATGGAGCGGATATAGCGGATCGAACCATCCGGTTGGGGCACGCGCACGACCAGCGGACCCGCCAGGAAGTTCTCGGTGAAATTGTAGGAGCTGCGCTTGGCGTGCTCCCGGTCGTCGGGATGGATGAGCTCGATCCAGGTGTCGACCCGGACGAAGCCATCGGTAAAGGGGATGCCGTGCAGCTGGCACATCCGGGCGTCCCAGGTTTCGATATGCGTGACCGGATTGGATTCCCATATGCCGCAATTGTAGGAATCAAGCGCCAGATCGAGGCGGCTCGACAGCTCTTCCAGGTCCTGCTCGCGGTTCGACAGTTCATCGAGCGCCAGTTCCAGTTCGGCATTCTTGATGTCGGTATTTTCCTTGGCGTTGCGCAGCGTCTGCGTCATCACCACGTCGCCGGTGACGTCCCAGACAATGCCGGTGGTGCGCAGGGTGCCGTCGGCATTGCGATAGTTCGCACCTGCCGATTTCAGGTATCGCAGCGTGCCGTCCGGCAACTGCACCCGGTAGGTTTCGCTACAGGGCGTGTTGCAGGAGGCGCAGTCGGCGAAATGTGTCTCCGCTGCAGTCCGGTCCGGCGGATAGATCGACCCGAGCCAGTCGTAGAGACGGTTGCCCTCGCTGGCTGCCGGCTTGTCGTGCAGCCCCGCGGCCCGCTTGTCCCAGAACAGACTGTTGCCGTTGCCCGTCACCTCCCAGATGCCGATATTGGAGGCTTCCATGGCAAGGTTGAAGCGCTGCGACAGCTCGATGAGATTAAGCTCACGGGCCTTCAGCGCCTCGATATTGCGGTTGCGTTCGGAAATCAGCGAGGTGGCGATGAAGATCGGCACGATCACCCCGAGTGCGGCAAGCACGATGGCGAGGCGGAACCCGAGCTGGTTGGGCGGCACGATGTCCCAACCGGAACGGGGAGCGGCAAGCAGCGTCCAGTTGGCGCCGTTGATGGGCACCGTCCATTTCATCGGAGATTGGTTTTCGATGGAATCATTGCCGAAGAAGGCGAAATATTGCGGCCTGTCGTCGTCCCGCAGAACGACGTTCAGCCAGTCGAGATTGATCAGGTTCGGTTTCCTTGCCGCGGCAGGGGAGAAGGTGACGCCGGATGCCTCCATCAGGCCCTGCTTATCGATCAGCACGGCGATCGCGCCCCAAAGGTCCCCACCGTCCTCTTCCTTCGACACCGGTACGACGAGCGTCAAATCTCCTTCCTGGGTGCCGCTCAGCAGAGATACGCGGTTGCGGCCGCTCACGGATTTCAGGTCGTTTGCAAGGCGCAGCAGATCGATTTTGCCGATCTTGCCCGCCCCGCCGCCGACAATGCCGTCGCGCGTGATGACCTGGGCAAGCTCGAAATTGGGTGCGACCGCGACGCCCGAAAAATGCGTGACTTCGCCAAGTTGCTTTTCGACATGGCGCTTGAATGTATCTGTCGATCCGCTGAAATCGTCCCTCAGCACGTGAACCAGATGATCGGTGGCGGCGATGTCGGTCTCTACGCGTACGATGAGGCGCCGCGCCAACAGGCCGCCGACTTTTTCCGTCGTTGCCCGCAGGTCGCTGCGAAAGCCTTCGGTATAACGTTGGTCGATGATGACGCCGATCGAGATGACCGCAAGGGTGATAACGAACGCGATTGTCGTCGGGGTCTTGGTGCTGCGTGCGAAGCGCAGTGATTTGGAACCGGACGACGGCCAGAATTTCACGTGCGCGAACCTTCTCATTAACCCCTGTGGCAGACGGTCGAGCCTATGGGGCGGGGGTTAATTTACGCTTTCACGGCACCCTACAAACTTTGGTCCGATTTATTGTAAGGGAATACTTGGGATTGGTTTCGCAAATGCCGCCGGACCCCGTCACAGGGCGGTATCCCGCCCTTGAAAAGCGTTAACAATCAGGTCATTACTTATACGGAAAATGTCACGGTAACGGGCGATTTTCGCCACAATCGGGAGGCTATCTGTGCGTCGGAACAAGACATCATCGACCTCATCAAGGCTTCCGACCATGCGCATCCTGATTGCTGCTCTGCTTGCCACTGCCAGCATCTTTTCGCCCCTCAACAGCTGGGCTCAAAGTGCCGACGTCGAAGCCACGATCAAGGCCGTGGATGCGAAGGCGCTCAACTTAACGCTCGACGACGGAAAGACCTATAAAGTGCCCGAGGAATTCAATTTCGAGGGCTTAAAGGCCGGCGTGAAAGTGCTGGTCTTCTACACGGTCGTCGATGGCAACCGCGTCGTCGACGATCTCCAGATCGTTCAGTAATACCGCAGAATTAGCGAAGTATAATTTAGAATATCCGCTGCGCTGCGGATATTCCGATCAGAGCCATGCCATCCGGCTGAGGTCGGTATCGATCATCAGGATGCGGTCCTGCGGGGTTGGAATGGTGGCCGCCTCGTCTTCGTCGAGATTGCCGATCAGCCGGAAGAGCGAGCGGATCACCCCGCCGTGGCTGATGCACACGGTCGGACCGTCAATGGACTGCAGCCAGGCGCCGATCCGCCAGCAGAGAATCTCATAGCTTTCGGCAGAGATGCCCGGCGGAATGAAGCTCCACTTCTGCTCGGCCCGGGCGGCGAGTCGGTCCGGAGAAATCCGGCTGATCTCCTCGAGCGTATGGCCTTCCCAGTCGCCGAAGGAGACTTCGACCAGCCGCTCGTCGATCCGGTAGGCGAGGGGATCCAGCCCCATGGCGGTGCGCAGCCGTTCCATGGTTTCGCGGGTCCGCGACAGTGGGCTGGCAACGAAGGAGAAACCTTCGGCCGCGCCGATCATCTCGCGCAGCCGCTCGCCGTTCCGCGTTGCCTGAGAACGGCCGAGCGCATTGAGCGGAATGTCCTGCTGGCCCTGAAGCCGGCCTTCGGCATTCCAGTCCGTCTGCCCGTGGCGGATCATATAGATGAGCACGGCAGACGTCCCTGGAAGAGCATCAGTCCTTGATGACCGAAATGTCCGGCGCATCGACGGCCTTCATGCCGACGACATGGTAGCCGCTGTCGGCGTGATGGGTTTCGCCGGTGACGGACCGCGACAGGTCGGACAGCATGTAGAGGCCGACATCGCCCACTTCCTCGATGGTGACGGTACGGCGCAGCGGCGCATTGTACTCGTTCCACTTGAGGATGTAGCGGAAGTCGCCGATGCCGGAAGCGGCAAGCGTCTTGATCGGCCCGGCCGAGATCGCGTTGACGCGGATGTTCTTCGGGCCGAGATCGACGGCGAGATATTTGACGCTGGCTTCGAGCGCGGCCTTTGCAACGCCCATGACGTTGTAGTTCGGCATGACCTTTTCCGCACCATAATAGGTGAGCGTCAGCATCGAACCGCCGTCGGTCATCAGCTTTTCCGCCCGCCTTGCGACCGACGTAAAGGAATAGACCGAGATCTGCATCGTCTTGGCGAAGTTGTCAGCCGAGGTGTCGACGTAACGGCCGGTCAGCTCGTCCTTGTCGGAAAAGCCGATCGCATGCACGAGGAAGTCGATCTTGCCCCAGTGCTTTTCAAGATTTGCGAAGACCTCGTCGATGGTCGATTCGTCGCCGACGTCGCAATGGCCGGCCATGTAGGCGCCCAGTTCTGCAGCCAGCGGCTCAACCCGCTTCTTGAGTGCATCGCCCTGGTAGGTGAATGCAACTTCCCCGCCTTGGCTGTGGATGGCCTTGGCAATGCCCCACGCGATCGAACGATTATTGGCAACGCCCATGATGAGACCGCGTTTGCCTGCCATGAGGCCGGAAGCCTGAACCATTCATAGTCCCCTGATACCTTAGATGAACGCTGCCTATGACATAGGCGGCTCAAGGGTTCAAGCTGAGTTGGATCATCTCGTGTTAGTAGCCGTAACAAAGGGTGCGCAGCGGTGAATACCGACGCAAAACTGTCATACTGGGCAAGGCCCGTCAGACATACAGTCCGTGGCGCATGTGCCGCATCAGGTCGGTGACCTTTTCGTTCGGCTTTTCCCACAGGACGACGCGCAGCTCGACGACGAGATCGCCGCGGCCGCCGGCATCGTCATGGAGGCCGAGGCCCTCCAGCCGGATCGTCTGGTCGGAACCGGACCAGGCCGGAATGCTGAGGCTGCGATCGCCGTCCGGTGTCTCGACCGATGCGTCGCCGCCGAGCACCGCATCCTCGAGCGAGATCGACAAGGTCGTGTGGAGATCGAAACCCTCGACCCGGAAACGGCTGTCGCGGGCAATCTTGATCGAGGCGAGCAGGTCGCCGGATTTCATGCCGGTGAGCTTGAGGCCCTGGCCCTTGAGGCGCGCCACATGGCCTTCGGTCATGCCCCTTTCCAAGGCAAGGCGCACTTCGCGGTCGTCGGCCATTTTCAGCGTGATCGTGTTGAGCTTCAGGAGATCCTCGACGGTCACCGTGGCTTCGACGGAGATATCCGGTGCCTTTTCCGGAGCCGGCGTCGTGCCGCGGAAACGGCGCACGATGGAGGCGATCAGGTCGATGGCAAGGGCTGGAAGCGGCGGTCTCTCGCTCCCCGATGGATCTGCCTTGGCCGTTTCGACCGAATCGCCGCCCCCCTGCGCCGTGCCGCCCGCCTGAGCTTTTGCCTGCTCGGCCGCCGCGGCGCCGAAGATACGCTCGATCATGTCCTCCGGCGTTTCGCCTGCAGGGCCGGACTGATTCTGGGGATGGGCCTGAGATTGGGCCTGAGATTGGGAATGTGATTGGGTTTGCGATTGGCCGCGAGCCTGTGCCTGCGGTTGCGCCTGGGACTTGGCGTTTTGCGCATTGGTCTTGGCGAGCTCTTCCATGACCTTTTCGGCGTTGGCCTTTGCGACCTTGGCGCGTTCGGCGGCTTCGCGGGCGGCATTGCGCTGCTGCATGATGGTCTGGTGCATCTCGGCGGCCCTGTCGTATCGCTTGCGGCGCTCGGGATCCTTCAGGACCTCGTAGGCCTGGCCGATCTCTGCGAAACGGCTCGTCGCAGACGGATCGTCCTGATTCTGGTCGGGATGAACTGTCTTGGCCTTGGCGCGCCAGGCTGCCTTGATTTCGTCGGGCTCGGCATTGCGCTTCACGCCGAGAAGAGAATAGGGATCACGCATCGTGGGACCACCGGTTACCTGAAACGGCGGGTCCCCGCTTGATCCTTGGACCCCTCCATTATTCGTCACAACTCCGACAGCCGTCCGCCGGTTCCTCATGTCCCGGACAGATTACTGCTTACGTCCGGAGAGCCTATGTTAGGACTTGTGAATCAGTGGTTACACCGCCGCCGGCAGCACTCGTTAAGGTAAACGAATCGTTTCCAACACGAATTACGCAAACGCCCGAAAACCGTTTCCTTGCAGCCGCATCGGGTGTGGGGCAGGGATGACGGCGACTACTGGCGGTCGAAGGCCGTCAGCATCCAATCGCCGCTGCCGGTGAGGCAGGTCTGGCCGGAAAACATCGCAATACCCTCGTAGGAATGCCGCGTGGTGGTGAAGGCGCGGCAGATCTGCTCGCCGTTGCGGGCCTCGCGGATCTGTGAAACGACGCCGGCGCTGCCGGTGGCGGTATTCGCCCACGGAACCGAGGCTGCGCCGACCTTTGCAAGATCGGCCGAGGAGACCGCATTGCGCACCGTCGCCTCGTCGGAAAGCGTAGCGCCGGTGTGCGGCTGTGTGCCCGGCACGGTGCCGGTCGCGATCGAGCGGTCGACTTTCGGGGAACTTCCGAAGAGATCGAGGCTGCTGGTACAACCGGTAAGCGAAAACCCGGCAAGGCAGAGGGCGGCTGCCCGTCTGCCGAGGAGAAACGACCTCTTTGTGCGGCTCTTCGACTTTGCTATCACTACCACCGTGCGTCCTGTCCGACTGAAAAACTCGGGCATTTTTCATGAGATTGGGAGTATTTTAGTCAATATGTCTGAGAGCGGGTTAACAACTGGTGACTTCACCGCCGAGAACGAGCCTTTCGCGCTTTTCGGTGCCTGGCTGAAGGATGCCGAGGCCTCCGAACCCAACGATCCGAATGCCGTTGCGGTTGCGACCGTCGACGAAAACGGCATGCCGAACGTTCGTATGGTCCTGTTGAAGGGGTATGACGAGAACGGTTTCGTCTTCTATACCAATTTCGAAAGCCAGAAGGGCCGCGAGATTCTCGGCCAGAAGAAGGCGGCCATGTGTTTCCACTGGAAATCGCTGCGCCGACAGGTTCGCCTGCGGGGTGAGGTGGAGGTGGTGAGCGATGCGGAGGCGGATGCCTATTACGCCACTCGCGCTCGCGGCAGCCGCATCGGCGCCTGGGCGTCGAAACAGTCCCGCCCGCTCGAAACCCGTTTCGCGCTCGAAAAATCGGTTGCCGAATACACCGCAAGATACGCGATCGGCGACATTCCGCGTCCGCCCTACTGGTCCGGTTTCCGCATCAAGCCGGTATCGATCGAGTTCTGGCACGACCGCCAGTTCCGCCTGCACGACCGCATCGAATTCCGCCGCCCCATCGCCGACGGCCCGTGGGAAAAGGTGCGGATGTATCCGTGAAGGGGAGGGCGGCTCTCATCGCCCGATCGCGAACGGGATGCCTGACGCGAGGGCCGAGACGTAGCGCGGCTGCTGGTAATAACCGTTGAGCGAGATGCGCGGCAGGCCGGTAAGCCTGTTGACATATTTGGCGCAGAGCGTGCCCGGCTGCGTCGTCACCGCGACTGAAAAGCCGAGTTCCTTGGCAATTGCGTAGTCGCGCTCGGAAACCGCGGCGCGGCTGCCATAGGGATAGGCGATTGTTTGCGGCCGTTCGCCGGTCAAAGCCTCGATCCAGTCGGCTGACTGCTTCATCTCCGCACGGGCCTCTTCCGCCGAAAGCCGGGCGACGGCGCGGTGGCTCGTTGTATGGGCCCCGAGCGAAGCCAGCGGATGGACGGCGGCCGAGCGGAGCTCCTCGGCATTCATGGTGAGATCGGCAGTGATTTTTAGCGGGTCGATGCCGTGTTTTCTCGCCAGCGCATCGATCCGCGAGACGGCGGTCGATTCCTCGACTTCGAGGACATAGCTGGAGAACCGGTCGAAGGCGTCGAACTTGCGCGCCTCGGAGGTGAGGTCGAGGATTTCAGGCCCGCCGCCGAAGTCGAACGTCACCTCGCGTTCGCGTCCGAGCAGTTCGGCAACCGTTTCCCACCACAGCGAATGGGTCCGCTCGGCAAATCCGCGGGTGACGAAAATGGTGAAGGGCACGCCGTAGCGGGCAAAAACGGGCAGGGCGTATTCGGCGTTGTTGCGATAACCGTCGTCGAGCGTGAAGGCGGCAAACGGCTGTTTGGTCGGCGCGGCAAGCCGTGCCGGCACGTCGCTCAAGGGGATGAACTCGTAACCCTCCGCCGAAAGCCGTTCGATCGCTTCGCCGAGGAAATCCGGCGTCACTTCGAGATGGCCGCTCGGTTTCAGCGGGCGGCTCTGTTTCGGCCGCACGTGATGAAGTGTGAAGATGGCGCCGTGGCCGCGGGCATTGGGCATCATTCCGGCACGTGCAAGCGCTGCCGCCATGTCGAGGCCACCGGCGACAAGCCGGCGTTTGACATCCCGGCGCCAAAGCGCCTGAAACCTCTCCTTCGTGTTCCCCACCGCGATCACGCCCACGTTACTTCGGTGAGGCCGACCCTACTCTCGGACGGGTTAAGTCTTGCTGAATAACGCCGTGCTGAATCCTGCTCAGGGCCGCAGCACATCGAAAAGCGGCAGGCTGACGATCGCCGCCATGGCGATCAGCAGGAAGCAGATGCGCCGAAAGGTGCCTTCGGAGGCAAATCCGAACAGTTTCGAACCGGCGGTCACACCGAGGCCGTAACCCGGCCCCGCGATCAGTGCGAGGGCAAGGACGTCGAGCGTCAAAAGGTGGCCGATGACATAGGCGGTGGCCGAAATCACCGTCGAAAGCGCGAAATAAAGGATGAGATTGGCGCGTACGGTGAGCGGCGGAATGGCGCCGCCGAGCCAGTAGGCGACGACCGGAGGGCCGGAAAGCTGCGCCGCACCGCCGAACAGGCCGGCAAGCGCTCCGACGCCGATGGTCAGCGGCGTCTTCGGCTTGCCATGGTAACGCCAGCCGGAAATCAGGAAGATCAGCAGGCAGAGCACGACGACCGAGATCAGCCAGCGCAACGCCGTTGGATCGATCAGGGCCAGCAGCGTCGTACCCGCCGGCACGCCGACCAGCGTACCGATCAGCATCGTGCCCACTTCTCGCCGGTTCGCCCGCCTCCACCCATCCGGCAGCATGCCGAGCGTCGTCACCCCGTCGATGACGAGCAGCAGGGCCGGGGCGATCTTCGGGCCGACGGCAGCACCTGCAAGCGGAACGAAGATCAGCGCTCCGCCGAACCCGGAAAACCCGCGTGCCAGTCCGGCGATCAGCGCCGAGAGGAAAAGAAAGACGAGCTGCGCCGCCCCGTGGCCCGGAACCCATGCGTCCAGCAAGGCAGAAATCGGATTGGCGGAGTCCATGGAATGCCGTGATGCGGATGAGATCGGATGGCCCGCACCTGCCGGGATTTGGGTGAGGGTGTCAAGCAAACCCTCTGGACACGGCGCTGGAATCGGCATTCTCCTGTGGATACAAAAGGAGAACGTTATGCTGGGCAAACTTACCGAACAATTCGAGGCCGCATCCGCAACTTATGCCGAAACCCACGGAATGATCCGCGATCCCGACTGGTTTCTCCTGAAGCTGCAGGAGGAGATGGGCGAACTGACCCAGGCCTGGAACCGCGCCACCGGCCGCGGACGGAAAAAGGGCAGGAGCGACGCGGATCTCAGCCGCGACCTTGCCGACGAGACGGCCGATCTTCTCGGCCATATCCTGCTGTTTGCCCGCAACAACCGGATCGATCTTGTATCGGCGATCGAGCGGAAATGGCTGTTCAGGCCGGATGAGGGGTGAAGTTCAGGCTCATTCTCCGGCATCGGGATCTGACGATAGAAACTTCGGCGTTTCTATCGTCAGGCAAATTGCTCCGGCTTTACGCCTTCGTCCCGCCCACCGTCACCTGGTCCATCCGCAGATGCGGCTGGCCGACGCCGACGGGGACCCATTGGCCGCCCTTGCCGCAATTGCCGATACCGGTGTCGAGCTTCATGTCGTTGCCGACCATCGAGACGCGGCGCATCGCATCCGGGCCGTTGCCGATCAGCATGGCTCCCTTGATGGCCGGGCCGATTTTACCGTCCTCGATCATGTAGGCCTCGGTGCAGCCGAACACGAACTTGCCGGAGGTGATGTCCACCTGGCCGCCGCCGAAGGAGACGGCGTAGATGCCCTTCTTCACCGAGGCGATGATCTCTTCGGGCGATTTGTCGCCGCCGAGCATGTAGGTATTGGTCATCCGAGGCATCGGCGTATAGGCATAACCCTGCCGGCGGCCGTTGCCGGTCGGCGCGACGCCCATCAGCCGGGCGTTCTGGCGGTCCTGCATGTAACCTACCAGCTTGCCGTTCTCGATCAGCACGTTGTAGGCCGACGGCGTGCCTTCGTCGTCTATGGTGATCGAGCCGCGGCGGTTGTCGATCGTGCCGTCGTCGACGACGGTGACGCCCGGAGCCGCGACCATTTCCCCCAAAAGACCGGCAAAGGCCGAGGTCTTCTTGCGGTTGAAATCGCCTTCCAGCCCGTGGCCGACCGCCTCGTGGAGCATCACGCCCGGCCAGCCGGAGCCGAGCACGACATCCATGGTGCCGGCCGGCGCGTCGATTGCGGAAAGGTTGACGAGCGCCTGGCGCAGCGCCTCGTCGGCGCCGGTCTGCCAGTTGCCTTCCGTCACGAAATCGCCGAAGCCGATGCGGCCGCCGGTGCCGAACGAACCCGATTCTTGCCGGTCGCCGTCACCGACGACGACGGAAATGTTGATGCGGGTCATCGGGCGGATGTCGTGCACCCGGTGGCCATCGGCGCGCAGGATGTCGACCACCTGCCAGCTTGCCGAAACGGTCGCCGTCACCTGCCGCACCTTGTCGTCCTTGGAGCGCAGATAGGCGTCGATCTCGGTGAGCAGCTTGACCTTCTCTTCGAAACTGGGGCTGCCGATCGGGTTCTCGTCGCCGTAATATTTCTT
Organism: Neorhizobium sp. 05N33; assembly: GCF_056397445.1. Lineage (NCBI taxonomy): Bacteria > Pseudomonadati > Pseudomonadota > Alphaproteobacteria > Hyphomicrobiales > Rhizobiaceae > Neorhizobium > Neorhizobium sp. 05N33. The sequence continues at coordinate 163,919 of NZ_JBFTNK010000009.1, read as the reverse complement.
GTTGGTGCGCTGTGGGGCGGCCGCGTAGGAGCCGGAATAACCGGAGGTCACTGCCCGCACCGCATCCGAGGCACGGGACAGCGCTGCGGCGGAAAGCTCGCCCGCATGCGCGTAACCGACCGCTTCGCCGGCGACCGAGCGCAGGCCAAAACCCTGGTCGGTGTTGAACGAACCGCCCTTCAGGCGACCATTGTCGAAGGTCAGCGATTCCGCCTGGGCATGTTCCACGAAAAGCTCGCCGTCATCGGCGCCGGTAAGCGCCTCGGAGAGGATCGAGCGCAGCTTGGTCTCGTCGCAGTCGAAAAGGTTGAGAAGGTCGGTATTCATGGGATGCTCCTTCTGCGCTGCCACTGGAAGACGCGCTCTGTTCCAACCGATGTAGGTCCGGGGAGGGACCGAAGCAAGCCTGTCTTCAGATGGCTTTTGCGCTAAGGAAGGCCTGCACCTCCTGCGGCATGGCCTTTCGCGGCAGGATATTGAAGGCCGATGTGCCGCTGAACAGCATGAACGAAAGCGGCCTTTCCCAGATCTCGGTGACATTGGGCCAGTTGAGCCGCCCGTCGCCGAGGTTGGAGGCGATGCCGAACCCATCCGGATCGATGGTGACTTCGGCGCTGCGATCGGTCATGCGCCTGTAGCGGCCAAAGGCGCTGGCGGAATGCGCGCGCCAGACCACGGCGCTGAAAATCGCCGGGAAACAGGCGACGAGGAACGCCAGCAGCGCGAGGGTGAAGTTGCCCTGGAACAGGAGTACGACGCCGGCGACGACCACCAGCCCCGCCGCCGCCCACTTCCCCTTCTGCTCGCGCATCGTGCGCTCTATGACGAACACGCGCACCGCATCGCGCACGACCTCGTCGTCGAAATGGACGGGAAAGGTATGGCTGCCGCGAAGCTCCATGAACGATCGTTTCTTTATAATAACGTGATCACGGAAGTGCGTCGTAACCTTCGCCGAAGCCGGTCAGCTCGATCGGAATACCGACCCGGTCCTGATCGGCGGATTCGCGCAGGGCAAAGACGGCGGCCTTGCCGGCCCGGAGGATGCGCATCAGTTCCTCGTCGATCTCCACTTCCACATAGCAGCCCTCGGAGAAGCAGCGGGTGAAATAGGCGCGGCCGATATTGTTGTTGTCGACATAGAGTTCCATGCCATCCTTCAGGAGCACGCCGAGCGGCGCGAGGATGCGCAGGATGCGCGCCTTGCGGTCGGCGGTCTTCAGTACCACCACCGACAGGCCGACTTCCGGCCGGTCCTCGGCAATGACGTTCTGCATCAGCGCGCATTGGTCGGCGGAAGCGCCGGCCGGGCGGTCGCAGATGATCGACCATGCGCCGTGGTTTTCACGCACATTGCCGGGCGGTTGCGCCTGCTGCCCCGGGGGCTGCTGGGCCTGCCCACCGTTCGGCGCCGGCCGGGGCGGCTGTGGCCCCGGTTTCGCGCCCTGAGCCGGCAGGGGGGCCGGCTGGGGCGCGGCGGGGCGCGGGGCGGGCTGCGGCTGCTGCGCGAACGCGGGAAGCGAAACGGCGGCTGCAAGCATCACGGCTAGACCGGCGCAGATCAGGGAGGGACGACCCATGGAAACCTCTGGAAGACGAATCAGTGCGGCTATTCTTGGCGTTCGCCGGGCGAAATGAAAAGCCCTGACCTCTTTCCAGTGGAGTACGGCGAAAATGGGACTCGGCCCGGGCCAGTGGCGCCACCGACATTATTATAAAGAAATCGCCGGATTTTGGTCGGCGCAGGGCTATAGTTAGGCCGCCGAAAGTGTGGAAGGCCTATGGAATACGGGCCGAACGCCCCAAAAAGGGGACTCTATAGCCTATCATTATGGCACGATTTCGGGCTTCTCCGGGAGGCGCAAAAATGCCGCACGGGCTTTTCCCGCCAGATATTGCGGCGGCAGGCAAACTGTGATTGAAGCAGACCATATAGCTTGGATTCTGCGTTCGGTTTGATCGAGATCAGACGCATGGGGAGATATGTAGTGATGAACAGGGCTTTTGCAGTGATGACGGCGCTCATCTGTCTGCTCTTTGCTTCCGCAGGTTTTGCGGACCAGCCGCATCCGTGGCAGATTGATTTCCAGGCGGCTGCAACGCCGATCATGCACCAGATCCGCTGGTTCAACCATTATACCCTGTGGTTCATCGTGCCGGTGACGCTGCTGGTCCTGGCGCTGCTGGTCGTCGTCGCGGTGAAGTTCCGTGCGAGCGCCAATCCGGTGCCGTCGCGCGTCAGCCACAATACGGCGATCGAGATCATCTGGACGCTTGGCCCGGTTCTCATTCTCTTCTTCCTCGCCATCCCCTCCTTCAACCTGTTGAATGCCCAGCTCGAAATTCCGGACTCGGACATGACCGTCAAGGCCACTGCCACCCAGTGGCAGTGGAACTACGAATATGAAGGCATGCAGACCCCGGTCGCCTTCGATTCGTACCTGCTGAAGGATCCCGATCGCGCGAGCGCCGGCAAGACCGATCTCGCCGTCTATCCGAAGCTGCTGGCCGTCGATAACGAACTGATCATCCCGGTCAACAAGACCGTGCGCATGCTGGTGACGGCCGCTCCGTCCGACGTTATCCATGCCTTCGCCATGCCGGCTTTCGGCATCAAGATCGACGCCGTTCCGGGTCGCCTCAACGAAACCTGGTTCAAGGCCGAGAACGAAGGCCTCTATTATGGCCAGTGCTCCGAGCTTTGCGGCAAGGACCATGCCTTCATGCCGATCGCCATCCGCGTCGTGTCTGAAGACAAGTACAAGGCTTGGCTCGCTGCTGCTGCGACCGACCTGCCGGGCGCCTACAAGGGCCTGATGGCAGCCGTCGACAAGCCGGCCGGCAACTTCGCCGTCGCCGCAAACGAATCCAAGTAATCAAGGGGAGTGAGGACAATGGCTGGACATTCCGCTCACGACGATCACGCTCAGGCTCGCACCTCTCACGATGCGCATGCTCACGACGATCATCATGATCATTCGCATAAGCCGGGCTTTGCCGCCCGCTGGCTGTTTTCGACCAACCACAAGGACATCGGCACGCTCTACCTGATCTTCGCGATCATCGCGGGCATCATTGGCGGCCTTCTTTCTGTTGCCATGCGCATGGAGCTGCAGGAGCCTGGCATCCAGATCTTCCACGGCCTGGCCGCGATAGTCTACGGCTACGAAGGCGACGCCGCGATCGATGGCGGCAAGCAGATGTTCAACATGTTCACCACCGCTCACGCACTCATCATGATCTTCTTCATGGTCATGCCGGCGATGATCGGCGGTTTCGCCAACTGGATGGTGCCGATCATGATCGGCGCGCCGGACATGGCTTTTCCGCGCCTGAACAACATCTCCTTCTGGCTGATCGTTCCGGCCTTCCTGCTGCTGCTGCTGTCGATGTTCGTCGAGGGCCCGGCAGGCGCCTATGGCGTCGGTGGCGGCTGGACCATGTATCCGCCGCTCTCGACTGCAGGCAATCCGGGACCGGCAGTCGACCTGGCGATCTTCGCGCTGCATGTCGCCGGCGCGTCCTCGATCCTCGGTGCGATCAACTTCATCACCACGATCCTCAACATGCGCGCTCCGGGCATGACGCTGCACAAGATGCCGCTCTTCGCCTGGTCGGTTCTGGTTACCGCCTTCCTGCTGCTGCTTTCGCTGCCGGTCCTGGCGGGCGCCATCACCATGCTTCTGACCGACCGCAACTTCGGCACCACCTTCTTCTCTCCGGAAGGCGGCGGCGACCCGATCCTGTTCCAGCACCTGTTCTGGTTCTTCGGTCACCCGGAAGTCTACATCCTGATCCTGCCCGGCTTCGGCATCATCAGCCATATCGTTTCGACCTTCTCGAAGAAGCCCGTCTTCGGTTACCTCGGCATGGCCTACGCCATGGTCGCGATCGGCGCCGTCGGCTTCATCGTCTGGGCCCACCACATGTACACGGTCGGCATGTCGCTCGACACGCAGCGTTACTTCGTTTTCGCGACGATGGTCATCGCGGTTCCGACCGGCATCAAGATCTTCTCCTGGATCGCGACGATGTGGGGCGGCTCGCTGACCTTCTCGACGCCGATGATCTGGGCGATCGGCTTCATCTTCCTGTTCACCGTCGGCGGCGTCACGGGCGTTCAGCTCGCCAATGCCGGCCTCGACCGGTCGCTGCATGATACCTATTACGTCGTGGCCCACTTCCACTACGTTCTGTCGCTCGGCGCGGTCTTCGCCATCTTCGCGGCCTGGTATTATTGGTTCCCGAAGATGTTCGGCTACATGTACAACGAGTTCATCGGCAAGCTGCACTTCTGGGTCATGTTCATCGGTGTGAACCTGGTGTTCTTCCCGCAGCATTTCCTCGGCCTCGCCGGCATGCCGCGCCGCTACATCGACTATCCGGATGCATTCGCCGGTTGGAACTACGTTTCCTCCGTCGGCTCCTACATCTCCTTCGTCGGCGTGCTGATCTTCCTCTTCGGCGTCTGGGAAGCCTTCGCAAAGAAGCGCGTTGCCGGCGACAATCCATGGGGCGAAGGCGCGACGACGCTGGAATGGCAGCTTTCTTCGCCGCCGCCGTACCACCAGTGGGAACAGCTGCCGCGCGTCAAGTAAGCGGTTCATCTTTGAAGAAGGGCATCGCGGCAGCGCGATGCCTTGAAATACCAAACAGGACGGTTCAATGACGGTTATGGACAATCACGACGCTCTCGGCACCGATGGAGGCTCGCGCCTCTCGGAAGCGAGCGCGCGCGATTTCTTCGAGCTCCTGAAGCCCCGGGTGATGTCGCTCGTGGTCTTCACCGCATTCGCCGGCCTCATTCTGGCGCCAGGTCAGATCAATCCGGTCCTCGGCGTGATTTCCATTCTCTGCATCGCCGTCGGCGCCGGCGCCTCCGGGGCGCTCAACATGTGGTACGACGCCGATATCGACGCCATTATGAGCCGCACCGCCAAGCGCCCAATTCCGGCCGGGCGCATCCTGCCCGAGGAAGCGCTCGCTTTCGGCCTGACGCTTTCGGTCTTTTCGGTGGTCATCCTCGGCCTCGCGGTCAACTGGTTTTCAGCCGGCCTGCTCGCTTTCACGATCTTCTTTTACGCCGTCGTCTACACGATGTGGCTGAAGCGTTCGACGCCGCAAAACATCGTCATCGGCGGCGCTTCCGGCGCTTTCCCGCCGATGATTGGCTGGGCCTGCGTGACGGGCGGCGTGTCGCTCGACAGCATTCTTCTGTTCCTGATCATCTTCCTGTGGACGCCGGCGCATTTCTGGGCGCTCGCGCTCTTCAAGATGCGCGACTACGGCTCGGTCGGCGTGCCGATGATGCCGAATGTTGCAGGCGAAGCCTCCACCAAGAACCAGATGATCGTCTATGCTGTGCTGACCGCTGTCATTGCGGTCGCTCCCACCTTCACCGGTCTTGCCGGCTTCGGTTACGGCATCTTCGCCGCCGTGCTTGGCGCGATCTTCGTCATCTGTTCCATCGCCGTCCGGCGCATGCCAGACGGCGACGAGAAGATGATGCCGGCGAAGAAGATGTTCGCCTATTCGATCATCTATCTCTTTGCGATCTTCTCGGGCCTGCTGGCCGACCGGCTGCTGGCGGGGGTGCCGCACCTCCTGGGAGGTTTGCTGTGATCGAGACAGTCAAGCTCAGCGAAGTCCAGAAGAAGTCGCGCCGCAACCGCAATATCGCGCTCGGCCTGGTTTTGGCCGGGCTTGTGGTCCTCTTCTACATCATGACGCTGGTGAAAATCGGCGGGGTCGGGAACTAGGGTGGAACCGATGGCGGACGGAATTCAGAACGGTCAGGCAAAACGGGTGAGCAACGCCGCGATCTTCGCCGGCTGCGCTGTTTTCGTGGCAGGCATGGTCGGCGCCGCCTATGCGTCCGTGCCGCTCTACCGGCTGTTCTGCCAGGTCACCGGCTATAACGGCACCACCCAGCGCGTCGAGCAGTATTCCGACAAGATCTTGAACAAGTCGATCCAGGTGACGTTCGACGCCAACATTTCGCCGGGCCTGAACTGGGAGTTCAAGCCCGCCAAGGCAGTCAGCCCGAAGATCGGCGAGACCGTGCAGATCGAATATAGCGCCACCAATCGATCGTCGAAGCCGACGACGGGCAGCGCCGTCTTCAACGTCACGCCGATGGAAGCGGGCGCCTATTTCAACAAGGTCGAGTGCTTCTGCTTCACGGAGCAGACGCTGCAGCCCGGCCAGTCGGTCCAGATGCCGGTGGTGTTCTTCGTTGACCCGGAGTTCGCCACGGCCCAAGAGACCAAGAACATCAAGACGATCACTCTGTCCTACACCTTCTATCCGAGCGAGCCGAGCAAACCGGTCGCCGCTCTGCCGGAAGGCCAGAAGGCGGGCGCCCAGAAGACGGGTACCCAGAACACAGGCGTGGGGAAACTTTAAGAGGGTTCGCCGGTTTTCCGGCGAAGCAGGCATTCATCCGGGGATTCTGACATGGCCGACGCGCATCAGAAAAATCACGACTACCACATCATCGATCCGAGCCCGTGGCCGATCCTGGCTTCGATCGGCGCCTTCATCATCACCTTTGGTGGCGTCGGTTACATGCGTTATCTGCATGGCGGCCAGTTCCATATCTTCGGCCTGAACCTTGCCACGCCGTGGCTCTTCTTCATCGGTCTTGCGATCATCCTCTACACGATGATCGGCTGGTGGTCGGACACGATCAAGGAAGGCGACGCCGGCGCCCATACCCGCGTCGTCTCGCTGCACCTGCGCTACGGCATGATCATGTTCATCGCTTCCGAAGTGATGTTCTTCGTCGCCTGGTTCTGGGCCTTCTTCGATGCCAGCCTCTATGCCAACGAGGCGATCCAGGCGACCCGCGTCGAGTTCCTCGGCGGTCAGTGGCCGCCGAAGGGCGTCGAGGTCCTCGATCCCTGGCACCTGCCGATCTACAACACCGTCATCCTGCTTTTGTCGGGCACCTGCGTCACCTGGGCTCACCATGCGCTGCTGCACGGTGACCGCAAGGGCCTGGTCACCGGCCTGGCGCTCACCGTTGCGCTCGGCATCCTGTTCTCCAGCGTCCAGGCTTACGAGTACATGCACGCTCCGTTCGCGTTCTCGAACTCGATCTACGGTGCGACTTTCTTCATGGCGACTGGCTTCCACGGGTTCCACGTGCTGATCGGCACGATCTTCCTGCTGGTCTGCCTGCTGCGCGCGGTTGCCGGAGGCTTTACGCCCACCAAGCATTTCGGCTTCGAAGCCGCCGCCTGGTACTGGCACTTCGTCGACGTGGTCTGGCTCTTCCTGTTCTTCGCCATCTACGTCTGGGGTGGCTGGGGCGCCCCGCTGGCCCATTGATCGGGTCGATATGAATTTCGGGGAGGGCGGCGACAAGCCGCCCTTTTTCTTTTGCGGAATGTCCCAAATTTGTTACATTGATGTTGGATGGTTGGGGTGCTGAAGAAGATTGTCGGGCGGTTTTATGCGACCGGAAGCGGCCGTAAGCCCGTCCGCGATTGGCTGATGGAGCTTTCCCGCGAAGACCGACGGCAGATCGGCATCGATATCCAGCGTGTCGAATTCGGATGGCCGCTCGGAATGCCCTATTGCCGGTCGCTCGGTCATGCTCTGTGGGAAGTTCGAAGCAGCTTGTCCTCGGGCCGCATCGCAAGAGTGATCTTCTTCATTCAGGAGGAAGAAATGATCCTGCTGCACGGGTTCGAAAAGAAAACGCAAAAGACGCCGGCGCAGGACATCGATCTGGCCTTGAAACGAAAAAGAGAGATAGACGCATGAACGACGCGAAAGGCTATGTCGACAGAACCGAAAGCTTCGATGACTTCCTCGACGCCGACGGTCTCTTGGAGGAAACCGAGGCGGTTGCCCTGAAACAGGTGATCGCCGATCAGGTTCGGACGGCGATGGCTGAGAAGGGGCTGACGAAGAAGGCCATGGCGGAACGTATGCATTCCAGCCGCCAGCAACTCGATCGGCTGCTCGATCCGCATTATCCGTCCGTCACGTTGCTCACGCTCCGCCGCGCCGCCGCGGCTGTCGGAAGAACGCTTCGCATCGAACTGGTTTGATCCATGAACATTCAGACGAAGACCAGGCCTGAAACGCCGGCCCGTGGCCGTGGCCGGATGATTGCGACTGTGGTCGCGGTGCTGGTGGCGCTGGTCATCCTCTTGTCGCTCGGCACCTGGCAGGTGGAGCGGCTGCATTGGAAGGAAGGGCTGCTCGCCGATATCGCCGAGCGGCGGGCGGCTGCCCCCGTCCAGCTCTCCGATATCGAAGCAATCGGGAAATCCGGCGGCGACATCGAATATCGCCGCGTCTCGGTCACCGGCACGTTCGATCACCCCAAGGAACGGCATTTCTTCGCGACCTTCAACGGCCAGACCGGGTTCTACGTCTATACGCCGATGACGCTTGCCGATGGCCGCGTCCTGTTCGTCAACCGCGGTTTCGTGCCCTACGAGATGAAGGACCCGAAGACCCGCGCCGCCGGAGAGGTTGCCGGCCAGCAGACCGTCACCGGTTACGCCCGCGTGCGGCTCGGCGAAAAGCCGTCCTCGATCGTGCCGGACAATGATCTGGCCAAGAACATCTTCTACTGGAAGGATCTCGATGCGATGGCCTCGACCACCGGCATCGACGCTTCCAAGGTCGTGCAGTTCTTCGTGGATGCCGATGCGTCGGTCGCCAATCCGGGCGGCTGGCCGAAGGGCGGCGTCACTCAGTTCGACTTGCCGAACAGCCACCTGCAATATGCCATCACCTGGTACGGTCTGGCAGCCGCCCTGGTCGCGGTCGTTATCGGCATGGTTTTTCGCCGCAAGCGCGTCTGAGCCCGCATGGCCTGAGATCCGCAATTGCGATAGCCTTGGCAGAGGGTCGAGGGAATCGGGGCGACGTCATGACACTTCTGGCGAATATCTTTGTAGCGCTGACCGCGCTTCTGCATGTCGGGTTTCTCGTCCTCGAAATGTTCCTCTGGACCGGCCCGACCGGCCGGAAAGTGTTCCGCATGTCGCCGGAACAGGCCGCGGCGACGAAGGTTCTCGCCGCCAATCAGGGGCTCTACAACGGCTTCCTGGCGGCCGGCCTTTTCTGGTCGCTGCTACAGGCCGATCCCGTCTTCGCCTTCCAACTGAAGCTCTTCTTTCTTGTGTGCGTCATCATTGCCGCTATATATGGCGCGTGGTCGGTCAAGCCGCGCATCCTGCTCATCCAGGGCGGTCCGGCCATTCTCGCTCTCGTGTTGACAGTCCTGGCGTCCTGATTTGATGGCATCATCCATTCTAGAAAAAAGCCCGCTCAAGATCCGCCTCTGCGGCCCGCGCGGTTTCTGCGCCGGCGTCGACCGGGCGATCCAGATCGTCGTGCTGGCGCTGAAGGAGTATGGCGCCCCGGTCTATGTTCGCCACGAGATCGTCCACAACCGTTATGTGGTCGAGGGGCTGGAAGCCAAGGGCGCGATTTTCGTCGAGGAGCTGGACGAGATCCCGGCCGAACATCGCGAGCAGCCGGTGGTGTTTTCCGCCCACGGCGTGCCCAAATCGGTGCCCGAGGATGCTGAGGCCCGCAATCTCTTTTATCTCGATGCCACCTGCCCACTAGTATCGAAAGTCCACAAGCAGGCGATGCGCCACCAGCGCCTCGGTCGCCACGTAGTGCTGATCGGTCATGCCGGTCATCCGGAAGTGATCGGCACGATGGGCCAGCTGCCGCCGGGCACGGTGTCGCTGATCGATACGATCGCCGATGCGGAAGCCTACATTCCCGAGGATCCCGACAATCTCGGCTATGTCACCCAGACGACGCTCTCGGTCGACGACACCGCAGGCGTCATCGCCAAGCTGCAGGAGCGTTTCCCGAACCTCACCGCGCCTTCCGCCGACAGCATCTGCTACGCCACCACCAACCGCCAGGAAGCGGTGAAGGAAGCAGCTCCCGGCTGCGACCTCTTCATCGTCGTCGGCGCACCGAACTCGTCGAACTCCAAGCGGCTGGTCGAAGTGGCGCTCCGGGCAGGGGCCAAGCGCTCCCTCCTGGTGCAGCGCGCCTCGGAACTGAACTGGGACGAGATCGGCCGCATCGGCACGCTTGGCCTCTCCGCCGGTGCGTCGGCCCCCGAAGTCATCGTCGACGAGATCATTGCCGCCTTCAAGGACCGTTTCGACGCCGAGATCGAACTGGCGATCACCGCGGAGGAAACCGAAAACTTCCTCGTCAACCGCGAGCTGCGCAACGTGCCTTTGACGGTCGACGATATGGCCTGGGTGAATGGAGCGCGAGCGTGAGCGAGTGTGGCCTGGAGCACCCCCCTCTGCCCTGCCGGGCATCTCCCCCTCAAGGGGGGAGATCGGCAAGGAGCCGGGGCGGCATCCTCCCAATGATCTCCCCCCTTGAGGGGGAGATGTCACGAAGTGACAGAGGGGGGTGTGCCCTTGAACTGAATACTCTGTTTTCCCACGCACCGTGAGACCACCTTGGCCGTTTATACCGATATCACCGAAGACGACCTGAAGCAGTTCCTGACTGAATACGATGTCGGCGAACTGACCTCTTACAAGGGGATTGCGGAGGGCGTCGAGAATTCGAATTTCCTGCTGCACACCACCCGTGATCCGCTGATCCTGACGCTTTACGAAAAGCGGACGGACGAGCGTGATCTGCCGTTTTTCCTCGGCCTGATGCAGCATCTGGCGGCCGGCGGCCTGTCCTGCCCGCTGCCCCTGCCGCGCAACGACGGAAATCTCTACGGCACCCTGTCCGGCCGGCCCGCCGCGCTGATCTCCTTCCTCGAAGGCATGTGGCTGAGGAAGCCGGAGGCGAAACATTGCCGCGAGGTCGGAAAGGCGCTTGCCCGGATGCACCTCTCCGGCCAGGATTTCGAGCTGATACGCCCGAACTCGCTTTCCGTCGAGGGCTGGAAGACGCTTTGGGAAAAGTCCGCAGCGCGCGCCGACGAGGTCGAAACCGGCCTGCAGGATGAAATCTCCTCGGAACTTAATCACCTGGACCGGAACTGGCCGAAGAATTTGGCCGCCGGCGTCATCCATGCGGATCTCTTCCAGGACAATGTCTTCTTCCTCGGCGACGAACTGTCCGGCCTGATCGACTTCTATTTCGCCTGCAACGACCTGCTCGCCTATGACGTCTCGATCTGCCTGAATGCCTGGTGTTTCGAAAAGGACGGCGCCTACAATCTCACCAAGGGCCAGGCGCTGCTCGAAGGCTACCAGAGCGTCCGTCCGCTTGATAAAGCCGAGATCGAGGCCCTGCCGATCCTCGCCCGCGGTTCGGCGCTGCGGTTCTTCCTGACGCGGCTCTACGACTGGCTGACGACGCCGGCCGGCGCGCTGGTCGTCAAGAAGGACCCGCTCGAATATCTGCGCAAGCTGCGCTTCCACCGCCAAATTGCATCGGCCACCGAATACGGGCTGACTGAAGAAAGACTGTCCGCATCATGAAGCAGGTAGAGATTTTCACCGACGGCGCCTGTTCCGGCAATCCCGGCCCGGGCGGCTGGGGCGCCATCCTGCGTTATGGCGACACGGAAAAGGAAATGTTCGGCGGCGAGGCGGAGACGACCAACAACCGCATGGAGCTGATGGCGGCGATCACCGCACTGAACGCGCTGAAAACCCCGTGCGAAGTCAACCTTCACACCGACAGCAAATATGTGATGGACGGCATTTCCAAATGGATCTTCGGCTGGAAGAAGAACGGCTGGAAGACCGCCGACAAGAAACCGGTGAAGAATGCCGAACTCTGGCAGCAGCTGGAGGAAGCGCGCAACAAGCACAAGGTGACGCTGCACTGGGTGAAGGGTCATGCCGGCCATCCGGAAAACGAGCGCGCCGATGAGCTTGCCCGTCTCGGCATGGCACCGTTCAAGAAGAGATAACCTGCCAAGCCTCGGAGAGGATCGATGGCCCAGAACGTCTATGACACGCCGGAATTCTTCGAAGGCTACAGCCAGCTCGGCCGCTCGGTCCATGGGCTGGCCGGCGCCGCCGAATGGCCGATGATCAGGACGTTGCTGCCTGAGATGACCGGCCTGCGCGTCGTCGATCTCGGCTGCGGTTTCGGCTGGTTCTCGCGATTTGCGGCGGAGGAGGGCGCTGCCTCCGTGCTCGGCCTTGATCTTTCGGAAAACATGATCGCCAAGGCTCGGACGGAAAACGCACACCCGGCCATTGTTTATGAGATTGCCGATCTGGAGCGGGTCGAATTGGCCGCGGCAGCCTTCGATCTCGCCTACAGCTCGCTCGCCTTCCATTACCTGGAAGATTTCGGTCGGCTGGTGGCCGAGGTTCATTCCGCCCTCGTGCCGGGCGGAAAATTTGTTTTCACCATCGAGCACCCGATCTATATGGCTTCCCAAAATCCCGGCTGGCGGACGGATGAGGCGGGCAAAAAGTTCTGGCCGGTGGATGGCTATTCGGTCGAGGGTCGGCGCACGACCGATTGGCTCGCCAAGGGCGTCGTCAAATATCACCGCACCATCGGCACGACGCTGAATACGCTGATCGATGGCGGTTTTGCCATCCGCCGTGTCATCGAATGGCATCCCTCGCCGGATCAGATTGCCGCCAATCCCGCACTTGCCGAGGAGATGGACCGTCCGATGATCCTCATGGTCTCCGCGGAGCGCTGAGCGATGACCTTGCGCCTGATCTCCCTCAACGCCTGGGGCGGCCGAGTCCATGCGCCGCTGATGCAGTATCTCAAGGCGGCTGACCCGGATGTGCTCTGCCTGCAGGAAGTCACCCGCACGCCGGATGCGGCCGCCGACTGGCTGGCCTACCGCGACGGCGCTTTCGAACTGCCGCAGCGGGCCAACCTCTATGCGGATGTGAAGGCGGTTCTGCCCGGCCATGAGGCGATGTACGCTCCGGTCGCCCGCGGCACGCTATTCGAGGGTGAGCGGGAGGTCGGCTCCGAATTCGGCCTCGCCACGTTTGTGCGCGGCTCTTTCCCGATCATCGGCCAGCAGCTTGGTTTCGTGCATGGAGAGTTTTCTGCCGGCGGCTGGGGCGAGCATCCACGTCCCCGCAACGCCCATGCCGTCCGCATCCACCGCTACGATGCTGGCTCGGCGGTGACGATCGTGCAGATGCACGGGCTGCGGGATCTTTCAGGCAAGGGCGATACACCGGCACGATTGGCCCAGGCGCATGCTCTCGTCGCGCTGATCGAAAAGGTCTGGCAGCCGGGTGAACCGCTTGTCGTCTGCGGCGATTTCAATCTGCTGCCCGGCAGCGAGACCTTCGCCATTCTCGGAAAACTCGGCCTCACCGATCTCGTCACCACCCGCGGCTTCACCGACACCCGCACATCCTGGTATCCGAAGGATGGGCGATATGCGGACTATCTGCTGGTGACCCCGGATGTGAAGGTCGAGAGTTTTGATGTGGTCGCCGAGCCGGAAGTTTCCGACCATCGTGCCCTTCTTCTGGAAATCGTCTGAGCCGCTGTTGCGCTCGAAGCATCAGCCACTATTCTGCCGCAGACAACTCGGGGAGGCCGGTTCATGATCCTGCATTGCGTATTCATCCGCTTCAAGGCGGCCATCCAGCAGGCCGAAAAACAGTCGGTCTATGATGCTGTTGCAGCGCTCAGGAACGTCACGCCCGGCATCGTCGATGTCAAATTCGGCCAGAACGTCTCCCCGGAAGGCCTGAACGGCGGCTTTCTCGACGGTTTCATCGTGACCTTCGAGAACCCGGAGGCCCGCGACGCCTATCTCGTCCATCCGGACCACATAGCTGTCGGCGACCGGATCATCGGTTCCGCCGACGGCGGTCTGTCGGGACTTCTGGTTTTCGATATGGCTGTGTGAGACAGATAGCTCGCGGCGTTCTGCCTGCTAACGTTGGATGTTGAACGGTGCCGCCGTCCCGTACTCCCTCATTCCTGTGCTCGTCACAGGAATCCAGTCAGCCCAAGTCCTTGGGCTGGAGAGAATCAACCGCGCCGCAGACGCGGCGCTGCTGGATCCCTGTGACGAGCACAGGGATGAGGGTTGAGATGGGGACATGCCGCTGGACAAACGGCCCGCTCAGCCAGGCGCGTCAGCTCGATTTCGCCATCGCCGCGGCGATCTGGTCGACATTGTAGCGAAACATCTTTTCATAGGTCGGCGCCGGTCCCTTGGCATCCGAGAGCGATTCGACATAAAGCTCGCCGCCCGGCTGGGCAGCCGTCGCCTTGGCGATCTGCTTCACCAGCCGCGGATCGTTGGAATTTTCGAGGAAATAGGTTTTCACCCCCTCGGCCTTGATCTGCTCGATCAGTTTGGCGACGTCGGCGGCAGAGGCTTCCGTTTCGGTCGAGAGGCCGAGCGGCGCCCGGAAGCTGACATTGTATTCGCGGCCGAAATAACCGAAGGCGTCGTGGCTGGTCAGCACCTTGCGGCGGTCGGCGGGTACCGCGTCGAACTTGGAATGCGCATAGGCGTTCATCGCGTCGAGTTTCTGGAGATAGGCTTCGGCATTCGCCTTGAAGGCGCCGGCATCGGCCGCATCTGCCTCCGACAGCGCCTTTTCGATATTGGCGACCCAGACCTTCACGTTGACCGGGCTGTTCCAGACATGCGGATCGGTCACCGTCTTGCCGTCCTCGTCCATGGTGCGCGTATTGACGCCTTGCGAGACGACGATGGGCTTGCCCTTGTAGCCCGATGCGGTGATCAGCCGATCCATCCAGCCTTCCAGGCCTTCGCCGCTGACAAAGGCCACCTGCGCCGCCTTGAGGTTCTTGGCATCCGCCGGCGACGGCTCGAATTCATGGGGATCGCCGTTCGGGCCGACGAGGTTCGTCACCTTCACGTGTTTGCCCCCCACCTGGGAGACGACATCGCCGAGCACCGTGAAGGAGGCGACGACTTTCAGCGTGTCCGCGAAGGCAGGCACCGCGGAAAAGGCCATGAGGGCGGGAACGGCGGCGGAGAGAAGCAGTCTGCGGGATATCATCGAAGTCTCCTTGAAGTCAGCCTGCGAGATGCGGGCGGGGAAAGAGCCGCCGGGCAAGGCCGGACGGTGCGAAGAGGATGGAAAAGCCGTAGATCACCGCTGCCGTCATGATGATCGTCGGGCCGGAGGCGAGTTCGAGATGGTAGGAGGCGATCAGCCCGACATAACCGGAGACAGCGGCCGCGGCGGCGGCAAGCGCCATCATCGCGGTCAGGCTGCGGGCCCAAAGCTGCGCGATCGCTGCCGGCAGCATCATCAGCCCGACCGCCATCAGCGTGCCGAGCGCCTGGAAGCTCGCGACCATGTTGAGCACGACGAGCAGCAGGAACAGCGCGTGATAGACCGGCCCGCGGCCGCCGACGGTGCGCAGGAAGCCCGGATCGAAACATTCCGCCACCAGCGGCCGGTAGACGATCGCCAGGATGACCAGCGTCACCGATGTGATCGAGCCGATGAGGACGAGCGCGGGGCCGTCGATGGCGAGAATGGTGCCGAACAGTACGTGCAGGAGATCGACGTTGGAGCCGCGCAGCGAGACGATCAAGACGCCCAGAGCCAACGAAGTCAGGTAAAAGCTCGCAAAGCTGGCGTCTTCCTGCAGCACCGTGGCGCGGCTGACCACGCCGGAAAGCAGCGCCACGGAAAGCCCCGCCACAAGTCCGCCGATCCCCATCGCGGTCAGCGACAGCGAACCGGCGACCAAGTAGCCGATCGCCGCGCCCGGCAGCACCGCATGGCTCATCGCATCGCCCATCAGGCTCATGCGCCGAAGCATCAGGAAAACGCCGATCGGTCCGGAGCCGAGCGCCAGGCAGAGGCAGGCGACCAGCGCCCGGCGCATGAAGCCGTAATCGGCAAACGGCGCGATCAGTAGATCGTAGGTGCTCATGCGACAACCCCGTTGGTCGAAGCGCCGCCGACCGGCGGCTCACAGATCCCGGCGCCGTCGTCCCAACGCTCGGCCATCATCCGCGCCTTCAGAAGATTGCCGGCGGACATCACCTCCGCCGTCGGCCCCCAGGCGATGCACTCGCGGGCGAGCAGCAGGGTCTCGGGAAAATGGGTCCGCACCTGTTCGAGGTCATGCAGCACGGCGATCACCGTGCGGCCTTCGCCATGCCAGTGCGCGACGATCTCGAGCAGGTCCTGGGTGGTGCGCGCGTCGATCGCCGTAAAAGGTTCGTCGAGCAGGATGACTTTGGCATCCTGAAGCAGGAGGCGCGCAAACAACACCCGCTGGAACTGCCCGGCCGAAAGCGAGCCGATCGGCCGCCGGTCAAAACCACTAAGGCCGACGGCCGCGAGTGCCTCCGCCGCTTGGGTGTATTCCTTCGCTCCGTTCGCCCTGAAGGCTCCCGTATGCCGCCACGCGCCGAGCAACACCGTATCGAGGACGGAGATCGGGAAACGCCGGTTGATATCCGCCGCTTGCGGCAGATAGCCGAAATCGCTGCGCGCAAGCTGATGCCGCAGTCGCCCTTCCGCCGGCCTCAACTCGCCCATGATCGCCTTCATCAGCGTCGATTTGCCGGCGCCGTTCGGCCCGGCAATCGCAGTCAGGCTGCCGACCCGGAAGAAACCCGATACGTGATGAACGGCGGGATGACGGTCGTAGGTGACCGTGAGATTATCGAGCGTAAGGAGGGCGCTCACGGCAGCATCACCGCCCACTCGATCGCCAGCCAGAGCAGGCCGAGGAGCAGCGCGACATAAACGAGGCGGCCGAGACTAGAACTACCGATAAGGCTGAAGGAGGGAGAAAATCGTGCCATTGCAGCTGCCATTTATGTAATAACATTACAGTTATGTTATAACAAATATGGCAGAAAGATGGCGGAGGAGGAAGTGCGTCCCGCGGACATGGCCCATCCTCGCACTCTCGAAAACAAAAAGGACGCCTGCAGGCGCCCTCCTCAAACGAAATACAAATCTGTGCTCAGAGCTGTTCCAGCATCGCCGCGGCGCCGGAGACGGTGGCCTGGCCGGGGCTTTCCTCGACGTTGAGCGACTTCACGACGCCGTTTTCGACCAGCATCGAATAACGCTTGGAGCGCACGCCGAGGCCGCCGGCGGAAAGGTCGGCGTCGAGGCCGAGCGCCTTGGTGAATGCGCCGTCCCAGTCAGCCAGGAAGTGGATCTTGCCGAGGCCGCCCGTCTGGGTCGCCCAGGCGCCCATCACGTGCCAGTCGTTGACCGAGAGAACGGCGATGTCGTCCACGCCCTTGGAAAGGATCGTATCGCGGTTTTCCAGATATCCCGGCAGGTGGTTCAGTGTACAGGTGGGCGTGAAGGCGCCGGGCACGGCGAAAAGCACGACCTTCTTGCCGTCGAAAAGCTGTTCGGTGGTGATCTCCACCGGGCCGTCCGCGGTCTTTTCCTTGAACTTGGCTGTGGGAAGTTTGTCGCCGATGGCAATCGTCATGGGGCTCTCCTCGGTTGGGCGAGCGCCTGTTTCAGGCCCGCCATTCGCGGGCACTATAGAGCGGACTTGACGCAAGACAAGGGAGAGGGCCGCCCGCAACAGGCCACTGGCAGCAGGTCCGATCAACAGGAAGTGACGTCACTCGAAGGCGAGCGAGGTTTCCATGGCCCGGTTGCCGGCGATCACGAGAATGCCCCAGCGCTTGCCCTTGATGTCGTAATTCTTCGGCAGCTTGCCGACCGGCATGTCGAGCGCGTAGGCGTCGCCGTCGCGTCGGCCGTTGACGCCGTCGAAGAGCACATGGCCCTGCGGACCGGTGACAATCACCTGCGGCGGCACCACGCTGCCGGGCGGCAGCTTCAGCTTCAGGCTCAGGTTGTCGCGCCCTTGCGTCATCGCATACTGGGTGACGGCGAAATCGTCCGATGGCGCTTCCGGGAGCTTTGAAGTCGCGGCATTCAGGATCATCGCCTCTTCGACCGGCGTGCCTTTGACGGCCCCGAGCTGCAGCGAGAATTCCGCCTGAAAGGGAATACAGATATTGCGGCAAAGCCCGACGAAGGCGGAGGCGCCGAGGCTCAGGGGCTTGCCGGGATCTTCCATCTTCAGCTCGAAGGGCAGGGCGACCGCATGGTCGTAGCCTATGTCGCGCAGTTTGCCGTTGTCGATCCGCTTCGGCACGGGATAACTCATGCTGCTCAACGTCACGCCGCTTGCCTTGGAAAATACCATCTGCGGCGGAATGCCGGCATCGCCCGGCTCCTTCCAATAGGTGATCCAGCCAGCTTTCGGTTCGATCTGCAGCGCGCCGCGCACCGTGCCGTCGGGCTCCGGCGGCATCGCCACGATCCGCATGCGGCCGCCCTCGTTGCTCGCCCACGGCGTGGTCTCGGCGCGGCTCATCGAGGCAAAGCCGAGGACAGCGCCCGCAGTGATGCAGGCGGCGACCAAGGTCGGCGCGCGGGAAGGCATGCTGCTCAGCGAAATTCTCTCCATGGACCAAGCGTTTAACCGATTGGCCCTGTTTGAACCAGTCACGAGCCGATCATTTTCGGTTGATTGATCGGTCGGACTGCCCCATCTTGATGGAATTGCAATCGACGCTTTCCTGTCCGTTGGCCGGGCCGGAAGGCAGGCTGGAGGCATCATGTCTTTCTCGACCCTCGAGGACAAGAGCGAACGGGGCTTCCTGGACGGACAGTTCCTGATTGCCATGCCAAGCATGCAGGACAGCAATTTCACCCGCGCCGTGGTTTATGTATGTGCCCATTCACCGGCCGGCGCGATGGGTTTCATCATCAATCGGGCCCAGCAGATTTCGTTCACGGACGTTCTCCTCCACTTGAAGATCATGGATCAGGCCGACGCGATCATGCTGCCGGTGCAGACGCGCGATTTCCCGATCCTTTCGGGCGGTCCGGTCGAGAGCGGCCGTGGCTTCGTGCTGCATTCCGACGACTTTGTCAGCGAATCCTCCATTCCCGTCAGTGACGACATCTCGCTCACCGCCACGCTCGATATCATCCGCGCCATCTGCGACGGGCGGGGGCCGGCGCGCGCCACGATGCTGCTAGGTTATGCCGGCTGGGGCGCCGGTCAGCTGGAGCTCGAGATTGCCAATAACGGCTGGCTGAATTGCCCCGCCAGCGACGAACTGATCTTCGATCGGGCGCTGGAAGGCAAATACGAACGCGCCCTGGCGCTGCTCGGTGTCAGCCCGGAAATGCTTTCCAGCGAAGCCGGCCACGCCTGATCGTTCAATTTGAAAAGATTTGCGGAACGAAGCCTCCGGCCCGGAGTTGTTTTCCCGGCAGGACGATGGACGTCCTCGTGAAGGAGAAGCATGATGGGCAGCACCAGTGACAAGATGGCCGGTAAGGCCAATGAAATGACAGGCAAGGCCAAGCAGGCGGCCGGCGACATGACCGACAATCCGAAGCTCAAGGCGAAGGGTGCCGGCCAGGAAGCCAAGGGCCATGCGCAGCAGGCCAAGGGCAAGGTCAAGGATGCCGCAAAGGGCGTTGTCGACCGCATGTAACGGTTACGCTACAAGCTTAGAATGCGAACCTGTTCCGGCTCCGGCCGGAGCAGGTTTTCTGTTTCCGCCCCTTTGAAACCGACGGACTTTCCATGCGCCTCTACGACTGCGATCATTGCGGCCAGACCATCCATTTCGACAACCGCTCCTGCGTCAACTGCGGCCATCGGCTGGCTTTCGTCCCCGAGCATCTGGCCATGCATGCGCTCGTGCAGGATGAGGGCCAGGAAACGTGGCATCTTGTCGCCCGGCCGGACTACAAGGTTCGACACTGCGCCAATGCGGCGATGGACATCTGCAACTGGACGGTCAGCGCCGACGATCCGCATCCGTTCTGCCCCGCATGCCGGCATAACCGCCTGGTTCCGGATGCCTCGACCGAGGTCGGCCTCAGCCAGTGGCGGCGTATCAGCCAAGCGCAGCGGCATCTCTTCTATTCGCTTCTGCGCTGGAACCTGCCGCACACCAATCGCGACGAGGATCCCCAGGGCGGCCTCGTCTTCGACTTCCTGATTGACGCGGTGCAGCCGGACGGCACCGTCGTGCCGGCCATGACCGGTCACGAAGACGGGCTGATCGCCATTCGCGCCGCCGAGGCCGACGATGCGACCCGCGAGCAGGTGCGCGTCTCCATGAACGAGCCCTATCGCACCATGCTCGGGCATTTCCGCCACGAGACGGGTCATTATGTCTGGGACAAGCTGGTGCGCGACGGTGGCAGGCTGGACGAATTCCGCGCCATCTTCGGTGACGAGACCGTCGATTACGGCGCGGCGCTCCAGAGAAATTACGAGCAGGGCCCGCCGCCCGGCTGGCAGGATTTCTACATCAGCACCTATGCCAGCACCCATCCTTGGGAGGATTTTGCCGAGTGTTTCGCCCATTATCTGCATATCGTCGACACGCTGGAGACCGCCCGTGCCTATGGCATGGTGATCGAGCCGCGCGGCCACGCGGAAATGGCGGCTGAAGTGGCTTTCAATCCTTATGCGGCGTGTGATGCGGAGCAGCTTGTCTCCGCCTGGGTGCCGTTCAGCATGGCGCTCAACAGCATCCATCGCTCGATGGGCCAGCCGGATCTCTACCCGTTCGTGCTGTCGCAGGCCGTCATGGTGAAGCTCGAATATATCCACCGGCTGATCCATTCCCGGAGGGGATAGGGGGCACCGCCGGAAAAAAGAAAACCCGCCTTTCGGTGGATCGAAAGGCGGGGTGTAGTTTGTGGGGCGCATTCAGAGACCCCTGGGAATTAGGGGGCAAGATCACGATTTCGTCAACTCGAAATATGCATTTTCATATTTTGGGGGAGGCTGCACCGTATTGAAACAACGCTTTTCGCCTCTCATTCCTGACAAACGACGAGGTATCTTATTTATTACCCGTTATTATATCTAGTTTTTGTCCCTCGATAGATCCTGAGCGGACCGTCCCGATAGAAGGTTGCGCCGCTGCGGCGTGGGGAATGATCGGGGCCGGTCTAACAGTTAAACCCCTGATCAGGCGCTCTTCGGCTTCTTTTGGGACCGGGCGGAATTCAGTGCCACGGCGGCGCGAATAAGTGCCTTCAGCGCCTCTTCATCGATCTTGTCGCCCTCGTGGAAATCGATGGCGCGCCGGGTATTGCCGTCGAGGCTGGAGTTGAAGAGGCCCGACGGATCCTCCAGCGAAGCCCCTTTGGCAAAGGTCAGTTTCACTGCGTTCTTGTAGGTCTCGCCGGTGCAGATGATCCCGCCGAGCTCCCAGACCGGAACCCCTCGCCACTTCCACTCCTCGACCACGCCGGGTTCTGCCTGCTTGATCAGAGACCGGACACGAGCAAGCGTCTCGCCCCGCCAATCGCCAAGCTCGCTGATCCGCGCGTCGATCAGCTGTGCCGGAGAGGCTTGGCTGTCCGTCGAACTGCTTTTCATCGTTTCCATGGTTGCCGTCGCTCCCTTCATGCTGTTGTGTTTCGCCCGTTGCTACATTCGTTCGCCAGGCAACTGGCTGGCCTGCTTCACCCAATCGGCAAGCTGCGCTTCGTCGAGTTCGTCTCCCTCATGGATATGGACGTAGCGTGTCTGCGGCGTCTTGGAGGTGCCGGGAGGGATTGGACTGAGCGAAGCGCCGCGGAAGAAGGCCAGCTTGATGTATTTGGCAAAGCAATGGACGCCGAGGAACCAGCCGTCGCCCTCTATGCCGTAGAGCGGCGAGTTCCATTTGACCGCTTTGTAGACGTTGGGGACGGTGCTGGTGACAAGCGCGTCGAGGCGGCGCCCGACTTCGCTTTTCCAGCCCGGCATAGCCGCGATATAGGCCTGTACCGGGGCGTCGCCATAACCCTTGGCGATCTGCGGATTGCCGCCCGAGAGGAGCACCGGCGGCGCACCGGCATCACCGGCGGATGCCCTGGCAATATTCACGGGCGTTTTGGACGCTTTGCCGGCCATTCGCTTCCCTCCTATCCACGAACATCTTGCCCACCGCGGCGGGCATAAGGCAGCGCAAACAGATATAGGCCGCTGAACAATAGCAGGAAGAGCGGGAGCAGGGGAGAATAGACCACCCACAAGGGCGGTTCCCCGAAGCCCATGGCGACGAAATTGGCCACCACGGTGATCGTGAAGACGATCGACAGCCAGCGGTGGACCTGCCGGGTCAACGAATTCCAGTTCAACGGTAATACCTCCTCTGAAAACAAGCGGCCCTGCCGCCCTGTAAAAAATCCCGCCTGTCGCCAGACCTCAATCGATCCCCGCCAAAACCGTCTCCAGCGCTCCAAAGAACCCCTGCCATCCGTGGCGGGCACCGTTATAGGCGAGCTTCTGCTCGGGCCTGAAGCCGGACTGCTCCATGCGCAGATGGGTTCCAGTGCGGGTCGGGGTGAGCGTCAGGGTCACCACGCTTTTGAGATCGTAGGCCGCATCGTCATGCGCATGGTCCCAGGTGTAGGAGAGCCTTTTATGAAGCTCCACGGCCAGCACCTCGCAGTCCAGCACGCCGCCCCATTCGCCGCGAAGCTTGAAGCGGTGCCCGACGGCCGGCTGGAAATCGTTCTTCATCAGCCATTCCTCGATCAGGTGCTGCTGCGTCAGCGCGCGCCACACTTTTTCCGCCGGGTGCGGAATATCGCGTTCGACGACGACGGTGCGCGTTTCGGTCGAGGTCTCGTTCATTGGTCCATCCTTTTGAGTAGGTCTTCGAGCTTGTCGAAGCGGTTTTGCCAGAATCCGGCCATCTCGCTTGTCCAGTCTACCAGCGGGGCGAGTGCGCCGAGCTGCGCGCTGTAATGCGTCTGGCGGCCTTCATGACGATCGCGCACCAGCCCGGCGCGCTTCAGCAAGCCGAGATGTTTCGAGACGACCGGCTGCGAAACCCCGGCCTGCGCCGTGAGCACCCCGACCGTCTTCTCGCCTTCCCGGCACAGCCGTTCGAAGATTGCCCGACGTGTGGGGTCGGCGAGCGTTCTGAAGAGCACATCGTGAGCGTCCGACACTGGATCCATACCTCGTTGGCTATGAATTAACGTATAGCCAGAGAGCTATGGATGAGTCAAGCGGGAACAGAAGGCCTCAAGGCGGTTTCGTCGGACCCGGAATGGCTGCGTGGATTTCTCATGCCCTGTGGGCTATGCATCCTGTGATGCTATTACCGGTCCGCGAGGGCCGCGGATCCTGGCGCAGTGCGCTTCAGGCCCGCTTGGTCAGCGGAAAGCGCTCTTTCAGAAGCCGCAGCACGGCGTCTGCCGGGGCAGGAGGGCCGAACAGATAGCTCTGGCCGAAATGGCAGCCCATCTTGGCGAGTTCCGCCGCATCCTCGTCGGTCTCGACACCTTCCGCCACCACCGTCATCTCCAGCGCGCGGGCCATGGCGATCACGGAGCGCAGCAGCACGGCCCGCTTTTCGGTTGCGTTGCGGACCAGCGCCTTGTCGAGCTTGATCGTGTCGAAGGGGAACTGCGTGAGGTAGGCAAGCGACGAATAGCCCGTGCCGAAATCGTCGAGCGCCAGGCTGAGGCCGGTCTCCTTGAGCTTGCCGAGCACCAGCCGCGCCTGTTCCGGGTTCTCCATCATCAGCGATTCGGTGAGCTCGAGCTTCAGCTGTCCCGGATTGACCTGGGTCTTCTGCAGCAGCGCCCGCACGTCGTTATAAAGGTCTGCGTTGAGCAGCTGCGCGCTCGACAGGTTGACCGATACGAACACCGGCAGGTCGCCTGTCTGCTGCTGCCAGACCATCAGGTCCGAGGCGGCACGGTCGATGGCGAACAGGCCGAGCGGGCCGATCAGGTCCGACATCTCGGCAATCGGAATGAATTCCGACGGCGGAATGCTGCCGCGCTTGGGATGATCCCAGCGCATCAGCGCTTCGAACCCGGCAATCTCGCCGTCCTTCAGGCGGATGATCGGCTGATAGGCAAGAAACAGCTCCTTGCGTTCGATGGCGCGGCGGAGATCGGTCTCGATCTGCAGCTTGTCGGCGCCGGCGGCACGGAATGCGGGGCGGAAGGGCTCGACGCGGTTGCCGCCGGCGCGTTTCGCCCGGTACATGGCAAGTTCCGCGTCGGCCAGCATGCCCGAAGCGCTTTCCTGCTGGTCGACCCAGGAGGAGAGGCCGATCGAGGCGGTGAGGATGATCTCGCGGTTGGCGAAGTTGATCGGCACCATGATCGCCTTGGAAACCGCATCGGCAAAATCCGCCACCTTGGCGGGATCGCGCTCCGAAACCAGGATCAGTCCGAACTGGTCGCCGGCAAGCCGCGCCAGCGTGTCCTGCGGCTTCAAAAGCCGACGCAGGCGGCGTGTCAGCGCGATCAGGATGTTGTCGCCGGCCGCAATGCCGAGACTGTCGTTGACCTGCTTGTAGCGGTCGATGTCGATCGCCATCACCGTCGGCCGGACGGTATCGCCGCCCGGCGCCAGCGTCAGCACCGATTGCAGCCGGTCGAGGAAGACCTGCCGGTTCGGCAGGCCGGTCAGGTTGTCGTGCATCGCATCCTGCAGCAGCCGCTCGACGGAGTTCTTCTGCTCGGTGACGTCGATGATCGTGCCGACGCAGCGGATGATTTCGCCGTTCGAGCCGAGCACCGGCCGGGCGCGGATCTGCAGCCAGTGGAAATGCCCGTCCTCGGCGCGGATGCGGAATTCGTGGTTCAGCCGGCCGCGGCGGTGTTCCAGCAGGACGTCCAGCGTCGCGCGAAAACGGTCGCGGTCATCGGGATGCAGCCGCGGCACCCAGTTGCGCACCGGCCCGTGCATGGCGCCGGAATCGAGCCCGAGGCGGGTCGAGATGTCGGGCGTGGTGATGACGCGGTCGCGGGCCACGTCCCAGTCCCAGACGGTGTCGCCGCTGCCGGTCAGCGCCAGCGATTGCCGCTCGAGGTCGGAGAACAGGCCCTGCTGATAGGCGCCGCCCGCAAAGGCGTGCTGCATGACGGTGAAGCCGATCAGCAGAACGATGAGGACCAGGCCGCCGCCGAGCGCCGGCTGGATGATGTCGTTGTCGAGCCTGCCGGTCACCGTCAGCCAACCGCCGAACAGCCAGACGAGGATCAGCGCCCAGGTCGGCACCAGCAGGATCGCCCGGTCGTAGCGGCTGAAGCCGAGATAGATGATCAACAGGATGCCGACGGTGCCGGTCAGCGCGAAGGAAAGGCGGGCAATACCTGCCGCGACTGACGGATCGTAGATCGCGACGCCCCCGAGCAGCACCAGGCCGACCACCCAGGCAAGCGTCGCGTAGCCGAGATGCACGTGCCATCGGTTGAGGTTGAGATAGGTGAACAGGAAGATCACGAGCGAGGAGGCGAGCGCCACTTCCGCCGCCGCGCGCCAGATGCGCTGGTCGCCCGACGTGACGGTGATCAGCTTGTCGAGAAAGCCGAAATCGACGCAGATATAGGCAAGCACCGCCCAGGCAAGTGCCGCCGCCGCCGGCAGCATCGAGGTGCCCTTGACGACGAAAAGAATGGTCAGGAACACCGCCAGAAGGCCGGCAATGCCGAGCACGATGCCGCGATAGAGCGTGAACGAGTTGACCGTGTCCTTGTAGGCATCCGGCTGCCAGAGATAGATCTGCGGCAGCGAGGGCGTCGCCAGTTCCGCAACGAAGGTGATGGTCGAACCGGGGTTCAGCGTGATCCGGAAGACGTCGGCGTCCGGGCTCGGTATCCGGTCGAGCGCAAAACCTTCCGAAGGCGTGATCGAGATGATGCGCTGCGAGCCGAGGTCCGGCCAGAACATTTTCGAATTGGCGAGCCGGAAATGCGGCGCGACGATCACCCGTTCGAGCTGTTCTTCGGAGACGTTGGAAAGTGCGAAAACAGCCCAGTCGCCCTGGTGGCCGGGGGAGCTTGCGCGCACCTCGATGCGGCGGCGGATGCCGTCCGAGCCGGCGGCCGTCGACACCTGGAAGGCTTCGCCCTGGTTGACGTAGATATCCGTGGTTCTCGTGAGGTCGAGCGCCGTGTCGTCTCGCGAAATCTTGACCGGCTCCGCGGCGCGCGCAGCCGGCACCGCCGTCAAAAACATGGCGGCAGCAAGGAGGGCGATGATCGCCGGCATAAATCGGGTCAACGGCGCAAGACGCAAGAACGAGGCGCTCATGGCTTCAGCATCTTCCCGAACTCACCGTCTTCCGGCAGCCGGGAAAACATCAGGTGGTCGCGCCATTCGCCATTGATTTTGAGATACTTGCGCAAAAGACCTTCCTGCTCGAAACCGGCCTTTTCGAGAAGCCGTACACTCTTCCAGTTCTCCGGAATACAGGCTGCCTCGATCCGGTGCAACTGAAGTCCGCCGTAGATATACGGGATAGCCACCTTCAATGCGGCCAACATATGGCCTTGGCCGGAATGTTTCTCGCCCATCCAGTAGCCGACCATGCAGCTCTGCGCCGCACCGCGGCGGATATAGCCGATGGTCAGGCCGCCGAGCAGCACCTGGTCGTCGCGGCGGAAGAGGAGCAGCGGCACGGCAAGGCCAGAGGCATATTCCTGGCCGCTTCTGACGACCCGCAGGCGGAACGATCCTTCGGTCAGTTCGTCCGGCCGCCAGACCGGCTCCCAGGGTTGCAAAAAGGGACGGCTTTCCGAGCGCAGCCGCTGCCATTGTTTGTAGTCGGAATAACGGGGGAGCCGGAGCAGGTGGTTTTCGCCATAAAGCTCTGGTGTGTCCGGCTGTCGCGACAGGAACCGAAACACCGACTTGGTCATGCTAGTGCTGCTCCGGGCAGGGCGGCCGGTTTAACCGGCAGCCTTCTTGGTCTGGATCCCCGGCGTGGCAAGTGCCGTGGTGATGTCGCTCAACGGTGCAAGCTGTTCGATTGGGCCGACCGCCGACAATGTCGGAACTGTATCGAAAAACAGCCGCCCGGCAAGATCGGTGAGCCGCTCCGTCGTGATCCCTTCCAGCCGTTCCATCATTTCCGGGTTCGGGATCGGGCGTCCGTAGAGCATCATCTGGCGCGCGATCTGGCCGGCGCGTGCCGCAGGGCTTTCCTGGCCCATCAGAAGCTGGGCGCGGATCTGGGCGCGGGCGCGGTCGATTTCTTGGCTGTGAATGGTTTCCGAAGACTTTCGCAGCTCGTCGATGATGACGGGCACCAGCGTCGGCAGCTCGTTGCCGCCGGTCGCCGCGTGGATGCCGAAGATGCCGGTATCGGAAAAACCCCAGTGGAATGCATAGACCGAGTAGCAGAGGCCGCGGTGTTCGCGCACTTCCTGGAACAGGCGCGACGACATGCCGCCCCCAAGGATGTTGGCGAGGATCTGCGAACAGTAGAAGTCGCGCATGTGATAGGCCTTGCCCTCGAAGCCGAGCAGAACCTGCGCGTCCATCAGGTCGCGTGTTTCGCGCACGTCGCCGCCGATATAGCGGGCGGTTTCGAGCACGGGCGGCGAACTCGGGGTCATCGGCAGGCTGGCGAAGCGCTCTTCCACCTGCTTGGTGAACGTCGCATGATCGACGGCGCCGGCGGCGACCACGAACATCCGGTCCGTCGTGTAATTGCGCGAAAGATAGTTGCGGATCTGTCCCGGGGTGAACCCCTTGACCGTATCCGGCGTGCCGAGGATCGGCCGGCCGATCGTCTGGCCGCGATAGGCGACTTCGGAAAACTTGTCGAACACGACGTCGTCGGGCGTGTCGTTGGCAGCGCCGATCTCCTGGAGGATGACGTGCTTTTCGCGACGCAGTTCTTCCTCGTCGAAGGCTGATTCCGTCAGGATGTCGGCGAGGATATCGACCGCGAGAGGGACATGGTCCCTGAGCACGCGGGCGTAATAGGAGGTGGTTTCGGTGGATGTCGCGGCATTGAGCTCGCCGCCGACATTCTCGATTTCCTCGGCGATGTCGCGGGCGCTGCGGCGGGCGGTGCCCTTGAAGGCCATGTGCTCGAGGAGATGGGCGATCCCGTGTTCGTCCTCGGTCTCGTTACGCGATCCGGACTTGATCCAGACACCCAGCGCGACGCTCTCCAGATGCGGCATGGTTTCGGTGACGACCGTCAACCCGGAGGCGAGCCGGGTGATTTCTACATTCATGTTTACGTCTTTCCGGCGCCGCCGATACCTTACTTACTTAGCGCGGGCATGCTCGCCGATGAAAGTTTCGACGGACTTAAGCTCAGGCTCCAAGATATCGAAGCGCTCCTCCCTTTGCATAAGATCAGCAAGCCATGATGGAAGCGCCGGATCAATTCCGCAAGCGGATTTTACCGAGGCCGGGAATTTGGCCGGGTGGGCGGTCGCAAGCGTCACCATCGGGCTCGCCGGCTTTGCGTTCTTTTTTGCGACGAAAACGCCGGTCGCCGTGTGCGGGTCAAGCAGGTAACCGGTCTCGGCAAGCGTCTCGCGGATCGTTGCGGCAACCTGCCGCTCCGTCGCCCGTCCGGCGCGGAATTCGCGGCGGATCGCCTTCAGCGCCTCCGGTTTGATCTCGAAGCTGCCGGATTGTTTGAGGCCAGCCATGGCGGCGCGCACCGAGGCGGCGTCGCGGCCATAGGCCTCGAACAGCAGCCGCTCGAAATTGGACGAGATCTGGATGTCCATCGAAGGCGAGGTCGTCGCCTTGACGTCGCGCATCTCGTAGCGCCCAGTCTTCAGCGTCCGGGCAAGAATGTCGTTGTCATTGGTGGCGATCACCAGCCGGTCGATCGGCAGGCCCATCTTCTTGGCCACATAACCGGCGAAGATATCGCCGAAATTACCGGTCGGAACGGTGAAGGAGATTTTCCGGTCCGGCCCGCCGAGCGAAACGGCGGCGGTGAAATAATAGACCACCTGCGCCATGATCCGCGCCCAGTTGATCGAATTGACGCCCGAAAGCCTGACCCGGTCGCGGAAGGCGACGTCGTTGAACATCTCCTTGACGATGTTCTGGCAGTCGTCGAAATTGCCCTTCAACGCCAGCGCATGCACGTTGGCGGCACTGGAGGTCGTCATCTGCCGCTGCTGCACGGCCGAGACCTTGCCATGCGGGAAGAGGATGAAGATGTCGGTGCGCTCACGGCCCGCGAATGCGTCGATCGCTGCCCCGCCGGTATCGCCCGACGTCGCGCCGACGATGGTCGCCCGCTCGCCGCGCTCGGCAAGCACATAATCCATCAGCCGCGCGAGCAGCTGCATCGCAACGTCCTTGAAGGCAAGCGTCGTGCCGTGGAAGAGTTCGAGTACGAAATCGTTCGGCCCCGTCTGCACGAGCGGCACGACGGCCGGATGCCGGAACGTGGCATAAGCCTCGTCGATCATGCCTTTCAGCTTTTCGGCGGGGATTTCGTCGCCGACGAAGTGCTTGAGGATCTCGAAGGCGACCTCCTGATAGGTCTTGCCGCGCAGGCCGCGGATCTCTTTTTTGGAGAGCGAAGGCCATTGGCGTGGCACGTAAAGGCCGCCGTCGCGGGCAAGTCCCGCCATCAGCGCATCGCGGAATCCGAGAGGGGCAGCTTCGCCCCGGGTAGAAATGTAGTCCACGACCTTCAATCCCCAATCGATTTTTATTCGCGCCGCTGATATAGACCAGGAAAATGGGCGGTGAAAGACCGGAAAGTGAATCTCCGGTTCGCTTCGGTGTTGGCCCGGATATTGGGATGGAAGAGGGTTGAGTACGGTGTTTGCAAAGATTTCGCGTGGTCTTCTGACGGTATCGCTCGTGGCAGTTCTCGCAAGCTGCAATTCCTCGACGCCGACCGAAGGGCTGGCCCCAACCGCTACCGCCGCCCCCGCGGGCCAGGCCGCGACCGCCGTCGTGCAGGCGTTCTGCCCGCCGGTCGTGATGCTGGAGCAGACCGCCATTCATCGCGCCTATGCGCGCGGCGGCGAAAACAAGCCGGAAAAACTGCTCTACCAGGCGTCGCTTGCCGACGCGACGCGCCAGTGCACCGCCAATGAGACGACGCTGACCATCAACGTCGTCGCGCAAGGGCGCCTCGTGCAGGGCCCGGTTGGCGTTCCCGGCAAGGTCACCCTGCCGATCCTCGTCGAAGTCGTGGATGGCGACAGCGTCATTTATTCGCAGAAGGTGGCTTTCCCGGTCGACATGCCGGCCGGCGGCACCCAGTTCATCTTCAACAAGGCGGACGTACAGATCCCGAACGCGCAAGGCGGCGCCTCGCGCTTCACCCGCGTCCGCCTCGGCTTCGACACCGGCCCGGCAAAGAAGCCGGTCCGTAAGAAATAATCGAGGCCGGACCTAATCTGGAAAGAACTGATCGGGGCGCTCAGAGCGCCCCGGCCCATTCGCCGAGCGCGGCGATGACCGCAGGCAGATCCATCATTCGCGAGATCACAGTTTCGGCACCCGCATCGGTCAACCGGTCGGCATGGCTCGGATAGGTGTGCGATGCACCGGTAAAGCCGACGACGCGCATACCGGCCGCCTTGGCGCCATGGACGCCATGGGTGGAATCCTCGATCACCAGGCACTTCTCCGGCGAAACTTTGAACTGCTCGGCTGCATGCAGGAAGATATCCGGCTTCGGCTTCACCCGATCCGGCCCGAGATCCTTGGCCGAATAGATATGCGGCGCGAAATAAGGTTTCAGACCGACCTTTTCGAGCATCACGTCGAGGCGGTGGGTACTTGAATTGGAGCAGATGCAGCGTTGCGTCGTCAGCCGTGCCAGCGCGAACTTCACGCCGTCGATGATCTTCACGTCGCGGGCAAGCCGCGCATCGAGCAGCGTCTCGGACTTGTCGAGCAGCGAGGCCGACAGCGGAATGTCGGCTTCCTTCTCCACTGTCAGGAGAATGTTCTTCCAGGTCATGCCGGCGAAGCGCTCGCCCATTTCCTCGACGCTGATCGGATATCCCGCTTCGGTCAGCAGCCTGGACTCCACCTGCGCCGCGATGATTTCTGAATCGACGAGCACGCCGTCGCAATCGAAGATGATGAGGTCGAAGCTGCTCATGGGGGAATGCCTTTTATGGGCCTTGCATGGAGGGTGAGGCGGCCTTTTATACGATGGCAGGAAAAACCTCAACCAACCGTCACGCATGGCTGGGACAAGCGGAGCGGGCGGCTCTCGACAAGCGGAAAACGGCGCTCTAAGGAACGCTGATGGGCAAGGAACCGGAAGACACTATCGCCAGCCGCATCAGCCGGGTGCTTGCCGATCGCATCGTGCGCGGCGAACTCGCCCCGGGTGCCCGTCTCCGCCAGGATCACATCGCCGAGGAATTCGAGACCAGCCACGTGCCGGTGCGCGAGGCATTCCGCCGGCTGGAGGCGCAGGGCCTGGCGATCAGCGAGCCGCGCCGCGGCGTGCGCGTCGCCTCCTTTGATCTCGCCGAAGTCCGCGAAGTGGCGGAAATGCGCGCCGTGCTGGAAGTGCTGGCGCTCCGCCACGCCGCCCGTCACCTGACCCCCGCCATTTTCGACGCGGCGGAGGAGGCGGCGAGGCAAGGCGATGCCGCCGCCGACGTGCATGCCTGGGAAGAGGCGAACCGCCGCTTTCATCGGCTGATTCTCACCCCCTGCGGCATGAAGCGCCTGCTCGCCTCGATCGACGACCTGCATGCCGCAAGCGCCAGGTTCCTGTTTTCCGCCTGGCAGTCCGGCTGGGAAAAGCGCACCGACCACGACCATCGCGCCATCCTCGCCGCGCTTAGGCAGGGCAAGATCGACGAGGCCGCCGCCATCCTGCAGAAGCACGTGCAATGGATCGGCCGTGGCCCACAACCGGCCAAGACTGGTGCCGCGCGCGAGACTTTCGCCATCGTCGGCTGATCATTTCCAAAAATTATAGATAATTTATTTCCGCGGAAACCGGCTTTATAGGCCTGTTTTTGCCGAGATGTGCCATCGTTTCCTCTGCGCCCGCTGTGTACTCGACACCATGCCCCTTGCCTCCGTCAAAAATTCATCTCATAAAATAGATGGGAATCAAAATTATCTATAATTTGAAGGAGAGCCCGATGTCCCTGATTAATTCCCCCCAGACGCTTGTTTTCGATCCCTTTCGGCTTGTCGAGCGGTCCTTGCCCGCCAAAATCCTGTTCGTGCTTGCGGGCACGCTGGCGCTGGCAATCGCGTCCCGGATCGCCGTGCCGATGGTTCCCGTGCCGATCACCATGCAGACCTTCGCCGTGACCATGATCGGCGCGCTTTACGGCTGGCGGCTCGGCGCCTTGACGGTGCTTGCGTGGCTTGGAGAAGCAGCACTTGGTGCGCCCGTTCTGGCGGGTGGGGCGGGTAGCATCGCCGTGTTCGCAGGGCCGACCGCCGGTTATCTCTTTTCCTTTCCGGTGATTGCGGCCGTTGCCGGCTGGCTTGCCGAACGTGGCTGGAGCGGGCGCCGCATCCTCGCCAGCTTCTCGGCGCATCTGATCGCAAACCTTCTATGCCTTGCGCTCGGCTGGGCCTGGCTCGCGGCACTGATCGGCGCTGAAAAGGCATTATGGGCCGGCGTTGCCCCGTTCATCCTCGGCGCTGCGCTGAAATCGGGCCTGGCGGCAGCCGTCCTTGCCGCCGTCGCCTCCCGCAATCGCGCCGCGGCAGAGTGACGGTGAGGCTGCGGCCGCATCATCTTCTCTGCATGCTGACCTTTGTCGGCGAGGGCTATAGCCCGGCCTTCGTCGCCAATTATCGTCGTCTCGCCGGCCGGCTTTCCGCCGGCGAGACGATCGAGATCGTCTCCGGTCCCGATGATATCTGCGCCCCGCTTCTCTCGGACGAAGATGCGCATTGTTTCGCTGCTTCGGTTGCCGGCCGCGATGCCGCGGCGCTGGCGGATATTGCCCGCCTGCTTGGGCGGGAGCTTGAGACCGGTTCGGTGATCACACCCGATCAGGCGCTGTTCGAGAAACTGCGCCGCGCCTTCTCTGCCGGCGTGACCCGCCGCGCTTGCACGGGCTGTGAATGGAGCAGCCTTTGCGATCGCATCGCGGCAGAAGATTATGCAGGCGCGCTGGTCATGACGTTCAGCCCGCCGGAAACAGCGAAAGAAACTTCCGTTCCCCATCCGGCGTGAACAGCACCGCGCGGCTCTCGTCACTGCGCCGTGCCCATCCGTTTTCGAGGAAATGGGCAAGCAGCGCCTTGCCGAGCGTGCCGGCCAGATGCGAGCGCCGCTCGCTCCAGTCGAGGCAGGATTTGCAGAGCGGCCGGCGATTGGATGTGAGCGATGCCACATCGATGCCGAGCGTGCCGAGTTCCGCGCGGCCGTCCTCGGTCATCGTCAAGTTGTCGCCATCGCTCTCGATCGCGCCGCGGGCGACGAAACTGTCGAGCATCCTCACCCCGTAATCTCCGGCAAGATGATCGTAACAGACGCGCGCCTTGCGCAGTTCCGGATCCTTCGGCCCCGGCCGGTGGCGCAGGTGGCCTCGGCTTGCCGCAAACCCCATGATGTTTTCGAGCAACGTGCCGGCGGCGGCATCTGCAAGCGTGAAATAACGATGCCGGCCCTGCTTGCGCTGGGCGAGAATGCCGCCTTCCTCGAGCTTGGAGAGATGCGAACTCGCCGTCTGCACCGTCACGCCGGCGGCTTGCGCAAGCTCGGTCGCCGTCAGCGCCTGGCCGCCCATCAAGGCAGTCAGCATGTTGGCGCGGGCGGGATCGCCGAACAGCATCCCGATGCGGGCAATGTCTGGACCTTCTTTCATACTTCGACCGTAACCGAAGCATCTTCGTCTGGCAATATGGCAAAACATCTCCACAACACAAGGAGACGAAGTCATGATCACCTGTTTCATCCGCTACGAAATCGACCCGTTCAAAAAAGATGAGTTCACTGAGTATGCCCGCAACTGGGGCCAGGCGATCCCGCGCTGCGGCGCCGATCTGATCGGTTATTTCGGCCCCCACGAGGGTTCGGCGACGACGGCCTACGGCGTCTACAATATCGACAGCCTCGCCGCTTACGAGACCTATCGCGCCCGGCTGATGGCCGATCCGCTGGGGCAGGAAAACTATGCGTTCTCGAAGCGCGAGCGTTTCATCCTTAAGGAGGACCGGATCTTCCTCAAGAACGTCTCCATGCCGCATGGAGCTTTGGTAAAGCCATGATCGCCGTTATCTTCGAAGTCATCCCCTATATGGGCGAGCGCCACAAATATCTCGACCTTGCCGGCGAACTCAGGTCCGAACTGGAAACCATCGACGGCTTCATCTCGATCGAGCGTTTCGAAAGCCTCACCCTGCGCGGAAAAATCCTCTCCCTGTCGTTCTGGCGGGACGAGGAGGCGGTCAAGGCGTGGCGCAACCTCGAAAGCCATCGCGCCGCCCAGAAAGCCGGCCGCGGCGGCATCTTTGCCGACTACCGCCTGCGCATCGGCCACGTCGTCAGAGACTACGGCATGTTCGAGAGGGACGAGGCGCCGAATGACAGCCGCGAGGTGCATGCGGCTTAGATGTTTATTCGCTGCGTTTGATGGCGGCGAGCTTGCCGAGCTGCCGGCTTTCTCCAAGATGCATCTTGAGCAACTCGAACCAGTCGCTCGGCAAATGGCCAATCAAACAGCTGTCGTCGGTGTGCGGTCGGCTCGACAGCCATGAAGCGGGACGTAAATCGGGACCCGGCCAGATGAAGACATTCAACTGGTCGGTATAAGCCCAGGACGGCTCCTCCGAGAGGCCGAGATACCTCAGCAGCTTTGTTGGCAGAGGTAATGCGCGTTGGTGAGATTTCGGTTCGCTATGCGAGATGCCGAGGCAATAGACGATCTCTTTGCTTCCATCGCGGACGGCGGACAAGACGATAATCGCAGGGCGCGTTTTCTCACCGTCGTCCCTTGTTCCGGATTGGGAATGCCAGAGATATTCGTAGGCGACAATGCTACCGACTGGCGCCGAAAGAGGGATTTTCAACGCGCCCGATCCGAGGGTTTCCGGGAGACAAGATTGCCTTCGTCGTCGAGGTCGTCGAGATTATAGGGCACGTCCGCCTTGACCTGCGCGGCGCGGATCGCTGCCATTTCCGCATCGCTGAGCTCTCGAGCAAGAAGCACTCTTCTTGTCGGCTGCTCGCCTCGCTTTGCGGATGCCTTTGTGGTGGGCATGATTGCACTCCATCATTGTTCTCCAAAGATACGGCATGTGTCGGAATGATCAAGCCGGCACCATCTTTCCACGCCTCAAAATTTTTCCCGAAACCGCACGCCGCTTCAGGCTTTGGTAACCAAAATGGGTAACCATAACAGGCAGTAAAAATTCGTATCGAGTAGAGTGTAGCGAGTAGCAAATGGCAGCAGTTCTTCCGCTGGCCGACCTGAAGCGTCAGGTCCGTCCGGACACTTGGCTAAACTCCATCATCAAGGGCGATTGCGTCGCCGCTCTGGAGGCTCTGCCGGATCATTCCGTCGATGCGATCTTCGCCGATCCCCCATATAATCTCCAGCTCGGCGGCACGCTTCACCGTCCCGACCAGTCGCTGGTCGATGCTGTCGACGATGAATGGGACCAGTTTGCCTCCTTCGAAGTCTATGACGCCTTCACCCGTGCCTGGCTGCTCGCCTGCCGCCGCGTCCTCAAGCCGAATGGCACGATCTGGGTCATCGGCTCCTACCATAACATCTTCCGCGTCGGCGCGATCATGCAGGACCTGAACTTCTGGCTGCTGAACGACATCGTCTGGCGCAAGGTGAACCCGATGCCGAACTTCAAGGGCCGCCGGTTCCAGAATGCCCATGAAACGATGATCTGGGCGAGCCGCGACGCCAAGTCGAAGGGCTATACCTTCAATTACGATGCGCTGAAGGCCTCCAACGACGACGTTCAGATGCGCTCCGACTGGCTCTTCCCGATCTGCTCCGGCGGCGAACGCCTGAAGGGCGATGACGGCAAGAAGGTCCATCCGACCCAGAAGCCGGAAGCGCTGCTTGCCCGTGTGATCATGGCCTCGACCAAGCCCGGCGACATCATTCTCGATCCCTTCTTCGGCACCGGCACGACCGGCGCCGTCGCAAAACGCCTCGGCCGCAATTTCGTCGGCATCGAGCGCGAGCAGGATTACATCGATGCGGCTTCCGAGCGCATCGCCTCCGTCGAACCGCTCGGCAAGGCGGAACTGACGGTCATGACCGGCAAGAAGGCCGAACCCCGTGTCGCCTTCAACACCCTGGTCGAAAGCGGTCTCGTCAAGCCCGGTCAGGTCCTGACCGATGCGAAGCGCCGCCACAGCGCGATCATCCGCGCCGACGGCACGCTCTCGGCAAATGGCGACGCCGGTTCCATTCATCGCCTCGGCGCGAAAGTGCAGGGCCTTGATGCATGCAACGGATGGACTTTCTGGCATTTCGACGATGGCAAATCCCTCAAGCCCATCGACGAACTGCGATCCGTGATCCGAAACGATATGGCGAAAATGGATTGATCCACCGGTCCCGCCACATCGACCGAATGCCTCGTCCGGTTTCGTACCTCTAGTCCCGGACGAGGATAATTGGCGCCCGGGAAGGCTGATCCCGGGCGCCATTTCTTTTTTGGCGTCGCGCTGACGGTCACTGCCGCCCGGCCAAACTCGACTTTGCGAAATTTCAGGTATTCCCGCCGTCACCTGCGCTTGATATCGTAGGTTGTATCAGGTTGAACGAATTTCCAGGTTAGCGTTTTTTAGAATGTCCATGCCTGTCAATGGCGAGCTGCGCCACCGGATCGAGCGTGCGTTGGCGCGGTTCTCTCCAAGCTGGGAGGGCAGGGATGCCGCGCGCCAGGCCGTGGCGCTGAAGATGCTGATCCTCTGCGAACTGGCCGGCGGTCGCCTGCGGGTCGTCGATGCGCTGGGCCTCAACGACAACACCCTCGACAACTACCGGCACGGCAAGACCGAGCCGCGCCACAGCACGCTCAACATGATGGCGGAACTGGCCGACGTGCCGATCGAATATCTCGGCAGCGTTTGGTCGGTGGAAGAAGGCGTCGTCCATTTCGCGGCGCCGGAAAACCAGCCGGCCGGATTTTCCGAGCCGAGCCCGGTCTGGGATCTCGCCGATCGTATCGTCATCCCGGCTTATGAAAACGAGGCGACCGGGCAGCCCCCGCTCGAACCGCACGACACCACATGGGCGGCCATCCCCCGAGGTTTTTGGGCCAAACTTTCGGCCGAACCGGAAAACATGCGGGTCGTGCCCGCAAGCGGCGATAGCATGTCTCCGACGATCGTCGACGGCGTCCCGATGTTCGTCGATACCAGCGACCGAAAGTTGGAAGACGGGCGCGTCTACCTGTTCGATACCGGCGCGGAACTGATCGCGCGGCGGGTGCAACGGTTTGCCAACGGCAGCCTCGAACTGCTGCCGGACAATCTGGAACGCTATCGCCCGCAGCATGTCCTCAAGGACAGTTTGTCCGATCTGAAGGTCGTCGGCCGCGTCTGCGCCGTAAGCCGGGTCCTGTAGATCCGGCGGCGTCAGCCCAAAGTCCTTATATCTCGATACCGTGGGCGATCAGGTCTTGGCGCAGCGTCTCGGCATCCTTGAAATGCACCGCCTGCCAGCCAGCCGCGCGCGCGCCTTCAACGTTCGCCTGGCTGTCGTCGATGAAGATCGAGGCTTCCGGAACCAGGCCGAAGTCGCGGGCGTGCTTTTCGTAGATCTCCATGTCCGGTTTGATCAGGCCGATCTCTCCAGACACGGTGACGCCGCGCGGTCTGTTGAGAAAGGGGAAGATCTGCCTAGCCTCGGCGAACGTGTCGGCGGCGAAATTGGTCAGCATCGTCACGTCGCGGCCCTTGTCGATCAGGCCTTCCATGATCGCGACCGAGCCGTCATAGGCATGCGGCACCATTTCGTGCCAGCATTTGCGGAAGGCGCGGATCTGTTCCTCGCGTTCCGGATACTGCTCGACTAGCAGCGCCTCGGCATCTTCCCACTTGCGGCCGCGATCCTGTTCCAGGTTCCATTCATGGGTGCAGACGTTCTCAAAAAACCATCTGCGTTCCTCCTCGTCCGGGATGACGCGGGCATAGGGAAGGTTCGGATCGTAATGGATCAGCACCTTGCCGATGTCGAAGACGATGTGGTCGATCTTGGCTGCCATGAACATGTCCTGGGAATATCAGTTCGGGGATTTTTCGAAGGCCAGCGGAATAGCCTGGGTGATGGCTTTTTTCATCACCGTCGGCAAGGCCTGGGCCTCGAGATTCGTAACCGGTTCCCACCATCCGTCGGCAGTGGTGATCCGCGCCGTCTTCGCCCGGAAGACGGAAAGCCTCAGCTCGAAATGGGTGAAGACATGGGTGACGGTGCCGGACGCTTCCCATGCTGCGGGGAAAGGGGCGTGCTCCGTCGTCGTCCCGCCGTCGATACGCGACGTCCAGGCTGTGGTCGGCACTTCGGTCATGCCGCCGAGCAACCCGCTGTCGACCCGCCGCCTGAGCAGCACTTCGCCCTGCGGCGTCACTGCGACGAAGACGGCGCCGAACCGCACCGGCTTTTCCTTCTTTGCCGCCTTGACCGGAAACCGCTCCGGGTCGTGTTCTGCAAAGGCCAGACAGTCGTCGCGGAAGGGACAGAGCGCACATGCCGGCCGTTTCGGGGTGCAGATCGTCGCGCCGAGATCCATCATCGCCTGCGCGAAGTCGCCGGGCCGCTCAGTCGGCGTCAGTTCAGCAACCCTTGTCTTCATCGCCGGCTTCGAGCCCGGAAGCGGCGCGTCGATGGCATAGAGCCGCGAAATCACTCGCTCGACATTGCCGTCCATCACGGCGGACTGGCGGTTGAAGGCGATGGCCGAAACGGCGGCTGACGTATAGTCGCCGATGCCGGGAAGTGCCCGCAGTCCTTCCTCCGTGTCGGGAAACACACCACCATGCACGGCCGCAACCGCTTCGGCGCATTTTTTCAGGTTGCGGGCGCGGGCGTAATAACCAAGCCCTGCCCAGGCCGCCATCACGTCCTCGACCGGTGCCGCGGCAAGGTCGGTCACTTTAGGCCACAGCGTCAGAAACTTGGCAAAATAGGGTTTCACCGCCTGCACGGTGGTCTGCTGCAGCATCACTTCCGAAAGCCAGATATGATAGGGATCGGCCCGCCTTCCGGCCTTTGCCGCGGCCGGGCTCACCCGCCATGGAAGCTCGCGGTGATGCCGGTCGTACCAGGTCAGCAGCTTCTGCGCATGGGTGATGTGGATCGTCTGGAGCATCGTTTGCCGTAATGGGAAGAGATGGCGTATAGTTGTGGGAATAGTGCGCCGGCATCAAGGCCTGCCGGCGCCGCAATGGCGGGCGTCATGAGTTATCCCAAGAAACGCGAGCTGCAGATATCGGAAGTGGCGAACGGCATCATCGATCCGGTGCTTGCCCGCCGCGCCGGCATATCGACTGCGCTGCTCGGCTCCTGGGACGAGATCGCCGGCGAGGACTTTGCCGATTGCACCCGGCCTGAAAAGATCGCCTGGCCGCGCCGCGACGAGGGCACCGGTTCGGGCGGCGGTCATCAGGCCGGTGTGCTGACGATCGCCTGCGAAGGGGCGCGCGCGCTTTTCCTCACCCATGCCCAGGGTGAATTGATCGCTCGCATCAACGGCTTTTTCGGTTTTCCGGCCGTGCGCCAGATCCGCATCGTCCAGAAACCGGTATCCCAGACCTTCAAGCATCCCCGCAAGCCGCCGCCGTTGAAGGGCGAGGCCGCCAGGCGGCTGGAAACCATGATGGAAGGCATCGAAAGCGAGGCGCTGAAGAAGGCGGTAGCAAGGCTTGGCACCGCCGTTCTGCAGCAGAAACGCAAAGTCTGAGAGATAAACCTGCCGCTCCTCTTGATAGACCTCCGATTTGTCACAATTCTTTGAAGAGATTTGCTTATCGACAGCTTGTTCGCGCTGGGGCGCCGCGATACGGAATGTCACCTTTATTGAAGATTTCTCGCACACGGGTGTTCCATGCAGATGAACGAAATGACCATGACCAGGCGCACGCTTCTCGGCGGAGTGGCTGTAACCGCCCTTTGCCTGGCGCTGCCGCTTAGCGCTTCCGAAGCCTTTGCGCAGGAAATGCCGGAATCCCAGGGCGACGTGGACATGGCCGCTGCACTGAAGCCGGGCCCGCTGCCGGAAATGGCGCTGGGCGACGAAAAGGCCAAGGTCACGATCATCGAATACATGTCGATGACCTGCCCGCATTGCGCCAACTTCCACAACAAGACCTTCGACACGATCAAGACCAAGTATATCGACAGCGGCAAGGTGCGCTTCATCATCCGCGAATTCCCGTTCGATCCGGTTGCGACCGCCGCTTTCATGCTGGCCCGCTGCAGCCCGCAGAATGCCGCCGAGCTTTCGACGCCGGCCCAGTATTTCCCGATGGTCTCGATGCTCTTCAAGCAGCAGCGCGGCTGGGCGTCGCCGGCGGACGGAAATGTGCGCAATGCGCTGCTCCAGACGGTCAAACTAGCAGGTTACTCACAGCAGACTTTCGAGGCCTGCTTGACGAACCAGAAGCTTCTCGATGAAGTGAATGCTGTCGTGAAGAGGGCTGCGGACGAATTTGGCGTCAATTCCACGCCGACCTTCCTGATCAACGGCAAGAAGTATTCGGGAGATATGTCTGTTGAATCCATGTCCAAGCTCATCGACAGCCTATCGTGAGCACACCTTCCTTAAGGGGAAGGTGAGGGGCGCGGCATGAAGTTCAACAAGCTGCGCGTTCTGGGATTCAAGTCTTTCGTCGAACCGACGGAATTCATCATCGAGCGCGGGCTGACCGGTGTGGTCGGCCCGAACGGCTGCGGCAAGTCGAACCTTGTCGAGGCGCTGCGCTGGGTGATGGGGGAAAACTCCTACAAGAACATGCGCGCGTCCGGCATGGACGACGTGATTTTCTCGGGCTCCGGCAACCGGCCGGCCCGCAATACGGCCGAAGTCGGCCTCTATCTCGACAATTCCGACCGCACGGCGCCTGCTGCCTTCAACGATTCCGACGAGATCCAGGTAACCCGCCGCATCGAGCGCGAGTCCGGATCCGTCTACCGCATCAACGGCAAGGAAGCCCGCGCCAAGGACGTGCAGCTGCTGTTTGCCGATGCCTCGACCGGCGCTCGCTCGCCGTCCATGGTCGGGCAGGGCCGCATCGGAGAACTGATCCAGGCAAAACCCCAGGCACGCCGCCAGCTCCTGGAAGAAGCCGCTGGCATTTCCGGCCTGCATTCGCGCCGCCACGAGGCGGAACTGCGGCTGCGGGCGGCCGAAGGTAATCTCGAACGACTGGACGACGTGCTCTCGCAGCTCGAAAGTCAGATCGAGAGCCTCAAGCGCCAGGCCCGCCAGGCCAACCGTTTCAAGACCCTGTCGGCCGATATCCGTGCCCGCGAGGCGATGTTGCTGCATATCCGCTGGGTTCAGGCCA
Organism: Neorhizobium sp. 05N33; assembly: GCF_056397445.1. Lineage (NCBI taxonomy): Bacteria > Pseudomonadati > Pseudomonadota > Alphaproteobacteria > Hyphomicrobiales > Rhizobiaceae > Neorhizobium > Neorhizobium sp. 05N33. The sequence continues at coordinate 122,749 of NZ_JBFTNK010000009.1, read as the reverse complement.
AGGAGGCGGAAGGCGAGGCGGAAAGCGCTCTCAACCAGGTGACCAGCGTAGTCGCCGAAAAGGCTCAAGGTCAGATGGAGGCCGCCAAGAACCAGGCGATCGCCAGCCTCAAGCTGCCGGAACTGCGCGAGGAGGAGGCGAAGGCAGGTGCGGCCCTGCAGCGCCTGCAGATCGCCCGCGGCCAGCTGGAGGACGAGGCAAACCGCCTGCTAAAGCGCCGCGACGAACTGACCCGCCGGCTCGTCCAACTCAGCGAGGATATCAGCCGCGAGGAGCGGCTTGCTGCCGACAACACGTCCTTCCTCGAAAAGCTTGGCGAGGAAGAGGCCGAGCTCAACGATATGCTCGCCGATACCGGCGCCGAAGCCGAGGAGATGCGCGAGACCTTCGAGGCCGCCGCCGCATCGCTGGCGACGAGCGAAGCGCTGTTTTCGGCAATCACCGCCGAGCGCGCCGAGGCCGCCGCCGGCCGTAACCAGCTCGAACGGCTGATCCGCGATCTCGCCGAGCGCCGCCAGCGCCTCGACCGCCAGCTTGGCGATGCCACGGGCGAACTCGACGCCATCAACGGGCGTCTCTCCGGCCTCGACGACCCGGCCGAAAGGCGCGAGGCGGTCGAAGCGGCGGAAATAGCCGTCGAGGATGCAACGATCGTTGCCGAGGACGTGGAAGCCGCACTTTCCGCCGCGCGCTCCGCCGAACTTTTGGCGCGTGGTCCCGTGGAGGCGGCCCGCTCGGCGCTCAATGCGCTGGAGACCGAGGCCCGTACCATTTCGAAAATGCTCGCAGCCGGTGCGACCTCGGGGGATTTCGTCGCGGTTGCCGACATGATCCGCGTCGATCGCGGTTTCGAGGCAGCCCTCGGTGCCGCACTCGGGGAGGATCTCGACAGCCCGGTCGATGCCGCGGCTCCAACCTACTGGTCGGTGAATGGCGACGGGTCAGGTGATCCCGGCCTGCCCCAGGGTGTTGAGCCGCTGATCGCCCATGTTACCGCGCCGCCGGAGCTGTCCCGCAGCCTTGGCCAGATCGGCGTCGTCGCGGCCGCGGACGCCCAGCGGATGATGCGCCTGCTGCGGCCCGGCCAGCGGCTGGTGACCCGCGAAGGCGCCGTCTATCGTTGGGACGGCCACGTTACCGGTTCCGAAGCTCCGGGTGCCGCCGCCTTGCGGCTCTCCCAGAAGAACCGTCTCTCGGAACTGGAAGCCGAGATCGACGAGGCGCGGATCGTGCTCTCCGAAACCGAAGTGGCGCTCGCTGTCGCCGCCTCGGAAATCTCCGCTGCGGAACGGCGCCTTACGGATGCCCGCGACCGCGCCCGCATCGCCGCCCGCCAGCTGTCCGAAGCCCGCGATGCGCTGGCCGCTGCCGAACGCGCCGCCGGCGACCTGATGCGTCGCCGCGACGTGGCAGGCGAGGCGGTGAGCCAGGTAACTGCCCAGATCGAGGATCTCGGCATCCAGGAAGAAAACGCCCGCATCGAACTCGAGGATGCGCCCGATATTTCCGATCTCGATAACCGGCTGCGTGATCAGCAGGCGGTTGTCGCGATCGATCGCGGCCTGCTCGCCGAAGCGCGCGCCCGTTACGAGGGCTTGAGCCGCGAGACCGAGGCCCGCAAGCGTCGCCTTGCCGCGATAGCCCAGGAGCGTGCCTCCTGGACCGCCCGAGCGGCGAGCGCCGCCGATCATATCGAGAGCCTCAGAGAACGTGAGGAAGGGGCCCGCGAAGAGATCGCCGATCTCGAAGCCGCGCCAGAGGAATTCGACGACAAGCGCCGTGCGCTGCTGACGGAGTTGCAGAAAGCCGAAGAGGCCCGCCGCGCCGCCGCCGACCGGCTGGCCGAAGCGGAAACCCATCAGCGCGAGGCAGACCGGATCGCGGTCGTTGCCCTGTCCGAACTCGCCGAGTCGCGGGAGAAGCGCGGTCGTGCCGAGGAGCGCCTGGTCTCGGCGGCCGAGAAGCGCCACGAGAGCGAGGTCCGCATCCGCGAAACGCTCAATGTCCCGCCGCACGAGGTCCTGCGGCTGGCAGGCCTGAAGCCCGACGGGGCGCTCCCCGATATCCGCGAGATCGAGCGCGAGGTCGATCGCCTGCGCATGGAGCGCGAACGGCTTGGCGCCGTCAACCTGCGCGCCGACGAAGAGCAGAAGGAGCTTTCCGACAAGCTCGACAACCTGATGCGCGAGCGCGCCGACGTGATCGACGCCATCCGCAAGCTGCGCGGCGCGATCCAGAGCCTCAACCGCGAGGGCCGCGAACGGCTGCTCGCCGCCTTCGACGTGGTCAACGAGCAGTTCCAGCGGCTCTTCACCCATCTCTTCGGCGGCGGCACGGCGGAGCTGCAACTGATCGAATCGGACGATCCGCTCGAGGCGGGGCTGGAAATTCTCGCCCGCCCGCCCGGCAAGAAGCCGCAGACCATGACGTTATTGTCTGGCGGCGAGCAGGCGCTGACGGCGATGGCGCTGATCTTCGCCGTCTTCCTCACCAATCCGGCGCCCATCTGCGTGCTGGACGAGGTGGATGCGCCGCTGGACGACCACAATGTGGAACGCTATTGCAATCTGATGGACGAGATGGCGGCCTCCACCGAAACCCGCTTCATCATCATTACCCACAATCCCATCACCATGGCCCGCATGAATCGTCTTTTCGGCGTGACGATGGCTGAACAGGGCGTTTCCCAGCTGGTTTCCGTTGATCTGCAGACCGCGGAACTGCTGCGCGAGGCGAGCTGAGCGGGGACCGGTTGACGGAAATTGCCTGCTCCGCCTTACATGATTTTTGCCATTCATTGACGAGGATCAATTTTTCAACTTTATGTCTTCGGTATAAATTTACCTGCATCTACGTAGAATCACCCATATGGGGGATGTGGTTTTCTGGTTATTGTTATTTTGTTGACTGCGGAATTGGAACGCGCCTGAGCGTTCACACGCTTCGCAGTCCGACTTGAAAGTTCCCCACCCCCCGTCCGGGTTTCCTGTCCCGGGCGGAAAGCTTTGCGGGGCCGCCTGTGATCCGGCCCCGCAAAGCTTTGTTTTCAAGCGCCCCCAAGCCCATTTCGGAACCGCATCCAACCGTTTTGTTGCGGCGCAACATAATCCTGCCCATATCCGTTTCCAAACCGTCATAAAACTTGTAGTTATGCGTAAAAGACTGCGACGGGTGGAGAGCAGCAATGTCGAAATGGGTCTATCGCTTCGGCGGCGGCGAGGCGGAGGGCCGCGCCGCGGATGTCGAGCGGCTGGGCGGCAAGGGTGCCAATCTCGCCGAGATGGCAAGCCTCGGCCTGCCCGTTCCCCCGGGATTGACCATCGTCGCCGATGCCTGCGTTTTCTATTTCAACAACGACAGAACCATTCCCGGTGACCTGAAAACGCAGGTTCTCGAAGGGATAACCACCATCGAAGGCCAGACCGGCCGCGTCTTCGGCGGCAAGGTCAAGCCTCTGCTGCTGTCGGTGCGCTCCGGTGCGCGCGCCTCGATGCCGGGCATGATGGACACCGTCCTCAACCTCGGCCTCAACGACGAGACCGTGCAGGCGCTCGGGCACGATGCCGGCGACGCGCGCTTTGCCTGGGACAGTTACCGCCGCTTCATCCAGATGTATGCGGATGTGGTCATGGGCCTCGACCACGAGATCTTCGAGGAGATCCTGGAAGACGAAAAAGCCCGCCTCGGCCACGACTACGACACCGATCTTTCGGCGGTCGAGTGGCAGCATATCGTCAGCCTCTACAAGAGGATGATCGAGGACGAGCTGGACACCAGCTTCCCGCAGGATCCGCATGTGCAGCTCTGGGGCGCCATCCGCGCCGTCTTTTCGAGCTGGATGAACCCGCGCGCCGTGACCTATCGCATGCTCCACCGCATTCCGGAGGAATGGGGCACGGCGGTCAACGTCCAGACCATGGTGTTCGGCAATCTCGGCTCGTCGTCTGCGACCGGCGTCGCCTTCACCCGCAACCCCTCGACCGGCGAACGGGAGCTCTACGGCGAGTTCCTCGTCAATGCCCAAGGCGAGGATGTCGTCGCCGGCATCCGCACGCCGCAATCGATCACCGAAGAGGGGCGTATTGCTTCTGGCTCCGAAAAGCCGTCGATGGAAAAGCTGATGCCGGAGGCATTTGCCGCATTCAAGGCGATTTGCGACCGGCTGGAAATCCATTACCGCGACATGCAGGACCTCGAATTCACCATCGAGCGCGGCAAGCTGTGGATGTTGCAGACACGCTCCGGCAAGCGCACCACCCGTGCAGCGATGAAGATCGCCGTCGACATGGTAGAGGAGGGCGTCATCACCGAGGAGGAGGCCGTCTGCCGCATCGAGCCGCCCTCGCTCGACCAGCTTCTCCATCCGACCATCGATCCGCGCGTCGAGCGCCACGTGGTCGGTTCCGGCCTGCCCGCTTCCCCGGGAGCTGCCACCGGCGAAATCGTCTTCACCGCCGAGGAGGCGGTCGAGGCGGAGCACGAAGGCCGTAAGGTCATCCTGGTGCGCATCGAAACGAGCCCGGAAGACATCCACGGCATGCACGCCGCCGAAGGCATCCTCACCACCCGCGGCGGCATGACCAGCCATGCGGCCGTCGTTGCCCGCGGCATGGGTATTCCCTGCGTCGTCGGTGCCGGCTCGATGCGCGTCGACATGCGCAACGAACTCCTGATCGGAAGCGGCGGGATGACGCTGAAGCGCGGCGACACGGTGACGATAGACGGTTCGTCCGGCCAGGTGCTGAAGGGCGCCGTGTCGATGATCCAGCCGGCGCTGTCGGGCGATTTCGGCAAGCTTATGGCCTGGGCCGACAAGACCCGCCGCATGACGGTGCGCACCAACGCCGATACGCCGCAGGACGCCCGCGCCGCCCGTTCCTTCGGGGCCGAAGGCATAGGCCTCTGCCGCACCGAGCACATGTTCTTCGAAGGCGACCGTATCCATGTGATGCGCGAGATGATCCTTGCCGAAGACGAGAAGGGCCGTCGCGCGGCGCTCGGAAAACTCCTGCCGATGCAGCGTTCGGATTTCATCGAGCTGTTTTCGATCATGCACGGCCTGCCGGTGACGATCCGCCTGCTCGATCCGCCGCTGCACGAATTCCTGCCGAAGACGGAAGCAGAGATCGCCGAGGTCGCCAAGGCGATGGCGATGCCGCCCGCTTTCCTCGCCCGCCGCATCGACGCCATCCACGAATTCAACCCGATGCTCGGCCATCGCGGCTGCCGGCTGGCGATCTCCTATCCTGAAATTGCCGAAATGCAGGCGCGCGCCATTTTCGAGGCGGCGGTCGAGGCCGGAAAGCTGACCGGCGAACCGGTCGAGCTGGAAATCATGGTGCCGCTCGTCAGCCTGCGCAAGGAACTGGATTACGTGAAGGGTGTCATCGACCGCGTCGCCGAGGATGTCGCCAAGGAAACTGGCGTTCCGATCGCCTATCTCGCCGGCACGATGATCGAGCTGCCGCGCGCCGCCATCCGCGCTCATGTCATCGCCGAGACGGCCGAGTTCTTCTCCTTCGGCACCAACGACCTGACCCAGACGACCTTCGGCATGTCGCGCGACGATGCGGCGGCCTTCATCCCCACCTATCAGAGGAAGGGTATCATCGAGCACGACCCGTTCATCTCGCTTGATTTCGACGGCGTCGGCGAACTCATCCAGATGGCCGCCGAACGCGGCCGCCGCACCCGCAACGACCTGAAGCTCGGCATCTGCGGCGAACACGGCGGCGATCCGACCTCGATCCGCTTCTGCGAGAATGCCGACCTCGACTACGTCTCCTGCTCGCCCTTCCGCGTACCGATCGCCCGCCTTGCGGCAGCCCAGGCGGCGATCGAAAGGAGGAGGGGATGAGTGCCCGTACCTATTTCAGATGGTCCGGCCATTTTCGGGACGTATGAAATATGGCCAGTATCTCCGCCCGTTCGCGAAGACGATAAAACGCGATATAAGGGGTGCCGGCGATGGTGAGGCGCCGTGTATCTCCATCCGATGTGAGTCGGCCGACTTTCGGGTGCCACGCCAGCATGGAAACAGCTTCCACGATGCGGCGAACCACGTTTTCGGCAGCCTGTGGATTGTCGAGTGCGATATAAGAGCCGATCTCATCGAGATCTTGCAGCGCCTCGTCCAGCCAGACGAGTTCATCCATTGGGGATGAATTTGCGGATCACCGCGCGCACCGTCTCGGCGGAAGCAAATCGTCCGTCATCAGCCGACTTTTTTCGCTCTGCCAGTTTTTTGACCTGCCACGCGTGCAGGTCGTCGGCTGCCTCCGTCGGCGCCGGCGAAATAGCATCTTCAATCGAGATTGGCTTCTGCGGTTCGCTCATGGAAGGATCATGGCAGATCGAACCGGCTTTTAAAAGCCGATTGGGGATGTTTATGTCATGCCGGCCGTCGCCGAAAAAACAAATAGGCGTTCGGAAATGCAGCCGAGGAGACCATCATGAACCAAGTCACCGTTCTCGCCGTGCCCGTCTTCAGCACGCTCTGTAACGAAGGTTTCCGCCTTCGCCGCGAAGTCTTCATCGTCGAACAGAACGTGCCCGCGGACATGGAATTCGATGCCGACGACCTGACCGCCTTCCACTTCGTCGCCGTCGTTTCGGGTGAGGTCTGCGGCACGTTGCGGGTCATCTATGCGGAAGATTATGCCAAGATCGGCCGGGTCGCGGTCACCAGCCCGTGGCGCGGCAAGGGTGTCGCCAGCGCCATGATCCGCGCCGCCATGGAAGCGCACGGACAAGCCCGCGGCAACCGCTTTCATCTGGCGGCCCAGAGGGACAAGATCTCCATGTACGAACGTTTCGGCTTCAAGGCCTATGGCGAAGAATTCTTCGATGTCGGCATTCCCCATTACGACATGAAGAATTTCTGAAGTCCGCCGTTTTCCGTTTCTGCCCATGGGGGTTTAGGACGACGACCTTCCCGTGTTAGCTTATCCGCCGGGAGCGACAGGGAGGAAACATGCCGCGCTTGGACCACGTCAACATTCATACGCGCGATGCCGACGCGATGATCGCGTTCCTGGGCAAGGTGCTCGGGGCCGAGGAAGGCTACCGGCCGCCCTTTTCCGACCCCGGCCGCTGGCTCTATCTCGACGGCCATCCCTTCATTCATCTGAGCATCGTCACCCGTGACGGCGATTTTCCGCCCGGCATGTTCAACCACGTGGCTTTCGGCTTTTACGATCATGACGCCGCCGTCGAGCGGATCACGGCGACCGGTTACCGCTTCGAACACGACGCCATACCCGATACCGATATCGGCCAGATCTTCGTCTATGGTCCGGAAGGCCTGAAGATCGAGCTGCAATACCGCCGGTGATCGTCATTTCACCGCTGCCGTCTGCTGCGCACCGGTGACACGCCAGACCGTATTGCCGGCGTCGTCGGCAACCAGCAGCGCGCCAGCCTTGTCGACCGCGACGCCGACCGGCCGGCCGCGGGCCGCCTCGTCCTTGTTGAGGAAGCCGGTGACCACGTCTTCCGCCTTGCCGTTCGGTTTGCCGTCCTTGAAGGGCGCGAACACGACCTTGTAGCCGTTGAACTTGTCGCGGTCCCAGCTGCCGTGTTCGCCGACGAACGCACCGCCCTTGTATTTGGCCGGCAGAGCATCGGCGGTGTAGAAAGTCATGCCCAGCGGCGCCACGTGCGAGCTCAGCGCATAATCCGGCGGGATCGCCTTGGCGACCAGGTCCGGCCGCTGCGGCTGCACCCGCGGGTCGACATGCTGGCCGTAATAGCTGTAGGGCCAGCCGTAAAAGGCACCGTCCTTCACCGAGGTCATGTAGTCCGGCACCAGATCCGGCCCGAGCTCGTCACGTTCGTTGATGACGGCCCAGAGCGCATGGGTGGCCGGCTCGAACGTCAGCCCGTTCGGATTGCGAAGGCCGGTCGCGAAGATCCGCGAACGGCCGCTCGCCCGGTCCACCTCCCAGATCGCCGCCCGGTCCTTCTCCGCCTGCATGCCGTTCTCGGCAATGTTGCTGTTCGAGCCGACGCCGACATAAAGCAGCGAGCCATCTGGGCTTGCCACCAGGCTCTTGGTCCAGTGGTGGTCGATCGGGCCGCCCGGAAGCTCGGTCAGCCGCGTGCCGGGGTCGGTGATCCTGGTGTCGCCGGTATTGTAGTGATAGCGCATGATCGCATCGGTATTGGCGACATAGAGGTCGCTGCCGACCAGTGCCACGCCGAACGGCGAGTTGAGGTGATCGAGAAACACGCTCTTCGTTTCCGGCTTGCCGTCGTGGAATGGGTGGGCGAATGGGCCATGGGAAACGTCCTTCAAGCCGTCGACTTATTGGGAGATCCAAACAATTCGACAGGGGAAGAAGTTCCCGGCGGGCGATCGCGCCTGCGTTTCGGCGATCGCCCGCAAAACTTCTACGCTTTTCCGCCTAGCGCCGCTCCACGATTACCCGGCGTTCGACCACCATCGGCCGCCACATCATCGCATCGGCGCGGGACTGCATCGAGCGCCCTTCGGCGCGGCGGTCGAGTTCGATGTCGAGCATGCAGCGCGCCATCGCATCCGTGCCGCGCCTGAAGCCGTAGCTGGCGCAGGTGGTCTCATCCGCCGCACGGCGTTCCTCCGGCGTCATCGTCTGGCAGCCGGCCAGCAGGACGCAAAGCGGGGCGATGAGGAGAAGGCTGTGAGGGCGCATGGGATGAACTCCTTTTCATTCGGCCGGGCTGCAACCTTGGGATTCCATTCCGGGCGAAGCTGTTTTACACATGAGCGAGCGCTTTTGCCATGGAGCCTTTGCCGATCCCATGCCCGTCCGTTTTGTCCGGCCCGTTTCCCATTCGGCCTATACGGCCCGCAGGCTGGCCTTCTCGGCTCTGGCGCTGTTCGTGATCGCCGCGCTGGCACATCGTTTCGGTCCCCTGGCGACCCCGGATTTCCTGGCGCTGCTCTTTCTTTCCGCCGCAATCGCCGCCGTTTCCGTGCCTCTGTCGCTGATCGGCCTGATGCGGCTCTGGCAGGTCGGCGCGAGCGGCGGCGTTGCGGCGACGAAAGGGCTGATCTATGCGGCGGTTCCGCTCGCCGTAGTGGCGACCGGCGCCTTCTATTATTTCATCCTGCCGCCGCTCTACGACATTTCCACCGATATTGCCGACCCGCCGCCATGGGTCGCTGAGCCGAAGGCCAGCCAGAAATGGCTGCCGCGCGCGACGGTGATCACGCCTGCCGATCGGCGGGTCCAGTTCGCCGCCTATCCCGGCCTCACCGGCAGGCGTTACGAGGGCGCGCTCGACCGCGTCTACCAGGGTGTGCAGAAGGCGGTGCTTTCCGCCCGCATCGCGATCACGAAGAAGGAAGGCGTCGAGCTGATCGCGCCGGATATCTCCCAGCGCCCCGCGCCGCAGGACGAACAGGCGCCGGTGCCGGACGTGGCGCCGATCCCGCTGCCGCGCCCGGAACCCTCGCTCGCACCGGTTTTCGTCAATTCCGGCGATGTCCTGCTGCAGGGCGAGGCCCGCACCCTGATCCTTGGCCTGCGTTTCGACCTCGTCGTCCGGCTGCGGGAAGAGGCCGAGACGACCTCGGTCGATATCCGAGTCGCCTCGCGCTATGGCCCGCACGATCTGGGAATGAGCCAGGCGATCGCCGAGGATTTTCTTGACCGGCTCGATACCGAACTTCTGGGGATCGCCGGGAACTAAAGCATGTCGGGCAAAAGTGTGCAGCGGTTTTGCGATAACGACATGCGGAGAAACTAAGGATTTGAAGCGGGTCATGCTAAATCCGAAGGATTGCGGCACGCTTCAAGCCGGCCAGTAAGTACCCGCAAGCGACGGCGGTCCTTCGGTCAGCACGCGGCCTTTCTCGACCAGGTCTTCCAGATGCGCAAGCACCGAAAGAGCCGCCGCTCCATGCAGGCGCGGATCGGTGCTGGCATAGATCACCTTGACCATGTCGGGGATCAGCCGGTCACCGGCCTTGATGCGTTCCAGCACGGCGCGTTCGCGCATGCGCCGATGGGTGCGAAGCCCCCGCAGGAACGAGCCCGGTTCCTTCACCGGCCCGCCATGGCCCGGAAAGAAGATGCGGTCCTCGCGCGGCAGCAGCTTTTCGATCGAGGCCATAAAATCGGCCATCGAACCGTCCGGCGGCGCAACGATCGTCGTCGCCCAGGCCATCACGTGATCGGCGGAAAACAAGACGCCGGTTCCTTCCAATGCGAAGGCGGAATGGTTGGCTGTGTGGCCCGGCGTATGCACGGCCGACAGCGCCCAGCCGTCGCCTTCGATCACCTGGCCATCCGCGACTATGATATCGGGCACGAAGCCGGTGTCGGCGCTTTCGGCGAACGGGTTGACTTCGCCCGCATGCAGCGGCCGCGAGGCCCGGTGAGGGCCTTCGGCAACGGTCGGCGCCCCGGTCTCCTGGCTCAGTCGACGGGCAAGCGGAGAATGGTCGCGATGCGTGTGGCTGATGAAGATATGGGTGACCTCGCGACCCTTCAGCGCTGCCATCAACGCTTCGAAATGCGCCTCGTTTTCCGGGCCCGGATCGATGACCGCCACCGACGAGCCGCCGACGATATAGCTATTGGTGCCGTGAAAGGTGAAGGGCGAGGGATTGTTGACGGTCAGCCGCTGCACGCCTTCGGCCACGCTGACCGGCACACCGTAGGAAGGAGTGAATTCCATATCGAAGGTAACGTCTTCCGCCATGCCGGGCCTCCGCGCCTGATGCGATATCGATGATGGCCATTACGGCATTGCCGGTTTGCGCCAGGTCTCGGATCGCATCGATTGCGCCGTTCAAGGCGCTGGAGAGGTCTAGCACCGCTTTTGCTGCGGCGCATTCAAAAATAGCCACCGGCCGTCACCCCGTTGGGCGACGGCCGATGGCTTTCATGACGTGGATCCGCTATCGCGGGCTCGCTCGCCTCAGCTGGCGGCCAGCAGTTCCGTGCAGTAGCTCGGGCCGTTGGCGCCCGGACGATCGGAAATGATGGTGATGTCGCGGATCACGTAGCTGGAGGAGACGGTGATCTTCGCCGTGCAGCTGACGCTGGCGCTGCGGCCGCCCTGCTGCTTGATGCGATTATAGCCGCCACGCCAGGTATAGACGGTCGTGGAACCGTCGCTGGTGTCGCTGATCGGCGGGCTGAACTTCGCGAAGAACTCGCCGGCCGAGTGGCCCACCCAGCGGCTCTCGATCGGATTGCTGGCAACGCTGACGGTGGTGCAGGCCGAAAGGGCGAGCGCGAAAAGGGCGGTCGATGCGAGGACGCGGCGGCTCATGATCGTGAAAAATCCTTCATGTCTTCTGTTGTGCCCGGGAGGCAAGGCTTTTGAGGCTTTTTGAGGCAAGTCTTTCGAGACTGCACGTAACAGATTTTTGTCAGGCTTCGCGAGGCGATGAACGCCCCTCGACATCAAATTTCTCCTGCGCCGCTTTTTTGCAACGCCTTGGTTTTCCGCCTTTCCGGAGCGAGGGCGTGCACGATCGCGAAGCTGTCGCATATTTTTCATGAGCGGCGCTTGTGCAATGAAAAATGCTGGTCTATAGAGGCGCCGCTGGTCACGGAGTGTAGCGCAGTCTGGTAGCGCACCACGTTCGGGACGTGGGGGTCGAGTGTTCGAATCACTCCACTCCGACCAGCCGGCTCTTCGCTCGCAAGGGTTTTTCTCCCGAAAACAACAGCATTTATAGATAGGCAGACCGTTTTGGAACGCGCCTCCGCGGTCTCGCGGCGCGTCGATAGATGTAGCTCCGATCGAAATCAATGCACTCGGCATTCGTGTTCGGCGACGTTCTCCTATCCACCGCATTGCGCCGTGATTGTGAATATAGGCAACCGGATTGACCGTAAATTTCATGCACGCGTGACGGGTTGACTAAGTCAAAACGGTATCCCATTGGTAGCAGGCTTCGGCATACCCGCGTCGAACCTCTTGCGAAAATAAAAATCGCAACAGCGCGAGACAAGTAAAGATTCTGTATTTTTGGTGGAGTATATGAAAGGCTTGATTAAAAAGGCATTCCGTAAAGCAGGGAAGCATATGTTTCCTTTCCCCAGTCATCCCATACGGGATGAAGCGTCGCTGATGCTTCAGGGGAAGCAATTCGCTCATCTAAAGTCAACTTTCGTCAAAGATCCCAAGGGGCTTTTCGATTTCGAGTTCAAAGTGTTTTCCCAATGGGGGGAGGACGGCATTATCGAGTGGCTCGTGGAGCAGCTTTCACCCTTGCCGCAGATCTTTATCGAATTCGGCGTCGAGGATTACACCGAATCGAACACGCGGTTTCTGCTGATGAACAGAAACTGGCGCGGGCTTGTTATCGATGGCTCGCCGGACGCAATCGCAAAGGTAAGAAGAAGCGAGCTTCACTGGCGTCATGACCTGACGGCCCATGCAAGCTTCATTACCCGCGACAACATCGATCGCATATTTGAGGAACACGGCTTTTCCGGCGAAATCGGCCTTTTGAGCGTGGATATCGACGGCAACGACTATTGGGTCTGGGAAGCAATAAAAAGCGTAAACCCGGGCATAGTCGTTTGCGAATACTGCGCTCACTTCGGGGATGTCCACGCGGTCTCAGTCCCTTATAAGGAAAATTTCACACGTCACGCAGGCCACTACTCCGGTCAATATTTTGGCGCCTCGCTCAAGGCGTTCATCTCGTTGGCGAACAGCAAGGGTTATACGTTTCTGGGAACCAACGCTTCGGGAATAAACGCCTTCTTTGTGCGCAATGACTTGATCCCGAGGCTCGGAGACAAACAGCCTCCGGTAAAATCCTTCCCTATGCGGGCCAGCGATACTCGCGATGAACAAGGAACCCTTACCTTCATCCATGGACCGGCGAAGGCCGACCTGATCAGGCATTTGCCGATAGTCGATGTCGAAACAGGAAAGCAAACGACGCTTGGTGAACTTGGTCACCTGTACAGCAATGAATGGCTGAAGCTGATGCGCGGCGATTCGCCATAAGTCCTTATTCCCCGCTGCATTTAGGCCGGGTGAAAAATAACACTAGGTGTAGGCATGCCGTTGCGGCATCATGTCGGCTGAAACGTGGCATATGGTTGAAATAACCTCTTGCTCGTAGGGATCGCCTGGGCTTTTCCGGCCGTTGCGGTCGCCTGCGCCTGGCAGGGGAGAGGGCCGCAAAGCGCATGCCGCCTAGACGCGCCAGATCGGAACGGGTGACCCTGCTCGATGTCGCCAATGTTCTCGGAATCAGCTCGATCACCGTGTCCCGCGCCCTGCGAGAACCGGAAAAAGTGTCCGAGCCGCTTCGGCAGAAGATCCTCCGCCAGGTGGAGCAGATGGGTTACGTGCCCGATCTTGCCGCCCGGGCGCTCGCAAGCCGCCACAACGGCATTATCGGGGTTCTGGCGCCGGCGCTGACCAATCATGCCTATCTCGGCATCATGAGCGGCATCGAGGAACGGGTGCGCGATACGGATTTCCGCATCCAGTATGCCAATACCAACCACGATGCGGACCAGGAATACCGTCAGGTCAAGCTTTTCCTGTCGCAGCATCCGGCCGGCATCCTGCTGACGGGATTGCAGGACCAGCGGGTCAGCGATCTGCTTGAGCGCGCGCCATGCCCGGTGGTTCAGATCGTCGATCTCAACCTGCTGCCCTCGGGTATCGCGGTCGGCATCAATCATCGCGAGGCGGCGGAGACGGCGACGCGCCATCTGCTTGCCTGCGGATATCGCCGCATCGGTCTGATCGGCGGCAGCCGCGATCTTCGCGCCCAGCGGCGGCATGATGGCTATGCGCTGGCGATGCAGGAGGCGGGGCTCTACGATCCGGGCCTCGTCATGACCGAGCACAAGCAAACGAGCATGCAGCTCGGCTGCGACCTCTTCAAGCGGCTGCTGGAAACGGCGCCCGATGTCGACGCGGTATTCTGCCAGAACGACGATCTTGCGCTTGGCGCGCTGTTCGAGGCGCAACGGGCGGGGCTGCGCGTGCCGGATGATTTCGGGATCTGCGGTTATAACGACCTGGATTTTGCGCTCTGCGCCGAACCGAGGCTGACGACCATCCGCGTGCCGCGTTTCCAGATGGGCTATCGCGCCACCGATCTCATCATCCGCGCCATCAACGACGAATGCCTGCCGAGCCGGGTAATCCAGCTGCCGTTCGATCTCATCCAGCGCGGTTCGACGCGGGCGATCGCCTGACGGGACCCTGGCGACGAAAAAAGGGACCTTCCTTCCGGCCCCTTTTCTATTTCCTGCCGAACGATCAGATATCGCCGCCGGCGTTGGAGAACAGCTCTGCCGCCTGCTTGGCGGTCATCCGTTTGACCTCGGTCTCGTCGCGGCGGCTGGCGAAGAGTTCGCTGGCCATCAACTGTTCGGCGAGATCGGCCGGCAGCGACAGCACGACGCGCTGGCCGCCTGGGGCATCAGTGCGGTGGATGCCGCCGATTTCGGCGCGCTTGGCGGTGATCATGCCGCCTGCGACCGTGTTCAGCGTATCCGGATCGATCAGGATGAAGGCGCCGGTCGAGCGGTTCTGCTCGTAGGCGTCGAAGACCGCCAGCTCCTCGAAGGAGAGGCGCACCTTGCCGATCGCATTCATGGCGAGCGTCGAGGCATGCGGCTGCCACTTGCCGGTCGCAAGTTCGAGCTGGCTGATCGGCTCGACCGCGACGCGCTGGCGGCGCGAACCGCTCTTCAGCCAGTAGCGTTTGCCGGGCTCGATGCCGCCTGGCTGCAGTGAGACGAGCTGGGCGTCGAAATGGTGGCCGGTCATCGGCTGGCCGTCGAGCGAAACGATCACGTCGCCGCGCGCCACGTCCACCTGCCGGTCGAGGACCAGCGTGATGGCGTCGCCCGCGACCGCCGCGTTGCGCACCAGGTCGAAGGTGACGATGCGGCTGACATTGGCGACCGTGCCGGAAGGCAGGATGACGACGGAGTCGCCCGGCTTCACCGAGCCGCCCGCGACAGTTCCCTGATATCCGCGGAAACTTTCTCCGGGACGGACGACACGCTGCACCGGCAGGCGGAAACCGCCGGCCTGGGTGGAGCGCACGGTCGCCAGTTCCAGCGTCTCGACCAGGGTCGGGCCGTCATACCAGGGCATCGAGGCATCGGCCGGATAAACGACGTTTTCGCCCTTCAGCGCCGACATCGGGATGGCTGTGATCTGGCGCACGCCGAGCGACAGGGCGAATTCCCGGAAATCGTGCGAGATCCTGTCGAAGACAGCCTTGTCGTAGTGGACGAGGTCGATCTTGTTGACCGCGAGCACGAACTGGCGAATGCCCATCAGGGCGGCGATCGTCGCGTGCCGGCGGGTCTGTTCGAGAAGGCCGGCGCGGGCGTCGGCAAGCAGGATGGCGAGATCGGCGGTCGAGGCGCCGGTCGCCATGTTGCGGGTATATTGCTCATGGCCGGGCGTGTCGGCGACGATGAACGAGCGCCGGTCGGTCGAGAAATACCGATAGGCGACGTCGATCGTGATACCCTGTTCGCGTTCGGCCTGCAGGCCGTCGAGCAGCAGGGCGAAGTCCGGCAGGCCGAGGTCGTTCTGGCCGCCCGAGTCGCGGGCAAGCGTCGCGGCCTGGTCTTCCTTGACCGCCTTGGTGTCCCAGAGCAGCCGGCCGATCAGCGTCGACTTGCCGTCGTCGACGGAGCCGCAGGTGATGAGACGCAGCGGACGCGTGTCGCGCACCGCCTTCAGGGGTTCTGCGAAGGGCAGGATGGTCGCCGAGGCGTTTTGGGCGGGAGCGGTCATCTCAGAAATATCCTTCGCGCTTCTTCTTTTCCATCGAGCCGGATTGGTCGCGGTCGATCGCGCGGCCCTGGCGTTCGGAAACGGTGGCGATTTCGAGTTCGGCGATCACCTCTTCGAGGTTGGAGGCGGTCGAGCGGATGGCGCCGGTCAGCGGGAAGCAGCCGAGCGTGCGGAAGCGGATCATGCCCTGCTGCACGGTTTCGCCGGGCAGCAGTTCAAGCCGCGGATCCTCGGCAAGGATCATCATCCCGTCGCGCTCCACATAGGGGCGTTCGGCGGCGTAATAGAGCGGCACGAGCGGGATGTCTTCCGCCTGGATGTAACGCCAGATGTCGACCTCGGTCCAGTTGGAAAGCGGGAAGGCGCGCACGCTTTCCCCTTTCCGGACCATGCCGTTATAGACGTTCCACAGTTCCGGGCGCTGGTTGCGCGGGTCCCATTTGTGGTCCGGGGTGCGGAACGAATAGATGCGTTCCTTGGCGCGGGAGGCCTCCTCGTCGCGTCGGGCGCCACCGAAGGCCGCGTCATAGCCGCCGGCATCCAGCGCCTGGCGGAGCGCCTCGGTCTTCATGATGTCGGTGTAGAGCGCCGAACCGTGGCTGAACGGCGTGATGCCTTCCTCGGCGCCGCGCGGATTGGTGTGGACCACAAGGTCGAGATCGTATTTCTCGGCGATCTGGTCGCGGAACTCGATCATCTCCTTGAACTTCCACGTCGTGTCCACGTGCAAGAGCGGGAAGGGGACGCGGCCGGGATAAAAGGCCTTGCGGGCGAGATGGAGCAGGACGGAGGAGTCCTTGCCGATCGAATAGAGCATGACGGGTTTTTCGAATTCCGCCGCCACTTCGCGAAAGATGTGGATCGCTTCGTTTTCGAGGGCCTTCAGATGCGGATCGAGCGGCGGTCTGGAAACGGGCGGGTTCTTCACTTCCGTTTCCTGTACTGACAAGGGCATTTCGGTCTCCGGGTAGTCTCTAGAAACAAACAAGAAAGAGCTTCAGTTCGCTTGGGGGCCAGGCTCTGCGATCGGTTGAGCGGCGTTTTCCGGCACATGCAGGCCGCACTCGCGCTTCTCGTCGTTTTCCCACCACCAGCGGCCGGCGCGCTCGGGCTCGCCGGGCTTGATGGCGCGGGTACAGGGTTCGCAGCCGATCGAAGGATAACCGCGCTTGTGGAGTGGATTGACCGGGATCGCCTCCGACGCCACATGCGCGTTGATCGTCTCGATGTCCCAGTCGGCCAGCGGGTTGACCTTGATCAGGTTGCGCTCGGCATCGTATTCCGCAAACGGCGTCGTGGCGCGATTGCCCGACTGGCCGCGGCGAAGGCCGGTGATCCAGACGTCGGCGCCGGCTAAGGCCTTGGCCAGAGGCTTCAGCTTGCGCACATGACAGCAGGCGTGGCGGGCTTCGACGCTGTCGTAGAAGCCGTTGAGACCATATTTCGCCGCGTATTCGTCGACGTCGTCCTGTTCCGGCCGAAAACGGTGGATCTCGATGCCGTAGCGTTCTTCGGTCTCGCCGATCAGGTCGACGGTTTCCTTGAACAGCCGCCCGGTTTCGAGCGTCGAGACCTCGACCGGCAGGCGGTGTGTGCCGATCGCCGCTGTGATCACCTGATCTTCGATGCCGAGGGAGGTGGTGAACACGGCGCGGCCGAGTTCGGCGGCGAGCGCCAGGCGGCCGGCAAGGTCGAGGATTTCAAGCTTTGCGTCGAGGGTGGCGGCCAATCCTAAGCGATCCTGGCCGGCGGCGTCGTGCAGTGTCATGGGTCTTCTTCCGTGAGCAATTGCTGGATTATCCAGATTCCACGCGCGTAAAGACAGGAAAACCCGTTTCTTCCCATGGTGATGCGGAGCAAATATCTCTCCAAAGCGACGCTCACACAGAAAACCTGCCGCCTTAACCAAAAGTGACCGAATTTATCCCGGAAACCCCTGCATTGGTTTGTATTTTCTCGTGATTTGAGCTATTGCGGGAACATGTCTCCGGGGCTTTGTTTCCCCTGGCGGATATGCAGCCCCTGAGCGCCCTTCCGGCGCCCCCGTGGATGCCCCGAACGAAGCTGAACTGAGCGGCGCCGTAAGGACTATTTCCTTGCGGCGGCGCTATTGTCGATGGTTGCGTGATGATATCCCAGAAAGCGAAATATGCCCTTCGGGCCCTGGCCGCCCTGGCCCAGGCCGATCCCGAGGAGCCGATGCTGATTTCCGAGATTGCCCTCCAGCAGAGCATTCCGAAGAAATTCCTGGAACAGATCCTGCTCGACCTGAAACGCTCCGGCATCGTCGTTTCCCGCCGCGGCAAGCAGGGCGGATATCTTCTCCTGAAACCCGCGGACGCCATCACCTTCGGCGAAGTTCTGCGCCTGGTCGACGGCCCGATCGCGCCGCTGCCCTGCCTGTCGCAGACCGCCTACCGCAAATGCGAGGATTGCGACGGCGAACACCTCTGCGAAATCCGCCACGTCTTCGCCCGCGTCGCCGATGCGACCCGCGACGTGCTGTTCAACACCACGATCGCCGATGCCGTCGAAGGCGCCGGCGACGCCAAGCCGCCGGTCAGGGAATTGCTGACGGCTTGAGAATTGCTTCCGGCTTGGCGATGTACCAAAATTTGGTATAATGGCGAGGCAGGAGGCAGCATGGCTCGAAATACATCCATCTCACTTGGCGATCATTTCGCCAGCTTCATCGACACGCAGGTCGAAAGCGGCCGTTATGGTTCGGCAAGCGATGTCGTCAGGGCAGGCCTGCGCCTGCTTGAAGAACATGAGGCCCGGGTCAAAGCTTTACAGGACGCTCTGATTGCCGGTGAAGAGTCTGGCCCGCCACAACCCTTTGATAATCAGGCATTTCTGAAACGGATGCGAGCGCGTCATGGCCGCTAAGGGCCGGGACTATAAGCTTTCACCGCTCGCGGAAGAGGATCTTGAGGATATTTGGGGTTACACGGTCGAAACGTGGTCTTGGGAACAGGCCGAGCGCTACCACGATGAACTGATCTCAACTCTGGAAGGATTGGCGGCAGGGCGGAAACTCGGTCGGCCGGTTGATATTCGGCAAGGATATTTCAAATATTCCGTCGGTGCGCATTGTGTTTTCTATCGGTTTTCCGAAAGCGCGATCGATATTATCCGCATCCTCCATCAGAAGATGGACGTCAGCCGACACCTCTAGTATCTCGCAAATCGCCCGTAAAATTCTCCTCCCACGTCCCAAAATCCCGATTATGGCCGGATTGTGATTTTGCAAACCCCCCGTTTGCCGACGTTGGCATTCTGTCCATGTAGTGAGGGTTAATGGTTTCTTTGTCGTCGCGGGCCCCCAAAGGGAAACAGTTTTGCCTTCTTCCCGGCCTCGATTGACTAAGACGACCTAACCGATAGAGTTTTGGCAGAACCACAGGAGGGACCTCATGTTCAAATTTGCCCCGGGATTGGGCTGGCGGCTAGGTGCGCGTTTGGGCGCCGTCGCTCTCGGTCTGTCCTTGACGGCCGGCATCGTGGCGCCGGCCTTTGCCGATAGCCAGCTTCTCAACGTCTCGTACGATCCGACCCGCGAGCTCTACAAGGATTTCAACGTCGCCTTCGCCAAATACTGGAAGGCGCAAGGCGGCGAGGATGTGACGATTCGCCAGTCGCATGGCGGTTCCGGCGCGCAGGCCCGTTCCGTCATCGACGGCCTTGAGGCCGACGTCGTGACGCTGGCGCTCGAAAGCGACATCAACGCGATCGAGAAGTCCGGCAAGATCAAGGCCGGCTGGCGCGACCGTCTGCCAAACCATGCATCGCCCTACACGTCGACGATCGTCTTCCTCGTCCGCAAGGGCAATCCGAAAGGGATCAAGAACTGGGGCGACCTGGTGAAGGGCGACGTTGCGATCGTCACGCCGAACCCCAAGACCTCGGGCGGTGCCCGCTGGAACTACCTTGCCGCCTGGGCCTGGGCCAACGAGGAGTACAAAGGCGATCAGGCCAAGATCAAGGCCTATGTCGGCGAGCTTTACAAGCGCGCCCCGGTTCTCGACACCGGCGCCCGCGGCTCGACGGTCACCTTCGCGCAGCGCCAGATCGGCGACGTTCTGCTTGCCTGGGAAAACGAGGCCTATCTCGCCGGCGAGGAATTCGGCAAGGATGCCTTTGAAATCGTCGTTCCGCCGATCTCGATCCTTGCAGAGCCGCCGGTTGCCGTCGTCGACGCCACCGTCGATTCCAAGGGTACCCGCAAGCAGGCGGAGGCCTATCTGCAGTATCTCTACTCCGACGAGGGCCAGAACATCGCGGCGAAGCACTTCTATCGTCCTTCGAAGCCCGATGTGGTAAAGCCGGAATTGTTGAAGGCGCTGCCGAACATCAAGCTCGTCACCATTGACGATCCGATCTTCGGCGGTTGGAAGAAGGCGCAGCCCGAACATTTCGGTGACGGCGGCATTTTCGACCAGATCTACAAGCCCGGTAAGTAAGTCGGAATATTAAATGATCCATAACGCCACTGCCTCACCGGCAAAGTGGCGACTGAAACGGCCGAGCATCATCCCGGGTTTCGGGTTGACGCTCGGCTTTTCGCTCGCCTACCTGTCGCTGATCATTCTCATCCCCGTTGCTGGCCTGCTCTGGCGTACCGCCGGGCTTGGCTGGAGCGGGTTTTTCGCTGTTCTGACCGACCGGCGCACGCTGGACGCACTTTATATATCCTTCGGCACGGCCTTCGTGGCCGCGCTGCTCAACGTCGTTTTCGGCACCGTCGTCGCCTGGGTGCTGACCCGTTACAATTTCCCCGGTCGCCGGCTGATCGATGCGATCGTCGACCTGCCGTTCGCACTGCCGACGGCGGTCGCCGGTATTGCGCTTGCGGCGCTCTATGCACCGAACGGCTGGGTGGGATCGCTGTTCATGCCGTTCCGCATCGCTTTCACGCCGCTCGGCATCATCGTGGCACTGGTCTTCATCGGGCTTCCCTTCGTGGTACGCACCGTGCAGCCGGTCATGGAAGAGCTGGACCGCGAGGTGGAGGAAGCCGCAGCCACCCTCGGCGCCAATCGCTTCCAGACGATTTCGAAGGTGATCCTGCCGGGGCTGACGCCGGCGATCCTGACCGGTTTTGCGCTCGCCTTCGCCAGAGGCGTCGGCGAATATGGTTCGGTCATCTTCATTGCCGGCAACATCCCTTACGTCTCGGAGATCGCGCCGCTGCTGATCGTCATCAGGCTGGAGGAGTTCAACTATGCGGGTGCGACGGCGATCGCCACCATCATGCTGATCATCTCCTTCGTGATGCTCTTCGTCATCAACCTCATCCAGGCCTGGAACCGCAGGAGATACGGCAATGTCTGAAGTCTCCCGCGCAGTGCTCGGCAACCCGCCGCGATTCCGGAGCCCCGCCGACGAGCGGCCGCTCGCAAAGTTCCTGCTGATCGGGCTGGCGCTGGTTTTCCTCGCCTTCTTTCTGCTCCTGCCGCTGGTATCCGTCTTCGTCGAAGCCTTCCGCAAGGGTTGGGTGGAATATTACGAGGCCCTGATCGAGCCCGATGCCGCCGCAGCGATCCGCCTGACGCTTCTGGTGGCTGTGATTTCCGTTCCGCTCAACCTCGTCTTCGGGCTCTGCGCCGCCTGGGCGATCGCCAAGTTCGAGTTCAAGGGCAAATCCTTCCTGATCACCCTGATCGATCTGCCGTTCTCGATCTCGCCGGTCATCTCCGGCCTGGTCTACGTGCTGCTCTTCGGCTCCAACAGTCTGCTCGGCCCGATCCTCAAGAGCCACGGCATTACCATCCTGTTTGCCGTGCCGGGCATCGTGCTCGCCACCGTCTTCGTCACCTTTCCGTTCGTCGCGCGCGAACTGATCCCGCTGATGGAAGACCAGGGCACCGGCGACGAGGAGGCGGCTCTGTCGCTCGGCGCGTCCGGCTGGCAGACCTTCTGGTACGTGACGCTTCCGAACATCAAGTGGGGCCTGCTTTACGGCGTGCTCCTCTGCAACGCCCGCGCCATGGGTGAGTTCGGCGCCGTCTCGGTGGTTTCGGGCCATATCCGCGGTCTCACCAACACCATGCCGCTGCATGTGGAGATACTCTATAATGAGTATAACTTCGTCGCGGCCTTCGCGGTGGCGTCGCTGCTGGCATTGCTGGCGCTCGTCACCCTTGCATTGAAAACCCTTCTCGAACTTCGGTTCGGTGCCGGCGCTGCCGGCGGCAGGCATTGAAAGGTCTGAGGCTAGATGGAAGTCACCATCAACAATATCCGCAAGGAATTCGAACGTTTCCCGGCGCTGAACGACGTGTCCTTGAAGATCGCCTCCGGCGAGCTGATCGCGCTGCTCGGTCCGTCGGGTTCCGGCAAGACGACGCTGCTGCGGCTGATCGCCGGCCTCGATTTCCCGACATCGGGAAAGATCTTCTTCGGCGATCAGGACGCCTCGCACCATTCGGTGCAGGAGCGCAATGTCGGGTTCGTCTTTCAGCATTATGCGTTGTTCCGGCATATGACGGTCGCCGAGAATATCGGCTTCGGCCTCAAGGTCCGCCCGGCTGCCAGCCGCCCGCCGAAGACGGAAATCCGCCGCCGGGTCTCCGAACTCCTGGACATGGTCCAGCTCGGCGGGCTCGAGAAGCGGTATCCGAACCAGCTGTCCGGCGGCCAGCGCCAGCGCGTCGCGCTTGCCCGCGCCATGGCGATCGAGCCGCGCATCCTGCTGCTCGACGAACCGTTTGGCGCACTCGACGCCAAAGTCAGGAAGGAACTCCGCCGCTGGCTGCGAGAATTCCACGACCGCACCGGCCACACCACCGTCTTCGTCACCCATGACCAGGAAGAGGCGCTGGAACTCGCCGACCGCGTCGTGGTCATGAGCCAGGGCAAGATCGAGCAGGTCGGCTCGGCCGACGACGTTTATGATCGGCCCGGCTCGCCCTTCGTCTTCTCCTTCATCGGCGAGTCCTCGCAGCTCCCGGTCGAGGTCAGGGATGGCACCATGCTTTTCCAGGGCCAGCCGATCGGCATTGCGGAAACCGGCAGCGGGGCAGGGGAACTGTTCTTCCGGCCGGAGGACGTGACGCTCGTCGACGCGCCGGACGCGCTGTTCGGCAAGGTCACCGCCTGTCGCCGCCTTGCCGGCACCCGCATCGCCGAAATCGACATCGCCAATGACGGCCACGCGCCTTATCACGTCGAGGTCGAAGTGCCGCTGCATGCGCCGATCGAGCTCGGCAGCGAAACGCGTTTTCGCCCGACCCGCTGGAAGGTTTTCCGCAAATAAGGTCTAAGGTCTAGCTTGCCGTGCGCTCCTCCGCGCGTCTCGCGCGGATGCTGGCGGCGATGAAGGCGCGCGACAGGCCGTGATAAAGTGGTTCCGGCGAAAGCATGCGCGAGGTGATGTAGCCGAGCATCGACGCCGCCATGATCGGGATGACGGCCTGATGGTTGCCGGTCATCTCGATGATGATCACGAAGGCCGTCATCGGCGCCTGCACAACGCCGGCGAAGTAACCCGCCATGCCGAGCAGGGCCGAAAGGGCGACACTGGCCCCGAGGAGCGTTCCGAGTGTTGCGCCCAACCCGACTCCGACCGATAACGATGGCGCGAAAATACCGCCCGGAATGCCTGAAATCATCGATAGGAAGGTCGCCGCGAGCTTCTCGATGAAAAACACCGGCGAGATCGTCTGGCCCTCCAGCATCGATTTTGCCTGATCGTAGCCGGTTCCGAAAGTCTGCCCGCCGGAGACGAGACCGATCGCGGCGACGGCCAGCCCGCACGCGGCGGCGAGGCCGACAAGCCGCTTTAACGGATCGGGGTGCGCCCAGCGGCGGATGCGGCGCGACGCACGGATCGCAGCGGCGCTGAAGCCGGCCCCGAGCGCTCCACCGCAGACGCCGCAGACGATCACCATCGCCCAGTCGAGGCGTGACGCCGCCATGACCGAGGTCTCGCCGAAATAGGTATAACTGCCGACCAGCCCGAGCGCCGCGAGGCCCGATACGATAACCGCGGTCAGGACCAGGCCGTTCGAGCGCGATTCATAGGTGCGGCTCATCTCCTCGATCGCAAAGACGATGCCAGCGAGCGGCGTGTTGAAGGCCGCGGCGATACCGGCGGCCGAACCGGCGAGAATAAGGCCCCGGGCCTGCGCCATTCCGCCGAAACGGGCGGCGGCGAGCATGATCGAGGCACCCACCTGAACCGTCGGCCCTTCGCGCCCTATCGAAGCACCGGACAGCAGCCCAACGACGGTCAGCACGATCTTGCCGACGCCAAGCTTCAGCGATAGCAGTCCGAGCCTGTCCGCATCGTCATGGAGATGCCGCGCGGCGATTGCCTGCGGGATGCCGCTTCCCTGAGAGTTCGGAAACACGCGGATCGCCAGCCAGGCGCAGAGCGTAAAGCCCACGGGTGTCAGAACAATTGGCAGCAGCAAACCGTAGGTCCCGGTTCCGGTCAGGACATCGAAAAGCCGATGGGCTTCGTCCGCGGCCCGGGCGAAGCCGACGCTGACGACACCGATCGCGATCGCGCCGATCCAGAAGACGATCCGGGGCTTCCAGACGCGCCAGGAGCCACGCATGACGCGGGAGCGGCGGAACATCCTGGACCTTCGATTGGGGGTAGTCATGGAGGGAAGACCTATATTCGCATTCGCTTATTCGCTTTGGCGGCGATAATTTCAAACCCGTTACACCGAATACGATGTAATCTTTCAACTAAACACCGTGCGGATTGCATTTATTGCGTGACGTTTTTACCTTAATCACGAAAAGTTTTTCAAAATTGATATGCGTCAATTTTTGATTTGCAATGAACGGGTATGAACCTCACGGGCGCAGGCCCTGACGAACGCTGGCGTAAAGTTCTTTCTGTGACGGGTAACCTATGGCAGATTTTGCCCAACTCGACGACACCTCCGAGCCGGTTTCCGGTTCGCCGGCAAAGCATTCTGCTCAAACTGCCGTGTCGATGGGAAGGGTACTGATTGACCGCCTTACCCCCGATACCGGCGTTCTCCTGGCATTCGGTCTGGCCCTGCTTGTGGTTTCGCTGGGCGTCAATCTTTTCCTGGAGGAAAGCCTGGCGAGGCTCGGCTGGAGCCTGCTTCTGTCGAACAGCGATATTCATGCGCCGACCGGTCTGGCGCTGACGCTGCTGATCGGCACATTCGCCACCAACCGGCTGCGGCGCCCGCGACGCTGCCGCAAGCCGCCGGCGAACGACGATATGGAACGCGCCATCGAGATTCTCGCAACCCAGCCGAATGCCAGTGCCGGCTTGGTGCGCCTCGGCGACAAGAAGATCCTGTTTTCCGAATGCGGCAAGGCTTTCATCATGTACGCCCAGCAGGGCCGTTCCTGGGTGGCCTTGTTCGACCCTGTTGGCTGTCGCAAGGCCTGGTCCGGCCTGACGCTGAAATTCATGGAACATGCCCGCCAGGCGGGCTGCCGCGCTGTTTTCTATCAGGTCTCCCCGGATTTCCTGCCGGTCACCGTCGAAGCCGGGTTGAAGCCCTACAAACTCGGCGAACAGGCGGTCGTCGATCTGACCAAATTCGATCTCAAGGGCGGCGCCTGGCTGAAGCTGCGCCGGTCCATCAACCGTGCCGAACGCGACGGCCTGCAATTCTCCATGCTGCAGCCGCAGGACGTGCCGGCTGTCCTCGATGAGTTGCTTGCCGTTTCCAGTACCTGGCTCGAGGCCCAGAACGCTGCCGAAAAAGGATTTTCGCTCGGCACGTTCCAGCCGCGATATGTCGCGGCCGGGCCGGTCGCGGTCATCCGCCTCGAAGGCCGCATCGTCGCCTTCGCCAATATCCTTTCGGTCGCGTCCGACGGCGATGCCTTCATCGACCTGATGCGGCATATTCCCGATACCCATCGCGGCATGATGGACCTGCTCTTCGTGCGCATCATGGAGCACATGAAGGCACAGGGGTTCCGCACGCTCAATCTCGGCATGGCGCCGCTTGCCGGTCTTTCGACCCACAACAAGGCGCCGCTCTGGAACCATGTGGGCGAACGGATATTCAGGAGCGGCGAGCGTTTCTACAATTTTCAGGGCGTGCTGGCATTCAAGGCCAAGTTCGATCCGGAATGGCAGCCGCGGTATCTGGTCGTCTCCGGCCGCGGCATGCCGGTCGTTTCGATGCTCGACATTACCATGTTGATCGGTGGCGGGCTGAAGGGCATCCTTCGCAAATGAGGCTTCTGCCGATTGTTTTTGCCGGTATCACGCTGGCCGCTGCCATCTTCAATATCGTCTCCGAGCCGGCCCTGAAGACCAAGAGCCTTCCGACGGACCGGATCTCCTTCCCCGAAGGCAAGGCGACCGGCGTCGTGGTGCTGCTTTCGGATGGCGAGGGCTGGACGGATCGCGAAGAGCAGGTTTCCGAGGTGCTGACCGCGCATGGTGCGCTGGTGGTCGGCGTGGATCTTCGCAGATATTATGCGGCGCTCGAAGAAGAGCGGGACGACTGCCTGTACCTGGTCTCCGATATCGAGACCCTGTCGCATCAGCTGCACCGTTCGGCCGACATTGCCAACTATCACCCGCCGGTCGTGGCAGGGATCGGTGCCGGCGCGACGCTGGCGCTCGCGATCGCCGCCCAGACACCGGATTCGACGATCGCCGAGACCCTCGCCATCGATCCCCAGACCACCATCCCGCTATCGACCATTCTCTGCACGCCGGCCCCCAAGACGCCCGTTCCCGGTGGCACGGTCTACGGCCTGACCGAAGGCGACCTCCCCAATCCGATCCGTGTCGTCTTCAGCCCGTCAGCGGATGCGGCAGGTCGCATCCATGCCGAAGAACTGAAGGAGATCCATCCCGCGATCGAGTTCCGCGAAACGGCTGAGGGCGCGGATGTCGCCTTGCTGGAGAATATATCGGCCATCGCCCGGAGGCTCGCCCATTCCGCTTCGCCGCTCAATCTGCCGATCGTGCCGATCCACGCGACGCCGAAGCACAACACGATGGCGATCATCTATTCCGGCGACGGCGGCTGGCGCGATATCGACCAGCAGCTCGGCGCCTATCTGAAGGAAGAGGGCATCCCGGTCGTCGGCGTCGATGCGCTGCGTTATTTCTGGAGCGAGCGGACGCCGGAACAGACCGCCGCCGATCTTTCGCGGATCATGACCTCCTACCGAAAGCGGTGGAACGTCGATAATGTGCTGCTGATCGGATATTCCTTCGGTGCCAATGTCCTGCCGGCCACCTATCGGCTTCTGCCGGAGGCCGACAAGCGGGTGATTACGCTTGTTTCGCTTCTGGCGCTGTCGCATCACGCGGATTTCGAGATCGACGTGGGCGGCTGGCTCGGTATGCGCGGCACCGGCCACGGTGATCCTGTCGACGACCTGCGCAAGGTCGAGCCCTCCAAGATCCAGTGCATCTATGGGCTGAAGGAAAAGGACAGCGGCTGCCCTGCCGTCAGGGAAATCCCAGGCGCCCAGGTGCTCGCCCGCGAAGGAGGCCACCATTTCGACGGCGACTACCGCGCCCTCAACCGCCTGATCGTCGACAGGGCCGTGGCGCTGATGGCCGTCAACTGACGTTCGATCGCGGGGCTGACGTTCAAGAGACGGTGGTAGCTGTGGTCATTCGAGGAGGTATCCTCGCTGCGCGATGAGATGCGCAGTTTATAGCCGTCTTGATTAATCCAAATATTGGGAGCATGTTGCGTCGCAATTGCAACGCATGGAGCGATGACATGAAAACCGCGACCATTCCTTCCCTGCGCGTTGATCCGGAACTGCGCGCGGCTGCCGAGAGCGTTTTGAAAGAAGGCGAAACGCTTTCGGCTTTCGTCGAGAACTCGTTGCGGGCTCAGATCAACTATCGCCGGACGCAGGCGGAGTTTATCGCAAGGGGGCTTGCCTCGCTGGCTGAGGCGGAACGAACAGGCGTCTATTATTCCGCTGAGGAGGTTCTTGGCGAGCTGAAGGGCATGCTCGATGCTAAACGAGCAGAAAAACGCCCCGAATGACATACGCGATCAAGCTGACGGAGAGAGCGCGTGGAGATCTGAAACGCCTCTACGCATTTATGCTTGATCGCGATGAAGAGGCCGCCGCACGCGCGCTCGACGCGATCACGCAATCAATGGAGTTGCTTGAGGAGTTCCCGTTCAGCTGTCGCAAAGCATCTGGCGAAAATGCGTTTCTCAGGGAGCTTCTGGTTCCCTTCGGCTCATCCGGCTATATCGTCCTCTTCAGGATCGACAACGACAAGACTGTAACCATAGCCGCCGTCCGCCATCAGCGCGAAGACGACTATCACTGATCACCGATCACTCACCATCGCTCGCGGATTGACCCAGGGTTCCTGATTGCTGCGGGGCAGGGGCGTCTTGCCGAGGATATGATCGGCCGCCTTCTCTCCGGTCATGATCGAGGGGCCGTTGAGATTGCCATAGGTCACATGCGGGAAGATCGACGAGTCCGCGACCCTTAAGCTCTCGATGCCGATCACCCGGCATTCCGGGTCGACCACCGCAAGCGGATCGTCGGCGCGGCCCATGCGGCAGGTGCCGCAAGGGTGATAGGCGCTTTCCAGGTGCTCGCGCAGGAAGGCGTCGATCTGGTCGTCCGTCTCGACCTGTTCGCCCGGCTGGATTTCCGGCCCGCGGTACTGGTCGAATGCCTTCTGCGAAAAGATCTCTCGGGTCAGCCGCACGCAGTAGCGGAACTTCTCCCAGTCTTCCGCATGGCTCATATAGTTGAAACGAATCACCGGATCGGCCTCCGGATCGGGCGATCGCAACGTCACGCTTCCGCGCGATTTCGACAGATTATAGCCGACATGCACCTGGAATCCGTGGCTTTTCGCCGCCGCGCGGCCGTCATAGGAGATCGCCACCGGCAGGAAATGATATTGGATATCAGGCTGCTTGAGCCCGGCGGTGGAGCGCAGGAAGGCGCAGGCCTCGAACTGGTTGGATGCACCGAGGCCGCCCTTCGACAGCAGCCATTGTGCGCCGACCACGCCCTGCCAGAACCAGGGCAGCCAGGAATAGAGCGATACCGGCTTGGTCGAGACCTGCTGGAAATAGAATTCCATATGGTCCTGCAGGTTGGCGCCGACGCCCGGCCGGTCGGCCGTGACTTCGATGCCCATTTCCTTCAGATGGTCCGCCGGCCCGATACCGGAGAGCATCAGCAGTTTCGGCGAGTTGAAGGAGGAGGCCGAGACGATCACCTCGCGGTTGGCGCGGATCACCTCGCTGATCCCGCGGCGAAAAATCTCGACGCCAACGGCCCGGCCGTTCTCGATGACCACCTTCTGCGCCAGCCCAAAGATCAATTGGACATTCTTCCGCTTCAGGGCCGGCCGCAGATAGGCGTTGGCGGCAGACCAGCGGCGACCGTTGTGGATCGTCTGCTCCATCAGCCCGAAACCTTCCTGTTTCGAACCGTTATAGTCTTGCGTCATCTCGAAACCGGCCTGGGAGCCCGCCTGGATGAAGGCATGGAAGAGCGGATTGGTCACCGGCCCGCGCTTCACATGCAGTGGCCCGTCCGTGCCGCGCCAGCCTTCCTCGCCGCCATGGCTATGCTCCATGCGCTTGAAATAGGGCAGCACGTCCGCATAGGCCCAGCCGGTCGCCCCAAGCTCTTCCCAGCGGTTATAGTCTTCGGCGTGCCCCCGGACATAGACAAGCCCGTTGATCGACGACGACCCGCCGATCACCTTCCCGCGCGGTGCGGTGATGCGGCGGTTGTTGAGGTTCGGTTCGGGCTCGGAAAGATAACCCCAGTTGTAGCGCTTCATGCTCATCGGCCAGGCCAGAGCGCCCGGCATCTGGATGAACGGCCCGAAATCCGTGCCCCCGGCCTCGATGACGATCACCGAATTTTTGCCGTCCTCCGACAGGCGGTAGGCCATGGCGGAGCCTGCGGAACCGGAACCGATGATGACGAAATCTGCCTGAAGCATGTCAGTGTTCTCCAGACATCTTTTTGAGGTCGTGACGTGCCAGCCCCCCTCTGGCCTGCCGGCCATCTCCCCCACGGGTGGGGAGATTACAACTGGCCCGACCTTCCCGCCAAATTGACCACGGGCCGAGTCGCTGCGCCTGTTGTTTGGGGAAGCCTGCGCCCCCAGCCAATCTCCCCACTCGTGGGGGAGATGGCCGGCAGGCCAGAGGGGGGCGAGCTTGCGCGACGACAGCCGTGGTGAACATCAATACGGCGCCTCGACCTTGCCCATGCCCACATAGACCGTCTTCAGCTCGGAATAATGCTCCAGCGCCGCCAGCGAATTCTCCCGTCCGAAGCCGGATTGTTTGGAGCCGCCGAACGGGATCTCCACTGGGCAGAGATTGTAGGTGTTGATCCACAGCGTCCCCGCTTCGAGCTGATCCGCCACCCGATGGCCGCGCGTGAGATCGGACGTGAACACTCCGCCGGACAAGCCGAATTCGGTGCCGTTGGCGCGGGCGATCACCTCGGCCTCGTCGTCGAAATCGAGCACGCACATGACGGGCCCGAAAATCTCTTCGCGAGCGATCGTCATCTCGTCGGTGACGTCGGCGAACACGGTCGGCTGCACGTAGTAACCTTCGCCGGTGACGTGATTGGGAATGCCGCCGCCGGTGACGAGCGTGGCACCCTCGGCCTTGCCCTTTTCGATATAGCTCATCACCTTCTGGCGCTGGTCGAAGGAGACCATCGGGCCGATCTGGGTCGCCTCGTCCATCGGATCGCCGATCACCATGTTTTCGGTGCGTGCCTTGAGGCGGGAGAGGAATGTCTCCTTGATGCTCCTTTGCACGAAGACGCGGGTGCCGTTGGAGCAGACCTGGCCGGTCGAATAGAAATTGCCGAGCATCGCCCCGCCGACCGCCGAGTCGATGTCTGCGTCGTCGAAGACGATCAGCGGCGACTTGCCGCCGAGCTCCATCGTCACATGCTTGAGGCTTCCGGCCGCCGCTGCCGCCACCTTGCGGCCGGTCGGCACCGAGCCGGTCAGCGACACCTTGGCGACATCCGGATGGTTGACCAGCAGCGGCCCGGTCGTCCGGTCGCCCTGGATGACGTTGTAGAGCCCCTTCGGCAACCCGGCTTCCATGAGAATTTCGGCAATCTTTAGCGCCCCGAGCGGTGTGTTTTCCGAGGGCTTGAACACCATGGCATTGCCGCAGATCAGCGCCGGCGCACCTTTCCAGCAGGCGATCTGCTGCGGATAGTTCCAGGCGCCGATGCCGACGCAAACGCCCAGAGGCACCCGTTTCGTATAGGCAAAGTCCTGCCCCAGGGGGATGTAGCTTCCGTTGAGTCCTGCCGCTGCGACACCCCCGAAAAATTCGAAGCTGTCGGCGCCCGAAGTCGGGTCGGCGACGATGGTTTCCTGGATCGGCTTGCCCGTATCGAGCGTCTCCAGTTCGGAAAGCTCACGGTTGCGCTCCCGCATGATCTCGGCGGCGCGCTTGAGGATGCGGCCGCGGGCGGTCGGGCTCATCGCCGCCCATTCCGGCTGGGCGCGCTTGGCCGCCGCAATTGCCTTCTCGACGATCGCCGGCGTCGCCGCGTGCAGCCGGGCGATCACCTCCCCGGTTGCCGGATAGAGGCTTTCGATGACGGTGCCGTCGGTATCCTCGACATATTCGCCGTCGATGAAATGGCTGGCGATCGGTTGGGCTTTCATCTCATTCTCCGCGCGGGTAGCGTTTGGACTCTTCGAGATTGTCGAGGTTCATGTGGTTGCGCATGTAGCGCTCCGATGCTTTCTGCAAGGGCTGGTGGTCCCAGGGATAATAGGCGCCGTTGCGCAACGCCTCGTAAACCACCCAGCGCCGCGCCTGGCTTTCCCGCACCGCAGCGTCGAAGGCACCCATGTCCCACCGCTCCTCGCGCTGGCGCCGGAACAGGGCGACGACCTCGGCAAAGTGGGGATCGTCGGCGAGGTTATTGAGCTCTTTGGGGTCGCTTTCCAGGTCGAACAGCTGGTCCGGGTCGAGTAGGCAATGGACATATTTCCACTTGCCCTCGCGAATGGCGACGAGCGGCGCATAGGAGCCTTCGGCGGCATATTCCATCAGCACCGGGCTCGTGCGCGGAACACCCTCCATCATCGGCTTCAGGCTCTCGCCGTCGGTCCAGGGCTGGATCTCGTCCATCGAAATGCCGGCGAGGTCGCAGAGCGTCGGCGTCACATCGAGATTGGAGACCGGTGCCAGATGCAGGGCAGCGGGCACGCCGGGGCCGGCGATCATCAGCGGCACACGGGCCGAACTCTCGTAGAAGTTCATCTTGAACCACAGCCCGCGCTCGCCCAGCATGTCGCCATGGTCGGAGCAGAACAGGATCAGCGTGTCGTCCAGCATCCGCGTCCGCGTCAGCGTGTCGATCAGTTCACCGACCTTCTCGTCGATATAGGAGATGTTGGCGAAATAGGCTCTTCGCGAGCGGCGGACATTGTCCTCCGTCACGTCGAAATTCTTGTAGTCGCAGGAAAAGATGATCCGCTTCGAATGCGGGTCCTGGTCTTCGAGCGGGATCGGCCCGACCTCCGGCAGCAGGTGCTCGCAATCCTCGTAAAGATCCCAGAACTTCTTCCGCGCCACGTAAGGGTCGTGCGGATGGGTGAAGGAGACCGTCAGCGCCCAGGGGCGCCGCTCCGCATCGTCCCGCTCGCGGGCGAGGTGATAGAGCTTCTGATTGGCGAGAAAGGCGACCTCGTCGTCATATTCCATCTGGTTGGTGATTTCGGCGACGCCCGCGCCGGTCACCGAACCGAGATTATGATACCACCAGTCGATGCGCTCGCCCGGCTTGCGATAATCCGGCGTCCAGCCGAAATCGGCCGGATAGATATCGGTCGTCAGGCGATCCTCGAACCCGTGCAGCTGGTCCGGCCCGACGAAATGCATCTTTCCCGAAAGCGCCGTGTAATAACCGGCGCGGCGCAGGTGATGCGCAAAGGTCGGAATCGACGAAACATATTCGGCGGCATTGTCGTAGACCCGCGTCCGGCTCGGCAATTGCCCGGCCATGAACGAGGCACGCGCCGGCGCACAGAGCGGCGAGGACGTGTAATTGTTGACAAACCGGGCACCCCGCGCGGCGAGCGCCTTGAGGTTCGGCGCATGCAGGAACGAAGCTGGCCCGTCGGGAAACAGCGTCCCGTTCAACTGGTCGACCATGACGATGAGGATATTGGGTTTGGTCATGCTGTCCTCAAAAGTCGACGTGGGCGCCCAAGGCGCGGATTGTCACGCATAGCATGCCGCTTGGTGGGGCGTGGATCCTCGGGTCAAGCACGAGGATGACGGAGCGTATGGGATCGATCGGCGAAATAGGAAACGTTGCAATTCGCTCAGAGGTCTCTTTGGGCATCTGTCGCGCCTCCCTCTCCGTAGTCATCCCGGGGCCTCTCCGTAGTCATCCCGGGGCCTCTCCGTCGTCATCTTGGGCCTCTCTGTCGTCATCCTCGGGCTTGACCCGAGGATCCAGCCGCGCGCTCTGCTGCGGATGGGCCGCGATACGTCATCACCTGCAATGCCGCCTTCGGGGAGGGTGCTCGTTACGCTTCGTCTCTTGGCTGTCACCATTTCGATCGTGCCTTAGATTCCCTCAGTGAAATGAGTTATTTTTGATCCTCTCGCCAATCAAGAAGCGATTGCGAACCTTCCTGTCGCAAAAGCGCGCCGTTGACCCGGATCAAGCCTACTCCACATCTTATCCCTTAATGTTCGGGTGAGGTTCTTGCAAAAGGGGTTGGCCATGACGTTTGGTCTGGATACGCCGTCGGTCGCGACGGTCCGTGATAAGTGGGGTTGGTTTCTGGCCCTCGGCATTCTGTTGCTGATCCTCGGTTTTCTCGCCCTCGCCAACCTCTTGGTGGCGACCGTCGCGTCGGTCTTTTACATCGGCATGATGATGCTGACGGGTGGCATCGCCTATCTCGTCCATGCTTTCCAGGTGAAAGGCTGGGATCATATCCTGTTCTGGGCGGCAAGCGGCATCCTCTATACCATTGCCGGTCTGCTCGCCTTCTGGAATCCGGCGCTGACCGCCGCCATCGTTACCTTCTTCATAGCGATGGCGCTGATCGTCGCGGGCATTTTTCGCCTCTGGATCGGGCTCAAGATGCGGCCGATGCGAGGTTCCGGATGGTTCATTTTCGGCGGCGTCATAACAGGGCTTGCGGGTCTCGTCATCGCCTTCGGCTGGCCGGTCAACAGCCTCTGGATCCTCGGCCTGTTCCTGGCGATCGATCTCACGATACAGGGCTGGGCACTGATTGCGCTGGCGCTTGCGGCCAAGGCCTGAAGCACGTTCAGGTTGCGGTTAAGTCTTTCAAATACCGCATAAAAATGCCTTTTATCGTCACAAAACTTTCATCCAAGCTTCATGTTCGGGAAAGGTATTTTTGACCAATTTCCGGGAACCTGACATTCGTGTTTTAGGCATGTTTTAGGCCATTGCGCAGTGGAGTAATGAGTAATGTCGTCTGCGGCCATCTTGGAACCGGGCGTTTTCCGCCGGTATGCGAGCGATCAGCTTGTCACCCTGGCAAAATTGGTTCTGGAAAATGCCTTCCAGCCGATCGTCGAAGTCGGCACCGGTTCCGTCTTCGGTTATGAATCGCTGCTGCGCGGCCAGGAACGGATCGGTTTCTCCTCACCGCTCGAACTGCTCGATGAGGCCCAGGAGACCAGCCAGCTTCTGGCACTCGAACAGATGATGGCAACCCGGGCGCTGGCGAAATTTGCCAGCCTGCCGGATTTCTCGTCCCAGACGCTGTTCCTCAATCTCGACGTCCGGCTGATCCGCCATGGCAAACATTTCCTCGAAAAGGTCGTGCAGCACCTGCGCAAGGCGAATATCGCCCCGTCCTCCGTCTGCTTCGAGTTCTCCGAGCGTTTCGACAATACCAGCGTGCCGGAATTCGCCGATCTGGTCACCCAGATGCGGAAGGAAGGCTTCAAGCTGGCGATCGACGACTTCGGCGTCGGCCATGGTGAAATGAAACTGCTCTGCGACTATCCGGTCGATTATCTGAAGATCGACCGCCATTTCGTCGCCGGCATCGACAAGAACCCGCGCAAGCGCCACCTCGTCAAGAACATCGTCAGCATCGCCCACGTGCTCGGCATCCGCGTCATTGCCGAGGGCATCGAGACGGAAGCGGAATTTCTCGTCTGCCGCGAATACGGCGTCGATCTCGTCCAGGGCTGGTTCATTGCCCGGCCGACGACCTTCGTGTCCGAACTGCAGCCGTCCTTCCCCTATCTCGCCGATATCGGCCGTACCCGTCGCTCCAGTCAGTCGCTCGACGAAATCCTCATCCGCAAGCAGATCGAACACCTGCCGACCGTCTATGAGAACCAGAGCATCGACAGCGTCTTCGACCTGTTCCGCCGCAATCCGCGCCAGGCCTTTTTCCCGGTGCTGAATGCCAATGGCGAGCCGCGCGGCGTCATCAACGAATACCATCTCAAGGAATATATCTATCAGCCCTTCGGCCGCGATCTCCTGAAGAACAAGGTCTACGAACGCTCGATCTCGCATTTCGTCGACCGCGCCCCGATCGTCGGGCTGGATGCGGAAGCCGAGGAACTGATGACCCTATTTGCCAATATGGAAAACAGCGCCTGCGTCATCCTCACCGAAAACATGCGGTATGCGGGGGTCGTCTCGGCCGCCTCGCTGATCAAGGTCATCAACGAAAAGCAGTTGAAGATCGCCCAGGACCAGAACCCGCTGACCGGCCTGCCGGGCAACCGCGCCATCCGCGATTTCATGCAGGAGACCGGCCGCGACGACGACGAGACCCGCTTCTTCTGTTATTGCGACTTCGACAACTTCAAGCCGTTCAACGATCATTACGGCTTCCAGATGGGCGACCATGCGATCTCGCTGTTTGCCGCCCTGGTGAAGCGTTATTTCTTCTCCGATGGCGACTTCCTCGGTCATGTCGGCGGCGACGACTTCTTCATCGGTGTTTGCGACTGGACCCGTGAGGAACTCAATGAAATCCTCGGGCGCTTGCTCTCCGATTTCCACGACGACGTCGTCCAACTCTATTCCCCGGAAGAGCGTGCTGCCGGCAAGATCCGCGGCCACGACCGCTCCGGCGCCGAGCGGGATTTTCCGTTGCTGCGCTGCTCGATCGGCGTGCTTGAACTGCCCCAGGGCCTGTTGCTCGACGATGTCGGCCGCATCGGCGCGGAAATCGCCACCGTCAAGGCGCAGGCCAAGGAAAACGAAGCCGGTCTGTTTTTCGCGAGTTTCGGCGAGACAAAATGACCTAGGCGGCGGAACGCCGCCTTCCTATCAGCCGGGGACTGTCCTAAGTCAGTGCCCGACGCCGGCCGTAAGTCGATGGCTGGTTCTGAGAGGAGTCCTTCCATGCCGCTTCCCACCGAAATGCGTTTCGTCGATCTGCCGTCCTTCGGAGAGCCGGAGGTGATGACCATCGCGAACGGTCCGCTGCCGGCGGTGCGACCGGGCGAAATCCTGGTCAGGGTCGAGGCGGCCGGCATCAACCGTCCGGACGTGCAGCAGCGCAAGGGTGCCTATCCGCCGCCCAAGGATGCAAGCCCCATTCTCGGCCTGGAAATTGCCGGCGAAGTGGTGGCACTTGGCGAGGGTGTCAGCGAATTCAAGCCCGGTGACAAGGTCTGCGGGCTCGCAAACGGCGGCGGTTACGCGGAATATTGCGTCGTGCCGGCGGGGCAGGCTCTGCCCTGGCCGAAGGGTTATGATGCAGTGAAGGCCGCCGCGCTGCCGGAAACCTTCTTCACCGTTTGGGCCAATCTGTTCCAGATGGCGGGCCTGACCGAAGGCGAAAGCGTGCTCATCCACGGCGGCACCAGCGGCATCGGCACGACGGCCATCCAGTTCGCCAAAGCGTTCGGCGCGACGGTCTACGCGACGGCCGGCTCCACGGAAAAATGCGAGGCCTGCGAAAAGCTCGGCGCCGTGAAAGGCATCGACTACAGGACGGAGGATTTTGCCGAGGTCATCAAGGCGGAAACCGGCGGCCGGGGCGTCGATGTCGTGCTCGACATGATTGGCGCTGCCTATCTCGAAAAGAACCTCTCGGTTCTCGCCAAGGACGGCTGCCTGTCGATCATCGCCTTCCTCGGCGGCAACATCGCCGAAAAGGTCAACTTGTCACCGATCATGGTCAAGCGCCTGACGGTCACCGGCTCGACCATGCGCCCGCGCACCGCGGACGAAAAACGCGCCATCCGCGACGATCTTCTGGCTCAGGTCTGGCCGCTCCTGGAGGACGGAACGGTTGCCCCGGTCATCCACTCCGTCCTGCCGTTCGAGGACGTCGTCGAAGCCCACAAGCTGATGGAAACCAGCAGCCATATCGGCAAGATCGTGGTGACGCTTGCATAGTCGCCTTGCAGGGCTATACTTGTTTTGATATAAATCGTGGACCGATATGAAGCGGCTGGAATTTCTCGGAGATGCGTTGGATCGCCTGCGGGATTTTCCGGAGGTAGCCCGTAAGGAAGCGGGCGTCCAGTTGCACAAAATTCAACTCGGCCTTGAGCCGAGCGACTGGAAGCCCATGACGACGATCGGAGCGGGCGTGCGGGAAATCCGCATCCGCGACGAAGCCGGCGCTTTTCGCATCATCTATGTGACCAAAATAGAGGACGCCGTCTACGTCCTGCATGCTTTTCAGAAGAAGACACAGCAGACGGCAAAGCGGGATCTGGATATCGCCACCGCGCGTCTGCGGCAGATCTGATTGGATTGGACCCATGGAACGCCAGAGCTTTTCAAATGTCTGGGACGCGCTGGAAAATACCCCGGCGGAAGCGGCCAATATGTCTATGCGCTCGGCCCTGCTGATTGCGATCGAGCAGAAGGTTCGGAACTGGAATGTAACTCAGAAGGATGCCGCGGCTCGCCTCGGCATCACCCAGCCGCGCCTGAACGACTTGCTGCGGGGCAGGATCGCAAATTTCAGTCTGGACGCACTGGTTGAATTGGCTGGGAAAGTTGGGCTTTCCGTGCGGCTGGATATCGCGGACGCAGCCTGATTTCCGATCCCACAAGCTGATGGAAATCGGCAAGATCGTTGTGACGTTGAGCTGAAGGGGAGAATCTGCCTCGATCAAAGCTGGCGAATTCTAGGGGCGGATGGTCGCTTCCGCAACTCAATTAAATTCGCGATCGTTTATATAACGTGGCTTGCAGACTCAGGCTTTGGCCCCTACCTTTTAATCATCGTCAACGTAGTGAAAGGAAGGTGATCCAATGTCTAGTGAGATTTCGGTCTGTGTAACGGGCAATGGAAAGGTGGCGGTCTTGACGGGGCAACCCTCGGCCTGAACCTCATCTTCCTTCGGGGAGCTCACGAAGCGCCCCGGGTTCGTTCAACCGGACCAAACTCATGGAAGGGTCGCCTCGAGCGGCCCTTTTCCATTTTATGGCCCTTCATTCAAAGCCGCTTTACTGGCTGGCGGCTCTTCATTTTTCATTATTTCTAATATGAGAACACCTATGCGCCCCTCGCATAGGTGGCCTGCTAAGTGGGCGCTTTCAGTGCACGTTTGATGAGCTTATATAAGCGTCATCGAAGCAAACGAGAGCGCCAAGGACTGGCGCTCAAGCTTCGAAAATCCCAGGAAAGGGGAACCATCATGAACGTCGCACGCACTCTCAACAATTGGCGCAAGTATCGTCAGACGGTTGCCGAACTGGGCCGTATGACACCGCGCGAACTCAACGATCTCGGCATCGCCCAGGGCGATATCCGCCGGGTTGCGCGTCAGGCCGTCGGCTTCTGATCGCCATCTGACATCTATATGTCGAACGCCCGCATCCGCGGGCGTTTTGCATTTCATGCATAGCTGCCATCTTAAATCCCGATCCGTCCGAGCGCTGGCACCTTGATGCCGGGATTGGCGAAATCGAGGCCTGCCACCAGCCCCAGGAAATGCACCTCGAAACCGCTGCGCAGGCCGGCCGATAGGCCGATGAGGCCGCGCACGGTCAGATGCACGTCGCGCCAGTCTTCGTCCACATGAATGAACTCGCCGTCCGGCAGATAGTCGCGCCCGACTGCATGCGGCGGCAGCACGGCGTCGAGTTCCGGCACGGTCCGCAGCACATGGGCGACGAAGGTGTTGGAGTTCGGTCCCGGCCAGATCGTGTAGCCGCCCGGCTCGGCATAGGGGTAGGCGGCGATCGCGCCCTCGATCTTGGGGATCAGCAGTTCCGCCTTCGAGCCGGTCACCGAGGTGACGAGCTGAGGCGTGTTGGAATACCAGTAGGCGTCAGGCGAATAGCCGTTGCGGCGGATCGGACTGCCCCAGCCCACCTTGTCGTAACGCGTATAGGTTTTCGCGCCCTTTTCCTTGAAGACGATCCAGGCATGGCTCGCGACCGCGCCCTTCAGGCCTCCCGTCGTCGCCGAGAAGACGTAGATTGCCGCTTCGTTGCTTGTCTCAGGCTTCGGCAGGATGCCCGCCGACGACCAGCGCGCATCGCGCCAGCCCGACGGCCGATCCTTGATCGCCCACAATCCTGCCGACGCGAAAGTCGGAACCAGGTAAACGATGAAGATGACCAGAAACAACCGCTTAACCGATTTCATACGGCCCCCCATGAAAATCCCGCCGGACTCGTTTAAGAGCCTGTGATATCGCCAGACGATAGGCACATTGAAACCGGCAATTTCAGGACAGACCATGCAAAACCCCGTTACCGTCGAAGTCACTAGAGGCAACCTGGTCGAAAGCCGCCATCGCGGGCTCGGCGCGGTCGTCGATGGTGACGGCAAGGTGCTGTTTTCGTTCGGGGAGGCGGAAGCGCATGTTTTCCCCCGTTCCGCCAGCAAGGCTATGCAGGCGCTGCCGCTCATCGAAAGCGGTGCGGCGGATGCCTATGGCTTCGGCAACAAGGAACTCGCCTTTGCCTGCGCCTCCCACTCCGGCGAGGACGCGCATGTGGCGATGGCCGCCTCGATGCTGAGCAAGGCCGGCCGCGACGACAGCGCACTCGAATGCGGCGCCCATTGGTCCTCGGAACAGGCGGTGCTGATCCATCAGGCCCGCACCATCGAGGCGCCGACGGCACTTCACAACAACTGCTCCGGCAAACATTCCGGCTTCGTCTGCACCTGCGTGCACACCGGCATGGATGTGAAGGGTTACGTCGGTTACGACCATCCGCTGCAGGCCGAAATCCGCGGCACGATGGAGACGCTTACCGGCGCCATCATCGGCCACCAGAATTGCGGCACCGACGGCTGCTCGATCCCGACTTATGCGGTGCCGCTGAAGGGCCTTGCCCACGGTTTTGCAAAAATGGCGACCGGCAACACTCTGTCGGCCGAACGTGCCAAAGCCTCGCGCCGGCTGATGGATGCCTGCATGGCCGAACCTTTTTACGTCGCCGGCACCAACCGCGCCTGCACCAGGCTGATGGAAGTTGCGCCGGGTAGGATCTTTGCCAAGACCGGCGCCGAAGGCGTCTTCGTCGCCGCCTTGCCTGACCAGGGCATCGCCATGGCGGTGAAATGCGAGGACGGCACCACCCGCGCCGCCGAAGCGATGATCTTCGCCCTCATCGCCCGTTATTTCGAAAAGGGCGGCGAGGTGCGCGGCAAGCTGATGGCGATGGCCAACAAGCCGATGAAGAACTGGAACGGCATCCATGTGGGTGACGTGAGGGTGACCGACGCGCTGTTTGCGTGAGATCGGCTAGACTGTTTTCGGCGGAAGGCAATTGGAGTGGCCAGCTTCCCCGCACTCCGTCATCCTCGGGTCAAGCCCACTGCTGTCCGGTTTAAATTGCGGCCCATGTAAAGACCATTTGGTTTTGGTCTGTTGGCGTGTCGGGAGGCGGCTTGAGGAATTGGTCTGTTCTTTTTGCGGTGCATGATGTTTGCGCGCACGAGGCGTGCGAAGGCGAGCGGGCTTTGGACGGTGGTTTGGTCGTCCTTGGCCATGCGCAGGAGCAGGAAGGCGATGAGGGCGACGGCGATCTGGATGCGTACGGCGTTCTCGGAGGTGCCGAGGACCGGACAGCAGTGGCTCAAGGCCCGGGATGACAAAGATTGGAACCGCATTTCCACCAACCTCCGATTGACTTTACCAATATTCCGCCTCTAGTGCTCGCGGGGATTGATCAATTGGATGGGGACAATGAAATTTCGCTTTATTGGCGCTGCCGCGCTTTCTTTCGCCGTTGCAAGCTGCACTCCAACTGGCATTACCGCTGACGGTCGACCGCTTATTCAACACTTCTTTCGGGATCTTGTGATGAGGGGATGTAATTTCCAGATGACATGGGAATCGGCGAGAGAAGCCACAGATACTTTCAAGCCAATTATACCCACTGACAGAGAACGCGTGACTGACAGAGGCCTCATGAGGGCTGCGATCGCGATTTGTGACAAGGCGAAACCCGGAAATAAGAGCAAAGCTATCGAAGTCCAGGTTCCTGACAGTCGCGGTGTCCTGCGGAAACTCGTTGTTGAAAGAGAATAGAAAAGCGTAGGAGCTTACCCACGCTCCATCATCCTCGGGTCAAGTCCACTGCTGTCCGGTTTAAATTGCGGCCCATGTAAAGACCATTTGGTTTTGGTCTGTCGGCGTGTCGGGAGGTGGCTTGAGGAGTTGGTCTGTTCTTTTGCGGTGCATGATGTTTGCGCGCACGAGGCGTGCGAAGGCGAGCGGGCTTTGGACGGTGTTGGTCGTCCTTGGCCATGCGCAGGAGCAGGAAGGCGATGAGGGCGACGGCGATCTGGATGCGTACGGCGTTCTCGGAGGTGCCGAGGAAATGGCGGATTTTCAGGGTCTGCTTGACCCAGCGGAAGAACAGTTCGATCGCCCAGCGTCGCTTGTGAGGACGAGGATAACGGCGGGGATGGTGGCCCCCTGCGCATACGGCGGTGAAAAGACGTTGCTTGTGCCCGGCTACGTCCGATTTCGCGCTCCGAACTAAACTTCGACCACACGAACCCCCATCGCCCGATAAGGCGCCAGCCGCTCCTCGTCTATCCGCTCCTGCACGATCATCCCCGACAATGCCGAAACCGGCATGATCACATGCGGCGAGACCGCGTCCAGTTTCTCCCCAGTGACCAGCGTGATCGTTTCGGCCGAACACGTAGCAATATGGCGCTTGATCGCCGCCTCCTCGAAATCGCCGGTCGAAAGTCCGCGGGCCGGATGCACGGCGGTGACGCCGA
The DNA here is from genome assembly GCF_056397445.1 of Neorhizobium sp. 05N33. Classification (NCBI taxonomy): domain Bacteria; kingdom Pseudomonadati; phylum Pseudomonadota; class Alphaproteobacteria; order Hyphomicrobiales; family Rhizobiaceae; genus Neorhizobium; species Neorhizobium sp. 05N33. Next base: position 80,850 of record NZ_JBFTNK010000009.1, on the reverse strand, counting down.
GGAAGAAGATGTCCGGCCGCATCAGCGCGATCTGGCTCATCGCCGCCGCACCCGTCGCGACCATCGAATGTTTGTAGAGCCGCCCGCCGATCAGGATCACGTCGGCTGTCGGATGGTGTTCGAGTTCCGCCGCGATCGTCGGGCTGTGAGTGACGACCGTGAAGGCAAAGTCGCGGGGCAGGGCGCGGGCGATCTCGGCCGTCGACGTGCCGCCGTCCAGAAAGATCGTCTGGCCCGGCTTCACCATGTCAGCCGCAGCCCTGCCGAGCCGCTGCTTCACGTCTGACGACACCGCCCGCCGGGCGGACAAATCCGGCAGGTCGGGCGAGACAGGCATCGCTCCGCCATGCACCCGCCGCAGCAGCCCTTCCGCCGCCATTTCCCGAAGGTCCCGCCGGATCGTGTCCTCGGAAAGCGAAAATTCTTCCGCCGCCCGTTTGGCGACGACCTGCCCCTCCCGGCGCAGCATGTCGAGGATGAGGCTCTTGCGTTGGCTTGTCAGCATGGCTCTTGACTCTGCACGAAATTGCATGAATAAGAACGAATGTGCCTGAAAATGCGAACGATGTAAAGCATTTCCGGCATGTTCGTGCGATTCCGCGATGATTGCGGACAAGTTTGGAGAAACGAAGATGTTGATTTTGATCGCTGGTCCCTACCGCTCCGGCACCGGAGACGACCCTCAGAAGATGGCCGAGAACCTGAAGCGGCTCGAAGCGCCGTCGCATGCGCTGTTCAAGGCCGGCCATGTGCCCATGATCGGCGAATGGGTGGCGCTGCCGGTCTGGCATGCGGCCGGCGGAAAGCATGTGGGCGACGACCTCTACGAGGAGATCTTTCACCCGGTCGCGGGACGTCTGCTGCAGCTCTGCGAAGGCGTCCTGCGCCTGCCGGGTGCCTCCAAGGGCGCCGACAACGACGTGCGGATCGCCAACGAGCGCGGGATTCCGGTTTGGCATCGGCTGGAGGATGTGCCGGGCGTCAGTTGATCGCTGGTTTGAGACTTCTAACCTGAAAAAACCGTGCTAGAACGGCGCGGTCCAAAGGAGGATTTTCATGTACACGCTGTTCTTTTCGCCCAACGCCTGTTCACTGGCCAGCCACATCGCGCTTGCCGAATCCGGTCTTCCCTACGAGATCAAATGGGTGAAATTCGCCGACAAGGAACAGCAGTCGGAAGCCTACCTGAAGATCAATCCCAAGGGCCGCGTTCCGGCACTCGCAACCGACCGGGGCGTCATCACCGAGTCCGTCGCGATCCTCGCCTTCATCGCCCAGGCCGCACCCGAGGCGAAGCTGGCGCCGCTCGACGACCCGTTCCTGTTCGGCAAGATGCAGGCGTTCAACGCCTATATCGCCTCGACGGTGCATGTCGCCTATGCCCATTGGCGCCGCGGTTATCGCTGGGCGGACAACCAGTCCTCCTTCGACGACATGGCCGCCAAGGCACCAAAAGTCTTTCACGATTGTTTTCAGGTGATCGAGGACTCGTTGCTCGAAGGTCCCTATGTGCTCGGCGAAACCTATTCGGTCGCCGACGCCTATCTCTACCTGATGACCGACTGGCTCGCCAACATGAAGCTCGACCGTGCGGATTTTCCGAAGGTCAATGCGCACTACGAGCGGATGAAACAGCGTCCCGCCGTTCAGCGCGCCCTGGCCGAACAGGCTGCCGCGACCGCGGCTTAAATACGGGTTCACGTCAGCCACATGATCCGCCCCTCGGGGTCGTGGATCATGTGAGCATCAGGCGCATTTCGCGAGAGGCGCGTTGTTACGATTCGTGTCAGCGTGAAGCGGGCGCGGGAAGGGCAGGTCGGCGAGTTGCCGCAGGTCCATCGCGCGGATCTCGGGATGACGGAAGGGGTCGTTCGACTGCAGGTCCGTCAACGTTTCGGGCGTTTCCAACCAAGCCTTCAGGTTCAAGAAAATCTTCAGCGGTACCATGACCGTTACCTCGCAAATCGTTACCATTTGCAGCGGCAATATCGGCTCTGTTGCTCCCATTTTCAATTGAGTTCTTGAGAGGAAGACTATAGAAAATCTATATGAACAATCTCAACCTCGTGCATCTCAACGGCTTGCGGGCGTTGGAGGCGGTCGGGCGCCTGGGCTCGCTGCAGGCGGCTGCCGACGAACTCGGCGTCTCGGTGGGAGCCGTCAGCCAGCAGGTCATCAAGGCCGAGGCCCAGCTCGGCCAGCCGGTCTTTCAACGCCTTCCGAGGGGCATGATGCCGGTCGATTCGGTGCGGCCCATGCTGGCGCGATTGAGCGAAGGTTTTCATGCGCTTTCCGAAGCGGTGGCGATCGGCAGGCGGCAGGACGATGCGCTGCTGACCATTTCCGTCGCACCTGTGTTTGCAGCGCGGTTCCTCGTCCACCGGCTCGACCGGTTCTCGAGCCTGCACCCGGAAATCCGCCTGCGCATGGACGCCACGACCAGGCTCGCGGACCTTGGCGTCGACGATATCGATCTCGGCATCCGCGTCGGGCCGGGGACCTGGCCGGGCGTCGATGCCGAACTGCTGATCGAGCAGACGGTGTTTCCGGTCTGCTCCCCGGCACTCGCTGAAAAGCTCAAGGAGCCGAAGGATATCCTGAAACTGCCGGCGATCATCGACGGTCCCTCGATGTTTTCCTGGGAGATATGGCTGAACGAGGCGGGTCTGTCAGGCGCCGGCATGGCGACGCGCCATGTGTTCAACGATGCCTCGCTCTGCCTCGATGCAACGATTGCGGGGCAGGGCGTGATGCTCGCCTGGCATACGCTCGCCACCTACGCGCTGGAACAGGGGCGGCTGGTCGAGCCGTTTTCGATACGGGCGCATACCGGCATGGGGCATTATCTCGTCACCCGCGCCGGCGCTAGGATGCCGGCGAAGGTGAGGGCTTTCCGGGAGTGGCTGAAGACGGAGCTGCCGCCGCTCACGAAAAGCCGGGATTAAAGCGTTACGCCGGTTCGGCGGTGCGCTTGTCCCACATTGCCTTGAAGCCGGAGCGAGCCTGGGCAGCCTCGATCCACGCCTTCAACGCCGGGCGGCTGTCGAACAGCGGCGCATATCCTTGCGCATAACGCACGACTTCTCCGACATTGATGTCCGCCACGGTAAAGCGGCCGCCGACCATGTGGCCGTTCTTGGACAGGTGCTTTTCGAGCACGTCGAACGGCCGCTTCAGGGTGCGGGCCGCCACTTCGATATCCGCCTTGCCTTCCTCGGTCTCGGCGCGGCCACCGGCGATCGTGGCGGAGATCTTCAGCGCCGGGGTCTCGATGCTGGTCGCACCGAACAGCGACCACTGCACCATCTGGCCTTCCTCGGCGATATCCTTCGGGCCGAGCTCGCCGCCGTATTTGCGGGCGAGGTAGAGCGTGATGGCGAGCGATTCGTGCAGCACGAAACCGTCGTCGTCCATCGACGGGATCGAGCCCATCGGGTTGACGCTCAGGAATTCCGGCGACAGCGTGTTGACCGGTGCGCCCGGTGCCATCGGCTCGGGCAGGCGATAACCCTGGATGATCGGAATATGTTCGAAAGGAATACCCAGCTCTTCGATAAGCCAGAGCGGCCGCGTGGCGCGCGAGCGGTAAACACCATAGATTTTCAGCATTCAATGTCCCTCCTGAAATGCAGGCCGCAAGCTATGGGCAGGGCGCGCAAAACGGAAGACCAATCCGCATTGGACGATCATGAAAGTTTTCGATAGGATTTAATCGTGTCCGATTTCCTGGAAAGGAGCCGATCATGCGCACCACCCAGTCGCTCAGCATCACCCTGCCGCTCGAAATGGCGCAGATGGTCAAGTCCAAGGTCGCCTCCGGCGAATACGCCACCGAAAGCGAAGTCATCCGTGACGGCCTGCGCACCCTGCTCGCCCGCGATGCGGCAATCGAGAAGTGGCTGGTTGAGGAAGTGGTGCCGACGCTGGATGAGATCGAAGCGGATCCCTCCAAGGTCATGCCGCTTGAGGAGGCACGTAGAAGGCTGCATGCCCGCGTCGACAAACTGGTCGATCCAGAGGCATGAAGTATACGGTCTTGTTCTCGGATGATGCCGAAGAGGACGTCGCGGAGCTCTTGGAGTACTTGGTACCTGCCGCGGGGGAGAAAGTTGCCAAGCGATACGTCGATCGGTTGATCGACTACTGTTACTCCTTTGAAACCTTTCCCGAACGCGGCGTTTTCTCCAACAAGAGGCCGGGCCTGCGCCTCGTCGGATACCGGCGCAAAGCGACCATCGCGTTTCAGGTTAAAGGCGATGTCGTCGTTATCGCCCGCATCTTCCATCGCGGCCGCAATATTGATTTCGGCGACGCTTCCAGCGATCTCGACTAAACAATCCGGTTGTTCTCGATCGTCAGATGCTTGAACCCCTGGGCCTGACCGTCTCCGCGAGCCAGCTCTGCCGTGGAAGGTGTCTTCCAGCGGTGGCCGATCACCGCGCCGTCCTTCACCGCCTCGAACAGGTTACCGGAAATCAGCGCGCTTCCGGCGCCTTCGACCACGGTCACCGCACAGCCGACCTTTGCCTGCCGGACGATGTTGTTGCTCACGAGCACGTTGCGCAGGTACGGCCCGAAACCGAGCGCCATGCCCCAGAGCGGTACATTCTCGATGACATTGCCGGTCACTGCCGTATCCGCCTCGACGCTGATGCCGACGCCGAAGATCGCTTCGTCGAGCACATAGGGGCCAGTGGGCTTCAGGTTGCGGACGATGTTGTTGGCGACGGTCGCCAGCCGGCCGCCCTCGTTGAAATTGACGACCGAAATGCCGTTCGCCGCGCCGTCGACGATATTGCTCGAGACCAGCGCGCCCTCGAAGGCGAATTCCGCATAGATCGCGGTCTCGCCGGAGGCGAGGCAGGTGTTGTTGGCGATCTGGGCGTTCGAGGCGCTGTTGGCGCGGATCGCCGAAAAGGCCGATTGCGAGATCTGGTTGCCGATGACCATCACGTTGTCGGCCCGAAACAGGTTGATCGCATTGCCATACTGACCGGTGCCGCCATTGGTGGCGCCGATCCGGGAGATACGATTGCCGGAAACGATCGTGCCGTCGGCGCCCTTGGTCCACCGATGGATCAGGATGCCGCCGTTGCCGCAGTCGGAAACCGTATTGCCGTTGACCGAAAGCCCGGTGCTCTCGACGGCATAGAGGCCATATTCCGCGGCTCCGGAAATTCGGCTCCGCTCGATCCGCCCGCCACAGCGCTCGAATTGCACGGCGGTCTTGCGGGCACCGATGATCTCGCAATTGTCGATGACGATCTCACCGATGCCACGCATATGGACGAGCGCCGGGCTCTGGTCGTCGAGCCGGCGGTTCGCTCCGTCGATGACGATGTTGGAAAGCTCGATGCGGCGTGCGCCGTCGGCCCTGAGCATCCGCCCGTCACCGGAATAGACGAGCCGCGACGCGCCCGGTACGCCGGTGATGCGCGTACCTTCGGGCAGGTCGAGATTGGACACCGGGTAGTTTCCGGGCGGCAGGAAGACCGGCATGTTCTGGCGCGCCGCCTTGGCGATAATCTCTGCGAGTTTGCGGTTCTGCTTGTCTCCACCGTCAGGGGTGACGCCATGCGCACCGGCATCGATCGAGCCGCGCAGATCGACCGACGGAAAGCCTTGTGGGGCGGAGAAAACGCGGGGAGGCAAGGTTCCGGCAGCCGCCGCACCCGCGATCATCGTCAACGCCGCCCGTCTCGAAATCATCCAGCGCCTCCTCCTGGCGTCAATAAAGCATTTTCTATGCCAGTCCTTTATATTGTTATTACGCTAAAAGTCTTGGACAGCTCAGTAAAAAGACTTCTGCCCAAGCTTCAATCATGGCAATTTCACGATGATTTTAAGCAACGATAAGGAATTCTCCGTCATGCTATAGGGCAATTGGCGCGAGTTCCCGCGTATTTTCTGTTGAAAATGAAAAGGAGGCACTCGGATGGCGGGACCCATGTCGCATAGCATGCCCTTGACGTTTGCCCCCGATCCGCTCGACGAGCTCTGCAGTCGTCTCCTGCGCGTTTCCACCGACAGCGATATCGACCTCGACGTTGCCCTGGTCACGCTCGAACTGGAAACCCGTACCCTTCTCGATCAGCTCCCGGACTTCATTTACGTAAAGGACCGTCGCGGCCGCTTCGTCTTTGCCAATGCCGCAGCCGGCCGCAGCAGCAAGCTGCATGAAGGCAACGACCTGATCGGCAAGACGGATTTCGATATTCTCGATCCTGAAACCGCACGCGAACTGTTTCTGGTCGAACAGGAGATCATGTCGACCGGCGTGGCGATCGACGGTCGCGAGGAGCGCGTCAAGCTCGGCGATGGCCGTGTGCTCTGGCTTACCACTTCCAAAATGCCGCTGCGCGATGTTCACGGCCAGGTCGTCGGCCTGGTTGGCATTTCCCGCAACATTACCGAGCGCAAGCGCCAGGACGACCGCCGGCACGGCCATGCGCGTCTTCTCGAGATGATCGCTCGCGGCCAGCCTTTGACGGCGGTTCTGGATGCGCTGGTCAAAACGGTGGAGGATGAGCTGGACGACGTCACGGCCTCGGTCCTGTTTCTCGAAGAAGGTACGGACCGGCTGCGTCACGGCTCGGCGTCCAGCCTTCCGCCGGCCTATGTGAAACTGATCGATGGCATCGAGATCGGCCCGAAGGTCGGCTCCTGCGGCACCGCCGCCTGGCGGCGCGAACCTGTCTTCGTCAAGGACGTGCTGACCGATCCGCTCTGGGACAATTATCGCGAACTGGCGCTGAGGTTCGGTTTTCGCTCCTGCTGGTCGACGCCGATCATGGGCGCTGACGGGCGAGTACTTGGCACGTTCGGGCTCTATTCCGACGCGCCGCGCGAACCGACTGAGCTCGAACTCGAGCTGACCGCGATGGCGACCGATATTGCCGGCATCGCCATCGAGCGCGCCCGCTCGGAAGAGCGCATCCACCACATGGCCCATCACGATCCGCTGACCGGCCTGCCGAACCGGACGCTGTTCTGGGCGCAGTTCAGCCGCGCCCTGCATGAGGCCCGCCGCGAGAAACGCAAGGTCACGGTCGCTTATCTCGACCTCGACAATTTCAAGCAGATCAACGATACGCTGGGTCACGCGGCCGGCGACGAGGTGTTGAAAACGCTGTCGTGGCGCATGGTCAACTGCGTCCGCGTCACCGATCTTCTGGTTCGCCTTGGCGGCGACGAGTTCGCGATCGTCTTCAGCAATGTCAGTCACGATGAACTCGGCCTGATGCGCCGGCTTCAGGAATTGCGAACCGCGATCTCGAAGCCGATCGTCATCGACGACCAGAGCATCACCGCCACCTGCAGCATGGGCGTCGCCTTCTTCCCGCAGGATGGTGAAACGCCCGAGGAACTGCTCGCCCGCGCCGATCGTGCCATGTACGAAGCCAAGGATCTCGGCCGCGACCGCCTGCGGGTCTCGGGCGGCGAGGGGATTTAATCCTCGTCCTCCGGGGCGATGTCCACGCCGAAATGCCGCGCCGCATCTCGATGGCCTTCGAGAATGTTGCCAACCTCAAGCGTTCCAGTTTGATAGCGGAAATAGATGATATATCCGCGGTAGGCGGAGCTACGCAGGTTTGGACCAAGTTCCGATCGAGTACGCCCCATCTCTCCCGGAAGACTCGCCAGATGCCGGCATCTGTGGCGCAACGTCTTCACAAAACGCTCTGCGGTTGAGATGCTGCCGCTTTCGCGGGCGATGTATTTGAAGATATGGATTAAGTCGTCTTGGGCACTGTCGAGATATCGCAACCGGGCCAATCAATAGCCCTCTTTGCGCAATTCTTCGACCGCCGCTTCCAGCGAAGCGTCGAGCTCTTCCTCGCTGACATCTCCTCCTCTTTCGAAAGACCGCTGCAGCGTTTCCCTCAGTGCCGAAAGCTTCGCCTCGCGCTCCTGCACCAGTCGCAGGCCTTCGCGCACCACGTCGCTGGCCGAGCCGTAGCGGCCGTCCTGTACGGCTTCCTCGATGAATTTTTCCCAGCGGGGACCTATCGAAACATTCATGCGCGTGCCTCCAGTCTCTACCCGAAATTATACTGGAGTACAATTTATGCGCAATCTACGCCATTGGCGGAGACGCCTCGGAGAGCGCGTCGTCCGGCGATTTTTCCGGCGTCACGAAGACCTCTTCGTAACTCGATACAAATTTTTCGAACAGCAGCGAGAATGTGTGAAGTTCGTCTTCCGGCCAGTCCTCCAGGACACGTGCCAGCAGGGAGCGTTTGACGGAACGGATCTCGGCTAGCAGGCTGTCGCCCAGTTCGGTGCGCACGACCAGCGAACGGCGGCCGTCCGCCTGGGAGGCGTCGCGGCGCAGGATGCCGCGGGCGACGAGATCGGCTACCAGCCGGCTGCCGCGCGAGGGGTCGATGCGCATCGCCTCGGCGATCGCCCCGACCGTCACCTCGCCTTCGATGCGGCGCATCACGTCCAGCACGTCGAGATGCGAAATTTCCAGGCCCGGCGCGATATTGGCGATCGCCGTGCGGCCGATGATCCGCCGGCCGATCAGAATTCGCATCCGCCCGAGCATTTCGCTCACGCGGGCCACGTCCTCAGGGGAGGGTGAGGCGGCAGCGGATTTCCGGTTCAAAAGGCTCTTGCTCGTCATGTTGCCGAACATATCAAAGCCCATGAGGCTTTCCAACCATTCTTTGCGCTGCGCATCAAAGTGCCGTTGACAATTATATGCTGAAGGCACATAAATTTCCGACACTTTGGATTGACCCATGGATATGACCCGTCCGGCCCATGTGCCGCTCGTCGCCAACCACCGCCAGCGGTTGGTGATCTTCTGTTTTTTGCTGACGGCGCTGTTCATGGCGACGCTGGATAACCAGATCGTCTCGACGGCGTTGCCGACGATTGTCGGCGAGTTCGGCGAACTGGAGCGTTTTGGCTGGATCGGGTCGGCCTATCTCCTCGCCAGCAGCACGTCGATGCCGATCTACGGCAAGCTCGGCGATCTGTTCGGCCGCAAATACGTGATGCTGGCGGCGATCGTCATCTTCACCGTCGGTTCGCTCACCTGCGGGCTTGCCTGGTCGATGGATTCGCTGATCGCCTCGCGCGTGCTGCAGGGGTTCGGCGGTGGCGGCATCATGGTGTCGATCTTCTCGATCAATGCCGACCTGTTCGAGCCGCGCGAACGGGCGAAATACCAGAGTTATTCGAGCCTGGTGATCATGGCCTCCGGCAGCCTCGGCCCTCTGCTCGGCGGCACGATGAGCGAACTGTTCGGCTGGCGGTCGATCTTCCTGATCAACCTGCCGATCGGTATCATCGCGGTCACCGGCATATCGCTTCTGCTTCCCTATCGCCGCCCGATCCGCAAGCCGAAGATCGACTATCTCGGCGCCGTCCTGCTGGCGGGAACCGTCGCGAGCATTGTCGTCTGGGCCGATAGCGTCACGCTGTTCGGTTCGCTGGTCGCCTGGCAGTCGATGGTGGTCGTGGCAGCGGGCGCGCTCTGCGCCGTGGTCTGGGTCTTTGTCGAGGGGAAGGTGCCGGAGCCGATCGTGCCGCTGAAACTGTTCCGCGACTCGACCTTTTCCCTGTTCCTGATCGTCTCCTTCTGCACCGGCGCGGTGGCGATCGGCATGGCCAATTATTTCGCGCTCTTCCTGCAGACGACCACCGGCCTGTCGCCGACGACCGCAAGCTTCTGCTTTGTCGCCACGACCCTCGGCATCGTCATCGGCTCGCTGTCGACCGGCCGGCTGATCTCGATCACCGGCCGCTACAAGCCGTTCACGCTGATCGGCCTGTCGCTGAATATCGTTGCCTTGTTGATCTTCTCGCAGCTTCCGGTCGGTACCCCGATCTATGTCATCCTCGGCTTCATGCTGATGCAGGGCCTGGCGATCGGCTTCGGCCAGCAGGCGCCGATCATCGGCGTTCAGAATTCAGCCCCCCGCGAGGATGTCGGTGCCGCCACCGGCGCCGTGACGCTGATGCGCATGGCCGGCGCCTCGATTGCCATCTCGGTCTATGGCGCGATCGTCGCCGCCGGCATCCGGGGTGTCGGCACCAGCATCCCCGGCGTCGAGGATATCGGCTCGCTGACGCCGCTGATGATGCTCGCATTGCCCGAACCGTCGCGGATCGCGGTCCACACGCTCTACGCCGAGGCCTTCACGCCCGTGTTCATGGCCGGCAGCGCCATGGCGCTGATCGGCCTCATCGCCGCCCTGATGCTGAAACCGGTCCGCCTGCCGCAGGCGGTGATCGCCGAAAAGAAGCCGGCCACCGCCTCGGAGTGATCTGGCGTCCGACCGTTTTTGCCCTATCTTCAAGGGCATGAAACCAGAGGCGCTGCTTCATCCCACCCCGGCCGGGCTGTTCTGCCCCATCGGCCGTTTCCATGTCGATCCGGTCCGTCCCGTCGAGCGGGCACTGATCACCCACGGCCATTCCGACCACGCCCGCGCCGGCCATGCCAAGGTTCTGGCGACCCGCCAGACGCTCGACATCATGCGGCTGCGTTACGGCGAGGATTTCTGCGGCGAGGAGCAGGCGGCCGCCTTCGGTGAGGAGATCGATGTCGAAGGCGTGCGGGTGAGTTTTCACCCCGCCGGTCACGTGCTCGGTTCTGCCCAGATCGCCATCGAGAGGCAAGGTCTGCGCATCGTCGTTTCGGGCGACTACAAGCGCGGCGTCGATCCCACCTGCGCACCTTTCGCGCCGGTCGCCTGCGACGTCTTCATCACCGAGGCGACCTTCGGCCTGCCGGTCTTTCACCACCCGGATCCGAAAGACGAGATCGACAAGCTGCTGACCTCGCTGAAACAGTTTCCCGAACGCAGCCATCTCGTCGGCGCCTATGCGCTCGGCAAGGCGCAGCGGGTGATCCGGCTGATCCGCGATTGCGGTTATTCCGAACCGATCTTCATCCATGGTGCGCTCGCCAAACTCTGCGATTATTACGTCGGCCAGGGCATCGATCTCGGCGATATAAGGCCAGCGACCGTCGAGAAGAGCAGCCCCGACGCTTTCAGGGGCGCCGTCATCGTCGGCCCGCCCTCGGCCTTTCAGGATCGCTGGGCGCGCCGCTTCAACGAACCGCTGATCGCCTTTGCCTCCGGCTGGATGATGGTGCGCCAGCGCGCCAAGCAGGGCGGCGTCGAACTGCCGCTGGTCATCTCCGATCACTGCGACTGGCCGGAACTGCTGTCGACCATCGAGGAGATCGGTCCATCCGAAGTCTGGGTGACACACGGCCGCGAGGAGGCGCTGGTGCGCTGGTGCGAGCTGAAGAACATCCCGGCAAGGCCGCTGCATCTGGTGGGCTATGAGGATGAGGGGGATTGATGGGGATGATCTTTTCCGTTCGTGCCGCCGACACCCCCCTCTGCCCTGCCGGGCATCTCCCCCTCAAGGGGGGAGATCGGCAAGTGGTATGGCCATTGCCATTCTTCAAAGACAAAACCCCTCCCCAACCCCTCCCCACAAGGGGGAGGGGCTTCGCTGCCACGCGTTGCCGCCGAGATAGGGGCGAGACATTGCCACGAGTCTTCTCCCCCCTTGTGGGGGAGATGGCCGGCAGGCCAGAAGGGGTCTTTCTTCGGGAGGCTGGCTCATGAAACCCTTCGCCACTCTCCTGGACCGCCTCGTCCTCACCCCGTCCCGCAACGGCAAGCTCACCCTTCTCGCCGACTATTTTCGCGATACGCCCGATCCCGACCGCGGTTACGGCCTGGCGGCATTGGCCGGTGGGCTCGATCTGAAAAGCGTCAAGCCGGCCATGCTGCGCGATCTCGTGCTGGAACGCATGGATCCCGTCCTGTTCCAGTATTCCTACGACTACGTCGGCGATCTTGCCGAGACCATCTCGCTGGTCTGGGACGGCACCCGCAAGGACGAAATCGATGACGATCACCAGCCGCGCCTCGGCGAGGTCGTCACCAGAATGAACTCGCTCGGCCGCACCGAAGTGCGCTCCGCCGTCCGCGACCTGCTCGACAAGCTCGATACGTCGAGCCGTTTCGCCTTCCTGAAGCTCGTCACCGGTGCGCTCCGCATCGGCGTCTCCGCCCGTCTCGCCAAGCAGGCATTGTCGGACATGAGCGCAAAGGACGTCACCGAAATCGAGACGCTCTGGCACGGGCTGACTCCGCCCTATGAACCGCTTTTTGCCTGGCTGGAGGGCAGGGCCGACAAGCCGGTTCTCGCAACGCCGGCGATCTTCCATTCGGTCATGCTCGCCAATCCGGTCGAGACGGGCGATCTCGAAAAGCTGGACCCCGCCGATTACGCCGCCGAGTGGAAATGGGACGGCATTCGGGTGCAGATGTCGAGCTACGGCGGCACGAAGAAGCTCTATTCCCGCTCCGGCGACGACATCACCGGCGCCTTTCCGGACGTCGTCGGGTCTATCAATTTCGAGGGCGTCATCGACGGCGAACTGCTGGTCGGCGGCACCGCCCGGTCCAACAATCCGACGCGCACCTTCTCCGATCTGCAGCAGCGGCTGAACCGCAAGACGGTGACAGCCAAGATGCTCGAAGACTACCCGGCCTTCGTGCGCGCCTATGACCTGCTGTTCGAAAGCGACCTCGATATCCGCGCCGAGACATTTTTCGAACGTCGCAGGCGGCTCGGCGACGTAATCGAACGGGCGCCGCACGACCGTTTCGATCTCTCCGAACTCGTGCCGTTCACCACCTGGGACGAGCTCGACCGCATTCGCGTCGCGCCGCCCGATCCGGTTATCGAAGGGGTGATGATCAAACGCAAGGACAGCCCTTATCAGGCGGGCCGCCTCAAGGGGCCATGGTTCAAGTGGAAGCGTGATCCTTACAATATCGACGCGGTGATGCTTTATGCCCAGCGCGGCCACGGCAAGCGGTCGAGCTATTATTCCGACTTCACCTTCGGCGTCTGGGCCGAGACGCCGGATGGCGAGGCGCTGGTGCCGGTCGGCAAGGCCTATTTCGGCTTTACCGATGCGGAACTCGAAGTGCTCGACAAGTTCGTGCGCGACAACACGGTCGACCGCTTCGGGCCGGTCCGGGCAGTGCGTGCGGAACCGGATTTCGGTTTCGTGCTGGAGGTCGCCTTCGAGGGCATCAACCGCTCGACCCGCCACAAGTCGGGCGTCGCCATGCGCTTTCCACGCATCGCCCGCCTGCGCCAGGACAAGCTGCCGCGCGACGCCGACCGGCTGTCGACGCTGACGGCAATGGTGGATGCCAAGGCGAATTAGGCGGTGCCGTTCCCGAATCGTTGAATGGACAGCGCCTTTCACGAGTGCTGAAATCAGATTCGCGCGCAACGGAAGAAATGGATTCCGCAGACATGGCATCAAAAGACATGGCATCAGACCGCATCATTGCCCCGAATTCCCGCTCGATACGCGACGGCGTCACACGCCGGACGCTTTTGGCGGCCGCCGCCGGCGTTTCGGCCGCTGCCATGTTGCCGGCCGGGGCGCGCGCGGAATTCCCCATTCCGGACGTTCCTCCGCTTGAGAAGGAAGACTATGGCGAAGCCCGCAAGCGGTTCCATACCAATCTCTTGAGGAAGGGGCCTTCTCCTGAACAGTCTGCCCCGCTCGGCACGCCCGCAGGCGCCAGGAGGGTGATGTATCGCGGCGGCCCGGACGCTTCGATCGAACTGATCGCCTGGATCTCGCCCTATGAGCCTTCCGCGAAGCTGAAGCCCGCGGTTCTTTTCCTGCACGGCGGCAACGCCACGGGTGACGGCCATTGGGAGCTGATGAAGGCCTATTGGGAAGCCGGCTACGTCGTCATGCTGCCCTCGTTCCGCGGCGAGAACGGCCAGGCCGGCAATTATTCGGGCTTCTACGACGAGACATCGGATGCGCTGGCTGCCGCAAGCTACCTGGAGGACCTGCCGGGGATCGACAAGAACCGCTTCTTCCTCGCCGGCCATTCGAATGGCGGCACACTGGCGCTGCTCGCCTCGATGACCCGAAAATTCCGCGCCTCGGCGCCGATCTCGGCAGGTGTCAATTCCTGGCGTTATTTCGGCCGCTTCGAGCGCGAAGTCCGCTTCGACGAAAACGACCAGCAGGAATTCGTCATGCGCTCCTCGGTCTGTTTCGGCCACAGCCTCAAATGCCCGACGCTGCTGCTGCGCGGCACCGAGGAGCGCCCCTTCGATGCCGACCACCAGCTGTTGATGGATAGGGCAAAATCGACAGGCGTTTCCATCGAGGCAAAGCTCTTGCCCGGCAACCACAACGGCGTCGTGCCGGGCGCGGTCGCCGAGAGCATCCGCTTCTTCAACCAGGTGATAGGGTAGGGTCGAGTGCCCCTGTCATTTTGACGATTTTCGCACTATCTTTCGACCATGGAAACTGCGCAGGACCGCACCATTATTCCAGCAGATTACCCGGAGCTGAAGCAGCTCGTCTGGAGCCGCGATCCGTTGCGCCCGATTCCGGCCGAGGAGGTCTTCTCCATCTATGAGCGCAATTGGCGTTTTGTGGATGAACGCGGCCTCACCAGGCGGGAGGCCGATCTCATCGAGGATCTGGCGCGGGCCTTCGGTGGGGGCGTGATGCTCAAATCCCGATGAAAGATTTCGTTCTCCCCGAACATCAGATCATTGCCGAAGCACTCTCGCGGATGGATCACCAATACCTTGTCGCGAACGAATGCTGGTTCGGTGGCGGTACTGCGATTGTGTTGAAACTTGGCGAGTATCGGCGTTCGCTGGATGTTGATTTTCTTTGCGCGTCCTCGGACGGTTATCGTGAACTCCGCAGCGCTGCGACCGAGCGGGGTCTCAAGGCTTTTTTTCCGGAATCGATAAAGGCGGTGCGGGATTTTCGCATCGATCAATACGGTCTCCGGACGGTTTTCGAATTCAGGGAACAGCTGATCAAGTTCGAGATCATCCGCGAGGGACGAATTGCTCTGAACGGCGAAATGGATGCCGATCTTCTGATACCGGCCTTGCTTCCTGAAGACATGTTTGCCGAAAAACTGCTCGCCAACGCGGACCGCGGCCAGGATCGTTCGGTGGCTTACCGTGATGCTTTCGATCTCGGGGTGCTGGTTGAGCATTTTGGAGCGATTCCGGGGGCGGCGGTCGAAAAGGCAACGGCCGCTTACGGCGCGGATATAGGACGCAAACTGGCTTGGGTCGTAGATCGACTGCAGGATGCCGAAGAGCGCAATGCGGCCGCCCATTCCCTATTGATGAGACCGGATAGGGCGCTCAGGGCGATCTGCGAATTGCGACGCGAGACCGTCCGCCTTTGGCCGGAGCTCGAGGTTCGCTCGGACGATATTTGACCAGCCTCGCGCCAGCCGCATCTGCGATGGTCGGCCCAGACGTCATCTGCTGGAAGCGGGTTCCCATGCCATTCTCCTTTCGATCTCTCCGCCGAACCCTTGGGCTTTCCGTCACGCTCGCTGCGACCGCTGCGGTCAGCGGCTGCCAGATTCCCTTGGTCACCGATACCAGCCGCATGAACCCAGACGTCTTCGTTCAGGAGACGTCGCCGGTCTTCAACGTCGCACCCTATGCCGATCCGCCGTCGAACCAGCCACCTCCGATGCCAGGTGCGATCCCGCACAAGCGCCAGCTCTATCCGTCGACTTTCCATCAGACCTATGGGTTACCGATTTCCAACCCGGTCCACCGGGCCATGTATGGCGTGATCCGCGATGACGGCCACACGCTTCCGGCCATCCCTTATTCGCGCATCGATGCCCGTTATCTGCGCCAGGACGTCGACTACCGAACCAGCGAGGCGCCGGGCACCATCGTCGTCGATACCAGGGAGCGCTTCCTCTATCTCGTGCAGCCGGGCGGCAAGGCGATCCGTTACGGCGTCGGCCTCGGCAAGGCCGGTTTTGCCTGGCAGGGCCGCGGCGTCATCCAGCGCAAGGCGGAATGGCCGCGCTGGACGCCGCCGGACGAGATGGTCGCCCGCCAGCCGGATCTGCGCAAATTTTCGGCCGCCGAAGGCGGTGCCAATCCCGGGCTCAACAATCCGCTCGGCGCCCGCGCGCTCTACATCTTCAAGGATGGCCAGGACACGCTTTACCGGGTGCACGGCACGCCGGACTGGCAGTCCGTCGGCAAACAGACCTCGTCCGGCTGCGTGCGCATGTTCAACCAGGATGTCATCGACCTCTTCGACCGCGTGCCCTCCGGCACCCCGATCGTGGTCCTCTGAGCGCCGCAACAGGCTTGGCAATAGACGGAAAGGGCGGCGGTGCCGCTCTTTTTCGTTTGATTCATCTCATGGGTTTGAACCGCCGTGTAGGTCTCGTGAATAGTTGATTAACGACCGCAGACCTATCTTCCCTGCGGAAGGAGCGAGTCGGAACTTTTCTGCCGCCCTGCCGTTAAAGAGCGATTTTGCTGTTCCCTGCGTTTCCTATCGGACGGTCCTGCCTCAGATGATCCTGAACCCTTCGTTTTCCCGCCGGAGTTTTTTGTCTCTCCTCGGTGCGGGCGCGGCATCCACGCTTGCCGGCTGCGCCTCATCGGTGCCGCGTCCGCTGGCGACCACGGTTGCCTTCCGACCGGAGCCCATTGAAGGTCCCTCGTCGGAACTGGATGTGATGTACGGCTCCATGGTCGACGGCGGTTTCGTCATTCCGGCGATACCCTATCGGCAGATCAACCCACGCTATTACCGCCAGCAGGTCGTCGATCCGACCGGTGAGCGTCCAGGCACCGTCGTCGTCGATACCGCCTCGCGTTTCCTCTACCTCATCGAGCCGGGCGGCACCGCGATGCGTTACGGCGTCGGCATCGGCCGCGAAGGGTTCGCCTGGCAGGGCGAGGGCGTCATCCAGTGGCGGCAGAGATGGCCGAAATGGACGCCGCCGGACGAAATGGTCGCCCGCCAGCCGGAACTCACCAAATATTCGGCCAAGAACGGCGGCATGCCGCCCGGCCTTCTGAACCCGCTCGGTGCCCGCGCGCTCTACATCTTCAAGAACGGCCAGGATACGCTCTACCGCCTGCACGGCTCGCCGGAATGGAATTCGATCGGCAAGGCCGTCTCGTCGGGCTGCGTGCGGCTGATGAACCAGGATATCATCGACCTTTACGACCGCGTGCCGGAAAAGGCGCGTATCGTGGTGTGGCAGTAATCTCTGTCACAGACGCTTGCTAATCATCCCCGGCGCAACCTAGATTTGCGCCGAAAGGGATTTGTGCATGGTCGAAATCGACACCGCTCTCGTGAAAAACCTGATAGCCGCCCAGTTTCCCGATTGGGCGGATTTGTCCGTGCACCCGGTCGCGATCGGCGGATGGTGCAATCGCACCTTCCATCTTGGCGACAACATGCTGGTGCGCCTGCCTGGGGCCGAACGTTATGTCGCGCAGGTGGAGAAGGAGCACCGCTTCCTGCCGGCGCTTGGCCCCCGATTGCCGCTTCCCATTCCAGTCCCCCTCGGGCTCGGAAAGCCGGGCGAAGGTTATCCCTGGCCCTGGTCGGTCTATGCCTGGATCGCGGGTGACCGATCCAGCCTCCGGACGATCGCCAATCTGGTCGTTTTTGCTGAGGATCTGGCCGATTTCCTGCGGGCCCTCTGGAAGATCGACGCATCCGACGGCCCGCCTGCCGGCCCGCATAACTTTTTCCGCGGCGGCGCATTGGAAGTCTATGACAACGAGACACGCCGTTCGATCAAAGTCCTCGCCGACCAGATCGATGTGCCGCTGATCACCGAAATCTGGGAACGGGCGCTCGCCTCCACCTGGAAGAACAGCCCCGTCTGGATGCACGGCGATGTCAGCGAGGGCAACTTGCTCGTCCGCGACGGACGGCTTGCCGCCGTGATCGATTTCGGCAATTCCGGCATCGGCGATCCGGCCTGCGACCTCGTCATCGCCTGGACCCTGTTCGACGAACCCGCAGCCCATGCTTTCCGCAATCGGGTGAGGCTCGACGCCGAGACCTGGGAAAGGGCGCGCGGCTGGTGCCTGTGGAAAGCGCTGATCACGGTTGCCGGCGAACCCGGCACAAACCCGCTGGTCAAGGATGAGCATCGCCGCTGGATCGACAGGATCGTCGCGGATCACCTCGGCCAGGCCTGATCTCTACGGGAACTAGGCTGGAACTTTCCCGTTACCTTGCGTGGAATGTTCTGGAGGATGCCGTGCAGCAGAATTCATTATGGCGAGCCTATAGCTACGCTTGGATCACCCTGGCATTTTTTGTTTTCAGTCTTGTCGGGCATTGGCTGTTCGGCTGGTTCGCCTTTGTCCAGGAACAGGCCGAGCACGGACAGCCGGTGGAATTTTCTCCCTATCTGGTGGAAATGCTGCGGGATACGTTCGAAAACTGGCAGTCGGAATTCCTGCAGCTGCTCTGGCAGGTCGGCGGGCTTGCCTTCTTCCTGTTTCTGGGCTCGCCGCAATCGAAGGAAGGTTCCGATCGGCTGGAGGCGAAGATCGACGTCATCCTGCGCAGAGTGGACCCCGCCGATGGCGAAGGCGTGATCCGGGAACTGGACGAACGTTATTCAGGCCGCCATACGGACGAACCGGAAGCCCACAAGACGTGAGCAGCGCAGGTTCTGCCGCCTCGCGTTTGACCGGTCTCGACCGGCGATGGAACCTATCAAACAGATGACAGCATCTCTTTTTCGCTTCCCGCTTTCGTCAGCCTTTCCTTGAGCGCAACCAGTTCGTCGCGCAGCGCCACAGCTTCCTCGAAGCTGCAGCCGGTGGCCTTGCCGATTGCTGCGGTGACCCCGGCCGCCTGGCCTTTCAGTTCTCTGCCCTTTTTCGTCAGCAAAATCTTCACCTGCCGCTCGTCGTCGCGGTCGCGTTTGCGGGCGACGAGGCCAGATTGTTCGAGCCGCTTGAGGAGAGGGGAGAGTGTGCCGGAATCGAGGCCGAGCCGGTCGCCGATCGCCTTCACCGGCTGGTCGTCCTCTTCCCAGAGCGCGATCATCACCAGGTATTGCGGATAGGTGAGGCCGAGCGGTTCCAGCAGCGGCTTATAGGTGCGCGTGAAGGCATGCGCCGCGCCGTAGATCGCAAAACACAGCTGCGCATCGAGCTCGATCTCGAAATTATCCGCGTTGGCCGCCTTTTTCTGCATGGCCGGTCCTGTCTTCACGTGTCTGCGCTCTATCTTTTTTCAGAATCGTATTTTCGCAGGCTTGACGGCAAATTGCAATGCGCGTAATTAGATTGTGCGCAATTGAATTGCGGACAATTTTTTAATCTTGAACCATCGTCAAAGACTAAGGGAGTTAGACCCATGCCTATTCTCTACACCACCAAGGCTTCTGCCACCGGCGGCCGCGCCGGCCATGGCGCCTCCGAAGACGGCGTTCTCGACGTCACGCTGACCGTTCCGAAGGAACTTGGCGGCGACGGCGCCCGCGGCACCAATCCGGAACAGCTCTTCGCCACCGGTTATTCCGCCTGTTTCCTCGGCGCGCTGAAGAATGTTGCCGGCAAGGAAAAGGTCAAGATCCCGGATGACGCCAAGGTGACGGCGACCGTCGGCATCGGCCCGCGCGACGACGGCAAGGGTTTCGGCATCGAAGTATCTCTCCTGGTGGACATTCCTGGCATGGACAAGGCCCAGGCCGAAGACCTCGTCGCCAAGGCCCATATCGTCTGCCCCTATAGCCACGCGATGCGCACTTCGACCGAAGTGCCGGTCTCGGTCGCCTGATCGTTCTGAAGATTTCCGAAATGGAAAGCCGGCCGCTCGCGCCGGCTTTTTCTATTTGATCCCGCCCAGCGTCGCCCGCAGTTCTGCCGGTCCGCCCTCGCCAAGCTCGGCGTCGATCTCCGCATGCACCCGCTTCCAGATCGGCAGGGCGGCCGACAGCATGGTCATGCCGTCATCTGTGAGGCGCAGCAGCCGGCCGCGCCGGTCCTTCGGATCGACGGTGGTTTCCACCAGGCCGCGTCGTTCCAGCACTTTCAGCGCCGCCGTCAGCGTTGTGCGGTCCATCGCGAGCAGGGTGGCGACCTGGCTCATCGGCGCCGGCTGCGGCCGGTTCAGCGACATCATCAGCGAGAATTGCCCGTTGGTAAGCCCGATCGGCTTCATCGCATTGTCGAAACGTCGGGCAAGCGCCCGCGCCGCCCGCTGCACATGCAGGCACAGGCACGTGTCGCGTACCAGCAGCGTCGTCGAAAAGGGAATCACTTCGATGGTCTGAATGTTTGACAGCATCTGAAGAGTATGTTGATATCAACTTATTCTGTCAAGCATAGGAGGAGCCTGTCATGGATGTCACCATGTCCCCGAAAAACCCTGTCGTCAGCCGCGAGGAGTGGCTCGAAGCCCGGCGCAAGCTGCTGGCTCTGGAAAAAGAAGAGACCCATCTGCGCGACAAGGTGCGCGCCGAGCGTCAGGCGATGCCCTGGGTAAAGGTCGACAAGGACTACGTGTTCGACACTCCGAAGGGCAAAAAGTCGCTCGCCGAACTGTTCGACGACCGCAGCCAGCTGCTCGTCTACCATTTCATGCTCGGCCCGGACTGGGATGCCGGCTGCCTCGGCTGTTCATTTCTCTCGGACCATATCGATGGCGCTCTGCCGCATCTCAACAACCACGACGTCACCTATGTCGCGGTCGCCCGCGCGCCGCTCGACAAGATCGAGGCCTACAAGAAGCGCATGGGCTGGAAGTTCCCCTGGGTCTCGTCCTTCGGCAGCGATTTCAACTTCGATTATCACGTCTCCTTTACCAAGGAAGACCTCGCCAAGGAGAAGGTGTATTATAATTTCCGCGAGGTCCCGCCGTCAGAGGCGCATGACGAGCTGCCGGGTCTTTCCGCCTTCTACAGAAACGAGGCGGGCGAGATCTTTCATACCTATTCCAGCTATGCCCGCGGCGGCGAAGAGCTGATCGGCACGTTGATGATCCTCGACCGGGCACCACTTGGCCGCAACGAGGATTCGACGATGAATTTCGTCAAGCGCCACGACGAATACGAACAGAAGCCACAGGAGACGGCTTCATCCTGCTGCCATTGAACGGGTTCATTCTGGCGCTTCGAAAAGAGGAGGAGGAAAAGATGAGCACGATGGAAATGCCCAAGCCGCAGGTCGAACACGGCTTTCTGGAAAGGATGGTCGGCCTCTGGGAGGTGACGTCCACCAGCATGGGCCACGACGAAAAATGGGTCGAGGTCTGCCGGTCGCTGAACGGCATCTGGTTCGTCGCTGAAGGCAGCGGCGAGATGCCGGGCGGCGGTGGCCCCGCCACCACCATTCTCACTCTCGGCTACGATCCGGCCAAGGGCAAATATGTCGGCACCTGGCTCGGCACGATGATGAACCATCTCTGGGTCTATGAGGGGGAAGTGTCGGACGACGGATCGACGCTCAATCTCTATACGACCGGCCCGGATTTCGCCAATCCCGGCAAGACCGGCGACTACCGCGAGCAGATCATCTTCACCGACGACGATCATCGCGTCTTCAATTCCAGCGCAAAACAGCCGGACGGCTCCTGGAAGCAGTTCATGGAGGCGAACTACGCCCGCAAGCGCTGAGCCTTGCGTGTGTCCAATTCAACGCGTCGGTCGACGCAGTCATTCGTAGAGGAGACGACCATGTTGCAGACCGTTACCGGGTCTCGATCCGAGACCCATGGCAAATTCATCTGGGTCGAGCTGATGACGCCCGATACCGATGCCGGCGGAAAATTCTATTCGTCGGTGGTCGGTTGGAAGGTCAAGGAAATGTCGATGCCCGACATGCCCGCCTATTTCCTGTTCGAAATGGGCGAGGGCGACAATCGGCCGGGCGTCGGCGGCATGATGAACTTTCCGCCGGAACTCGAAGGCAAGATCCCGCCGAACTGGACCGGTTACGTCTCGGTCGACGACGTCGATCAGATGGCCAAGGACTATGTCGCCAATGGCGGCCGCGTCCAGCGCGAGCCGGAGGATATTCCGGGCATCGGCCGTTTTGCGGTCGTCGCCGATCCGCATGGTGCGGTCGTCTGCATCATGACGCCGATCCCGCCGGAGAACCCGCCGCAGGCACTGGCGCCCGATGCCGTCGGCAATGTCGGCTGGCGGGAACTTTACGCCGGCAACGGCAAGGAAGCCATGGACTTCTACGGCAAGATGTTCGGCTGGACGCTCGACCATGACTTCGACATGGGCCCGATGGGCACCTACCACATCTTCTCCCATAACGGCCGGCAGATCGGCGGCATGATGACCAAGCCGGCGGAAGTGCCGGTGGCCTGCTGGTGCTACTATTTCATTGTTGACTCGATCGACGCCGCCATCGCCCGGTTGACGGCAGGCGGCGGCAAGGTCGTCCATGGCCCGATGGAAGTTCCCGGCGGCTCCTGGATCGTCCAGGCGCTCGATCCGCAGGGCGCTTTCTTCGCGCTGACTTCCGCGAAGAAGTAAGCGGCATAGTCTGTTTTGGCAGGTGTTGGCCCTCATTCTGAAGTGCATGTGGAGGCGTTGAAACGCCGGCATGTCGCCAAAGGGTGAGGGCCTTCCCTTTTTGTGCTTCGAAAACTGATTGCAAAATGGAACTGGTTTGGTAAGTTGAAGCCAATTGCAGATCGCAACTGGTTCAAGGGGAAAGCTATGTCCGATTCCAAACAGACATTCCTGATCGCCCACGGCGCCTGGACCGGCGGCTGGTCCTGGGAGCGGGTGCTGGCCCGCCTGCATGCCAGGGGCCACCGCGCCTATGCGCCGACGCTGACCGGGCTTTGCGAGCGCAAGCACCTAGCGAGCCCCTCCGTCAACCTCGACACCCATATCGACGACATCGTCAACGAGGCGGTCTACAAGGACCTGACGGATATCGTGCTCGTCGGCCATTCCTATGGCGGCATCGTCGCCACCGGCGTCGTCGAACGTATGCCCGAGCGCATCCGCTCGATCGTCTATGTCGAAGCCTTCATCCCCGAGGACGGCATGAGCTTCACCGACTACGATCCGGAGGGAGACTATTCCGCGCCAATGACCCCGGTGCCGAAAGGCCCGGGCGGCCATATGCGCGAAGAAGACGAGCTGTGGGCCGCACCCAAGGCGACGCCCCAGCCCTCCGGCACGCTGCGGCAGAAGCTGAAAGTCACCGGCGCCTATCAGCGCGTCCCCAAAAAGACCTTCATCGTCGCGACCGGCTGGGACGGGCCGTTCGGCCGGATGTCGGAGAAATATCGCGGTGCCCCCGGCTGGACCGTGCATGAGCTTGCCTGCGGCCACGATATCCCGATCGACATGCCGGACGAACTGACCGCGCTGCTGATCGAGGCGGCCTGATGAGGAACGGTTAAGGAGCGGCCGATGGCAAAACTGGTGTTCGAGATGATGATCTCGCTCGACGGCTATATCAACGACGCCCGGGGCGATTTCGACTGGGGGCATATCGATGCCGAGGTGCATGGTCACGCCAACGGGGAGGGCCGCCGCTGCGGCCTCGTCGTCTACGGCCGGCGCATGTACGAGACCATGGCGTTCTGGCAGACCTATCGGGGCGACACGCCGTTCGAGGCGGAATATGCGGAAATCTGGCGGCAGACCGACAAGGTCGTCGTCTCGAAGACCTTGAGCGAGCCGAAGACGCCGCGCACGAAACTGGTGACTTCCCTCGATGTCGATGCGATGCGCGATCTGAAGGCGCAAACCGGGCGGAATATTTTCGTCTCCGGCCCGACGCTTGCCGCCGACTATCTGGATGCCGGCCTGGTCGACGAAATCGGCATCTATTACGTCCCCGTCGCGGTCGGCGACGGTACGCCGATGTTCCAGACCCGGAACAAGGTGAAACTCGCGCGCACCGAAGAGGTGCCCTTCACCAACGGCACCGTCTTTATCCGCTACGACGTCCTGAATGGCAGCTGACGGATAGAATCTGGGGCCTGGTACCCGAGCGGATGCGCCTCAAACTATTCCGAACACCCTGGGTGGAGGTTTTGCAGCATGGCGAAACTCGTTTTTGGAATGAACCAGTCGCTCGACGGTTATGTCGACCATCAGGAAATGGCGACCGGGCCTAAGCTCTTTCGTCACTGGATAGACCATGTGCGCGATCTGGCGGGCAGCGTTTATGGTCGCCGCATGTACGAGACGATGCGGTATTGGGACGAAGACCGTCCCGAGTGGAGCGCGGAGCACCGAGAGTTCGCCGCAGCCTGGCGGCGCCTGCCGAAATGGGTCGTATCGCGCTCGTTGAAGTCGGTCGGCCCCAACGCCACGCTTGTTGATGATGATGTCGAGGCGATGGTCCGTGGCCTGAAGGCTAGGCTCGTCGGGGAGATTTCAGTGTCCGGACCGGACCTGGCAGGAAGCCTGACGAACCTTGGCCTTATCGATGAGTACCGGCTCTACCTCCACCCCGTCGTGCTCGGCCGCGGCAAGCCATTCTTCACCGGCCCGCGGCCGCCGCTCCGCCTTGTTTCCACCGATCGCGTTGGCGAGGACGTGATCAGGCTGACATACGTGCCCGCCTGATCGCGCGTCTCACCAGACGGATTACGTCGCCGCGTCGGTATCAGTGGCTCATCGAATTGATGCCGTTGAACATCGCGTCGAAATTGCCGTTCTCGACGGCATGACGCAGCGGCTTGCAGCGTTCGACGACGACTTCCTTGACGTCCGGCTGCCGTGTCAGGATATCCATGGCCTCGGAGATGAAATCGGCAAGCGGCATGGCGTTCGGGTCGCTCGCCTGGCGCTCGCTCATCAGCGATGTCTGCACATAGGGCGGCACGATCTCGATCACCTGCGGCCCCGCCTCCTTGAGCTGCTCGCGGATCGCCATCGAATAGGAATGGATGGCGGCCTTGGTGGCGGAATAGGTGGGCGTCAGCGCCATCGGCACGAAGGCAAGGCCCGAGGAGACGGTCAGGATTGCGGCATCGTTCTGGGTGCTCAACTGCGGCAGCAGCGCCGCGATCAGCCGGATCGGGCCGAGCAGGTTGGCGGTGATCGTCTGCTCGGCGGTCGCGAGATAATCCGAGCCGGCGCCGATATGCTCCGGCACCATGATGCCGGCATTGTTGATGACGGCGTTCAGCGACGGATAGGCCGCCGCAAGGTCGGTCGAAAACGTCTTGATTGCTTCGGCATCGGAAAGATCGAGCACCATGCCTTTCATGCCGGGATTGGCAGCGGTCACCGCGTCGAGCGTTTCCCGGCGCCGCCCGGTGATGATCACCTGGTTGCCGAGCGCATGGAACGCCTCGGCGAGAGCCCGGCCGATGCCCGAATTGCCGCCGGTGATGAGGATCGTATTGCCGTTCATTTTCATGGTCGTCGCCTTTCCGTGTTGCGTGGCCGGAAAATACGGCTATCAATCTCTTCTCGGAAGAAGGCACCCAAAAGATTTATACGCACCAAAAGGAGAGTGACTGTGGATCAAGGAATTCGCCCGTCGATGCGGTCTCCCTCAGGTCGTGAAATCCCCGACGAGATCGATCCGGTATTGGAAGAACTGGTGCGCGGCATCATCGGCCAGGTGGCCGACAAGTGGACCATGCTGATCCTCGAAGTCTTGGAAGAACACGGCACGCTGCGCTTCACCCAGATCGGTAAGCTGACCGGCGGCATCAGCCAAAAGATGCTGACCCAGACGCTGCGGCAGATGGAACGCGACGGTTTCGTGTCGCGCAAGGTCTATCCGGTCATCCCGCCGAAAGTCGAATACAACCTCACGGAACTCGGCCGAAGCCTCAGCGCCGCCTTCTGCAGCGTCTGGGAATGGGCAGCGGCGCGCCACGCCGATATCGAGGCGGCGCGAAAAGCCTTCGAGGAGCGGAACGGGCAAGCCTGAGGTTTTCTCCTTATGGAGGGGAGGGAAGGTATGTCCTTATCCGGCTGCCACCACCGCTTCCCCGTTTTGACGGCCGGACGATCGCATATGGGACGTGAGACGGTGCGGCGTCCCTAACCCTCCCCCTTGTGGGGAGGGTGGCCGGCAGGCGGGAGGGGTTTTTATACTGGTTGAAGGCCCCTCCCCAACCCCTCCCCACAAGGGGGAGGGGCTCCACGCACCGTCGTCCCCTCACATGCTATCGCCCTACCGCGAGCGGGGAAAAGGGTGAGGAGCAATTTCTATCGAGTCAGCCACGGCTCGCCGTAAAGAAGCTCTCCGGCCCCTCCACCTCGATCAGCTGCCGGCCTTCCACCTGCCAGAAACGGGTGCCAACCACCCGCACGAAGCTGCGGTCGTGGGAGACCAGCAGGCAGCTTGCCTGATGCGCCATCAGCTCGCTTTCCAGCGCCTCCTGCCCATCGATGTCGAGATGGTTGGTCGGTTCGTCGAGCAGGTAGAAATTCGGCTCGCGCAGCCTCAGCGCCAAAAGGCCGAGCCGCGCCTTCTGCCCGCCCGAAAGCTCTGCCACCGGCCGCGCCTGCATCTCCACGGTGATGCCGATGCCGGCGAGCAGCGAGCGGGCCTTCTGGTCGCCGATGTCGAACCGGTGGATGATCGTTTCGTGCGGCGTCTGCCGGTCGTCGAGATCGGCGAGCGACTGGTCGCCGTAGCCGAGGATCAGCGTCGGCGTCGCCTTGATGCCGCCGATCGTTGACGAAGGCTCGGCGATCGCCCGACGCAGCATCGTCACCAGCCGCGTCTTGCCGGTGCCGTTGCGGCCCAGCAGCACGATACGGTCGCCCTGGCAGATGAACTGCTTGCCGGTCCTGAACAGAAGCGTGCCGTCCGGCGTCGTCACCGCCGCATCCTCCAGCGTCACCAGCACCTTGGCATGGGTACCCCGATTGGCAAGCCGGATGGCGCCGGCCGAGCGCTCAAGATGCGCCGGCCTTGCCGCGTCCTCCAGCTTCTCGGCCCGTTCTTTCAGCTGCTTGGTCTTGACCACCAGCAGGTCGCTGCCCGAATTGATGCCGATATTCTTCAGCTTCGCCGCCTGCCGGCGAAGCTGATCGGCCGTCTTGATGTCGCGTTCGTAGCGCTTGGCATCCGCCGCATCCGCCTCGTCGAGTGCTGCCCGTGCTCTGGAATAGGACAGGGAGAAGGCTTGAGAGTTCTCCGGTCGCAGGAAAAGCGTGCGGTTGGTCACAGTGTCGAGGAAGGCGCGGTCGTGGCTCGACAGGATCACCGGCATGTCGCGGGGGAGCGCGTTCAGCCAGTCTTCGAGAAGCGCGATCTTGGCAAGATCGAGATGGTTGGTCGGCTCGTCGAGCAGCAGCGCGTCCGGTTCCGTCACCCAGGCCCGCGCGATCAGCGCCAGCCTTTGCCAGCCGCCGCTCAGCGCGGCAAGCGGCCGTCCGCGCAATCCCTCCGGCACCTCCATCCCTTCGAGCGCGACGTCGGCACGCCAGCTTTCGCTGTCGATCTGATCCGCCGGCAGCGCCTGGAGCACGGCCTCGCGAAAACTCGCCTGCATCAGGGAGGGGCGCACGTTCTGCTCCACCATGCCGATCGTCAGCCCCCGGCTTCTGGTGATCTCGCCCTCGCTCGCATCGAGCGTGCCGGCGATGCATTTCAAGAGCGTGGACTTGCCGCGCCCGTTGGCCGCGACGATACCGATCCGGTCGCCGGCATTGACGGTGAGGTTGAGCCCGGAAAACAGCGGGCTGGACAGGGTGATTCCGAGATTGCGGAGGTTGATGAGGCTCATTGTCGTTCTCTGGTCTTGGCTTGCAGGCGCAGGACATCGCGGGCGCTCGGCCATCATCGACGTCATGCACCGCTTGCAACGTGTTCGGAAATCGCAGCTATGCACGAGCGGGCGCTCGGCGCTGCGGGCCACGAAGGGCAGACCAGGAAGGTGTATTTTAAGAGAAACGGCCTCTGGTCAGCCCTGCAAACGCATTTGCAGGGCGTCGACGGGACCACGCGTCCGGTAGTACCGGAAATAGAAATTGTGCACGTGACCCTCCTTTCTCTTGAATGGCACAATGGCCAAATATCATCGCATATGGGCGAATGCAACCGGACGACGCTCGGCCGGCATATTGCCGCGGAGCTTGCCCGGGACGGTTCGGCTGTTATAAGCGGCCATCGCCGACTGGCGAATTGTTGATTTTAAGGAGCGACGCCGATGGCTGGCGATGATGACGAATACGTCTATGACGAAGCGACCGGCGAATGGCGCCCGGCCTCCGAACTGGCTGCGGCCGCAGGTGCCGGTGCCGCCGAGGTTCGCGACGCCTCCGGCACCCTCCTCAAGGACGGCGATTCCGTCACCCTGATCAAGGACCTCAAGGTCAAGGGCGCCGGCCAGACCCTGAAGCAGGGCACGGTCATCAAGTCGATCAAGCTGACCGACAACCCCGAAGAAATCGACTGCCGGCATGAGGCGATCAAGGGCCTGGTGCTGCGGACGGAGTTCGTGCGTAAGCGGTGAGAATTTGGGGCGTCAAGCTCGATAACTTTCGGGGGCGGCGCACCCCCCTCTGCCCTGCCGGGCATCTCCCCCACAAGGAGGGAGATCGGCTAGAGTCATGCTCACCACATCCATCCAACCCATACGGTGTTTCCATTTGACCACCACGGTAGTGATAGGGTCGAGAGGCCAACCCCATCCGATCTCCCTCCTTGTGGGGGAGATGCCCGGCAGGGCAGAGGGGGGTAGACCCGGAAGAGCAACGTCCATGATGATATTCTGGACCAATCTACCCTTGCGACATCAGGCGTATCTCGCTCCCCTACCGCTTCAAGCTCCCCAAGATCCCGCGCACGATCGCCCGGCCAACTTGCGTCGCAACCGTCCGGGTCACGCTCTTCATCGCTGCTTCGATGATCGTTTCGCGCTGATAGCCGGAGCGGCGCGGCTGGGCGCGGTTCTGGTCGTTGTCGTCGTCCTTGCCGCCGAAGCCCGGCAGGGTCCAGCCGGTCGTCTCGCCCGAACCGGCCGGCGGGGCGGCCTGCAGCTCGTCCTGCGCCTTCCTGGCGGCGGCGGTATCGGCGGCCTGTTTGGCGCGGGCGGCGAGGATTTCGAAGGCTGATTCGCGGTCGAGGTCCTCGTCATAGAGGCCGAGCACCGGGCTCTTGTCCATCACCGCCTGCCGTTCCTGGTCGGAAAGCGGGCCGATGCGGCCGGATGGCGGACGCACCAGCGTGCGTTCCACGATCGAAGGCGCACCCTTGCCTTCTAGCGTCGAGACCAGCGCCTCGCCGGTGCCGAGATTGGTGATCGCGGTCGCGCAGTCGAAAGCCGGATTGGGGCGGAACGTGTCGGCCGCCGTCTTTACCGCCTTCTGTTCGCGCGGCGTATAGGCGCGCAGCGCGTGCTGCACCCGGTTGCCGAGCTGGGCGAGCACGGTTTCCGGCACGTCGAGCGGGTTCTGGGTGACGAAATAGACGCCGACGCCCTTGGAGCGGATCAGGCGCACGACCTGTTCGACGCGTTCGGTCAGCACCTTTGGCGCGTCGTTGAAGAGCAGATGCGCCTCGTCGAAGAAAAATACCAGCTTCGGCTGTTCCGGATCGCCCACTTCCGGCAGTTCCTCGAACAGTTCGGAGAGCAGCCACAGAAGGAAGGTCGCGTAAAGCCTCGGGTTCATCATCAGCTTGTCGGCGGCAAGCACCGAAATCTGCCCGTAGCCGGTGTTCGGGTTGGTGCGCATGATGTCTGAAATCTTCAGCGCCGGTTCGCCGAAGAAGTGCTCGGCACCCTGCTGTTCCAGCACCAGCAGCCCGCGCTGGATCGATGCGACCGAGGTTTTCGAGATCAGCCCGAACTGGGAAGACAGCTCTCCCGCATTGTCTGCCATGTAGTTCAGCAGCGACGCGAAATCCTTGAGGTCGAGCAGCGGCAGGTTCGCCTTGTCGGCGATCTTGAAGGCGATGTTGATGACGCCTTCCTGCGGCTCGGACGCATCCATCAGCCGCGACAGCAGGAGCGGCCCCATCTCGGCGATGGTGGTGCGCACCCGATGGCCCTTTTCACCGAACAGATCCCAGAAGATCACCGGGAACTGTTCGAACTCGTAATCCTGGAAACCGATCTGCTCGGCGCGCTTCAGGAGAAAATCCTTGGCCTCGCCCTTCATGGCGATTCCGGAAAGGTCGCCCTTGATGTCGGCGGCGAAGACGGGCACGCCGGCCTTCGAGAACCCTTCGGCGAGCACCTGCAGGGTCACCGTCTTGCCGGTGCCGGTGGCGCCGGTGACGAGACCGTGGCGGTTGCCGAACTTCAGTTCCAGATATTCAGCCTTGTTGAGCGAATCGTCCGGCTTGCGGCTGCCGCCGATGAAGAGCTTTCCCGTATCGTCCATTCGGTTCCATTCCCTGCAAATTCGTGCGGCTATCCGTCCTTAATAGCAATTCCAGGAAAAGTGTGAAGCGGTTTCCCGCCCGGCATCGCATGAAAACAAAAGGATAGAGCCGTTCAGGTCGGCGAGCGTTTTGCGGGCCTGCGATGCTTTTCATTCGTCCATCGCAATGCTCTCACAAAGCTTTTATAAGCTCGCAGCGGACTGGCAACAACGCTTGAGCGTCGAATCCACCGTGAAAATTGCAAAGCCCCTGTGGCTTGAGTTTATTGGATGGTTGTTTTACGTTGACGTGAACGTCAAAACCTTCAGGAGAGATTGATGAACGAACTGGTTTCCCGCGTCGCCGAGAATGTCGGCATTGCCCCTGACGTCGCCGAAAAGGCGATCGGCATGATGCTCGGTTTCCTGCAGCGCGAGGCCGATGACGGCGCGGTTGCCAAGATGATCGAGGCGATCCCAGGCGCTTCCGATCTGGTCGCCAAGTTCAACGGCGAAGGTGCGGGCGGCGGCGGTCTTCTCGGCGGCCTGATGGCAAGCTTCGGCGGCGGCGTCATGGCGCTCGGCCAGCAGCTGATGAGCCAGGGTCTCGGCATGGGCGAGATCACCGGCCTTGCCAAGGAAACCATGGCGGTCGCCCGCGAACATGCCGGCGACGAAGTGGTCGATACGGTCATCGCTTCGGTTCCGGGCCTGTCGCAGTTCGTCTGATCTGCCTCCTTCGACTTTTTCAAGCCGTCGGCCGCGAGGCCGGCGGCTTTTTTTGTCTTAAAGCAATGAGACGGGCGAGGGACCAATCGGATACCGTCGGCACTCTTGCAGGCTTGTCCTCGGTTCCGCACTCCCCATGTCAATGAGAGTGACCCAGAATGGGAGGTTGCCATGTCCGATGACGACGAGGCCGCCATGGTGCGGATAACGGGAAGGGTGCAAGGCGTCGGTTTCCGTGCCTGGACCCGTCAAGAGGCGGAACAGCTGGGTTTGACGGGCTGGGTCCGCAACGAGCCGGATGGTTCCGTCCTTGCTTTGCTCGCGGGATCAACCGCCGGCATATCGCAAATGCTCGAGCGTTTCCGGCACGGTCCGCCCGGCGCGTCGGTCTCCGGTGCGGAGCGACAACCGGCGACGCTCGCGGAAAAACCGGTCGGCTTCCGGATCACCAGATGAACCGTCCGATCGCCCGGTTTCCCGGTTCGCGGCGGCCGATCCCCCCGGTTATCCGGCCCGAAATGACGGCAGTTGTTTCGGCGGCGGCTGCGACAGAAAAGCCATTGACTTTTCATCCTTTAAGGCACATTTCCGAAAGCGAAGTGACGTCCGACCGGGCGCCACTCTTTCAAAGGACAATTGAGATGAACCCCGACAGTCGAAGTTCGACGTCATCATACCGACCCGTTCCTCCGGGGCTCTAGTCCTTCTTGATAAGGATGCGTGCTCCGAAGGGACCGATGGTCCGAAAAAGGAGCCGTCATGCTGCGCATCCATGCCTACGACCTTGATCGCCTTGTTTCCGTCGCCTCCGATGTGCCGGCTGTTGCCGCAGCGCCGGCGGCATCCGACGTGTCGGCACCCGTAACGTCCGACCTTGCAACGTCCGATCTTGCAACGCTCGATCTTGCAACGCCCGCTCCCGCAAAGCCTCCCATCGTCTGGTACGACCTTGTCAGCCCCACGTCCGAGGAAGAACGCGCCGTCGGCGAGTATCTTGGCATCACCGTGCCGACCATGGACGAGATGGAGGACATCGAGCTTTCCGCCCGCCTCTATCAGGAGGACGGCGCCGAGTTCATGACCATGACGGTGCTGACCAGGCCCGATGCCGGCACGCCGCGAAAGGTTCCCGTCACCTTCATCGTCAAAGGCCAGGTCCTGGTCACTGTCCGATATGCCGAGCCGCGCCCCTTCGACGCCTTCATGGCGCGCGCCCGCAAGCCGAACGGAACGGGCCTGCATTGCAGCTACGGCGAACTGATCATGACGGGGCTGATCGAGGCGATCATCGACCGCATGGCCGATACGCTGGAACGGCTCGGCACCGAGATCGACCAGATTTCCCAGGAGGTCTTCTCGACCAAGGCCGCCAAGGCCAACGCGAAGACGCGCGACCTGCAGGACCTCATCCGCGAGGTCGGTCAGAAGGGTGAGTTCATCACCGTCGTGCGCGAAAGCCTCGTCAGTGTCTCCCGCGTTGTTGCCTATTATGCGGCGCTCGACGGTGTCGACCGCAAGCTGACCAAGGAACTGCGCCAGCGCCTGAAATTGCTGCAGCGGGACGCCACGTCGCTTGGCGATCACTCCGCCTTCCTGTCCGGCAAGATCAATTTCCTGCTGGATGCGACGCTGGGGCTGATCAATCTCGAACAGAACCAGATCATCAAGATTTTCTCGGTCGCCTCCGTCGTCTTCCTGCCGCCGACCCTGGTCGCTTCGATCTACGGCATGAACTTCGCCAACCAGCCGGAACTGCAATGGACCTACGGCTACCATATGGCGATTGCCATGATGATCGTCTCGATGGCCCTGCCGTATCTCTATTTCAAGCGGAAAGGCTGGCTGTGACCAGGGAAGGCCTCCGGATGTTTCCGGGGGCCTTTCTCATCTCCCGGCGAGCCATGCCTTCAGGACGTCGTTGATACGGGACTGCCAGCCCGGTCCACCGGCTCTGAAACCTTCCAACACATCTGCGTCCAGCCTGATCGTCGTCGACACCTTGGTCTGCTCGCTTTTGGGACGGCCGCGGATGACCGGTGCCGACGTCAGCTTTTCGGCCCACGGGCTTTCCGTCAAATCCGGCGCGTCATCCTCAATGGCCAGCGAGTCGCGGGCCATAGGCTTTTTGCTCTCGGTCATTGGCTTTCCTCAGAAACAAAAAACGCGCCGGAGATTTCCGGCGCATCATGTCAGTTTGTCGAAGAATCTCAAAGATCCCATTCCGGGGCCAGATGCCCCGGGTTGACGATACGGCCAGTCGGCTTGGCAAGCGCGTGGATCGCCTGCATTTCGTCTTCCGCCAGCGCGAAATCGAACACGTCGAAGTTTTCCGGCAGACGGGAAACGGTCGCGGTCTTGGAAAGCGCGATCACGTCCTTCTGCTGGATCGCCCAGCGCAGCGTCACCTGCGCGGCCGTCTTGCCATGCTTGGCGCCGATATCCTTCAAGACTGCGTCGCTCGGCACCGCGCCGTTCGCCATCAGGTAATAGGCGGTCAGCGACATGCCGTGCTCGGCGACTTCGGCGAGAACCTTCGTCTGGTCGAGATAGGGATGGTATTCCACCTGGTTGGTGGCAAGCGGCGCATCCGAGAGCTTCACCGCTTCGGCGATCAGTGCCACGGAAAAATTGGAGACGCCGATATTCTTCACCTTGCCGGCCTTTTTGAGCGCGTTCAACGCACCCATGCGGTCGGCGAGCGGCATTTCGCTCTGCGGCCAGTGGAGGAGAAGCAGGTCGACATAGTCGGTCTTCAGCTTGGCGAGGCTCTCGTCGACCGAGGCGATGAAGGCGGAATGGCCGACGCGGTCGACCCAGACCTTGGTGGTGAGAAAGATGTCGGCGCGCGGGATGCCGGACTTGGAAAGCACATCGCCGACGGCCGTCTCGTTCTTGTAGATCTGGGCGGTATCGACATGGCGGAAACCGAGCTTCAGGGCCTCCGGCAGCACGCGGGCGACGTCTTCGTCAGGCATGCGGAAGGTGCCGAAGCCGAGGGCGGGAATGTTGGCGCCATTGGCGCTGACTGTGAACATATGGAACTCCTGAAGGGAAAGCCCGGCAAACGGCCGGGCCAAATGAGGCCCGTATTACATGGACCGATTCTGTGACGGATCAACCACCCTGATTTCAGGAGGCGTCAGCCGGCAAGCGGCGGGTTGAGGCGGGCAAAACCTTCCTGGCGCCGATAGGGGAAATGCGGGTAGGGGGCGGTGACAGTGCTTGCCGCGTCGAGCCTGCCGATCTGCTCTGTCGTCAGCGACCAGCCGACCGAGCCGAGATTCTGGCGAAGCTGCTCCTCGTTACGGGCGCCGATGATCACCGAGGAGACGGTCGGGCGGCTGACAAGCCAGTTGATCGCCACCTGCGGCACCGTCTTGCCCGTCTCGTCCGCCACCACCTGCAACGCATCGACCACCCGGTAGAGCAGCTCGTCTTCGACAGGCGGGCCGAAATCCGCCGTCTCATGCAGGCGGCTGCCTTCCGGAAGCGGTTTACCGCGGCTGATCTTGCCGGTGAGGCGTCCCCAGCCGAGCGGGCTCCAGACCAGCGCACCAAGCCCCTGGTCCTGCCCAAGCGGCATCAGGTCCCATTCGTAGTCGCGGCCGACCAGCGAATAATAGACCTGGTTCACGACATAACGCGTCCAGTCATGTTTCTCGGCGGCGGCGAGCGATTTCATGATCTGCCAGCCGGAGAAGTTCGAGACGCCGATATAACGCAGCTTGCCATCCTTCACGAGCTGGTCGAGCGTCGAGACGACCTCTTCGACCGGAGTCGAGGCATCGAAGGCGTGCAGCTGGAAGATGTCGATATGGTCGGTGCCGAGCCGCTTCAGGGCGGCATCCACCGCGGTGATCAGGCGGGAGCGGGAGGAGCCCCAGTCGTTCGGCCCGTCGCCGGTCGGCAGGCTGGCCTTAGTGGAGATCAGCACTTGGTCGCGCCGACCCTTGATCGCCTCTCCCAGCACCTCTTCCGAAGCGCCGGCCGAATAGACGTCGGCCGTGTCGAACAGGTTGACGCCGGCCTCGAGGCAGATGTCGACGAGGCGGCGGGCTTCCTCGACATCGGTCGTGCCCCAGTGGCTGAACAGCGGGCCGGAGCCGCCGAACGTACCGGCTCCGAAGCTAAGCACCGGCACCCTGAGGCCGGATTGTCCGAGATTGCGGTATTCCATGATCGTGATCCTCGAGTGTGAAAACTATTCGGCAGGTGAGGAGAGGGCGGGCGTACCGCTGACGGCGGTTTCGCGCTTGTCCAGCCGGATGGCGAAGAGGGCGACGGCAAGCGCGGCAAGCGGCACCAGCCCGGCGATCAGGGTGACCGAGCCGAGGCCTGGGCCGTGGTCGATGACCACGCCGCCGAGCCATGCGCCGATCGCGTTGCCGAGGTTGAAGGCGGCGATGTTGAACGACGAGGCAAGCCCCTGGCCGGCACCTTCGGCCTTCTGCAGCACCCAGATCTGCAGCGGCGAGACCGTTGCGAACGCTGCGGCGCCGAACAGGCCGATGGCGATGACGGCGAGCACCGGCTGGTGGATCGCGGCGGTCAGCGCCAGCAGCACGACCGAGAGCGCGATGAGGCTGGCGACGATGGTCGGCACCAGGTGACGATCGGCAAGCCAGCCGCCGGCAAGGTTGCCGATCACCAGACCGCCGCCGAAGACGAGCAGGATCGGCGAAACGGCGGCTTCCGAAAAGCCGGTGATCTGGGTCAGGATCGGCGCGATATAGGTGAAGCCCGCAAACACGCCGACCCAGCTCAGCACGGTGATCAAAAGCCCGAGCAGAACCGAACGGCGGCCGAGCACGGCAAGCGCGCCTTGCGAGCCTTCCTCCTGATTATCGGCGGCCTTGTCCTTCGGGACGACCAACGCGATGACGGCGAGCGCCACGAGACCGATCAGGGTGACGGCAAAGAAGGTCGAGCGCCAGCCATAGGCCTGGCCGAGCCAGGTGCCGAAGGGGACGCCGAGAATATTGGCGACCGTCAGGCCGGTGAACATGATGGCGATGGCCGAAGCCTTTTTGTTCGGGGCAACCAGGCTGGTGGCGACCACTGAACCGACGCCGAAGAACGAGGCATGCGCGAACGCGGTCAGCACCCGTGCCGCCATCAGCGTCCAGTAGTCGGGCGCCAGCGCACAGGCGAGGTTGCCGACGGTGAACACCACCATCAGGCTCATCAGCAGGGTCTTGCGCGACCATTTGCCGGTCAGCATGCCGAGGATGGGCGCACCGGCGACGACGCCGAGCGCGTAACCGGAGATCAACAGGCCGGCGGCGGAGATCGATACGCCGAGATCTTTGCTGACGTCGATCAGCAGGCCCATGATGACGAATTCGGTGACCCCGATGCCGAAGGCACCGGCCGTCAGCGCGTAGAGAGCGAGAGGCATTGGCTTAGGTCCTTGTCCTTGGGAGGAAGGAGTTGCATTTGATGCACCGCAATATCGTTACCTCGGACTTGCGTGTGTAGCCGCATAAGCGGATAATCATTTGTGAATTGAAGTCACAGGTGACATTGATGGTGGAGCAAGCCGGCCCCCCTCTGGCCTGCCGGCCATCTCCCCCACGGGTGGGGAGATTGGCTGGGCGCGACCGCCATTTCCAGACAAGCGATCGTTTAGAGGAGACGGTGCGGCAGTCTTAACCCTCCCCCTTGTGGGGAGGGTGGCCGGCAGGCGGGAGGGGTTTTTATGCGGAGCGAAAACCCCTCCCCAACCCCTCCCCACAAGGGGGAGGGGCTCCACGCGAAGCCGGCGCGCCCAGCCGATCTCCCCACCCGTGGGGGAGATGGCCGGCAGGCCAGAGGGGGGCGCCGCGGCACAACCGAATTGATCGAAATCTGAAAGCGAGCCCCAAATGGACAACCGCGCCGGAGAAATGGAAGTCTTTGCCCTGGCCGCCGAGCTCAAGAGCTTCTCGGCCGCCGGTCGCAAGCTAAAGCTCTCCCCCTCCGCCGTCAGTAAACTCGTGACCCGCCTGGAGGACCGGCTCGGCACCCGCCTCGTGGTCCGATCCACCCGCATGTTGCAGTTGACGCCGGAGGGGGAGACCTATCTGGCGCGGGCGCAGCGCATCATTGCCGAGATCGCCGATACGGAGGAAATGGTCTCCGGCGGTGGGCGGACGCTGCCGCGCGGGCCGCTGTCGATCAACGCTTCGGTCGGCTTCGGCGAGCGTTACATCCTGCCGCTGACCTGCGAGTTTCAGCAGCTTTTCCCCGATATTCAGCTCGATATCACCCTGACCGACGACATCGTCGATCTCATTCGTGAGCGCGTCGATATCGCCATCCGCCACGGGCCGATGCGCAACTCGTCGCTGATGGCGCGAAAGCTCGGCGAGAGCCGCCAGGTGGTGATCGCCTCGCCCGGCTATCTGGAGCGTCACGGTGTCCCGAAAATGCCGGCCGAGCTTATCCATCACAACTGCATCAATTTTAATTTCCGGCGGGCGGTCGAAGGCTGGCCTTTTCGTGATCCGAAAACCGGCAGCCGGGAGCTGTTGCCGGTTTCCGGAAACCTGAAGGCGAGCAACGGCTCGATCATCCGGCAGTTCTGCCTGGATCATCTCGGCATCGGCCGGGTCGGGCGTTTCCATGTGGAACCGGATATCGAGGCGGGCCGGCTCGTGCCGGTTCTGGAGGATTTCAATCCCGAAGATATCGAGGAAATCCATGCCGTTTACGCCGGCCATGAGCACCTCGCCCTGCGCATTCGCACCTATATCGACTTTATCGCGGCACGACTTTAGGAGACCGTTCCAGTCATGTTGATCGGCAAACGTGTCTTTCAGGCCACAGTTTCGCCTTGCATTGGTCAATTTTGCCACCCACATCGGCAGGATTAGGAGAATCTAATCCCATGAATGACCAGCTGAATGAAATCATCGCCCGGATACGGGCGGAGGTGGCTGCCGGTTCGGCCGATCGCTCGCATGTCGCCATGTCGACCGAAGACCTGCGGTTGCTTGTTCAGAGCTTTGAGATCCTCCGTTCCGAGAGGGAGGAGCTGCGCCGCAGGGCGGAGCTGCATGCCGACGTGATCGAGGCGGTGAGGGTTTTTATGGAAGCCTATCGCGACAAATACAAGAACTACGGCAGCGGCGGCGTGCGCCCAAGTGCAGTCCTGCGCCACGAGGTGTGGCGAGTCTATGCTGCGATGCGCGGTCTGCCGATCGCCAATGACAGCATGTTCTGAAGCCCGCTACTGCCGGTGACCCATCCTAGTCCCGATCCGGTGCGCCGAGCGGGAAGAACGAGCGGTAAGGCCGGGCCTCGTCCACCGCCCGCGCAAAAGACGGCCGGGCGAGCAGGCGATCGCGATAGGCCCGCACATGGGCGAACTGCTCGCCGATCCGGTGCGTCCAGTCCGCATAGAAGAGGGCGGGCGCGGCGGCGCAGTCGGCGAGGCTGAATGCCCCTCCGGCCGCCCATTCCCGGTCCGCCATGCGCTGGTCGAGCCAGCCATAGGCGGCGTCCAGCATGTCGCGGGCTTCCTGCACGCCATAGGGATCGCGGCTCTCTTCCGGGCGGATGGCGTTGAAGACGACCTTCTGCTGCGGGATGGAGACGTAGTTGTCGAAGAAGCGGTCCATCATCCGCACATCGAGCGCCGCGTCCGCGTCGTCCGGGATCAGTTTTACCGGGCCGGGATAATGCTGGTCGAGATATTCGATGACGATCGACGATTCGAAGACCCGTTTCTCCCCGTCGATCAGGATCGGAAAACGCTTCACCGGCCACATGCTGCAGAGATCCTGGTAAGCCGAAGGATCCTCCGGCCCGAGCATGCGGGTGTCGAAGTCGGTGCCGTTCTCATAGAGCGCGGTCAGCACCTTCTGGCAGTAGGACGAGAACGGATGTGAATACAGAACCGGACGCATGACGGCCTCCCATAACCGATTGCGAATTGAAACTGGTTTAGGAATAACTCAGCTGATTGCTTTTTGCAACTGGTTTTGTGGCGAGGCGATTTCAAACCTCTTCTGACGAGATCGCCAGCCCCCCTCTGGCCTGCCGGCCATCTCCCCCACGGGTGGGGAGATCACATGCGGCTCGACCTTCGCCCAATATTGGCCTGCGCGGAATAGTAGCGTCTGTTTCTTGGGAGACGCCGGCGCTCCCAGCCAATCTCCC
This sequence comes from Neorhizobium sp. 05N33, assembly GCF_056397445.1. Classification (NCBI taxonomy): domain Bacteria; kingdom Pseudomonadati; phylum Pseudomonadota; class Alphaproteobacteria; order Hyphomicrobiales; family Rhizobiaceae; genus Neorhizobium; species Neorhizobium sp. 05N33. The sequence continues at coordinate 41,848 of NZ_JBFTNK010000009.1, read as the reverse complement.
CACCTGTGGGGGAGATGCCCGGCAGGGCAGAGGGGGGCTGACACGGCCCGACCTCTCCCATTTCCCGCCTCACGCCCCGACCGCAACCGCCTCCCGCACATGCATCACCCGGATCTCCTTCGCCACCATCTCCTGCAACCGCCAGAGATTGCGGTCGCGGATGCCGAATTCGGCGAGATGCACGACGGTATTGTAGAGATATTCGGCACAGGAGCCCCGATGCCCGCAGGCGCGCGCCAGAATCTTTGCGACCTCGTCGAGCGGCAGCAGCGGCCGGACGATGCGCTTGCTGGTGCCGCCGACCCAGAAGGTCAGCGCCCGCACGGTCTCGCCGGCCTGGGTGCGGACCGGCAGCCAGCGGAACGAGGCGAGGCTGTCGCGATGGCTGACCTCGCGGCGCAGTGCTTTTTCGATCTGGACGCGCTTGTCGTCGTCGGCCACCCGGTAGATCACCCCGTCGCAGCGGCCGCCGCGCGACAGCATCATCATCAGCCCCGGCTGTGCCGGCGAGCCGCGACCGCGCTCGATCCTGAGCGAAAAGGAGCGATGCCAGCCGAACGCGGCTGCCCGCTGGCAGGCGATGCTATCGAAGCCCGGCTTCCAGATCAGCGAGCCATAGGCGAACACCCAAAGCGGATCCTCGCCGATTTCCGCGGCCAGCCGATCGGCGATCTCGATGAAATCGTCGTCGGTCAGCGGCTCCCATGTGGCCGGCTGCCCGGGATCGATCTCCTCGCGAAAGCAAAGGTCGACCAGGTCCTGCGTCAGCGACAATGTGGATGGTTTCGGCATGGCTTCGAACGGCTTTTCGGGCAGGACGATGAAAACGGGAAGGATCGAGAGTGCAAGCCGAACCGGCCCGAGTCAACCATTTTGCTGCGTTGCGGCTACGCGCCGGGTGCGTCAAGCTGGAGAACCGCCGACGTCGCCGCGATGCGAAAAGTCGGCCTGGTGCCACGAAATGGTCACGGAACATTTCCAGCATGAACCTTTCTTGAAGGGCTGGCAGCCAAGGAGCGATGATCATGGACATGACCACCGAAGCCCCCCGGGAGAGGATGCGGGTAAAACACAAGTGGCTCGACCTCAACGGCATCAAGGTGTTTTACCGGGAGGCGGGCAGGGCCGGTGCACCCGTGCTTCTGCTGCCGCATGGCTATCCGTGCTCGTCCTATGAATTCCGCGAATTGATGCCCCGGCTTGCCGATCGATGGCATCTGGTCGCGCCGGATTTTCCAGGTTCGGGCTATACCGACACGCCCTCCGGCTTTGCCTATGATTTCGATGGTTTCACTGGCTTCCTGGACGAGTTCACGCAAACGCTCGGTCTCGACCGGTTCGCGCTCTACCTCCACGATTTCGGGTCGCAGATCGGTCTTCGTCTGGCGATCCGGCGCCCGGAGAAGATCGCCGCGCTGATCATCCAGAACGGCGACATCTACGAGGACGCGCTTGGCCCCAAATACGCCGCCCTGCAGGAATTCTGGCGCAACCCGACCGAGGAAGGCCGCCGCAAGATCGCCGGCGCCGTCAACGAGGAGGGTTTCAGGGAAGAGTTCCTCAACGAAGTGCGGCCGGAGATCGCCGAACGCATCTCGCCCGACCTTTGGAAACTGCATTGGGCCCTGATGGACGAGACGCGGCGGCAGATCGCGGTCGATGTCATCGCCGGGCTGCGCGAGAACGTCGCCTGGTTTCCGCGTTATCAGCAATATCTGCGCGATCGCCAGCCGCCGACCCTGATCGTCTGGGGTCCCCAGGACGGCTACATGCCGGAAAAATCCGCCCGCGCGTTCCTGCGCGACTTGCCGAGGGCGGAACTTCATCTTCTCGATGGTGGTCATTGGCTGCTGGAAACCAATCTCGACGAGGTCGCCCCGCTCATCCGCGACTTCCTTGGCCGGGTACATTCCGGTTGAGGGCCGGGGGAGAGTTTTTGATGCGTTGGCTTTTTATCGCGGTGCTGATGATCCTGGTCGGTTGTGTCCTCAGCATCATCTGGATGAATGATTCTGGTCTCGGCCGGATCGAAGTCACGCAGCCCCAGGCGCAAAACCCGCTGGCCCCGCCACCGGGCACGCCTTGAAGCCGCCGGGCACCCCTTGAAACCGCCCTTCAGGCTTTCACTGCGATGATGAAGAACCGCGGGAAGCGCAACAGCACCCGCCCGTCGGCCATCGGCGGGTAGGCCTTGGCAATGCGGGCGGTATAGTCGGCCGCAAAGGCTTCGGCATGAGCAGGGTCGGCGGCGTCGAGATAGGGGCGGAGCCCGGTCGCCTTGACCCATTCGACGATCGCATGCGCATCGCCAAGCGGATGGTAATAGACCGTGTGCCAGACGTCGACGCGGGCGGATTTAGGCACCAGCCGGTCGAAATAGGCGGTCGGCTGCGGCAGCACCGGCCGGCGAACCCTGCCGCCTTCGAAGGCTGCCTTCCACGGGCCGGCGGCACCGGTCTCCTCCATCAGCGTGTGGCTGGGTTCGGAGAGGTTGTCCGGCATCTGCACGGCCAGCACGCCGCCGGGCGCCAGGTGGTCCATCAGCCGGGCGAGCACGGAAATATGGTCCGGCACCCATTGGAAGACGGCATTGGCGTAAAGCAGGTCGGCCGGCTCCTCCGGGATCCAGGTCTTCAGATCGGCCTTGGTGAACTGCGTGCCGGGCAGGCGCTTGCGCGCCGCCGTCAGCATGTTGTCGTCACTGTCGAGGCCGGTGACATTGGCGGCCCCGAACCGTGCCGCGATCAGCTCCGTAGAATTGCCCGGACCGCAGCCGAGGTCATAGGCGCGAGCCACTGAGGCAAGCGGCACCTGCGCCAGAAGATCGCGCGCCGGCCGCGTCCGCTCGTCCTCGAATTTCACATATTGCTCCGCAGACCATGCCATTTCCAGCTTCCTTCGATCTTGTCTCGCTGAAACATGCCACTCCGGCACCCCGGTCTCCATGGTCAAAAATATCAATTTTTGTGATGATCCATCTCATATTATCGCTTGACCTCGGTGGCGGCCCCGGACTTCACTCACCCTCAATTTTGAAGCGCCTCACGCGAATGACCCCGGAATGACCAAGGAGATCGCCATGCCCGTCAACACAGCCCCGCGTACCACCACCTGGACGTTCGTGGACGGCGAATGGCTGGAGGGCAATCCGAAGCTGATCGGACCGACCTCGCATGCCATGTGGCTCGGCTCCACCGTGTTCGATGGCGCCCGCTGGTTCGATGGCATCGCGCCGGACATCGACCAGCATTGCCAGCGCGTCAACCGCTCGGCCAGGAACATGGGCATGCAGCCGGTGATGCAGCCCGAGGAGATCGAGGCGCTCGCCTGGGAAGGCGTCAAGAAGTTCGACGGCAAGACGGCGATCTACATCAAGCCGATGTACTGGTCGGAACACGGCATGCCCTACAGCGTCGTCACCGCCGATCCCGAATCGACCCGCTTCGCGCTCTGCCTGTTCGAGGCGCCGATGCAGACCGCCAAACCCTCGTCGCTCACCGTCTCGCCCTATCGCCGCCCGAACCCGGAAGTGGCGATGACCGGCGCCAAGACCGGCAGCCTTTATCCCAATAGCGGCCGTATGATCATGGAAGCGCGCAACCGCGGCTTCGACAATGCGCTGGCACGCGACATGAACGGCAATGTCGCCGAAACCGCGTCCTCGAACATCTTCATGGTCAAGGACGGGGTGATCATGACGCCGGTCGCCAACGGCACGTTCCTTGCCGGCATCACCCGCTCGCGCGTCATCAACCTCCTGCGCCTCGGCGGTTTCGACGTGCGCGAGATGACGCTGACGGTCGAGGATTTCATGGATGCCGACGAAATCTTCACCTCCGGCAACTATTCCAAGATCGTGCCGGTCAACCGTTTCGAGGAACGCCAGCTCCAGGAAGGCCCGGTCGCCCGCAAGGCGCTGGAACTCTACATGGACTGGGCCCGCTCCCCCGGCGACGAGGCCTGAAACCTCCACGCGGCGTGCGTGTGGGGCAGGCGATAAGTTAGAATTCGTCGTCTTCGACGTCGTCCGCGCCGGTAAGGCTTTTGCCCCGATGTAGAATGCGCATGATCGTCACGAGGTCGGCATCGATGCGAAAGACGATGCTGGCCTTCCGTTTGAAGCCGACGACGCGGATGCCGGGGCCGAACTCGTCATGCGTCGTGCCGCGGGCGGGGAAGGTTTCAAAGGCCGCGCAGTGGCCGACGAGTTCATTGATATATCGCCGGGCAATGGCACGGCCGGCTTTCGGAGCGATGTAGTCATAGAGTTCGGCAAGGTCGCCATTCGCTGCCGGATCGAAAACAACCCGGTATCTCATTCGGGAAGACGGGTGTCTTTGTCGCGCGCATCCATATGCGCAGTGATGCGCCGCCGGACTTCGTTGATCGGAATTGCCTTGGAAGGATCATGCGCCGTGACGGTCGGCACGACCTCATCCCGCAGCCAGCTCTCTATGCCCGCATCATGGTCCGCCAGATATCGCAATCCTTCGGCGACAACCTCGCTTTCGTCAGCAAATTCGCCGGACGCGACTTTCTTCTGGACCAGTTCGGCCATGTCTTCCGGCAGGGAGATGGTAATCGATCGGTTCGGGCGCATCGGTCTGTTCCTGTTCGCGGGCAAGCCTATCACAATCGGGCAAGGGGCGCTATTTTCGCTGTCACACCTTGTCAGGCCATTCCTGGGCGCCATGCTGGACGAAAAGCACTTCCACCTGGTTTTCCGTCACACGATAGGCGACGACGTAAGGCGTGCTGACGATCACCAGCTCGCGCGTGCCGCTGATTTCACCGAGGCGCCCGATAAATGGATTGTCCGATAGCAGCCGAACGGTCTTCGAGTGGATCTCGTGCACGACGCGGGCTGCCGCGCGCGGGTTACGCTCGCCGATATAATCTCCGATGCTTGCTAATTTTCGTAGATAGCGCCGGGTGAAAACGATCCGCACGGGAAGCTTAAGCCGGCCCGTACTTGGTCAACACGGCAGCGATTTCCGCCTCCGTCGCGAAACTGCCGTTGTCTGCGTCGGCAAGCCCTGCCTCCACCCCAGCGATCCACTTTTCCTGCCAGGCGAGCGAGCGACCGTGAGCCAGCGCGTCTTCGATGATCTGCCCGCGCGTCAGCCTGGAGCGGGCCGCGAGCTGGTCGACACGGCGGCTGAGGTCCTCGGAGATTTCGGCGTCGTTCTTCATGAGATAAGTCTGCCATATTCCACGTGCGGCCGCCAGTCTGGCCGGTCGTATGTCCTCCCCTCACACAAGCCGGACCGCAGCCGTGCCGATGATGATCATCGAGACGGCGATCATCAGGGGTTTGACCGGCAGGTAGCGGACGATGAAGGCGCCGATCGGGGCGGCCAGGATGCCGCCGAGGATGAGGCCGAGGGCAGAAGAGAGTTCCGACCAGCCGAGCGCCATGATGAAGGTTGCGGAAATCAGGGTGGTGACGGCGAATTCGGTGAGGTTGGTGGAGCCGATCACCTTCTTTGGGTCGTGGCCGCGGCCGAGCAGCGAGCTGGTGACGATCGGCCCCCATCCGCCGCCGCCCATCGCATCGAGCAGTCCGCCGGCGCCGCCGACATAAGGCACGATCCAGTCGCGCACGTCGCGCGGAAACTTCGGCTGAAAGGCCTTGTAGAGGATGAACAGGCCGATGGCGATCAGGTAGACCGAGACGAAGGGCTCGATCGCCTTGCCGTCGATATTCGACAGAACATAGGCGCCGATCGCCCCGCCGATCATACCGGCCGGCGCAAGCCTTGCCACCAGCCGCCAATCGACGTTGCGGTTATAGAGATGCGACAGTCCCGAGGCGGCGGTCGTGAAACACTCCGTCACGTGGGTCATGGCGCTTGCAGCCGCGGGCGCGACGCCGATGGCAAGCAGGCTGGTCGTCGTCAGCACCCCGAAGGCCATGCCGAGCGCCCCGTCGACAACCTGTGCGAAGAAGCCTATGGCAACGAAGATCAGGAAATCAGACGTCAGGAAGTCGAGCGACATGCAGCCTCCTCTTTGCCACGGGCGTTCGCTTTCAATCCGCAGGCGTGAAGAAAGGTTCCCGTTTTACCCGCGCGGGAAGGTCGCCAGACGAGCGGAAAAATTGTCGGCCCATCGTCGTGGTCGCGCATCTGCGCCGCCTGATCCGGTGAGGCTATTTCACCGTCAGCTTGTCTGCGGAGATTTGGCCGCCGATCTCGGCTTTGCGGGTCTTCTTGTCGAAGGCGCAGATCGTGCTGATCGTCACGTTGGCGCCGACCGCCTTGCCGGAGACGATGGCGAGCCCGTAGCTCTGGCTGCCGAAGGGATCGACCAGTGCCTTGCCGTTCTCGATCAGCCCCTTGGCGGCGGTCACGCAGGCCTTGGCCACCTCCGAGCGGAAGTTGGACCAGGCGTCGTCCGAGGCGGCGTGCGTAACGGTGACGCCGGATGCGAGGAGGACGGCGGCAAGAGCAAAAGTGGTCTTCATCAAACGGGCTCCGAATCGTGATCTGGCCCGTTTCTTGTATCTCGAAATTTCAGCAAGTTCTTGACCCGATTGGCTTGATTTTTGGCAAAGTTACCGTTGCCTCTTGGGCCTTGCGCTCCTATGTTCCCGCACGACGCTTTACCCAGGTATCTGCCGAACCCAGGTAGCTATCGAACAAGGAGTAGACCAATGGCTTTCGAACTTCCCGAACTCCCCTACGACTACGAAGCCCTTTCGCCCTTCATGTCGAAAGAGACGCTCGAATTCCACCACGACAAGCATCACAAGGCTTATGTCGACAACGGCAACAAGCTCGCTGCCGAAGCCGGCATGGCTGATCTGTCGCTCGAGGAGGTCGTCAAGAAGTCCTTCGGCACCAACCAGGGCCTCTTCAACAACGCTGCCCAGCACTACAACCACGTCCATTTCTGGAAGTGGATGAAGAAGGGCGGCGGCGGCACCAAGCTGCCGGGCAAGCTCGAGGCGGCGGTCGCCTCCGATCTTGGCGGCTACGACAAGTTCAAGGCTGACCTGATCGCCGCCGGCACGACGCAGTTCGGCTCCGGCTGGGCCTGGCTTTCCGTAAAAGACGGCAAGCTCGTCATCTCCAAGACCCCGAACGGCGAGAACCCGCTGGTTCACGGTGCAGAGCCGATCCTCGGCGTCGACGTCTGGGAACATTCCTATTACATCGACTACCGCAACGCCCGCCCGAAATACCTCGAAGCCTTCGTCGACAGCCTGATCAACTGGGACTACGTCCTCGAGCGCTACGAAGCCGCCACGAAGTAATCCGGCCAACCGCCGTCCTCCTCGGGTTTAACCCGAGGATCACACCCGGTGTCGCAAGGCGCCGGGTGTTTTTTGTTTTTGAACTCCGTCATCGGGACGGAAAGCAGGGGGAGCAGGTTATGGATGAGCAATCGATAGAGATGGTCCTTGCGGAACTCGCCGCCCGCGAGCCGATCTTCCATCGCCGCGAATTCGGCACCAGCCGGGAGGCGCTGGAAGCCATGACCGATGAAGCCTTCTGGGAAATCGGCGCCAGCGGCAGGGTCTACCGACGCGAGTTCGTCATCGCCAACCTTCTCGAACGATACCGCGAGCCGGAGCCTCACGATTGGCCCTGCCGGGATTTCACCATCAGCCGCCTCGTCGACGACCTCTACCATTTGTCGTATATCCTGGAGGAGCCCGATCGCCTCAGCCGGCGCTCCACGTTCTGGAGGAACACTGCGACCGGCTGGAAGATCGTTTTTCACCAGGGAACGGTGATCGCTTGAAGGACAGGTTTCCGGATGGCGATGACTTTGGTCTGCTCCCACCTGGATTTTTTATTGGAAAGACCCAGAATGGCTTCTTGCAACAATTTTGGAGGCTGAATTGCCGGATGTCAGCTTGGAGAATGTCAAGGCGGGCCTTTCCGGCTTTGCCGATCAGGCGGATGCTGGCGAATTCGTAACAATGACCCAGCATGAAAAGCCGGCGGCGATGATCGTCAGCCTCGAAGCCGCTGAGGTCGCCGGGAAAGCCGTGCCGGAGGATGGCTCCAATCTCGTCCGGTATCTCCGGAATTTTCACCTTGATGCCGACATCGATGACGATGTCTTTACCAGAAATTCCTCCCCGAGCCGTGAGGCCGATCTTTAACGGGTTTCCTTCTTGATACGAATGCCAGGGCGTCACACGCCTGTCACAGCCACCTATTACCTCCGCGAAAATGCCCCACGAAAAACCGCTTCTCCGCTTCGGCGTGATCGCCGATCCGCAATATGCCGACCTGCCCCCATGGCTGGAGATGGACCGTTATTACGCCAACAGCCTCGACAAGCTGCGCCACGCGATCGGCGTGCTCAACGGCGAGGATCTCTCCTTCGTGGTGACGCTCGGCGATCTCATCGACCGCGGCTGGGAGAATTTCGATCCGGTGCTTGCCGTCTATCAGGGCCTGCGCCACGAAAGTTTTCTGATGCCGGGCAACCACGATTTCTTCGTCGCGCCGGCGCAGCTCGACGATGTCCATGCGCGGCTCGGCATGCCGGCCGCCTGGCACGATTTTGCCCGCGACGGCGTTCGCTTCGTAGTGATCGACGGCAACGAGATCAGCTTGTTTTCAACACCGGAAGACCAGCCGCGCCACGCTTTGGCGCAGCAGCGGCTGAAGACATTGCTGGCCGAAGGCGCGATCAACGCCAAGGAATGGAACGGCGGCATCAGCGACGAGCAGTTCGCCTGGCTGGAGGCGGTGCTTGCGCGGGCAAGTGCAGCGGACGAGAAGGTCGTGGTCATGGGCCATTATCCGCTTTACCCCGAAAACGAGCACAATCTCTGGGGTGCCGAGCGGCTGACCGATCTCTTCGCCCGCTCCGGCAACGTCATCGCCTATTTGAACGGCCATAACCACGTCGGCAATCTCGGCCGTGCCGGAAACACCTGGTACGTCAACTTCAAGGGCATGGTCGATACGCAGGCGGAAAACACCTTTGCCGTCGTCGAGATCTTTGCCGACCGCATCGAGATCATCGGCCATGGCCGTGAGGAAAGCCGCACCCTCGCTCACTAGGCTCAGCCGCGCGCCGCCCAGGAAAGCCCGCGCCGCAGGATGCTGCGCATCTGCGGATGTTCAAACTCGGCCGCCACATGGCCGAGCGCCGAATAGAAGATCCGTCCCTTGCCGAAATGGCGCTTGAACACGACGGGCATCGTCACGTTGCGCACCGCCTCGTCATATTTGCCTGAAAAGGTCGTCGTCGCGAGGATTTCGACCGACGGGTCGTAATGCAGATAATACTGCTCCGACCGGTAGTCGAAATCCGCAATGCCCTGCATCACCGGATCGTTGGGGCGAGTGACGTTGACGCGGTAGTCGATGATATTGCCGGGATGCGCCACCCAGGTGACCCCGGCAAGATAACGGAAGGCAGCACTCTCCTTGAAGGAGGTTGCAAGCGCCCCGTGGTGGCCGCCAAGCCCGAGCCCGCCACGCACCGCCTTCACAAGCGCATCGGCATGCACCCTTTCCAGCTTTTCGCCGGTAATGATCGGCACCAGCAGATCAGCAGTGGCGATGGTCTGGGAGCCGAAGATGCCGAGATCGCCCGTTATCTCGACCGAAAACCCGTCCTCGCGAAGGATGGCGCCGGTAATGCCGGCGCATTCCTCCGGCTCATGGATCTTCGATCCGCCCCAGACGATAATGGCCTTACGCATTCGATGTCTCCCATGCCCCGCTGATTCCTGACGAAGCGGGCGCAGCATAGGGACAAAGCCGCCGGCTGTCAGGGGAGGGCGAAGGTCACGGGGCGATCACATCGGCGGACTGCTCCAGCCCTGAATCCATAGCGACCGCAGTTTTTCGCCTTCGCCACGGAAGAAATCTTCCGCCAGTTCGCAATGCTCCACCCGGTCGGCGCGAAAATTGCGGATCGCCTGCCTCAGTTCGCACCAGGCGACGATATTGGCCGTCTGTGAATAATAGATCAGCGCCACCGGCCGGATCGTCCGTTCCGTTGCACGTGCATATTCGTCGCGGTAGTCGAGCGCCAGCTTCTGCTCGTCGCGGATCGCCCGGCGCACCATCGCCAGGTCGAGCGCGTCCGGCACCGGCGCGACCGAGCCCCAGGCATGCAGCGCATTGGCGGAAAACGTGCCGGCAAGCGGCGCCGGCACCACGGCGGCGATCTTGCGGTTGACCTGCTTGGCCGCCTGCCGCAGCTCCGTGTCGCCGGTCCGTTCCAGCAGCGCGAGCGCCAGCACGATCGCCTCCGTCTCCTCGATCGACAGCATCAGCGGCGGCAGCGTGAAGCCGGGGCGCAGGATATAACCGATGCCGCGCCCGCCTTCGATCGGCACCCGCATCGCCTGAAGTGCCGCGATATCCCGGTAGATGGAGCGCACGGTGACTTCCAGCTGAACGGCGATCTCCGCCGCCGTCACCGGCTTTCTGGCGAGCCGGAGGATCTGGATGATCTCGAACAGGCGCGAGGCCTTGCGCATGCCGGGTTTCCTTGTGGCCAGACGATCGCTACTGACAACACGCTGTCAGTTGGGCTGCCGTATAGGAGCGCATATCCGATTGAAAAACAAGGCTTCGGCATTCGAAGCCGATGATCCAAGGCTCTGGAAACTGACATGACTTACACCGAAAACCTCTGGCTCTTTTTTACGCTTCTGTTCGGCATCATCGTCGTGCCGGGCATGGACATGATCTTCGTGCTCGCCAATTCGCTGACCCGCGGACGCACCGCGGGCATGGCTGCCACCGCCGGCATCATCGCCGGCGGGCTGGTGCACTCGCTTTATGGCGCGGTCGGCGTCGGCCTGCTCGCAAGCCTGATGCCGGTCCTGTTCAAGCCGCTTTTGATCGTCGGCGCGCTCTACATGGCCTGGATCGGCGTCAGCCTGATCCGCAGTTCGATCACCGTCGATCATGTCGGCCCGGCGGACACGCGGTCGAACTGGGAAGCGTTCCGGCGCGGCGCGGTCACCTGCCTCATCAATCCCAAGGCCTATCTGTTCATGCTCGCCGTCTATCCGCAGTTCCTGCGGCCGGATTTCGGCCCGCTTGCCCCGCAGGCGACAATCATGGCGGCGATGACAGCCACGACCCAGTTCGCGATCTATGGCGGCCTCGCCGCCGCCGCCGGCCACGCGCGGCAATTCCTGGTCGGCAACGGCAATGCGACGATCTGGGTGGGACGGATCGCCGGCCTGCTGCTGCTTGCCGTGTCCATGCTGACGCTCTGGGAAGGGGTGATGGCCTGAAGGGCAGGCGACGGCCGTCCGGGCAACAGACACAGTTCCTTCATATTCCGTGCCCGACGGGCAACAGGCGGGCCGCTCGCGGCGTCATGACAGGAACGTTACTTTTTTCAAACGCATAAGCCGGCAATCATGATCCTCGCAAAACTGCGCCGGCGTAACCGGCTCGATGAGGAGAAGAATGGATGAAGTTTAAACTGATTGCCGCCGCCGCGGCCGTACTCTGTCTTGGATTTACGGCCGTGACCGCGCAGGAAACCCCAATTGCCAAGCGCCAGGCGCTGATGAAGGGTATTGGCGGCGCAGCCGGCGCTCTGGGTGGGATCGCCAAGGGCGAAAAACCCTATGACCAGGCAGCGGTCCGCACGGCGCTGACCACGATCAGCACCAATATCAAGGCTTTCCCCGATCAGTTCCCGGCAGGTTCCGAGACGGGCGACAAGACCAAGGCGGCACCGGCCATCTGGGAAAAGAACGCCGAATTCCGTGGGAACGCACAGAAGCTCGGTTCCGATGCGGAGGCTGTTCTGGCTTCCATGCCGGCAGACCAGGCCGCTGTCGGCAAGGCCCTGCAGACGCTCGGCGGCAACTGCAACACCTGCCATCAGAACTTTCGCCTGAAGTGATCGCTGCCTTGTCTTAGCATCGGGACGGCCGCAGTTTTCTGCGGCCGTCCTTGCATTGCAAAGTAACGCCGGAGGATGAAGGCAATGGCATCGATATGGTCAAAAATCCTGGCGGCTGGCGTCGTGGTGATCGCCGCCGGCACAGCCATGGCCTTGGCGCCGACCAAGCCCGATCCCTATCCGGATTCCCATTGGGCAGGTCTCGGCGCCCCCGATCTTGCCAAGGGGGAGCAGCTTTTCTGGGCCGGCGGCTGCGCGAGCTGTCATGCAGCGACCGGTGCCACCGGCGATGCACTCAAAGTTCTCTCCGGGGGCAGGGCGCTGCCGAGCCCGTTCGGCACGTTCCATATTCCCAATATCTCGCCCGACCCGAAAGCCGGCATCGGCAACTGGACGCTGGCGCAGTTCGGCAATGCCACCACCCGCGGCGTTGGGCCTGACGGCGAACACCTTTTTCCGTCTTTCCCCTACGGTTCCTATTCCAGGCTTTCGGCCAAGGATGTCAACGATCTCTTCGGGTACCTGAAGACCCTGCCGGCGAGCCCCAATGTCGCCCCGCCGCACGAGCTGCCGTTCCCCTACAATATCCGCCTGGCGGTCGGCGGCTGGAAATTGCTCTATTTCAACGACCAGCCGCGGGTTGAGCTCGCGTCGCTCGATGACAAGGTCAAGCGCGGCCAGTTCCTGGTCGAAGGGCCCGGCCATTGCGGCGAATGTCATACGCCGCGCGACGCGACGGGCGGTTTTCTCCCCGACCGCTGGCTTGCCGGCGGTCCCAATCCGGAAGGCAAGGGAACCATCCCCAACATCACGCCGGGCTCGAAGGATATCGGTTCCTGGAGCGAGAGCGACATCGCCGGTTATCTCGAAACCGGTTTCACCCCCGATTTCGACACCGTCGGCGGCTCGATGGTCGAGGTACAGCAGAACATCGCCCATCTGCCAAAAAGCGATCTGGAAGCGATCGCGGCCTACCTGAAGGCGGTGCCGGCGAGGTAGGTGGATTGCTTGCAAAATCTGCTAGCATGCATTAAAGTGCTAGCATGAACAGCAAGCAGCGCAAGACGCTTGTCGCCATATTTCGGGATCCGGTGTCGCCGTCCATCGATTGGAGCGACGTCGAAAATCTTTTGATCGCGGTTGGATGCCATCTGCTCGAGGGCAGCGGATCGCGAGTTCGTTTTGAAAAAGACGGATTGGTCGTGTTTTTCCATCGACCCCACCCGGATAAGGAAGCGAAGCGATATCAGATCAAGGATGCGCGGCTTTTTCTGTCTCAGTTAGGAATAGAGCCATGAATGTCTTGGAATATAGGGGATACTCGGCCCGCATCGAATTCGATGCCGAAGACGAGATTTTTGTCGGGCACATCGCCGGCATTGCCGATGTCGTCGGCTTTCACGCCGATTCCGTCGTCGATCTCAAGACCGCCTTCCACGAGGCGGTCGACGATTATCTGGAAACCTGTGAACGACTTGGAAGATCTCCGCACAAGCCCTATTCCGGCCGGGTGATGTTTCGCATCGATCCCGACGTTCACGCCCGTGCCGCAAAAGCAGCGGAGCTGGCTGGAAAAAGCCTCAACGAATGGGCAGGCGAAATCCTGGCCAAGGCCGCCGGATAGGCCTCGGCCGCAGATTTCACGCCAGCGCCTGCGTGTAGCGCATGCCGGTGACCGGGCGCGGCTTGAAATCCATCTGTTCGTAGAAGCGGTGGGCGGCGAAATTGCCGGTGGCGGCGCTGACCGAAAGATAGTCGCAGCCGGCATTTTTGGCGATTTCGCGGGCGCGTGACACGAGATGCTGGCCGATGCCGTGGCCGCGATGGCCGTCGCGCACGAAGAGATGGTGCAGGTCCATGCCGCGGGTGCCTTCCTGCGCCCGGTAGAGCGGCACGAGGATGGCGTAGCCGATCAGATCCGAGCCCGTATCGGCGACGAGCGCGCTGATCCACGGCATCTCGCCGAACAGGTCGCGTTCGAGCTTTTCAGGGGTGATGGCGGCGGGGTCGTTGTGATGCGCGGCAAGTAGCGCGATCATTTCGTTGAGTTCCGGCAGGTCGCGCGATTTCGCGTTGCGGATCGTCACGACCGGCGGGCGGGGCAGGGTGATATCGGTATCTTCCGTCATTTCCGGCATCCTTTTTCGGTCTTCTTGCCGTCAGGTGCCGTTTGAAACAACAAAGCCGCCTGACGGCGGCTTGTTGACATGGTGATCTGTCGGGCCGCCCTTTAAAGGAAGGCCCAAAAATACGAGCAGGCGGTGGTCGTGCGCGTGTTGATCATGGCGTCTAGATGCTCCCGATCTCAAATCTTGTCAAGCGCCATCCGCGAAACGGCTGGCGGCCGCCACGATCGCCTCCGCCATGCCCTGATCGGCTGTGGAATGGCCGGCATTCTCGATCATCACCAGCTCGCTTCCCGAGCGCCTTCCTACTTGCCGATTGCTCGTGATGGGGTATATTACATCAGACATCACGAGGCCTCGAATGGCGAAAGCGACATTGGTTCAGAGGACGCGTAGCTATCTGCGGGAAGGCGTGTTCGTTGAAGTCGTGATCTGGCAGGTGCCGGCTTCGCTACGCGGAAGCGCTCATGAATTCAAGTACAGCATGGCGCTGGTGGCCGGAGGCGAGTGCGTGTTGCGATATGACAATGAAGCCGGAAAAGGCGATCACAGGCATTTCGGTACGCTGGAAACAGCCTATTTTTTCAAGGATATCGACCAGCTCTTGGCCGATTTCACTGCCGACGTGAGAGGATGGCTGCGTGACAACCCTTAAGGTGAAGATCGAAACGCTCGAACAGTCCATGGCGTCGGTTTCTGAAGCCGTAAAGGCGTCCAAAGTCGGTGAGCGCAGGCCCGCGACGAGTGTATTGTCATTTCCTTCCTGGGAGATGCTCCATCGTGTTCTGGCGCCGAAACGGCTGGAAATCGTGCAGGCGATGACGGGCCAGGGGCCTTTGAGCATTCGGGAGGTGGCCCGCAGGGTCGACCGGGATTTCAAGGGTGTGCACAGCGACGTGGACATGTTGCTGGTCAGTGGCGTGATCGATAAGGCCGAGGGCGGGGGGATCGTCTTTCCCTATGATCGTATCCACCTGGAATTCGACATCGAGGCTGCCGCTTAAGGCAAGCCGTCGCCGCCCTTCAATGCTCCCCCTCGCACAGCCCGTGGTCGGATAGCGCCCGGATCACATAACAATCCTCGATCGAATGGCCGTCGCAGTGCGAGATGATCCGTTCGAGTTCGTGCTCCAGCTTCTTCAGCTTTTCGATCTTTTCGCGCACGGCGACCAGATGATCGGCGGCGATCCTGTCGGCGTTGACGCAAGGGAGGTCGGGGTGCTGGCTGAGCGCGATCAGTTCGCGGATCGCCGGGATGTCGAGCCCGAGGTCGCGGGCGTGTCGGATGAAGGCGAGCCGTTCGAGGTCGTTTCGCTCATACCGTCGCTGGTTGCCCTCTGAGCGCTCCGCCGCTTCGATAAGGCCCATCTGCTCGTAATAGCGGATGGTCGGCACCTTGACGCCGGTGCGTTTCGAAAGATCGCCGATCGACAGCATGGCTGAAAATTCCTCTTGTAGCTCTAGTCACTAGAGGAATTATCTAGTCAGTCATCGGCATGAAGGCAAGCGGGGGACATGGCGCCGGTCGCCCAACCTAAAACGGCCACAGCCCTGACTGACAAGGCTGCGGCCGCTGAGTGTTTATAACCTTACATGGAGAGCAGCGGATCGTCCTCGGTGCCGTTCTGCTGCTGCTGTTGTTGTTTCTGCGCGTTGCCCTGCGCCAGGGCCGCTGGATTGCCGCCCATGTCCATCGTCGCTTCCTGTTTCTGGCCGTTGACGCCCATGGCTTCGAGGATTGCCTTGCGGATATCCGCCTCGACCGCCTCGCGGTCTTTCGCCGACATGATCTTGAGATCGTGTTCGGTAATATCCTTGTCCTTGAGATACTGTTCGCGGATGCGCTCGGCGAAGGTCTTCTTGGCGAGACCCAAGAATTCGTCCTCGTCTTTCGTCGAGGGCGCTTCGCCAAGCCAGGTATCGCCGGGGTTCTGGTCGATGTCGACACCCTGGCTTTCCATCGTCCAGAGGCTGTCGGCCAGTTTCGCGCCGAACACCGTGTCGCTGCCGGTCATGCCGCCCGATACGGACTGCCGCGGCGCCGCGTAGTCATTGGCGCTGCCGCCCGAAGCATTCTTGTCGCCGCTGTTCTTGCCAAGGATGCCATAAAGAGATGCGTAATATGGGTTGGTGCTGCCAATTGTCGTCATCGCGACTCTCCTTGTGTGAGACCACTAGCGGCTTAGGTCCCGAAACCTGCACGGAGCTTTCGGATTGGGCTTGTGTCGGCCGTGCATGGAAAGATAGGATACCCCCCTATATTACGTGGAGACGTCCGTGGCGCATACCATTCGGGAAAAGGCAAAGCTTCTGGCGCGGGTGCGCCGGTTGAAGGGGCAGATGGAGGCGGTCGAGCGGGCGCTCGAGGCCGAAGCCCCTTGCGGCGAGGTGCTGCAACTGCTCGCCTCGATCCGCGGCGCGCTCGCCGGGCTGACCGGCGAGGTCATGGAAGATCACCTCCATGAGCATGTGCTGCATGCCGACAATGAAAAACAGAGGGCGCAGGCGGTGGACGAACTCGCCGAGGCGCTCCGCACCTATATCCGCTGATCGAGACGAAGGAGAAGACAATGGCCCATTCCATCGAGGAGCTGGAGCACGAGCACGTGTTTCTGGGCGCCGACCATGAGCGCAACGAGCGCAAGGTCTGGCTGGTAATCGCGCTGACCACGGCGATGATGGTGGCGGAAATCGTCGCCGGCTCGGTCTTCGGTTCGATGGCGCTGACAGCCGACGGCTGGCACATGTCCACTCATGCCGGCGCCATGCTGATTGCGGCGCTCGCTTATCTCTATGCCCGCCGCCAGGCCCGCAATCCGCGCTACACGTTCGGCACCCGCAAGCTTGGCGATCTCGCCGGTTTCGCCAGTGCCATCGTGCTCGCCCTGATCGCGCTGTTGATCGCCTGGGAGAGTTTTGCCCGCCTCGCCAATCCGGTTGCGATCGATTTCGACCAGGCGATCTTCGTGGCCGTAGCCGGGCTGGCGGTCAACCTGCTCAGCGCCTGGCTGCTGCGGGAGGATCATCATCCCCATGACGGCGGCCACGCCCATGACGGCGGTCATCATCATGGCGGCCATCACGGACACCACGGTCATCATGGCGCCCATGCGCACGGGGCTGCCAAGGATCACAATCTGCGCGCCGCCTACCTGCATGTTCTTGCCGATGCGCTGACCTCGGTGCTGGCGATCGTCGCGCTCGCTCTCGGCCGGTCCTACGGCTGGTCCTGGCTGGACCCGGTCATGGGTGTGGTCGGCGGCCTGGTGATCGCGCGCTGGTCCTGGGGGCTGATCCGGGTGACCGCGACGATATTGCTGGATGCGCAGCCGGATGACCAGGAACTGGCAGGCAAGATCCGCCGGAGTGTCGAGACGGAGGAGGACAGGATTTCCGACCTGCATGTCTGGCAGGTAGGGCCGGGGCACCATGCGGCAATCGTCGCGCTGGTCACGCCAAGCCCCCAGGCGCCGTCCTTCTACAAGGATAAGCTCCGGAACATCCGGGATCTGTCGCATGTGACAGTGGAAGTCACGCCGGCTCAAGCAGCGTAGAAGAGCATTTTAGAATTCAGCGAATTCCTGGTAACGGCCTTCGACCCAGTCCTGCTGGGCGGCCCGCACCTGCATGTCGACGTTTGCGGAACCCGCATCGTCGATTTCCATGACCCAGAGCGCGTTGGCAAGCGAAGGCGACAGCAGCGTACTGCTTCCCGTTAGGGCATTCGGAGAACGCTGGGCGGCGACAGTCTCGCGCTGGGGCGCTTCTTCGACTTTCCGGTCCATCTCTTGTGCCCGGTTGGGATAATAATAGCCGTTGAGGCCGCTATCGATCTTCATGGCGAAACGCCCGTGTTCAGAATGGTTAACAAATAGTTAACGCACGAAGCTTGCGCGAGGCTTGCGTCTGATGTTTCGTTTTGACGGCAGGGGCTTGACAAAAAAATGACATGAACGGCTGTTCGGCGCGTTCCGCATCCGTTCTGGTTGCTGATAAACCTGTCGGATATCGCTCTGCGGGTCCCTAGCCGCTCAAGGTAAAGCCGCTCTGGCGGGCGAAATCCGAGCCACGCCCGGGACGTGAAAGATGACAGCATGGCAGACGATCGGAATGACGGTGCCTGCCATCGGACGTTCAGCCTTCCATGACGCGGGCCATTTCGGCGAGCTTGCGCACGGTGTTGAGATTGCGCGACGTGCCGGGTTTCAGCGCCGGCAGTTTCAGCTTCGATTTGCCCGAGCCGATCGGATAATGGACATAGATCTCGCGCCCGGCAACGACCGCTTCCTCGCCATCCGGCGCGACCATCTTGTCGAGTGCATCCTTGGCGGCCCTTTCAGCGAGGAAATGCACCAGCAGGAAATTCGGCTTGGCATCGGGGAAGGGCGCGTTTTCGACGATCGCCTCCAGCTCTCCGGTGGAGCGCACCATCACGCCCGGCTTCCTGCCGAACTTCCGACCCAGCGCCTCGTCGAGCTTGTCGGCCACCTTTGCCTCCGCCTCATCTGACCGGAACAGCACATTGCCGCTCTGGATATAGGTCTTGACGTCGGCGAAGCCGAGGGTTTCGCAGAGGGATTTCAGTTCGGTCATCTGCAGTGCGGTGCCGGCGACGTTCACCGCGCGAAGCAGGGCAATGTAGACGGTCATTTTCTCCCCTCCCGAAGGGCAACCCGTTAGCGCGTTCCGGTGTCGCCGGACTTGCATTGAAGGGCATCGCACATCCGCCCCCCTCTGGCCTGCCGGCCATCTCCCCCACGGGTGGGGAGATCACAAGCGGCGCGACCATCGCTTCCAAACAAGCGTCGTGCAGCGCGCAGAATAAGACGCTGAATGTAGAGCGGTGAGCTAGCGCCCAGCCAATCTCCCCACCTGTGGGGGAGATGGCCGGCAGGCCAGAGGGGGGCGGACACGGCATACCCTCTCCGTTAGAATCGCCCTTACATCTTCCCCGCCACCTTGATCGCAAACGCATATTCGAACGCGATCTCCTCCAGCCGCTGGAAGCGACCCGACTTGCCGCCATGGCCGGCCGCCATGTTGGTCTTCAAGAGGATCGGGGCGGTGCCGGTCGAGAACTCTCGGACCTTCGCGACCCACTTGGTGGGTTCCCAATAGGTAACGCGCGGGTCCGTCAGGCCGGAAATGGCGAGGATCGGCGGATAGGGTTTCGCCTCGATATTGTCGTAAGGCGAGTAGGCGGCGATCCACTGGTATTCTTCGAGGCTGTCGATCGGGTTGCCCCATTCCGGCCATTCCGGCGGGGTGAGCGGCAGCGTGTCGTCAAGCATGGTGTTGAGCACATCGACGAAGGGCACGGCGGCGATGATGCCGGCGAATTTTTCCGGCGCCATGTTGGCGATGCCACCCATCAGCATGCCGCCGGCCGAACCGCCTTCGGCGATGATGTTCGCGTAAGATGTGAACTTCGCTTGATTCAGATAGTCAGCGGCGGCGATGAAGTCTTTGAACGTATTGTGCTTATGCTCCATCTTGCCGTTCTCGTACCAGGCGAACCCCTTGTCCTTGCCGCCGCGAATATGGGCGATGGCATAAACGAAGCCGCGATCGGCGAGCGACAGGTTATTGGTCGAGAACCCGGCCGGAATGGTGATGCCGTAGGCGCCGTACCCATAAAGCAGGCAGGGCGCCGAACCGTCGAGCGGCGTATCTTTCCGGTAGAGCAGCGAGACCGGCACCAGTTCGCCGTCATGCGCCGGCGCCATCACCCGACGGGTGACGTAGTCGTCGGGATTATGGCCCGACGGCACTTCCTGGGTCTTCAGGAGAACCCGCTTGCGGGTGCTCATGTCGTAGTCGTAAAGCTGGCTCGGCGTCGTCATCGACGAATAGGAAAAGCGGATGACGTCGCTGTCGTATTCGGCGGCACCCTGCAGGCCGAGCGAATAGGCCTCTTCCGCAAAGGCGATCGCATGTTCCTCGCCGGTCGCCCGGTCGCGGATGATGATCTGCGGCAGGCCGTCCTTGCGCTGCAGCCACAGAAGATAACGGGCGAACGCCATGTGGCTGATGATCAGCCGGCCGGGCTCGTGCGGCACGACCTCGGTCCAGTTCTCTTTGCCCGGCGCGTTAACCGGCGTTTGGCAGATCTTGAAGTCTTTGGCGTCGCCATCATTGGTAAGGATGTAGAAGACGTCGCCGCCTTCGGTCATCGAATATTCGATGCCTTCCTCGCGCTCTGCGACGAGCATCGGCTCGGCCGTCAGATCCTTGGTCGAGAGCAGCCGGTATTCCGAGGTCTCGTGGTCGTGGATGTCGATATAGATAAAGTCGTCGAGCAGCGAGCCGCCGACGCCCATGAAGAAGCCCGGATCCTCCTCCTCGTAGACCAGTCTGTCTTCCGATTGCGGCTGGCCGACGATGTGATGGAAGACTTTCGAGGGCCGGTGGTTCTCGTCCTGCAGTGTATAGAAGAAGCTTTTGCCGTCAGGCGCCCACACCCCGCCGCCACCGGTATTTTCGACCACGTCGGCAAGGTCTTCGCCCGTGGCAAGGTCACGGATACGCAGGGTGAAATATTCCGACCCCTTGTCGTCATAACCCCAGATGCCGCGGGAATGGTCGCTCGTGTGGTCGATGCCGGAAAGCCGGAAATAGTCCTTGCCCACGGCTTCCTTGTCGCCGTCGAGCAGAAGGTGTTTTTCGCCACCGTCGCGCGGGGTGCGGAAATAGTGCGGCTGTTCGCCGCCGGTCACGAACAGCGTGCCATAGGCGAACGGCCCGTCCTTCATCGGCACGGAGCTGTCGTCTTCCTTGATGCGGCCGCGCATCTCGGCAAACAGCTTTTTCTGCAGCTTGGCCGTGTCGCCCATGGCCGCTTCCATATAGGCGTTCTCGGCCTCCAGATGTTTGCGGATTTCCGGATCGAGAAGCGACGGTTCCTTGAACATCGCCTGCCAGTTGTCGGCGCGGAACCAGGCATAGTCGTCGGTGCGGGTAATGCCGTGGCGGGTATCGGAAACCGGCTTCCTGGGCGCAACGGGAGCGGCGGGAAGATCGGCGAAAGGCGGTATACGGGAGGTGGCCAAGGAAGCACTCCGATTGTGAGGCGAGGAGTGCCAGAGATAGGGGGCGCTTGGGCGCGAGGCAAGCGGGTTGCTTCTGGAATGCTTAGCCGAGGGCGGCCTGCAATGAAGGCTCGGGGATATCCCGCCCCATGTCCCGCGCTGCCTCGATCCAGCTTTCGATGGCGTCTTGTACGTTGGAAAGGGCTTCCTGCGGAGTCTCGCCATCGCTCATGCAGCCGGGAAGATCCGGTACGGTCGCGAGGAAACCGCCGCCATCTTCTGGAGGGAGCGGTGAGACGAAAACCGGGTAGCGCAGTTTGGTCATTGTTCACCCCCTTGATCACATCATCCTATTTCCCGTTCTGGTAGGTGGTCAATTGCGTGACCGTCTCATAGTTTCCGGCCGTCCGAGTCATATTGGATAGGAAATGACATGATAAAAACCTGGTCAGTCGCAGCATTGGCTCTTCTTTCCGCCCTGCCGGCGCATGCTCTCGATGCCCATATCGTCCGGCAGCTCGATGCGCTCGCCCCGGATGAACGGCGCGAACAGCGCTGCGATATCGAGGCGATGGATCGCATCAAAAAGGACAACAAGGGCGAGTTCAAACCGGATAAGGTGATCGCCTATACCTTTTCCCAGCCGGTCGAAGATGGCAACGCCATCCGGGCGCCGGGTGCTGTCTTCCGCAGTGCCGGCGACTGGTATCGGCTCAAATACAAGTGCGAGACCGGCGACAAGGGTCTGGAAGTGATGTCCTTCGACTACAAGATCGGTTCGAAAGTCCCGCGCGAAGAGTGGGAAAAGTATTACCTCTACGAGTGACATCATCCCGGCAGGTGCGGCACCGTCTTCCGGTCGGGGAAAAGCTCGTTCAGCACCGTCATCATGATGAGGGAAAGCGGCAGGGCGAGCATCGCCCCGACCGCACCCCACATCCAGGTCCAGAACAGGATGGCGATGAAGACGATGAAAGGGTTGATTTCCCACTGCCGGCCCATGATCGCCGGGAAGAGCAGGTTCTCCATCGCCAGGTGGACGGTGAAGAAGATTGCCGCCGGGATCAGGCCGAGGAAAAAAGCGTCATGGGTGAGAATGCCGGCGATCGCCACCGAAACCGTCATCAGCGTGATGCCGACGAACGGGATGAAGCTTGAGACGAAAGCGAACAGGCCCCATAGCACCGGCATCGAAAGCCCGCCGAAATAGGCGATCAGCGCCATCACCACCCCGAGCCCCAGATAGAGCAGGCTGGCCGTCGCAAAATAATAACCGAGCACCTCGTCGATCGAATTGAGCACCCGGATCGCCATCAGCCGCTGCCGGCGTGTGGGGAAGGCGAGAATGATCGTGCGCCGCAACCGCACCCTGCCATAGAGGAAGAGCAGCAGGGCCGCAAAGAAGATCATTCCCTGGACGATCGCAGGGGTCAGGTTGGCGGTGACGATGCCAAGGATATTGCCGGAATTCTCGATCAGCGACTGCATCGACATCGGCCCGGTCTCGAATGTCGCGGGCGAGACGTTGATCCAATGCTGGCTTTCGAGGAACGGTTTGATGCGGTTGATGGTCCGCTCGATGAAATTCGGACCTTCCTGGATCAGCTTTGCGACCGGTTCAGCAAGCGAATTGATGATCAGGAACAGGGCCGCGAAGACCAGCGTCGAGAGGATGAAGGCAATGCCGAAACGGGGCACGCCGGCCTTGCCGAGGCGATCCGCGACAAGACCCAGGATGAGGCCGACGACGACAGCGAGCGTGACGGGGATCAGGATCAGCGACATGTAATGGACGAGCGAGAAGAACACGATCGCGAAAATGCCGATCACCGCCCAGGCCATCGCCACGTCGAGCGCCTCGCGCCCAAGCGGCAGGTTCTCCACCACGTCGATCTCTTCCGGGTGCAGCAGCGCCTCCTTGCGCTGGGCCGGCATCTCCGTCAGGTGTTTCTTCAGCTTGCCATTGCCGCGCGCACTCATGTTTTTCGTGTCCAGAGGTCCCCGTGATCGCTCTCAACGCGAAAGCGGCGCTCCGGTTCCGGAGCGCCGCTTGTCGGCAAAACGGGTGACGGTACTCAGGCGGCGAGCGTCAGGCCGATGCCCCACGGGTCCTTCAGCGACCAGCCTTCGGCGGTCTTGGTCGTGGCGATCTCCTGGGCATCGAGCGCCGCAAGCGCCCTGTCGAGCGCCGCCTTGTCGTTGAACCGGACCGTGTAGTCCGAAAGCCCGGTCATGTTGTTTTCGCGCGCCTTTGCGCCGCGGCTGTTCCAGATATTGGCGGCGATATGGTGGTGGTAGTCGCCGGTTGCAAAGAAGCTCGCGCCCGGATACCGCGCCATCACCTTCAGGCCCAGCACGTCGCGATAAAAGGCGTCTGCCTGCGGAATATCGCCGACCTGCAGATGGATGTGACCAACGGCGGTGCCATCGGCCATGCCGTCGAAGGCCTGCTTCGGAGCGCTGTTGTAAAGTTCCTGCAGGTTCAGGCGTTCGGTCGCCATGGCGATCGTACCGTCCGGCTGATAGGTCCATTCCTGCGGGGTTCGGTCGCGGTAGATCTCTATACCGTTGCCCTCGGGGTCGGACAGATAGATCGCCTCGCTGACGAGGTGGTCGGAAGCGCCTTCCAGCCGGATATTGTTATGGGCGGAATGTGCCAGCCAGTGGGCAAGCTCCTGCCGGTTCGGCACCAGGAAGGCGGTGTGGAACAGGCCGGCGGCGTTGCGCGGCGCACGGGCGACGTTTTTGCCGGTCGAAAGCGTCAGGAGCGGTTGGCCGCCGACGCCCAGCACTTCGCCGCTCGGGCTCTTTTCAATAACCTTCAGGCCGATAATGTTCTGGTAGAAGCCGGAAACCAGGGCCAGGTCGCTGACGACCAGATGCGCGCCGCGGACATGGGCCGGGCGGGTCAGGGCGAAGGGTTGCATGACGTCGGACATATCGAAATCCTTTCGGGCATGGGGCGGGTGAACGCCTCGTTGCAACCTATATGGCCCATGCCCATCGTTCACGATAGAGCGCAAACTGACGATGGATCGTCTCCAAATTATGGACAATGGGCGGGTTTGACCTCGGTCAAGGCGGTTTGGACCGTATGAAGCTACAATGGGCGAAAAACATGAAGGAGATCGCATGTACAAGAAGATCGTCGTTGCGGTGGATGTTTCCGCTCTGGAAAAGGGCGAGCGCATTCTGCGCACGGCAACGAACCTGCTCGACACGGGCGGCATGATCCTGATCGTCAACGTGGTCGAGGATATGCCCGCTTATCTTGTCTCCGAGCTGACCGTCGATCTGACAGTTGCGGCCCGTCAGGATGCCGAACGGCAACTCGTCGAGCTTCGCGAAAAAGCCGGCATCGAGGCCGATATCGAAATCCGCCAGGGCGCGCCGGCGCGCGAAATCCTGGCCGCTTCGGAAGAGCAGGGCGCAGATTTGATCATCGTCGCCTCGCATATCCCCGACCTGTCGAACTACCTGATCGGTGCCACTGCCGACCGCGTCGTGCGCCACGCCACATGCTCGGTCCTCGTCGACCGCTGAGAAGGAACGGATCCATGGATACGTCACGATATGGCAGCATTCTGAGGGCGAGAAAGGCAGAGCTGGAAGGCCGCCTGAGCCGCATCGAACAGGATTTCGTCACGCCTCGCGATCCTGACGACGAAGACCGTGCCGTCGAGCGCAACAATGACGAGGTGCTGGAAGAACTCGGCGAAACCGGCGAACGGGAGCTTGCGGCAATCGATGCGGCACTTCACCGCATCGCCGCCGGCACGTTCGGCATCTGCGCCAGATGCGGCCAGCCGATCGCCGAGCAGCGACTGGATGCCGTGCCGCACACGCCCCTTTGCCAGGCGTGCGCCGCCGAGGTGTCGGAGGAAGTTTAACGCGGGAAACGGAATGTGAATCGTCCCTCTCTTGCCTTCCGCGGTAGTCGTGCTCATTCTTAGATCGAGGCAGGCGGAAGGTCGGATGAACGAGTTTTTCAATTTCGGGCGGAAATACGATTTTCACGAGATCGTCGCGGATGGCATCATCCACGGCGTCGGTATCGTGTTCGCGCTGGTCGGCGCCACCGCCCTGATCTTCTATGCGACCGTCTGGTCGAGCCATGGCGAGATCGCCGCCGCCTGGATCTACGGCCTCGGACTGATCATCTGCCTGTCGATCTCGTTCACCTACAATATCTGGCCTCACTCGCGCACCAAATGGGTGCTGCGGCGGCTCGACCATTCGGCGATCTTCATCCTGATCGCCGCGACCTATACGCCGTTCCTGCAACGCGGCGCGCACGACCCCTGGATATTCGCCATGCTTCTGGCGATCTGGGCGACCGCGATCTTCGGTATCACGCTGAAATGCCTGTTTCCCGGTCGTTTCGACAAGCTGACGATCCTGCTCTATCTCGCCATGGGCTGGAGCGGCGTGATGGTGGCCGGCCCGATCTCGCAATATCTCCCGGCGGTCACCGTCTGGCTGATCGTCATCGGCGGCTTCATCTATTCGCTTGGCGTGATCTTCCACGTCTGGGAACGGCTGCGGTTCCAGAACGCCATCTGGCACGGGTTCGTCGTCGCTGCCGCCGCCGTCCACTACGGCGCGGTGATGACCTGCTTCAGCCTCTCCGGCGGTTTTTGATCCGAGGTTCGGTTTGTCGCGGGCAACCGATTAGCTTCAGGCTCGCCCCTCCCTCATCAATTCCAATGAAGTTATCAAAGGAGTAGGCCAGCCAATCTGGACTCGCCATTCCATCGTCTGATATAGTGGACAAACGAGTATCATAATGGACGAAATATGATGACCCAACCACTTATCCGCGACGCTACCGAAGCCGATCTTCCCACCGTCATGGAGATCTACAACGACGCGGTCGCCAACACGACGGCGATCTGGAACGAGGTCCTCGTCGACCTCCAGAACCGCAAGGAATGGTTCGCCGCCCGCAAGGCGCGCGGCTTTCCGGTGCTCGTGGCGGATGTCGGCGGCAAGGTCGCCGGTTACGCTTCCTATGGCGACTGGCGCGCCTTCGACGGGTTCCGCCACACGGTCGAGCATTCCGTCTACGTCCACCGCGATTTCCGTGGCGCCGGCATCGGCCGGCTGCTGATGCAAGAGCTGATCGCCCGCGCCTCCGAGAACGGCATCCACGTCATGGTCGCCTGCATCGAGGCCGGAAACACCGCCTCGATCGGCCTGCACGAGAAGTTGGGCTTCCGCACCGCCGGCACGTTTTCCGAGGTCGGCACCAAGTTCGGCCGCTGGCTGGATCTGACCTGCATGGAGCTGAAGGTTATGGGGTGATGTTGATAACGGCTATCGGACTTGGTATTCTCTCGGCAAAGGGATAGTGCGATGGCCAGCGACGACAATCTCGGAAGACATCTCGAAGACTATGTCGACGAGTTGGTGAATGCCGGACGTTACGATTCGCGCGACGACGTTCTGCGCGAAGGCCTCCGGCTGCTACAGATCAAGGAGCGGCGACGCGTGGAGCTTGAGGCTGCGTTGGCACGCGGACTGGCGGATTCTGAAGCTGGAAGAGGAACGCCTGCCGAAGAGGTTCTGGCCGATTTCGAGGCCCGTTATGCGGCCGGGATGAAAGACCGCACTGCGTGATCGTCATCTTCACGCCCGAAGCGCGTGGCGACCTTAACCGGATATGGGCCTATATCGAGCAAAGCAATCCCCGACGCGCCATCAGTTTCGTACGTGAAATCGTCGGACGAAGCATGGCCCTCTCAGACATGCCTTTACGATACCCGCTCATGCCAGGGCATGAACCAAGCGGCATCCGCCGAATACCTTACGGCAACTATCTGATCTTTTACCGGATCGTGGACGAGCGGATTTACATCCTGCACATTCTCAACGGTGCTCAGGATTACGAAGCCATACTCTTCCCCGACGACTCCTTTTAGCTTCGCTGCAACGCCAGATGCGCCCCCAGCCCCACCAGCAGCGCCCCTCCGGCTCGCTGCATCAGCCGTTGCGCTCCGCTCGAGCGTTTCAGGCGGGTGATGACAGCGCCGGCGAGGAAGACGCAGACGATATCGGCGGACGAGAACATCAGGTTGACGATCGTGCCGAGGATCGCGAACTGCAGCCAGATGGGGAAGGCGGCCGAGGCGTCGATGAACTGCGGCAGGAAGGCGAGGAAGAAGATCGCCGTCTTCGGGTTCAGCACTTCCACCGTGATGCTTTCGAAAAACGCCCGCCGGCCGGATTTCTCCGCGATCTCCGGAAGTTCCGCATCGCCCGCCGCCTTGGCGCGGAACAGCGAGATGCCGAGCCAGACGAGATAGGCCGCCCCGCCGAGCTTCACCACCATGTACAGGATCGGAACGGCATGAAAGAGCACCGAAAGCCCCGCGGCGGCGGTGAACACATGCGCGTAACCGCCGATATGGATGCCGAGCGAGGCCATCAGCCCCGACCACCGCCCGCGCGCCAGCGTCTGGGCCGCGGCATAAAGCATGGCCGGCCCGGGAATATAGGCGAACACCGCCGTGGTGGCGAGGAAGGCGAGAAACAGCTCGGTCGAGGGCATATCGTGTTCCTTGAATGAACCCGCATCATTGCAACAGGCGGTGCCCGCCCGCAAGTGCAGCCGATCGGGCAGCGCAGCTTGAGAATACTTCGATCCGCACCGAAGCATCAGCCCTGCGTCTTCACCTAGAACATCCGCATCGAAATACGAACGGGCCAGCTGACATCATGCCGAATACACCGAATATGACCAGGGAACTGGCGCTGCTCCTGGCGCTCTCCACGCTCTGGGGCGCTTCCTATACGTTCATCAAGATCGGCGTCGAAACCATCCCGCCGGTCACGCTGATCGCACTGCGGACGCTGATTGCCGGAACCGTGCTGCTCGGCGTGATCCGCTGGCGCGGCCTGAAGCTGCCGCGCGATGGAGCGACATGGGCGCGCTTCCTGTTCCAGGCTTGCCTGAACAGCGCCATTCCCTTCACGCTGATTGCCTGGGCGGAACAATCAACCGATGCCGGGCTTGCCGCGATCCTCAATTCCACCACGCCGATCTTCGCCTTCCTGATCACGGCATTGATCACCCGCCATGAGCCGGTGACGGTGCGGAAACTGTTCGGCGTCGGCGCGGGGCTGGTCGGCATCTGCATGGTGATCGGCGTCGAAGCGCTGTCGGGGCTCGGCGAGAGACTGGTGCCGCAGCTGGCGATCGTGCTGGCGACCGTGTGTTATGCCGGCGCGGCGATCTTTGGCAAGAACTTCAAGGGCCTCGACCCGATCATGCCGGCGGCTGGCTCGCTCGTCTGCGGCGCCGCGCTGCTGGTCCCTGCAAGCCTGATCGTAGACAAGCCCTGGACGCTTGAGCCCTCGCTGGACTCGATCCTGGCGCTGGTGACGCTCTCGGTGTTTTCGACGGCGCTCGCCTTCGTCATCTATTTCAGGCTGATGCAGACGCTCGGCTCGGTCGGCGCGACCTCGCAGGCCTATCTGCGTGTGCCTATCGGGGTGGCGATCGGCGTCGTTTTCCTCGGCGAAAGCCTGCATCCGGGCGCATGGGCGGGCCTCGTCTGCGTCGTCGCAGGTGTTGCCGCCATGACCTTGCCGGCACGGAGGAAGCTCGTCTCCGCGTGATCCCGCCTTTCGTCAATCCTCCGTGGGTTCTGGCGGTCCCTGTCGGGAAAGATGGGCTTCGACGGCGAGGTTCAGTTCCCGCAGCAGGTCTGCAAGCTGCGCCTTCTTTTCCGGATCGAAGCCTGCGATCGCTTTCGCCTCGCTCGCCATATCCTGGCGGAATGCGGCCTCCGCCCTGCCGATGCCCTCGTCAGTCAACTGTACGGAAAGGCTGCGGCCGTCGCTGTTGGACGGAACGCGTTTGATCAGTCCGGCCTTTTCCAGCCGGCCCAGCCGGTGGGTGAGGCTGCCGGAGGCGATCATCAGCGACCGGTAGAGTTCCGTCGGCGTCAGCCGATGGGGCGGCCCGGAGCGCAGCAGCGTCCCGATCACGTCGAATTCCCCGCGGTCCAGCTGAAACGACGCGAATGTCGCTTCGATCGACGGCGTGACCAGCCGCGACAGGCGGTAGGCGCGGCCGAGAATCTCCATCGGGCCCGTGTCGAGATCCGGCAATTGTTTGGCCCACTGGGCCCGCGCCCGGTCGATGTGATCCTGCGTTTTTTGCGTCTGCGCCATTCCGATTCTCCGTCTCGATAAAACTATCTTGACATGAAGATAAATTGAGGGCAAATATCTTCATGTGAAGATAAATAGGTGAGGAACCGACCACCATGCCTTCGATCGCCGCAAGGAAGTCCTTTGAAATCCCGCTGATCGTGCAGATGCTTGCCTGTTCGTTTCTGTGGGGAGGCGCTTTCATTCTGCTGAAGCTGGCGGGCACCGCGCTCTCTCCGCTCGCCCTGACGGCGGTGAGGGGGCTGATGGGCGGCAGCCTGATCGCCGTCTGGATGATCGTCTCCGGCCACAACATTCTCCCGCGCGGACGGGAAATGCGCGACTGGGTCGTCCTCGGTTTCCTGCAGGGCGTCGTCCCGAACAGCCTGACGGCCTATGCGCTGACGGAAATTTCGGCGGGCCTGACATCGATGATCCAGGCCTCCACGCCGCTCGTCGTCGCGGTTCTGGCGCAGGCGCTGTTTGCCAGCGAGCGGCTGACGCCGAAAGTGGCGCTCGGGCTTGCGACCGGCTTCGGCGGCATGGTCCTGCTGATCGGTCCGGCAGCGCTCGGTGCCGACAACGTCAGCCTTCGCGGCGTCGGCGCCGTGGTCATCGTCGCGGTCAGCTACGCGCTCGGCAATCTTTATGTGCGCGGCATTCCAAATGCTCAGCCGGTCCGGCTGGCGCTGGGACAGCAGCTGTTCTCCGGCCTGCCGACCTTCGCGGTGATGATCTATCTCGGCGGTCTTTCGGCCTTCGCTCCGGCGCTCGACAACCTGCCGTTGCTTCTCGTCCTCGGCGTGTTCGGAACGGCCCTGCCGATCGTTCTCTACATGAACATCCTCAAGAAGGCGGGTCCGACCATCGGTTCGATGAACGGTTATTTCCTGCCGCCCTGGACGATTATCCTCGGTTTTGTCCTGCTGGGCGAACCCGTCAGCCTGAGAGAAATCATCGCCACCGCGATCGTGCTTGCCGGTGTCGCGATCGTGTCGCTGAAGACGGAAATTCTGTCGATCGCCTACCGCCGGCTGGCTGCCATTCTTCACCCGCGGCGCAGCGGCAAGATCGCCTGAGCTGGAAGGTTGACGAAAGGCCCGGGGTCCCGCCAGCCCCCGACTTAAATGTGGAATATGTCCTGTCGCGAAACTCTGACTTTCGCGACAGGAATTTCCTGAAAATCAGCGCCTCGTTTTTGCCGCAGAAGTCAGGAATTACGCAGCACGACAGCTACAGCCTCACCTTGCGGGAAGCTGATAACCTCCTCTGGTAAAGGCCAGTCCGCTAAAGCTTCCGGCTCGTCCTCCCCATCGATAGCGACGGTCCTGAGCCGTGAAGCGAGTTGGTCTAGCGTCGTCCTCGCCTGGTACGACAACTCGGTTGAAACGGGGGAGAGGTCCTTTGATAGACCCCAGTAATCCCACGGTTTCAGTTCCAGTTTACGCAGGGCTGCGACTTCCCGAAGCAGGCTTCCCGCGACAAACCATTCCCCGCCGAGGCCGAGGCTCGACACGCCAAAACGGGAGGCAATCTCCGGTTCGTCTTTGATCCGAAACCATGCCTCGCCCGCTGTTAGAAAGCGGGCGCGCGGCACGTCTAAGGTGTCGAAGGAAACTCCCCCGATAGCTGCAAACTCCAAATCGAGCCGTTTCCAGCGCCCGCCGTCATGCCATTCGCAAAGCCAATGATCTTCCCAATGACCAGGCACCAGATAGTCGGAAAACCCGACACGGAGGCGAGCCGGGGTGCCGAGTTCGCGAAATCTACTAACCGCCAGTATCGCGAAATCCCGGCATACGCCGCCAACCTTAGGCTGTACGGCATCGCCTTCGAGCAAATTGCGCTCTACAACGATTGACAGAATCTCGGCCACGGAACGAAGCTCAAGATCGGCGGCCTGTTCGGGTGTGAAACCTCGTTCTTCGGATTCGGCCCCGCGAGGATGTTGCATGAATGAGCTAATCCACCGGGCAATTGAGTTTGGCTCGA
Organism: Neorhizobium sp. 05N33; assembly: GCF_056397445.1. NCBI lineage: Bacteria > Pseudomonadati > Pseudomonadota > Alphaproteobacteria > Hyphomicrobiales > Rhizobiaceae > Neorhizobium > Neorhizobium sp. 05N33. Next base: position 10,692 of record NZ_JBFTNK010000009.1, on the reverse strand, counting down.
CGCCGCCGCGCATCAATGTTTCGCGATACGGCCCAGGTTCCGAGTAGATGCTTTGGGTGACGTAGAAGGATTTGCGCATTGCTGTCTCTTTCCTGTTGAGATTGAGACACGACAAGGAGGGCAAATTTTCGAAAATTGTCAACTGGCGCTTGTCACGGTCAGGGGCTGACGGGATCCCGTGCCGTTTCTATTGTCCGGGCAGCACCGCTGCGACAAACGCTTCCAGGTTTCGGCGCACATGCGCGTCGACCGGCCCCGCTGGATCGAACCCCCACCAGAGAAGACAACCCTGCCACTGCGAGGCCATCAGCATGCCGATATTGTCCGGCCTACCGGGTGTCGATGCAAAACAGGCGGTGATCGCGGTGGAGATAACCTCGCCCCAGGCGCTGCCGCGGGCGCGCAGGCGCGGATCGCGAAAATCCTCCCGCAGCATCAGCAGGCCTTCGGCATAGGCTTCGATGCCGCCATAGTCTCCGGAAAGCGCGACGAGAATGTCCACGGCACCTTGAGGCGTTTTCGGCGCGGCGGCGATCGCCGCTTCCGTCTTGGCATCCAGATCGTCCCAGGCAAACAGCAGCGCGGCGCGGGCAAGTTCCTCCTTGTTCCTGAAGCGCTGCACCAGCGTCGAGCCGGAAAGGCCGCAAGCCGCCGCGAGCGAAGCGAAGGTCAGCGCCTCCGGGCCTTTTTCGTGCATCACCTTCAGCGCCGCCGCCAGTACGTCCCTGTCCGGCATGGTTTTTGGTCGCGCCATCTTGCCTCTCGAATTATAAACGAATAAACGTTTATATATTGCCTTTATATGAAACGCCAGTTCTAACCATAGGGAACCGGAAGGGAAGGAGCCGTCATGTCGCACGTGTACAAAAAGCCTCTGGAGGGAAAAATCGCGCTGGTGGCAGGCGCCACGCGGGGTGCCGGGCGGGGTATCGCGGTCGAGCTCGGGGCGGCTGGCGCAACCGTTTATGTCACCGGCCGGACCACCCGGGAGAAGCAGTCGGAATACGGGCGGCCGGAGACGATCGAGGATACCGCCGAACTGGTGACGCTAGCCGGCGGCACGGGCATCGCGGTGCCGCTCGATCACCTCGTCCCGGAGGATGTCGCAGCGCTCGTCGGGCGCATCCGCGAGGAGCAGGGGAGGCTCGATATCCTTGTCAACGACATCTGGGGCGGAGAACATCTGTTCGAATGGGACAAGCCGGTGTGGGAGCACGACCTCGAAAAGGGCCTGCGCATGCTGCGGCTGGCGATCGACACCCACCTGATCACCGCCCATCATGCGCTGAAGCTGATGATCGAGACGCCGGGTGGCCTGCTGGTCGAGGTCACCGATGGCACGGCGGAATACAATGCCGAACATTATCGGCTCTCGCCCTTCTACGACCTCGCCAAAACCGCGGTGACGCGCATGGCCTGGGCGCACGGCAAGGATCTCGAAAAGGTCGGCAGCACCTCGGTGTCGATCACGCCCGGCTGGATGCGCTCCGAGATGATGCTGGATATCTACCAGGTGACCGAGGAAAACTGGCGGGATGCTCTGGTCGCCCAGCCGCATTTCTGCATTTCCGAAACGCCGCGCTTCATCGGTCGGGCGGTGGCAGCGCTTGCCGCCGATCCAGACCGGGCACGCTGGAACGGCCAGTCGCTGTCGAGCGGCGGCCTTGCCAAGGTCTATGAGTTCAACGATGTCGACGGCTCGCGGCCGGATTGCTGGCGCTACCTGAACGAGGTTCAGGAGCCCGGCAAGCCGGCCGACGCCACCGGTTATCGCTGATCAGCCGCCCATCGCCGCCTTGCCCACCGCCATTCGCTCGGCCTCGTCGCGCAGGTCGAGCGTGATTTGGGTGCCGTCGCGGATGCCGCGTTTCAGCGCGTCCTTCCGCTCTGGCCCGACCCGGATCTCCTGCCTGTCGAAAAGCGCCTGCAGCCGGCTGCGCGACAGCTGAAGTTCCGCCGCCAGCAGCCGGTCGAGCCGCAGGCCGGTCGGATAGGGCAGGGCGAGCGTGATTGTGATCTGCCTCCAGTCCGCATCGTGGCGAAGCACCGCCTTGCGCGTCTCGATGTCGTCGCTTTCCTCGATGCGTCCGGCCCTGGCCTTCAGCGCCTGAGCGTCGAATTCGATGCGGGAAACGAAATCCGGCGTGCTCGCCTGCATCGCGTCGAGCAGGGCGGGATCGATCGCCCGGATGGTCTGCCGCTCGAAGATCGGCCGGTTCCAGGTGCCGTCGCAGGCGATACATCGGTAGATGAGCCAGGCATCGAGCCGCTTGCCATTGGCATTGAGGCGGATGCGGCCGCTGGAGCGGAACGGTCTCGATAACCCGCAGCCGCTGCAGGCAAGGATCGGCCGGGGTGGAGTTCTAGGGGTTGCAGTCCATTCGAGATGGAGGATGTCGCACATGCCGTTTTGATCTTCCAGTCAGGAAGTTCATGCGGGAAACGGCACTCAAGAAGCCCTTTCGGGCGCGCACGGTGTGGCGAAGGTCCGGACTGTGGGGAGCAAGCGTCGGAGGTCTTAGTCGGACGGTTCAGGGCAGCACGAGGCCGCACTGGCACGATCAATGCCAAACCGGTCTCAAGCCGCCACCCCGATGAACAGTGTTCCCACGCGGGCAAGCGTCATCGCTCTTCCACGCATGGGAGGGTGAACCTGTCGAGACCGGGGATTACTTAGGCAAACTGAACCTCAAAGGCCGACGCTCTTCGACCGAAAGGCATAACCGTGCAAAAACCGAAGTCAAGAATTTTTGGACGTCGCGCCGCGCCCGTTGTGACCTATATGACCTGACCATATGAAGTGTAACCAGTCGTTCAGCGAGGATCGAACCATGGACATCAAGCGCAGCGGATCGCAGCCTTCGAAGGCGCCGCCACAATATTTCACCGGCACCGTCAGGCTCGATCCGATCGTCGAGGCGCCGGAGCCGGCCCGGGTGCGCGCCCTTTCGGTCACCTTCGAACCGGGCGCGCGCACCGACTGGCACACCCACCCGCTCGGCCAGACGCTGCTCGTCACGGCTGGCGCTGGCCTCGCTCAGGTCTGGGGCGAGCCGGTCCGGGCCATCCGGCCCGGCGACGTGATCTGGTTCCCGCCCGGCGAAAAACACTGGCACGGCGCATCCCCGACCACCGCCATGACCCATATCGCCATCCAGGAAGCGCTGAACGGCAGCACGGCGGAATGGCTGGGGGCGGTGACGGACGATCAATATGCAGGCGAGGTCGCGAAAGACTGAGCCGAACTGGCTTGGCGCCGTTTGACGCTCGAAAACACCCCGCGCGTCATTGAACCGAAACGTCTGGTGCGCAAAGATGAGGACATGATTCCGAACCGGAACCTGAAGGAGCCGCCATGTCCGACGTCACCCGCATCTCCAACCCGTACCTGACCGTCGACATCTCCTCGCTCGGCTCCGAGATGCAGGCGCTGACAGCCGCCGATGGCCGCTCGTTTCTCTGGAATGGCGACGCCGCCTTCTGGAACGGCCGCTCGCCGGTTCTGTTTCCGATGGTCGGCAAGGCGCCGGAAAACCGGATCAGCGTCGACGGCAAGCCCTACGAGATGGGCCAGCACGGTTTTGCCCGCCGCAGCGAGTTTACGCTTGCCTCGTCGAGCGAGACCATGTGCCGTTACGAACTCGCCGCCTCCGACGCGACACGCGCCGTCTATCCATTCGAATTTTTGTTGGCGGTCGAGCATTCGCTGGATGGCCGGACGCTGACGGTTGCGGCCGAAGTCGAGAACCGGGATCGGAACCCGATGCCCTTCGGCTTCGGTTTCCACCCGGCCTTCGTCTGGCCGATTCCCGGCGCGGCGGCCAAGGCCCATACCATCACCCTCGATAACGGCGCCGAACCGGCTTTGACGCGGCTGGAGGGCGGGCTGGTCAGCCCGGAAAAGCTGCCGTCGCCGTTTACGGCCGGCAGCCTGACGCTCGACCATGCGATGTTCGAGGCGGATGCGATGATCTTTCCGGAAGGGGCGGGCGAGGGGCTGACCTATGCCGCCGAGGGCGGTCCCGCGCTCAAATTTTCCTTCGAGAACCTGCCGAACCTGGCGCTCTGGCAAAAACCCGGCGCCTCCTTCATCTGCATCGAACCCTGGCACGGCACAGCGGCCGAACTCGGCGGTTCGGACGACCTGGCGAAACGTCCCTACGGCGTGGTTCTCCAGCCGGGCGAAAAGGCCCGCTTCGCGTTCATGGTGGAACTGCCGGTCTAGCGTACAGAGCGTCCCGGCTTTCCGAGACCCCACATTCGGTTTATGACTACCGCCGGCATTCCCGGGTGCAACTGCCGCCCGGATCATTGTCCACGACAAGGACCCGACCTGACGTCAGGCGGTCCCGCGAGTGCTGTTGGAGGAGAGCATGACCGCGTCGCTTCGCATAAACCACCTGTCCATCATGGTTCGCGATCTAACCCGCAGCGCCGAGTTCTATCACCGGGTCCTGCGCCTGCCGGAAATCGAGTGCAAGGCCCGCAAGCCGAACATCCGCTGGTTCGGCATCGGCGACGACCAGTCGATCCACCTGATCGAAGGCGATTTCGGCCAAACCTATGTCACCATGTCGACCCATCTCTGCATCGCCGTGACCGACCTCGACGCCACGGTCGCCCACATCGCCGCAACCGGCACGAAATACGGCGATCTGGCGAGAAACGAGGGTAGGATCTACACCCGTGCCGACGGCGTCCGGTCGATCTACCTGCAGGACCCGGACGGCTACTGGCTTGAGATCAGCGACGATTATTGAGAATAAAAAAAGCGCCGGCGGATCGCCGGCGCTTCGGGTGTTTTGCTTTACTTCATCGCCTCGAAGTCCATCGCATGGCCGTTGATGCAGTAGCGCAGGCCGGTCGGCGGCGGGCCGTCGGGGAAGACGTGGCCGAGATGGCCGCCGCAATTGCTGCAGCGGACTTCGGTGCGCACCATGCCGTGCGACACGTCGCGGATTTCGGTGATCGCCTCCGGATTCACCGCCTCGAAATAGCTCGGCCAGCCGCAGCCGGAATCGAACTTGGTATCGGAGACGAACAGCGGTTCGTGGCAGGCGGCGCAGCTGTAGAGGCCCTTTTCATGGCTGTTCCAGAAGGGCCCGGTAAAGGCGCGTTCGGTGCCGGCCTGCCGCAGGATTCGGTACTGCTCGGGCGTCAAGAGCTCGCGCCACTCCGCATCGGTCTTCTGGACTTTCGGGGTGATCACATCGGACATCGCAAGGTTCCTTTCGTTTTCCCCATAGATAGGCATCGAGGCGGCGAAGGAAAAGTCCGCGATTTGAGAGCGGATGCCGGCATGGCTGTTTTCGGGCCCAAAAGCGGACAGCGGCTTGCAAGTTTTGAATGGATTTGAGACTGCTGCTGCAGCCTATCACTTCGATGACGACGCTAATGTTCGTCGTCTCGGAAAACCTGGATTTCAAACACTTGAAGGCGACAGTCTTCAGAAGCCAAACTTCTCATCACACGCTACCCGAAAGCGTGTTGCACGACAGAGAACGGGGCCACCTACAAGAGGCAGCCCCTAACAGGTGCGTGTCAAAAGAGAGCTGCACCTTGCTCTACCTCCACAGATAACTGACAATCAAGAGATGTTCAATCGGTTTATCGATTCAATAAAGCGCCGCGCTTCTGCTCGGCTCTCAGAAGCACCTCTTTCCTCCATCTTCGACCGATGAAAATCCATATCAGCAGCGACAATAATATAACTATCCAAGCCATGGAATTGGGCAGGACAGCGAAGACCGTGAGCAGCGCTACAGTGATAGCTGCGGTGACAAGGTTAACCCACGGGCCATACATGCCGAGCGGACTATTGGAGCCTTGGTCTTCAGTAGTTTCTTCCCTATCGGAACTCTCCATCACAGCAGCATAAATGACCTGCATGACTTTCGGGTCGGCGTAATAGCTCGTATGAGCCTCTATCGGGTTAGGAACGCCGGGCGGAATGGCCTCAATATTCGCTATGGCATCCCGTCGCTCAGAAATACTCTTACGTAATGACGTCACAGGTGAACTGATTGGGTCGAACCGAGACCAGAAATTCACCAGTCTGGCACGTCCTGCTCTACCTTCGATACGAAAGGGCGGCATTGCTAAAGAAAGGCGTTGCTCCTCACGAAGTCGATTATATCGATGGGAAGACGTGGTATCGATTTGAAAAAAATTGAAAATTAGATCGATAGGAGAGCCTATAGTGAAAATTGTATGGAGTTTCTCTAGGACGCGCAGCCGCTCGGTTTTATCCGAGCCTGCTTTTGCGCGTCGCCCTTCTTGCAGAAGCGCTTCCATCGCGATGCTCGTTCCTAAGCTATGCGAGACTATGAAAAACTGACCACAGTCTTCGCTGGCTGCGACGTACCTGATGAGCTTTCTCGTGTAAGCAACCACGCGTTCTCGTGTTTGGAACCGCTGATCTCTTTCGGAGTCAATTGTCCACGTGAGGACATCGTAGGCGTAGCTTTTTGCCGATTTTCCCAATGCTATCAAGCAAAGGAGTGACGCCAACGTCACAACGACGTAGAGGTAGGCGATGATGTTTGGCATTCCTGCTGCTATGAATTTCCAGGTACCGTAGCACAGATAACACTGGATCGCTGTAACGGCAGTCGAGCCTAAAAGTGCGAGTGCGACTTTGGCGGACCTATTGCGGACCTTTCTTCGCGTATTGCGACGCCATTCACTGGCCAGCAACAAAAGATCGTCGGCAGTCGTTCCTACCGTAGGAGGACGTTCACGCAGAAAGGTTTTGAATTCTCTGAACGATCCATTTGGGAATTTATGTCGGCTCTCCCAGTTTTCGAAATCCCGATAGGCTCTCTCAAGCTTCTCGATTCGATTTTTGCTTCTATAAGCTGCAAGTTCATGCAAGCACGCGAGGCGAAAAGATGGAAAGTTGCGCCACGATGAAAAGGCTAAGCGGAAAGGATTAATTGCACGCATCAGAAGCCAGAAACATACATACAACACGGAGTAGCGGCTTTCCGCTTCTGGCACCCAGTAAGCTTCATAAACTCTGATAGTCTTGGCGACACGTGGCCGTCCATCTACCTCAACGATCCTTTTGAAATCTACGTAATGGATGACTTGATCGTCATCGTTGACAGCCGTTTTGTATGAAAAATCTCTCGGTTTACCAATTCCCTTCTTGCTTTGGGATTGCCCGTACAAATCAAAGTAGTCCAGAAAATTGCTTAGAGACGAGTTTCGGGCGGGGTTGCCAATCCCATGGACATAAAGAATCGCCGTGTGTTTTGTTGACATTAGAAGAGCTTCGATAATCTGATGATGTTGTTGCTCTCATTACGCGAGAACGACTTGTTGATCTACACTACTGCACTGTTTTAGGCGGTAGCGGTCTTGGTGCTCTGTCTTCTAGTACAGGAACCTCCGCATTTGTCTCCAGGTCGGCCGTCTCTCATAAGCGCGACGGCGTCCACTTCTGGCGCATTGTTGCCCTAGCATCCGGGCCGTAATGCTGGTTTCCGCTGGCCTGCCTCTGGAGTCCCATCTTCGAAAGCGGACGCGATGTTCCAATCTATCGTCGCACATTGACGAGGGGATTTTTCACCACAATAAGGTCAAGCCGAAAAAATGTGGTAAGCGCCACGCGAATAACAGCAGGAGAGTGGTAGTGACTGAACCGACCGTAGCAGATGCAACAGGCCGCATTTATGAATCGCTCCAGGCGAACAATGCCGACATCGACGTGCATATCGCGACTCTCAAGGCAGCGTTGACACGGGCGGGTTTGAAAGAGGCCGTATTCGACCCGGCTAAGCTCGTGCAGAACAACCGTTCCGGCAGAAAGCTGATGCAGGCCTATTTTCGGCAGCGCGGCGTGACGGTGAAATTCTCGGCTTCTTCGTGAAGCCTTCTCATGAGGCATGATGCCGAACCGTTTCCCAAGCATAGCCCAAGCACCAGCCGGGAGCGCGAACCCAACATAGCTCGACCGGCCGCAGAATTAGCAGTTTTGCGACGCCAGCAATGACCGCTCCTCGCGAGAAGCTGCCCCCTTAAGCGTTGGCGGCACTTGCCATCAAAATCCGGAAAACGCGCGTTTCTGTGTGTTTCGTCCGGTTCTGCTTGAGGCGAGGCCGCGTTTCCCATAGAAAATCACCTGCCTCCGAACGGTCGGGCGGTGTGGGGCTTCTGAAGCGTGGAGATGACATGGCTGCCAATGCGCCGGCGTTGACGTTCTTCGCGTTGTTCCTGCCCTTTATCGCCGCAGTTCTGGCACCGGTCCTTACCCGCCTTCTGGGCGACAGGGCCGCCTGGGTTCTGGCGCTGGCCCCGGCGCTCGCATTTGCGCATTTCTGCACCTTCCTGCCCGAAATCGCCGCCGGCGAAGTGGTGACCGGGGGCTATGCCTGGGCGCCGAGCTTCAACCTCTCCTTCTCCTGGTTCCTCGACGGCCTGTCGCTCACCTTCGCGCTTCTGATCACCGGCATCGGCACCCTGATCGTCGTTTATTCCGGCGGCTACATGAAGGGTCATGAGGGGCAGGGGCGCTTCATGGCCTTCATCCTCGCCTTCATGGGCGCCATGCTCGGCCTCGTCGTCTCCGACAGTTTTCTGATGCTGTTCGTCTATTGGGAACTGACCTCGATCACCTCGTTCCTGCTGATCGGTTTCGATCACGAGAGGGAGGCGGCGCGGCGTGCGGCGCTTCAGGCGCTGGTGGTCACCGGCGGCGGCGGGCTCTGCCTGCTCGCCGGCCTGGTCTTCCTCTGGAACATCACCGGCGTCACCCAGCTTTCGCTGCTCGTGCATCTTGGCGACGGGCTGCGCCAGAGCCCGTTCTATCTCGCAACCCTGCTGCTGGTGCTCGCCGGCGCCTTCACCAAGTCGGCGCAGTTTCCGTTCCATTTTTGGCTGCCGAACGCCATGGAAGCGCCGACGCCGGTTTCCGCCTATCTGCATTCGGCAACCATGGTGAAGGCCGGCGTCTACCTGCTGATGCGGCTGAACCCGGTCATGGGGCAAACGCCCGCCTGGATGATCCTGCTGCCCTTCTTCGGCGGTATCACGCTGATTGCCGGCACGTTTCTGGCAGTCCGCCAGACGGACCTGAAGCTGATGCTTGCCTATACGACCATGGCCTCGCTCGGTCTCTTGGTCATGCTGACCGGTTTCGGTTCGGCCCATGCGGTCGAGGCGGCGGTGCTTTATCTCGTCGCCCATTCGCTGTTCAAGGGCGCGCTGTTCATGGTCGCCGGCACGGTGGATCATGAGGCCGGCAGCCGCGACGTCACGAAGCTCGGGGGCCTGCGCGCCGCCATGCCGGTCACCTTCGGCGCGGCGCTGCTGGCGGCGCTCTCCATGGGCGGCCTGCCGCTGTTCTTCGGTTTCCTCGCCAAGGAGGAGATCTATGCGGCGCTTGTCGCCGGAAATCCGCGCGCGGTGTTTTTCACCGGCCTCGCCGTAATCGGCAATGCGTTGATGTTCGCGATTGGCTTTGCCGTGGCGCTGAAACCTTTCCTCGGCCCCGATGTCGAGACGCCGAAACATGCCCACGAAGGACCGGTGACGCTCTGGCTGGGCCCGGTCGTTCTGTCCGTGCTCGGCCTGGCGGCCGCACTCTTTTCCGGCGTGGCGCATCGTTACATCTCCTCGCCGATGGCAAGCGCGATCACCGCCCAGAAGATCGTCATCGACATTTCGACCATGCCGCATCTCGGCGTGCCCCTGCTTCTGTCGGTGATCACCGTATTGCTCGGCGCACTCGCCTTCTGGCGGCTGACGGACCTGCGGGCCTTCATGGTGCGGGCGGTGGAAAGCCTTGGCCCCGGCCCGGACCGCGGTTTCGACCATTTCGTCTCCGGCCTGGTGCGGCTTTCGGGCGTCGTCACCCGCCTCGTCCAGCCGGGCCGGCTGGAAATCTACATCACCGCCACCTTCATCCTGCTGGCCGTGACGCTGCTCGTCCCGCCCTTCCTGTTCGGGGAACTGCCGGCAATGCCCAGGTGGCCGGAGCAATTGCTGGTCCAGGAAGCCGCGTTCTTCGCAATCGCGGTGATCGGCCTTATCGCCGTGCTGCGTGCAAAGGATCGGCTGACGGCGATCGTTTCGCTCGGCATCCAGGGTTTTGCCGTCGCCGTCATCTTCCTGCTGTTCGGCGCGCCGGACCTGTCGTTCACCCAGTTCATGGTCGAGACGCTGTCGGTGGTCATCCTGGCGCTGGTAATGACGCGGCTGCGGCTCTCGCCCCGCGACCACCGGCCCCTAGGACAAACGCTCTTCGACGGGACGATCGCGGTCGCCTGCGGCCTCGGCTTCACGCTGCTCCTCTTGAAATCGACGCAGGCGCCGTTCGACACCCTGCTCACCGACTTCTTCAACGCCTATTCCAAGACCGTCGCCCACGGCGCCAACGTCGTCAACGTCATCATCGTCGACTTCCGCGGCACGGATACATTGGGCGAGATCGCGGTGGTAATGGTGACGGCGCTCGCGGTGCTGGCGCTGATCCGGGTGAGGGCGGGCAAAAAGGTTGCGGACGACAAAATGGAGACGCGGCGTTGACGGGTGTGGTTTACCCCCCTTGTAACTTCCCTTTATCCGCTTTTGGCGATTTACTGCCAGATGCGGTGGCGGATGGGAGACCGAACCTCCCTTGGGACACCAAGCCCGTGGCAGAGCCTGGGTCTTCATCCGCCGTTCCATCGAACCCGAACAGTCGCCAGG
>NZ_JBFTNK010000008.1:0-239365 GCF_056397445.1 Neorhizobium sp. 05N33 | reverse complement strand
TGACGCGATCCGTGCCATTCTCTCGGTGCTGCCGCTCGACACGCCGCTCCAGAATTCTGCCGGTCGCATGGAAGTCATGGGCGCGCCGGGCGAAATTCCGACCGTGCAAGGCGAGGTGCAGGCGGAGATCGACCGGGCGGAAGGCAGGCATTCGCCCATGTACGGTATCGAGCGCTTCGCTTTCTACGATCTGGCCAAGAAGGCCTATTGCGTGATCTCGACCGGCGAAACGCGCTTCTATGGCTGCTTCCTGTTCACCAAGGGCGTCATCCCGCCTGCAGGCGTGTGAGGTTTTCGGCATGGGAACCGGAATTTCCATTCTCGGCATTTTCGTCGCCGACACGGCCTATCTCGCGCCGCGCATGCCAGCCGTGGGTGAGACCATCGCCGGCAGCGGCTTTTCCGTCGGGCCGGGCGGCAAGGGATCCAATCAGGCGGTGGCTGCCGCGCGGGCAGGGGCCGACGTGTCCTTCATCTCGAAGATCGGCCGCGACACATTCGGTGATCTGGCGCTCAAGACCTACGAGCAGGCCGGTGTGACGGCGAAGCTGACCGTCATGGACGACCATCCGACCGGCGCTGCCTTCATCTATGTCAACGACCGTACCGGCGACAACGCGATCATCGTTTATGCCGGAGCGGCCGGCACGATCGACGTCGAGGATGTCGAGGCAGCGCGGGGTACCATCGAGCTATCCGCCGTGTTCATCACCCAGCTAGAACAGCCCGCACCGGCGGCCCATCGGGCGCTCGAAATCGCAAGGCAGGCCGGTGTCACCACGATCTTCAACCCCGCACCCGCGGGCGTCTTTCCAGCGGAGATCTACGGGCTCTGCGACTATATCGTCCCCAACGAGACAGAAGCCGCGGCGTTGGTCGGATTTCCGCTCGAAACCCTGGAGGATGCAAAGCGCGCGGGCGATGTGCTTTTGTCGCATGGTGTCGGTACGGCGGTCATCACGCTCGGCGGGCAGGGCGTCTTGTTCCACAGTGCTGGGCAATCCACTCATGTGCCCGCCGTCTCCTGCGGCCCAGTCATTGATACGACCGGTGCCGGCGATGCTTTCGTCGGCGGTTTTGCTGCAGCGCTTGCGCGGGGCGCGGCACCGCTCGATGCCGTCCGCTTCGGCTGCGCCACCGCCGGCATCGCCGTCACAAGACGCGGGACGGCCCCCGCAATGCCCACGCTTGCCGAGATCGAGGCGGTGATGGCGGGCTGACGCCGAAGTCCTGCCGGTGCAGCCGACTGAAACTTTTCGGGGCCGGTTTCGAGGTTCGTCCAGTCATGGCTGCAGATCCAGGCTGGCTGCTTACGCGCGCGTTCGTGCATCACGGGAAAAGGCCGGGAACCGGTCTCTCTCGCGTTCGTCATTACGAATTGGTGCGCTGCACAACAATTATAACTTTACAAGTAATAATAATCTTGTGAAGTTGCATCTGTAGTGATTGAAGTGAGCCAGACCCGTGCCAGAACCGAGATTTGCCACCCGACTGAATTCTTTTGCCTCGAAGCCGAAGGCCGAATGGCCCGATCTTTCGGGCAAGCCGACAATGATGCAGATGGCGACGCGCGCAGCCAAGGTCGAAGGTCTGACTGATCTCGATCTCAACTATCCCGACCATGTTGCCGACGATCCGTCGCTTCTGGCCGGGATGATTGGCGATCTCGGCTTGGCGATCAACGGCTTCGCCATGCGTTATTATACCAATCCGGCCTTCAAGATCGGCGCCTTCACCAACCCCGATCCGGCGGTTCGCCGCGAGGCGATCGACTTGACGAAGAAAGGCATCGACGCGGCGCGCGCCGCCGGCAGCAACCTGATGACGCTCTGGCTCGGACAGGATGGTTTCGATTATGCCTTTCAGGCCAACTATCATATGTTGTGGCAACACGAAGTAGATGGAATTCGTGAAGTTTGCGCCCATGATCCCGACTGCCGCATCAGCATCGAATACAAACCGAACGAGCCACGCTCCTACAGCCTGATGCCCGATTGCGCGACCACGCTTCTTGCGATCAAGGACGTCGATATGCCCAATCTGGGCGTGACGCTGGATTTCGCCCATGTGCTCTATGCCGACGAGCAGCCGGCCTTTGCCGCAGCTCTCATCGCCCGATACAGCCGGCTTCTCGGCGTTCATCTCAACGACGGCTATGCCAAGCGCGACGACGGCCTGATGGTCGGCGCGGTGCATGCCCAGCAGACGATCGAGCTTCTGCGCCAGATCCGTAAGGACGGCTATGACGGCGCGATCTATTTCGACACGTTTCCCGATATGACCGGTCTCGATCCGGTCCACGAATGCGAGGTAAACATCCAGACCGTCAAGCGGATGCTGACGGTGGTGGATCGCCTCGAGCAGGACAACCGCCTTTCCGGGGCGATTGACCGACAGGATGCCGTATCTGCGCAGGCCGTTGTCCAGGAGCTGATGCTCGGCTGAGCCGCCCGAACGCTGAAATTCTTGAAACCTTAAGAACCTTGAACCCAGGGCATGCCGAAGGCGTGCCGATCGACACCATCCGGGAGGAACCGATGAAGATCTTTATGAAGACGACCCTTGCTGCCGGCGTCGCCGCCAGCTTCCTGTTCAGCGCAGCCGTTGCGCAGGATCTCGCGCCGCTGAATTCCGATACCGAAAAGAATCGCATGGACTGGTCGGAGCTTGAAGCCAAGCTCGGCCCATTTCCCAAACTGCCCGAGGGCACGAAGGCCGGAGCCGTTTCAAAGACACTGACCAACGAATACTGGCGGTCGCTCGGCGAAGGCTATGTGTCCCTCGGCAAGAAGGTCCACGTGCCCGTCGTCTATCAGGCCGCCCAGAGCGAGGGCGACCAGCTCGGCCAGCTGACGATCGCCGAAGGTATGATCACGCAAGGCTATAACGTCCTGCTGGTCTCGCCGCAGACGGACGCCAACCTGCAGCCGGTAATCGAGCAGGCCAAGGCCGCCAAGATTCCGGTCGTCAACGTCAACGACGCGGTCATCCCGCAGGCCGAGCACTATGTCGGCAACGTCCAGCGCGATAATGGCGTCCGCGTCGCCAAGTGGTTCATTAAAAACCGTCCCCAGGGCGGCAAGGTGGCGATTGTCGAAGGTCAGGCCGGTGTCTACGCTGCCGTCCAGCGCACCGACGGCTTCAAGTCGACCATCAGCGAAGGCGGCAAGTTCAAGGTCGTCGCCAGCGTTCCCGGAAACTGGGACCGTCAGACGTCCTACGATGCCGCTACCAACATTCTCAACCAGCATCCAGATCTCGTCGGTTTCTATGCCAACAATGACGGCATGGCGCTCGGCATCGTGGAAGCCGTCAAGGCCGCCGGCCTTGCCGGCAAGGTCGCAGTGTTCGGCACCGACGGAATTTCCGATGCCTATTCCTCGATCAAGGCAGGTGAACTGACCGGCACCGTCGACAGCTTTCCGGTCTTGACAGGCGAAGTCGCGCTCGAAACCGCGCTGCGCCTTGTCGCCGGCCAGAAGCTGCCCCGCGTCGTCGCCACGCCCCAGGCCCTCATCACCGCCGACAATCTCAGCCGCTACCAGGGTGCGAACGTCGATGTCCGCGCGGTGCTGATGGAAGATGCCAAGGCGGCCAAGTAACGAACGTCGAATGGATGCCGGCCGTCAAGGCCGGCATCCGGGTTTAGTGAACGAGGTGGAATAATGATCCCCCGACTGAGATTCGAGACGATCTCCAAGAGCTTTCCCGGTGTGAACGCCCTCACCGACGTGTCGTTCGACGTTGCACCCGGCGAGATCCACGGGCTCCTTGGCGAAAACGGCGCCGGCAAATCCACCCTTCTGCGGATACTCTCCGGCGTGTTTCGCCCGACCTCCGGAATGGTCTTGATCGATGGCCAGGGCGTTGCCTTCAAGAAGCCGATGGATGCCCGCGGAGCCGGCATCGCCATGATTCACCAGGAACTGCAGCAGGTGCCGCATCTGAGTGTCGCCCAGAATATGTTCCTCGGTCATTCGCTGACCCGCATGGGGGGGCTGTTCGTCTCTCGCCGCGAGCAGGAGGCGCGCGCCGCTGAAGCGTTATCGATGATCGACAGGAGCATCGATCCTGCCGCTCCAATCTCCTCCCTTAAGGTGGCGCAGCGCCAGATTGTCGAGATCGGCCGTGCGCTGCTGGACAACGCGAGGGTCGTCGCCATGGACGAGCCGACCTCCAGCTTGACGCCGACCGAGTTCGACCGCCTGGCGGAGGTGATCGCCAGCCTCTCGGCGAGAGGCGTCTCGATCATCTATGTCTCCCACAAGATGGACGAAGTTTTCCGCATCTGCCAACGCGCCAGCGTCATGCGCGACGGCAAGCTGGTCGGCAAGGTCGATCTCAAGACTGCGTCGGAAAAGGACGTCATCGCGATGATGGTCGGTCGTCAATTGATGCAGGAGGAACACAATTCCTTCGTGACCGATACGGTCAAGCTCGACGCGAAGAATCTCTCGTCGGCAACGAAGATCCGCGATGTGTCCTTCACGCTACTCAAGGGCGAAGTGCTCGGCATTGCCGGGCTCGTGGGCTCAGGCCGAACGGAACTGCTGCGGCTTTTGGCCGGCGCCGACCGCCTGAGCGCCGGATCGATCACCATCGACGGCAAGGCAGTGCGCTTCGCCACGCCACGCGAGGCGATTGCTGCCGGCATCGGTCTTGTGCCGGAAGAACGCAAGCGGGAGGGGATCATTCCTCTGCGTCCCGTGAGCACCAACATGGCGCTCGCTTCGCTCTCCAGCTTTTCCGCGGGCGGCATGATCAGCACGGGCAAGCTTCGTGCGACCGCGCAGGTTTTGTTGAAGCGCGTCAACCTGAGACCGTTCCAACTGGATCGGCCGATCCGGCTATTCAGCGGAGGCAACCAGCAGAAGGCGATCATCGCCCGATGGCTGGCGGCCAAATCGCAGATCCTGCTGTTCGACGAGCCCACCCGCGGCATCGATGTTGGCGCCAAGTCCGAGATCTATCACCTGATCGAGGATCTCGCCCGCGAAGGCCATTCGATCATCGTCGTGTCCTCGGAATTGCCGGAGATTATCCGGCTCTCCGACCGCGTGCTGGTCATGCGGGAAGGTCGGGTCGCTGCCGGTATTCCACGCGACCAGCTGACAGAAAGCGCGATCGTTGCGCACGCCATTCCGGGGGCGAATGCCGGTGCGGCGGATACACGTGCCGCCCAGACCGCATGAACCAGATAGGACATACCCAGATAGGACATACAATGACCAGTTCGTCGAACGCTGCAGAATCAACACCGGCCTTCCGCCGCTTCTCGTTTTCGCTGCGCGACGCGGGAACGCTGATCGGCCTCATCGTCATCATGGCTGTATTCGCCGCACTCGTCCCGGGATTCCTGTCCGAGCGAAACCTCGTCAACATTCTTCAGCAGTCGAGCATCAATGCGTGCCTGGCGCTTGGGATGACGCTGGTGATCATTTCGGGGGGCATCGATCTGTCGGTCGGTCCGATGGCCGCGATCTCCGCCGTCATCACCGCGACCCTGCTGCTCGCCGGCACGCCGATACCCCTGGCGATCCTTGCGGGTCTCGGCGTGGGCATCGTCTGCGGCTTCATCAACGGCGTGCTCGTCGCCTATGTCGGCCTGCAGCCGTTCATCGTCACACTCGGCACGCTCAGTACCTACCGGGCCATCGCGCTCATCTATACCGGCGGCAATCCCGTCCTCGGCATTCCCTCGGGCTTCCGCTCGCTCTTCAACGGCAATCTCTTCGGCATTCCGACGCCAGTCATTATCGTCGCGGTCGTGGCGATTGCCGCTTGGATCCTGCTCAAGAAGACGCCGATCGGCGAATATCTGATGGCTGTCGGTGGCAATGAAGAGGCGGCTTATGTGGCCGGCGTTCCGATTGCGCGCACCAAGATCACAGCCTACGTCATTTCGGGCTGGCTGGCAGCGCTGGCTTCGCTGATCCTGATCGGGCGTCTGGGAGCTGCCGAGCCTATCCTCGGCAATCTATGGGAACTCGACGCGATTGCGGCTGCGGCCATCGGCGGCGCTTCCCTGATGGGCGGCAAGGGAAGCATTCTCGGCACGATCCTCGGCGCGATCATCCTTGGCGCGATGCGCAACGGTTTGACCCTGATGAATGTCCAAGCCTTCTATCAACTGCTCGCCACCGGCCTTATAATCCTCGCCGCAATGATAATCGATCGCGCGACAAGGGGACGGGGATGAACGGTGAAAGCTTCGACATGAAGGCCGTGGGACCACGCATCCGCATGATGATGCCGCTCTTGACGCCGCTCGAAGCAAAGGTCGTCGATACCGTTTTCGCCATGCGGGATTTCAGCGACGAGACGTCGCTCAAGCAGATCGCGGAGAACGCCGGCGTTTCCGAAGCCATGGTGGTCAAGATAACCAAGAAGCTCGGCTTCTCCGGCTTTCGCGACTTCCGCTCTGCCGTTAGCCAATACAACCGGCAGCCGACGGCGGAGATGCACCAGGAACTGTCCGTGGACGATACCTCGCTCGAAATCGTCCAGAAGGTGTTTCGAACTTCGATCCACGCGCTCGAGGAAACGCTTGCCATTCTCGACATGGCAGCATTCGACCGGGCGGCGGATCTGATCCACAAGGCAGCAACGCGGGATTTCTACGGCGTCGGCGGCTCGGCGCAGATTGCCCGCGACGTGGCCCACAAGTTCTTGAGGATCGGCGTGCGCGCCAGCGTGTTCGACGATTCGCACATGATGCTGATGTCGGCCTCGCTGCTGGCGGAGGGCGATATTGCCATCGGCTTCTCCCATTCCGGCAACACGATCGCGGTGATCGAGGCGATCCAGCTTGCGCGCAGGAACGGCGCGCGCACCATTGCCATCACCAATTACGGCTCTTCGGCGCTCGCCCAGTCCGCCGACGTGGTTCTGTGTTCCACCGCGCAAGGGTCGCCGCTGATGGGCGAAAATGCTGCGGCACGCATCGCCCAGCTCAATATTCTCGATGCCATCTTCGTGGCCGTCGCCCAGCGTGACTATCAGGCTGCCGAACGCAATCTTGAACGCACCATGTCCGCCGTAACGTCCAAACGAAAAGATCGCCTCCTATGACATCTTCGCCCGTTGTCACCGTCTTCGGCAGCCTTCACTACGATATCGCCGTTTTCGGCCCGGCACGGCCCCGCAAGGGCGAGACAATAACGGGGACGTCCTGGCATCCGAAAAGCGGCGGCAAGGGAGGCAATCAGGCGGTTTCGGCTGCGCGTACGGGGATTGCCACCTCCATGATCGGGGCTGTCGCCGATGACGACTTCGGGCGATTTCTCATCTCGAATCTCGACCGTCGGAATGTCGATCACACATTCGTTCGGCGCGGCGCCTGGCAATCGACCGGCATGAGTGTCGCTATTTTCGACGACGAGGGCGACTATGGTGCGGTTATCGTGTCGGGCAGCAACCTGACGCTTGGCGACCATGATGTCCTGGCGGCTCGCGATCTGCTCAGCAAAACAACAGTTCTCGTTCTGCAAAATGAGATTCCCGATGCCGCCAACGTCGCGGCGGCAAGGGCCGTCAAGCAGGCAGGCGGGTGCGTGTTGATCAATGCAGCCCCGGCACGCGTTCTGTCGAACGAGCTGCAACCCCTCATCGATATCATCGTCGTCAATGCCATTGAGGCCGAAATGCTGGCCGGCGTCCCGGTCGTTGAAACACTCGACGGCGCCCTTGAGGCCGCACGGAAACTTGTGCGGATCTTTCCCGAGGTCGTCGTCACCGCTGGAGGTTCGGGTGTCGCCTACGCGAACCGCGATGGAAAGGAGATCGTCATTGCGGCTGTGAGGGTGAATGTTGAAAGCACGCATGGGGCGGGAGACGAATTTATCGGCGTCCTTGCGGCGGAAATCGCGTCTGGCAAAACGATGAACGACGCGCTTCGAAAGGCGAACATGGACGCGGCAAAACTGGTTGGTACACCTGAAGCAGACCGTCTTGGGTAAAGTCAGCAGGTAAAAGCCTCCGGCACCGTTCAAGCTTGCCTGTCGTACGGCTCGATGATCGCCCACTGCTTCAAGCGACGCTTTGCACCAGTAATCCCAAGAAACACATGGCCGTGCGGTGTTTGTCAGCTGGTGCGCGACCTGAAGTCAGCTCGCTCAGGAATGCTTAGAAAATCTAACGCATATTCCCAATCTTCTAAATTGAGCTAACCGCTTTTCGCTCCTACTGTCTGGCCACAAGCCGTTTGTGGGAGGCGGCCGAGAGGGGCGCAGGCAGGTTGCCGCGTTCTCCGGGAGGAGACTTTATCATCGCGGGAACCGCATTCGCCGGAGGGGCAACCATGCCCGCAATCCGGGAGCGGTTGTTATCGATCGGGTCTCCGGCCGGGCTCTGTGCAAAAGATATTCCCCAGCCGAGGATGTTGAAATGAATCTGTATTCACTGCTTTCGCTTCGTGCCGCCGATGGACGTCCGGTCAGGGTCGGCCTGATCGGTGCCGGCAAGTTCGGGTCGATGGTGCTCGCCCAGGCCCAGCGCATTGCCGGCCTGCACATGGTTGCCGTGGCCGATCTCGATGTCGGAAAGGCGAGGGAATCCATGCAGCGGGTTGGCTGGGCCAAGGAGCGCTACAGCGCGACCAGCGCCGGCGATGCCGTCAAGAACGGCACGACCTTCATCACCGATGATGTCAAGGCGCTGTTCGAATGCGGCGAAATCGAATGCATCATCGAGGCGACAGGCCATCCGATCGCCGGCACCCGCCATGCGCTGGGCGCGATCGAGCACAACAAGCATGTGGTGATGGTCAATGTCGAGGCCGACGTCATGGTCGGGCCGATCCTGGCCGAGAAGGCCCGCGCCAGGGGGCTCATTTATTCCATGGCCTACGGCGATCAGCCGGCGCTGATCTGCGAACTGGTCGACTGGGCACGCGCCACTGGCTTCGAGATTACCGCCGCCGGCAAGGGCATGAATTTCGAGCCGCGCTACCGTTATTCCACCCCGGATACGGTCTGGGGCCTCTTCGGCTGGACCGAGGAACAGGTCGCGGCGGACAATCTCAACCCGAAGCTCTACAATTCCTTTACCGACGGCACCAAGGCCGCAATCGAAATGGCTGCGGTCGCCAATGGCACCGGCCTGGATTGCCCGGATGATGGCCTGGCCTTCCCGCCCGCGGGCCTCCACGATCTCGCTCGCGTCTTCCGCCCGGCATCCGACGGTGGCCGCATGGCGCGTTCGGGTCTCGTCGACATTGCCGCCAGCCAGGAGCCGGATGGTCGCGAGGTGTTCAACAATATCCGCTACGGCGTGTTCGTCACCTTCAAGGCGCATAACGAATATGCCCGGTCCTGCTTCAAGCAATATGGCCTGCTGACCGATCCGTCGGGCTGGTATGCCTCGATGTGGCGTCCGTTCCACATCATCGGCCTGGAGACGTCGATCAGCGTCCTGTCCGCCGTGCTGCGCAACGAGCCGACCGGTTGCTCCAAGGAATTCCGCGGCGATGCGGTCGCGACCGCCAAGAAGGACATGCAGCCCGGCGAAATGCTGGATGGCGAGGGCGGTTATGCCGTCTGGGCCAATGCCATTCCGGCAACCCGCAGCCTTGATCTCAAGGCCCTGCCGATCGGTCTTGCCCATAACGTCAAGCTCAAGCGGCCGATCAAGAAGGATCAGATCGTCTCGTTCGACGACGTCGAGATCGTCAATGACCTCGACGTGGTGAAGCTGCGCCAGGAAATGGAAGGCAGCTTCCGCCCGGCCAAGAGCGCGGCAGCGTGAGCACGGGTGACCAGATGAGCCCGCCAGCCTTTGTCGTGATCGCGGAATTCCAGGTGAAGCCCGGCAAGATGCGGGCTTTCCTGGAAGCTGCGCGGGATGACGCCAAGCACTCTACCGCAGATGAGCCTGGTTGCCGGCAGTTCGACGTGATCTGCCCTGAAGGATCGGAAGATACTGTGGTGTTCTACGAGGTCTATGATAGCAGGGCCGCCTTCGACGCTCATCTGGAAACGCCGCATCTCGAGCGTTTCCGGCAGGCTTTCCCGCCGCTGATCGTCGAGGAGCGGCCGGTCCGCTTTTCACGCCGGGACTATCCGTGATGGCGGGAGAAGGACAAATGACCGAGAGCATACAGCGCATTGCCGTCATCGGCACCGGCATCATGGGAGGCCCCATGGCCGGGCGTCTGGCCGAGGCAGGTTTTGCGGTTTCGGGCTGGAACCGGACGCCGGAAAAGGCGGCGGCGCTGAGCGGCCGCGGCGTGGTCACGGCATCGGATGCCGTCGCCGCCGCAGCGGACGCCGACGTGGTGATCTGCATGCTGAGTTCCGGTCCCGTCTGCGAAACGGTGCTGATGGGCGAACATGGCGTGATCTCCGCCATGCGGCCGGGAGCGATCCTGGCCGTCATGAGCTCCATTCCGGTGGAGACCGCCGTGGCCCTGGTCAAGGAGGCCGCCGATCACGGTGTGGCTTGTGTCGATGCGCCGGTTTCGGGTGGCGAGAAGGGTGCCAGGGAAGGAACGCTTGCGATCATGGCTGGCGGGGATGCCGCAGTCGTCGATCGGCTGCATCCGGTCTTCGCTCCTCTCGGGCGGGTGACCCATGTCGGCCCGGCGGGCAGCGGCGCGCTGACCAAGCTTGCCAATCAGTTGATCGTCGCCTCGACCATTTGCGCGGTGGCCGAAGCGCTGACGCTCGCCAAGCGGGGCGGTGCCGATCCGGCCAGGGTGCGCGAGGCTCTGCTCGGCGGGTTCGCCGACTCCACGGTGTTCCGCCAGCACGGCCTGCGCATGGTGGAAGGCAATTTCCAGCCCGGTGGGCCCGCGAAATATCAGGTGAAGGACACATCGACGGCGCTGGCCTTTGCGCGCAGCCTTGGATTGACGCTACCGGTCAGCGAGGAGGTTGATCGGCTTTTTCAAGCCATGGTGGATGATGGTGACGGCGATCTCGATCACAGCGGCGTCATTCTTCAATTGCAACGCATGAACCGGGGCGGAGGCTAGTCCGCCTGACATCCAGTTGAGACTATCAAAAGGGAGGAATGAAAATGAAACACTTCGCACTTCGCAGCCTGTTGGCCGCCGCTACCATGCTGACCGCCTCGATCGTCCAGGCAGCGACGCTGACCTTATCGACGCCTGATCCAGACAATTCCGAAATCACCGTTGCAGCCAACAAATTCGCTGAACTCGTGGCCGCCAAGACCAACGGCCAACTGACCGTCAAGGTCTTCCCGAACGGCACGCTCTATGGCGGCGATCCCTCCGGCGCCGTAAAGCAGCTGGCCGGCGGTTCGCTCGACATGCTGCTGCTCGCGACATCGCTCTATGCCAACTTCAATCCGAAGTTCTCGGCGATCTCCATCCCCTACGTCTTCGACAACGAGGCGCAGCTGCGCAGCTACCTCTCGGGCGCGCCGGGCCAGGAGCTGATCACTGATCTCGAAAAGATCGGCATCAAGGGCATCAATCTCTGGCCGCGTCCGTTCCGCCAGATGACCAATTCCAAGCTTGCGATCACGAAGCCCCAGGATCTGTCGGGGCTGAAGTTCCGCGTGCCGAACAATCCGCTCTGGGTCGAATTCTTCAAGAAGATGGGTGCGGCGCCGACGCCCCTTGCTTTCGCGGAGGTTTACAACGCCCTGCAGCTGAAGGTCGTCGACGGCCAGGAAAACCCGATCAACGTGCCGCTCAGCGCCAAGTTCTACGAGGTGCAGAAATATGCTTCGATCACCAATCACATGGGTGACGGCTGGGTGCTGGGCATCAATCCGGCGAAATTCGAGGGATTGAGCGAAGCGCATAAGAAGGCGCTTGCGGAGGCGGGCAAGGAAGCGGAGGCCTGGAAGGTCGCAAACGACGCCGCAACGGCGGAGACTACCATCGCGGAGTTGCAGAAGCACGGTATGGAAATCAACCGCCTGACGCCCGAGCAGCAAAAGGCGTTCGTGGCGATCTCGAAGGGCCTTTACCCGGTCTTTGCCGGACTGGTGAAAGACCAGGCCTTCTTCGACAAGACCATCGCCTTTGTCGGAAAGAACTGATCCTTCGTCCCAAGCCGGACCGGTCCTGCACCGGTCCGGACAGGAGAATAAGCCATGGTTAAAAACAGCTCTCTCTTAAACAAGATCATCAAGGGCATGACCGATGTCGTCGCCGGCATCGCCGTGTTCTGCGTGCTGATCGTCGTCCTTCTCCAGGTCGCAAGCCGTCTTCTCGGCGTTCCGGTCTCATGGACCGAGGAGGCTACGCGTTATCTTTTTGTGTGGATGATCTTCCTGGGACTGGCGGCGGGCTTTCGCACGGTGGAAACCGCGCGCGTGGTTGTCTTTCTGGCGATGCTGCCACGCGCGATCCAGCGGCTCTCGGTGCCGATCTATGTGACGACATCGGTCATCTTCTTCGTCCTGACAGGATGGACCGGTTATCATCTGGTCAAGCAGCAGTTCATGATGAACGAAACCACGGCCACGCTGATCGTGCCTATGTGGGTGATCGGCATGATCATGCCTCTTAGCTCCGCCTTGGCGGTACTTGCCATCTTCGAATCCTTACGGACCCGCCGCGACCTCATTGAAATTTCCGATCCCGCCCAGGGCATGCCGGAAATCACGCTCGCCGAGACTGTACTGCCCAAGCCGGAGAAGCAGCCATGAGCCTCGTTCTTCTTGTCCTTTTCCTCGTGATGAGTGCGTTTGGCGTTCCGCTTGCCGTTGCTCTAGGCCTCGCCAGCTTGCTGGCCATCGTGGTCTTTACCTCGACCCCGATCGATCTTCTGGCGCAGAGCATGTTCTCGGCGATGAATTCGTTCCTGCTGGTCGCGGTGCCGCTGTTCATTCTGGTCGGGGTGCTGATGGAGCGCGGCCGCGTTGCCGAAAAGCTCTTCGACTTTGCTGAAGCCATCGTCGGCTGGCTGCCGGGCGGACTCGGCCATGTGAACGTGGCATCGTCCGTCATTTTCGGCGGCGTGTCCGGGTCGTCTGTTGCCGATATTGCTTCCATCGGCGCAATCGAGATCAAGGCGATGGAGCGCCATGGATTTCCCAAGGGTTACGCCGTGGGGATGACGCTCTGTACCTCCACCCTCTCGTCGATCATTCCGCCGTCAATCCTGATTGTCATTGCGGGATCGATCGCCAATGCCTCCATCGGCACGCTGCTGGTCGCCGGCCTCATACCCGGCCTGTTTATCGCGCTGATGTTCATGGTGTTTAACCATTTTTACGCGGTACGGTACGGCTTCAACCCGTCCACGCCGTTCAACATGCGCCTGGTGGTGACGACGGGCATCGCGGCCATCCTGCCGATGCTGACGCCCGTCATTCTGCTGATCGGTATCGTCGATGGCTATTTCACGCCAACCGAAGCAGCCGGTATCGCAGTGCTCTATACCCTGTTTCTATCGGTCATCCTTTACCGCACAATTTCGCTGCGGGAACTGCCCACGATCTTCATCGAAACGGCACGGACCTCGGGCACGATCCTCTTCATTGCCGCCACCGCCAAGCTGGCCGCCTGGGTCTTCACTTTCGATGGTCTGCCGGCGCAGGTGGCGACGTTCCTGGCCGCGATCAGCACCGGCCCGACCATGGTTCTTGTCCTGATCTTCCTGTTCCTGATCGTCGTCGGCATGTTCATGGATGCCATCGCCGCCATGTTCATCCTGATCCCGGTGCTGATGCCGTCAGCCGTCTCCCTCGGGGTCGATCCGATTCACTTTCTGATCGTTATGGTCATCACCCTGACGCTTGGTCTGGTGACGCCGCCCGTCGGGGTTTGCCTGTTTGCCGTGGCGCAAGTGGCGAAGATGTCGATCGAGGATGTGATCAAGGGCTCGCTTGCGCCAATGTCCATCCTGGTCGGGGCCATTCTCGCACTGGTGCTGTTCCCGCAGCTGACGCTGACGCCCATCCGGCTGCTGGGCCTCTACTGAAGCGGCAGCGAAATATGAGCCATCCCGTGGCCCTCGGCCGTCACGGGATCTGCCGTCAGGAGACAGCGTCCCGCTGAGCAGCCTGCCAGACATCCCGCTCGGTGCGCAGCCAATCGAGAAAGATCCGCACTTTCTTCTGACGCAGATGGTCTCGCGGGCAGACGATCCACTGCGTGACAATGCGGATTTCCGGTGGCGCCGCGACCGGACAGACTAGCCGCCCGCTCTTCAATTCATCGCCCATCATCAGCGTGCTCTCCAGCGCAATGCCCATGCCGCGTATGGCGGCGTCGATCGCCATATGGCTGCGGTCAAAGAGAATCCGCGACCAGCGCTCCTGTGGCGCAACCTCGGTCAGCTGAAACCAGGTCGTCCATTGCGCCTGCGACTTGACCGAATGGATCAGGCGGTGATCGAGCAGGTCCTGCGGCTGGAGGCTACCTGCCGCCGCATAATCGGGCGAGCAGACCGGCATGAACTGTTCGTCGGCGATACCTTCCACGAACAGTCCCGG
The DNA here is from genome assembly GCF_056397445.1 of Neorhizobium sp. 05N33. NCBI lineage: Bacteria > Pseudomonadati > Pseudomonadota > Alphaproteobacteria > Hyphomicrobiales > Rhizobiaceae > Neorhizobium > Neorhizobium sp. 05N33. Next base: position 224,950 of record NZ_JBFTNK010000008.1, on the reverse strand, counting down.
CCAGCGTCCATTGCCGTGGCGAAGCTCAATGTCCACCAGTTCCTGGTTGAAGTCGGTAGGCTCATTGGTGCCGTCAAGGCGAACTTCGAGATCGGGATGCTGGTCGAGCAGCTTGCCGAGGCGTGGCAGCAACCACTTGTTGGACAGGGTGGGGGTGGCGCGAACGGTCAGCGTCGTAACTGAGCGAAACCCTTGGATCGTGCCGGTTGCTTCCTCGATGCGCTCGATCTGCTCGGCGATCATCGAGAAATAACGTTCGCCAGCCTCCGTCAACACGACGCCTCGGCCGGCTTTGGCAAGCAGGGAGATGCCAAGTTGAACCTCCAGCAACTGGATCTGCTGGCTGACCGCCGATGGCGTCACGCTCAGCTCTGCGGCTGCGCGGGAAATGCTGCCGGCACGAGCTGCGGCGTGAAAAACGAGAATGGCCTTGATCGGAAGCTGCATTTTCTACCTGCGCTGACGACGGCGCTGAGACGGTGTTCGTCGTTCAGAGAATGCTGTAATCACGAATGGCCTTAATTTCGTTGAGCAAATGGACAATAAGAAGAAGGCGGCGTCAAGTTGGCTTTTCCTATCGTCATCGCATCGCGCCGGCTAAACGCGGGAGCCAAAGCACCAGGTCCGGGACATAGGTGATCAGGAACTAGCCACCAGCAGAGCCAGCGGGGAACGCTCAAGAATGCCGGATTACTCGCCCCGGCTTATGAACTGGTCCACAATGTCCCGTCCGCTGTCGAAGCAGCGATCCGGATCGGCTTTCCGCTGATCGTCAAGCCGGTGGTCGGAAGTGGAAGCACCCGCGTGCGTCTTTGTCTGGACGGTGGAGATGTTGGAGAGCAGGTGGCCCATCTGCTGTCGAGCGGCGGCGAGGGAACGGCCCGGGATGTTTTGATCGAGGAGTTCATCGTGGGATTGGAATATTCCGTCGAGACAGTTGGAGATGTCGTGCACGGCATCACCAGGAAGCCTGTCATCGCCCGGCGACCGCCTTGGCGTCGACGTGAAATGCGTCGCAGGAAGTCAAGAGACCCCGGGCGCCACAAAAGCCAGCAGCGGTTCCAAATCGTAATTATCTACCGCTTTCAGCGCCGCGATATAGGCGGCGCGTCTCTCGCTCATCTTTTGAAGATTGGAGCCCGACGTCCAATCGATAGGTTCGGCTCCATATATCTTTTCAAGAACGACATCCGCCATGATGCGCGCATGCCGGCCATTACCGTTCGGAAACGGATGAATGAATACCAGCTTATGATGTAGCCGGACAGCCACCTCGATCGCAGAGTACGTGTTGTTATCAGCCCAATACCGGGCATCATCCATGAGCCCCCGCAGTTGGACTCCTATCTGCACGGGATCGATACCAATGTTTTTCCCCGTTTTGCGAAATGCGCCCGCCCAATCCCAAACATCGCCAAAAAGGCGCCGATGAAGCTCGATTGCAAAGTCATCGGTCAGAATATCTTTTCGGCGCATACGAGAAATCCAGCGCAGTCCAGAAGCGATGTTCGCCTGTTCGAGCTCGTCCAGCTCACTCTGCGTTTTAAGATGCTCAAATTTCAGCCCGCCGATTTCGTTTGGGTCGAGAGGGGTCGCACCATCGGGATATTCGAACTCAAAGGTCACTTATCCTCCCAGAAATCGGAGGGCATCTGGTACATCAGCTCATTCATCAGGCGCGCGACTTCCTGCTGGGTCAGGCTGCGCGAAACAGTTTGGTCTTCCAACGCCATATGCTTTGCGGCCCTACCGACGATCGCCTGTGCTTTTTTCCTGGCCTGGGCGATAATGACATTTTCGATCGTCTGAGGTGGGACAAAGGCGTAGACGAAGCGGCAACCCATCGCTTCTGCGATCGCCTCCATGGACTTCAAGGTCACACCGCCATCAAGCTCGGCTTTTTCGGCCTGCGCGATGCGCGAGCGCGTGACGCCCATTTTCTTGGCGAGTTGCGCGCCCGACATGCCCAAAGCTCTGCGCACGGTTCGGATCCAGCCTTCAGCGGGTCTCTCGATATCGTTTCCATGCGCCGTATCTACAATCGCCTGATACTGCCGACGTACGGTTTGCTTCACGCCCATTGGAGACTCGTATGTTGACGGATTAAATCATTTCGTCAATAAAAAGCTATACAATCTGTGACAAAATGTCAATATATTTATTGACGCTGTTGGTGCGTCACTTATAATGGCCTTCACTGGAGACGACCAAGCTGTTCTTCCTCGTTGGCAATCGCCCCGTCTCGCTGCTGACCTGCGAGGCGATCGCGATCATGGCGGTGGCGGCTTCCCGGCGAATTTTTCGCGTGCTCCTGCGTGGTGGCGATCGAGCGCCTGGCGAGCCGTGCTTGCCTATCCGGACGCTGCGGAGATCCTGCGGCGTATGCTGCCCAGGCATGACTGCCTTAGCTCCCTCGCGACCGGCGTTGCCGCTATCTGATGAAGAGCAGAATGCCATGGGGCGGGTTATCAGGCTGATCATCATATTGAAGAGACAATGACGGTAACGCCAGGCATTGGCAGAAAATGCAATCTTTTTGTCATTCCCGCCACAAGACTCGTTCGATACCTTGGCGATGGCTGTAATGCAGATCGGAGCGCCGGACGTTGGCGCGCTATCTTCTCATCATAGGTCGTGCGCGATTATGCAAGCCTGGCCGGCTTTGCTCCGAACAACGGCAGGTAGCCGAAGATTGAGCGCCGCGAGCCTTGAGGGAAAGCAGTCTTTTTCCTTCACCTTGGACGAGGACACGGAATGATCGACACTGAATATAGGGTACGCCTTGCAGAGCCTCGGGAACTTGGCGCCACGGCCGCTCTCGTCACCGACGCTTTCGCGCAATATCGCGGAGTTTTGCCCGCCCACATCTTCGATCCCTATTTGAGAGACTCGCGCGACTTCACGAGCCGATGGGGGCAGGCGGATATTGCGGTGCTTGAGATGCAAGGGCGCCTCGTGGGAACGGTCACCTATTACGCGGAGGCGTCGCGCGAGGGAATGGGGTGGCCTTCCAGTGTTGCAGGGCTTCGAACATTGGCCGTCGCGCCCTCCGCTCAAGGACGTGGCTACGGTCGGGCACTTTGTTTGTGGTGCATAGGACGCGCCCAACAAGATGGAGCACGTGCTCTCACGCTGCACACCGCCGAGTTCATGATGGCGGCGTGCAACCTGTATGAGGGCCTTGGTTTTCGCAGGCGCCCTTCGCACGATCTGGCAGCGTCGAATGTTCTCGGGTTCAGTCCCGGTCTGACCGATCAGAAGATCATAGCGTACGCCCTGCCACTCGAGGACGCCGGATAGGCGCCTGGCTATTGGCCGGATCAGACGGTCTGTAGCCGCCCCTGACGCCGTTGTGGCCGGCCCGCCGCATACCACGGAAAGGAAAGGAAAGGAGACAAGACCATGTCGAAGTTTATCACAATCGGATATGGCGACCCGGCTGGCTACGATCGCACGCCCGGACCCGTCAAAGACGCCGCGCATGCCCAGGACGCAAAACTGCGGTCCGAGGGCGCCGTGATCGGGATCGCCGGCACACCGGTGCAGGTCCGCAATCCGGAGGCGCGCGGGGTGGAAACCCGCGATGGACCGTTCATGTCGTCAGCCCTGCCGATTGCGGGATTTGCCGTCATCGAGGCCACCGACCTGGCCGACGCCATAGAGAAGGTTTCCCACGTACCGTGCGCGATTGCACACGGCGTCGTTGAAGTTTGGCCCCTGAAAGAAGTACCCTGATCAGAGCTCATTATTCAAGATACAGGAGATTGGATATGTCGAATCTCGAACGGCAGATTTATGGGCTCAGCCAGCCTGGCGCGCCCGCTCATTTCTCTGCTGACGTCCACACGCGGATGAACGAGACACCGCGAAGTCCAGCGCTGCTGACCTGTTCCACGAAACTGTCGGTGACATAGACGGCCGAGGCCCGCGTCGGCAGTTTGAAGAGCTGTGCGGCTCCAATTTTCTCCCTCCTGAAGATATGACGCTCGATATCGAGAATGTCTCCGTTGTCGAAATAGGCGATGCGTGACTGTTCATGATCGAGCGCGTCGAGGACCGTCGTCGTGTTGAAAAGCCAAACCTCTTCCCCCTTCATGGGCAGAAGCTGCCCATGCTCGACGAGAACCGGCGCCAGTGCGTCGACTGCGGGTCTTTTCAGGATCGGCGCGTGCTCGCCTAGCCAGGGGAAATCGGAATAGGTCCGATCCGCCGTGTCCAGTTTCATGACAGGAGCGATCCAATCCTGAATGACGCGCCCATCCATCGCAGAGAAGGTCTCATAGTCGTCGTCATCAGCCGGGAATATCCACTCCTGGCCTTCGATGACCTCGAACTTGTAGACTGTCAACGGCATAGCGCGGTTCTCCTGGCGGTCAATGGTCAGAACTGGCCGGTCAGGCAGCGCGGAGGGCCGGCGGGACCAATGTCGAAGGTCGTGCAGCGCGGCTTACGAGCTCGCAAACCGGGTTAGGGAAGTTTCGCCCACCCAATCCAGTTCTCGCGGCTCATAGCGGACAGTGCGGATCGCAAAGGAAAGAGGGTTTAGTCCGTAGCACGTCGAGAAGGTCTCTCCCGGCGCGATGACTTCATCACTCGTATGGGACGCCCTGTAAACGATCGACTTGCGTTGTTTGGCAACTAGGCTGAATGAGACAGTCTGAAGGGCCGTGTCCGCATGATTGGTAATCCGGACCGAGATCGGCATATCCGGATTTGGACACAGCTGGGGATCGGGGTTCGCATTGATAGAGACGGATTGGTTCGAGGGCTCCTGCTCGCTTTTACGATCCGTGACGAGCCAAAGTCCGACCCAGGCAACGGCGAGCGAAGCGACCACAACGGCGCCAGCTCTGCGCGAAAACAAGAAAGTTATCAAAACTATCGCGCCGCCGATCAGCCAACCCATTATGGCCTCTGCACGTTGTGGCTGATGATTGTCTTCATTGCCCTTACGTAGGCTTGAAGCAGATGCAACGCAATGGAAGGAATTGACGCATTTGAGGAAGGCGGTCGCGAAAGCGTGTCCGGAGGGCGACGAGCACGCTTTCGCGGGGAAGGTCGGCAGGATGGAGGAGAACAGCGCGCCGATCGCCAGGGCGATAAACGCAGCGCCGTGCCACACTCATAAGCCAATCGCTTCGGCGTGAGCGCACAGAGGCTACACTTCGTAGGCCGGCTGGGCGAATGTGCTTGCGCGCGTCCATAGCCACGTCGAAAGACAAATCAATGCGGCTGCCAGGCCTGCCAGGCCGAGGTCAAGCGCCAGTTCCGGTACGAAAGCGCGAAGGGCAATCGGCATCGCACTTAGGAAATAGAGCGCAAGTGGAATCCGGGGTACGTCCTTTGCGATCACAAGCGAGATTACAAACGCGCACGTCCCGAAGAGAAACAGCAATGAACTCGCCACGAGGACTAGCCCGAGCGGTCCCGCCTGAAGCTCAACGATGGTTGCCATCGGAAGTTTGGAAAATACCAGATTGATGACGACTTCCACCCCTTCCAGGCTCGCAAGGGCCGCGAAATTGAGAACGAAGGCAATCAACCCAAACAGGCCGGTACGGCGGCCGACGGATAGAAACAAACCGACGATCAGTCCAAGCGCCAGAATTTCGGCAAGGGGTGCGAGAATTTGGGTGAGATTGGTGGTCGCGATCAGTCCGCTACGCTTGGCCGCATTGATCAGCAGTATGATTGCACTTCCTACTCCACAGACAGCTGCGACACGATAAAGGATACCGTCTGAAACGCCGGACATCGCCGAAAATGGCCGAAACCTTGTGCTGGAGCTGGAGACTGCGAGGTTGCCAGATGGTGTAGGCGATAAAGCAGGGGTGTTTTTCGCGAGCATGATGTTTCCTCCATCCGGGAAAGTAGAGAGTTGCGAGGATCGCAAGGTGTTCCAGTTCCCGTCCGTAATCACTGCTTACATTCATTTGTGAGGAGTGTAAACAGCGATTACATTTCTCATGTCGTTGTGATACCGAATGCCATCCAACTGAACGGAAACACCTATGAGCGAAGACCAGGGCAAAGATCGCCCAAGCTATCATCACGGAAATCTCCGGCAGGCGCTGATCGATGCGGCTGTTCAACTTGTCGAGGAGGACGGCCCCGCCAACGTGAGTGTTCGAGAAGTAGCAAAACGGGCTGGCGTTTCCCCAGGCGCCCCTTTCCGGCACTTCAGCAACAAGACCGCTTTGATGACAGCTGTTGCTGAGCAGGCGATGGCGCGTTTTAGGCTGGAGATCGTCAACGCGGTGGAGGCTGTTATCACTGACGATCCGGTTGATCGGTTTGCAGCGGTGGGAGTGGCCTATCTGCGATGGGCGATTCGAAACCCGACACACTTCCAGATCATCTCGACGCGGAGCCTGATTGATTGGGAAAATTCTGAATCTCTACGCCGGGACAATGACGCCGTGCGTCTGCTTGTTGAAGGAGCGATGCTGGAGGCCAGGCGGCGAAATTTGCTTCAGTCAAACGACATCATGGAAACACAAATTGCCGCAAGGGCGCTCGTTTACGGGCTTGCCCGTATGTACATCGATGGTCATTTCGCGCAGTGGGCGATACCCGGACAGACGGCAGAAGATACCGTTCAGACGGTCCTAAAGAACTATATTTCGTCAATCAGGAGAGCCCCGATCACATTGCCAGAGGAGACGATCTGATCGCCGACCGGCGATGGTGGTGGCCGTGGATGCGCAACCGCGAAGGAGCCATGGCGGTATCGCCACCTAACCGACAACGCAAGGCTCACGACGCGGCGGCGTAGCGGCTGCGGCCGGTCTTTTTTGCCTCATAAAGAGCAAGATCGGCTCGGCGCATCAAAGCGTCTGTCGACTTCGCGTCATGGGGGTATCTTGCCAGACCGATAGAAATCCCGACCTCCAGAATTTGGCCGTCGACGACAATCGGATTGACCATTGCCTTCAACAGGCTTTCAGCCGCGCTGGCGGGATCGCGTTGTCTTGATGAGTGCCTGAACAGAACGACAAACTCATCTCCACCGACACGCGCAAGCAAATGCCGCTCGTCCAGAACCAAGCGGAAGCGTTGCGCCACCGCGTGGAGAAGAGCATCTCCGATCGCATGCCCATGCGTGTCATTAATCTCCTTGAAACGATCGAGATCGACCCAGAGTAGCCCAAACTCCTGATTGGACAGCGCCTCTTTTCGCAGCTCGGCATTTAACAGCCTGCGATTTGGAAGTCCCGTCAACTCGTCATGGTTGGCGAGGTAGTCCAAGCGATCACGAGCGCGTTTATGATCGCCAATATCGCGAACTTCGACGAGATGTCGCAACGTGTCTCCCGACAGGATCGGTGTTGTGTTGAGCGCAACGTCCACCCGCACCCCATTTGCCGTCCTTAGTTGCCCTTCGGTCTCGTAAAGGCGAGGTGTGTGACGATTGACGCCTGCCGGGAGTTCAAAAAAGTCGGCAACGGCACGACCTTCGATACTCGACCCTTCACAGCCCACGAGCCGCTCGAATGCCTTGTTTGCCGAGATGACCTCATCATCCTGACAAACAAGGATGCCGATCTGTGCGGCCTCAAGAATTGATCGCATCTGTTGGGCATCGGCGGTCGCGTCGTGAGCACGTCGATCAAACATAACCGTCACCAGACTGAAGACCACGATCAATGTTGTGACCGCGGCAACGGAGAGCCCGAGGAGAAATTCCGACAGGTTCCCATCCGCAACTCGAAGAGACGGGTCTGTCTTAAGAAGGGCGGCACTCATCGCGGTGAAATGCAGTGTGCAGATAGCTGCACCGAATAAGGTTCCCGCAGCAAGGCGAGATCCGACCGAGGCACGTCGACGTCCAGCGAATGTCGCCGCGATCACCAGTAAGCTGCCCGCGCAGAGCGAAAGCGCAACGAGAGGCAAATGCCACTCGAGAGTGCCGGCAAATAGCAAAGCCCTCATGCCGATGAAGTGCATGGTGCCAATTGCGGCGCTGAGAAGAAGACCGCCCGCGAGAGCGTTGACAAGACCAGGCGACAGTAACAGGGGCGTGGCAGCTGCGGCAAAGGCAATTGCAAAAAAGGCCGAAATTGCTGTGAGACCTACATCGTAGCTGACAAACGCAGCAGGTTGAAAACCCAGCATGGCGATGAAGTGCGTCGACCAAATTCCGCCACCCGCCGCGAAGGCAGCCACAAATACCCAAACGGTCTTCATACGTCCATGTCGCGCTCTAGCATGGTCGAGGATGGTGAACAGTGCAAAACCCGAAAAGAGCGCGACGACAATCGCCAGGACGACAAGCGTCGGATTATGATCGGTGCTGATGCAATCGAGTACACGAATGAACATGTGAAACTCCGCTACTGGCTGAAATCGACTGCTGAGCGGGAGCCAAGTCTCACTCGAGATAAAAGGCACTCACGATCGGGGAATATGGCTACGCCGGGCAAACACTGTCGACCCAACGATCGGCGCGGCCCTTAATATTGCTTTAAATTTATAGAGAGGTTTCTATGCATCCGGACGTAAGAGGCTGAAAAAACGGAAACGCTTTTGCTCCAAACGGATCGGTATATTCTGTGGAAAAAGCCTGCCGCCTGCCGGTGTTGAGTTCCGATGTTGCGTGACTCCTTTTCCGTTTGCAGCAATTCCTTTCCATCGGGCGTCTCCTGGCATCAGACGGGCACTGGAATTTTTTATCTTGCCTCGTGCGCATGTCAGGTAACAAGCACTCGAGTCGTTCGACTATGTCGCAATCTGCCGCTTTCCGCTGATCTTATGTCCACGTAAGCCACATATAAGCGGCGGCCGTCCAGGAAAAGCCGAGGCCGCCGCAGCCTTCGCCCGTTACCGGGTCGAAATATTCGGCAAAACCTTCCGCCTCGATCGCGGCGACCGTCGATCTGCGCAGCTCTTCCGCCGCTTCCGGATGACCGTTGCGCTTGAAGCCGTCGATCAGCAGCCAATTGATGATCGCCCAGGCCGGGCCGCGCCAGTAGCGTTTCGGTTCCCAGCCTACGATACCCGGCTTGGTGGTCGGAAAGGCGACCTTGAGGCCCTTCGACCAAGCCTTCATCTCATCGACCAGCGCATCGGCGATGCCCTTCTCCAGGTCGAGCGACAGGAGGGGGATGAACCCGGCCTGCGTGGCGGCCTCGACATCCTCCCCGGAGATCAGGTCGCGGGATACGAAGCGCGACAGGGCAGGGCGCCACTGCGCGAGTATCGCCTTGCGGGTCCGTGCGTTGAAGGCGGCGATCTCGGCGGCGTCCTCCATCCGGCCGAATTCGCGGGCGAGATGCTCGAGGTCCTCGCCGGCCTTCAGCAGGATAGCGGTGGTCTGGATCTCGGCGACCTTGAACGGCGCCTTTTCCCATTGCCTTGCGGGATCCCAGCCGCAGGCGGCATAGGTGTCGACCAGATGGATGAAGCGGTTATAGTCCTCGTCGCGCGGGCGCATCGAGGCGTTCACATGGCCGGTATCCTTGCGTACGACCGGCGTGTCGGTGGTGGTCGGCACGCGGGCGAGCGCGATGTCCCAGGCCGGCGAGTTGTCGCTGCCACTTTCCCAAGGGTGCAGCAGGGCGACCAGGCCGGTGCCTTGCGGATCGCGTGCGGAATACCACCAGCGATGCCATTTCAGCGCGGCCTCGTAGAGCGGCAGGGTGCGGGCCTCCGCGTCGCTGCCGGCCGCCTCGAAGACCTTGCGCAGCGCGATTGCAAAGACCGGCGGTTGGGTGATGCCGGAGGTCGGGATCGTGTGACGGGTGCGCCAGACGTTCGGACCCGGGAAATAGGTGTCGCTCGGCTGGTGGAAGACGATATGCGGCACCATGCCGTCCGCCCACTGCCCCTCGATCAGCCGTTCCAGCTCGCGATAGGCGCGGTCGGTATCATAAAGCGCGAACCCCATGGCGACGAAGGCGGAATCCCAGTTCCACTGGAACGGGTAGAGCCTGTCGGTCGGCACCGTATAGCCGCCGCGGTCGTTGGCGACGAGGATGCGCTTCGCCTCGGTGATATGCACGTTCATGTCGGGTACTCCGGTATGCTCAGGCCGAAACGGCTGGAAACGACTTGCCGCTTTCGGGCGAAAGCCAGGTGATGCGCTTACGGTCGAGCTTCAGGCCGATCGTGTCGCCGCTCCTCACGGTTTCGGACGCAGGCAGGATGACCCGCACCGGCTGGTCGTGGATCGAGCCCGTCAGGAGCAGATGCGACCCCATCGGCTCGGCGACCCGTACCTTCATCTCGATCCCCTGCGGCAGCGGCGCCAGTTCGACCGCTTCGCCACGCAGCCCAAGCACGATTTCATTGCCGACATCTTCCGGCACCGCGAGCTGTTCAGCACCCGCCGCCACCCGGCCGTTCGAGACCGGCACCTTGATGAAGTTCATCGGAGGATTGCCGATGAAGCCGCCGACGAACCGCGTGGCCGGATGATTGTAGATCTCGACCGGATGACCGACCTGCTCGACGACGCCGTTGTGCATGACCGCGATACGATCCGACAGGCCCATCGCCTCGGTCTGGTCGTGGGTGACATAGATCGTCGTCGTACCCGCCGATTGCAGCACGGTTTTCAGTTCGGTGCGCATTTCGAGCCGCAGCAATGCGTCGAGATTGGAGAGCGGCTCGTCCATCAGCAGCACCTTCGGCTCGACGGCCAGCGCGCGGGCGACCGCCACGCGCTGGCGCTGGCCGCCCGAAAGCTTGTTCGGATAACGGTCGAGATACGGCTCGATATGCAGCAGGCCGGCCGCCTTCTCCACCTGCGCCTTCACCCGCGCGTCGTCCGCCTTCTGCATGCGCAGGCCGAAGGCGACGTTTTCGTAGACCGTCATATGCGGGAAGACCGCATAGTTCTGGAAGACCATCGCCAGCCCGCGATCCTTGGGCGCCAGCCCGATGATCGACCGGTCGCCGATGCGGACATCGCCCGAGGTCGAGGTTTCGAGACCGGCGATGATGCGCAGGAGCGTGGTCTTGCCGCAGCCCGATGGCCCGAGCAGCGATACGAACTCGCCATCGTTGATCGTCAGCGAGACCTCCTTCAGCGCCTGAAAAGCGCCGAAACTCTTGCGGATGCGGTCAATGACAATATTGGCCATGTCGATGGTCCCGTTATTTGGAGGAAATGCCCCAGATCGCGAAGAGGTAACGCCTGACCGCGAAGATGAAGACAACGGAAGGGAGAATGAGCATAAGCCCGCCGGCAAAGCGGTAATGCATCGGGCTTTCCGACAGCACCGTCAGCAGATAGGCCGTGAGCGTGCGGTTGCGCACCGTCAGTACCGAGGCGGCGAACACCTCGTTCCAGGAGATGACGAAGGCGAACACTGCCGTGGCGACGATGCCGGGCAAAGCCAGCGGCGCGACCACCTTGAAAAAGGCCTGGACGCGGGTGCAGCCGAACACCCAGGCGGCCTCCTCGAGTTCCTTCGGAACGCCAAGGAATATGCCTTGGGTCACGAGCGCCGCAAAGGGCAGCGCCAGGACCGTGTGGATCAGGCCGACGCCGATGATCGTGTCATAGAGCCCGAGCCGGATGAAGGAGACGGTGAGCGGCAGCGCCAGGATCGCCAAGGGGAAGGCGCGGGTCAGCAGGACCAGAAGCCGGTAGCTGTCCTTGCCCCGGAAATCGTAGCGGGCCAGTGCATAGCCGGCCGGCGCGCCCAGCAGGATGGAAAGCGCCACCGTGATGCCGGCTGCCCCCAGCGAGTTGAGAAAAGACTGGACGACGCCTTCGGTCTTTAGGAACAGAATGAACGGTTCGAGCGAAATCCCGGTCGGCAGGCCCGTCTTCGGCCAGATATAGACACCCTGGCGACCGCCGAGTGCCCCCAACGCCACCAGATAGATCGGCACCAGAACCCAGGCGCAGAGCGCCGCAATGCCGCTCCACAGGAGCCAGCGGCGGGAGGAGGCGAAGCTTGCGGGACGGGAAGCCGTTTCCGTCCCGCTCATGGTTTCCGTACTCATGGCAGGCGCTCCGGATCGACTTTCAGGGCCTTCAGATAGATCAGCGTCGCGGCAAGCGAGATGATCATGATCAGCACCGCGTAGACCGCCGCGACGCTGTAATTCTGGTTCTGGTTCTGCCAGTTATAGGCCTCGCCGACGAGGACCGGGAAATTGCGCCCGCCGAGCGCGTAGACAACCGCGAACACCTCGAAGGCGAGCACGGTGCGCAGGATCAGCGCCGATTGCAGAGCCGGCCGGATCAGCGGCAGGGTGATACGCCAGAAGCGCGTCCATGGGCCCGCGCCAAAGATCTCGGCGGCTTCCTTGAATTCCTTCGGCACCTGGTTGAGGCCGGCGACGATGATGACCATGACGATCGCCGTGCCGCGCCAGATTTCCGCAACTGCGATGGCGATGAAAAGCGCCACCGGCGTCTGGTAGGACAGCCAGCTCGCCTGCCGGCCGATGACGCCGAGGCTGAAGAGGAGCGAGTTGAAATAGCCGGTATTCTGCAGGATCGACAGCCAGACAAGGCCGGCAGCAAGATCGGAAATGCCAAGCGGGATGGTCCAGATCCAGAGAATGGTCTCGCGGCCGCGGCCGACCTTGGCGACCATCGTGCCCATGGCGAGCGCGATGGCGATCTGCACCGGCACGACGACGATCGTCAGAAGAAAGGTGTTCCTGACCGAGCGGGTGAAATTGATGTCGGTCACCATGCGCTCGGCATTCGCCAGCGACGGTGCGCCGTTGTCCGAGAGAGCCAGCCAGATCGTCTGCACCAGCGGCACGACGAAGAGCAGCGCCAGAAAGGCGACTGACGGCAGGATCAGCAGATAGGGGATCCAGGGTCGGTTCTGGGTCATCGATTGCCCTCGCAAGGGGGCTTTGAGAATTGATCATACATCGGCTTGTTCCTCTCTCCGCCACCCGTATCGCGACGGAATGCAGGCACCGTGCGGTCCGCTGCTCCCGCTCCTTCGGATTTGGCATCCGGGCATTCGCGCCCGGATGCCATCAGCCTTGGGAGGCTTGTCGGATGGTGCCTTATTGAACCGGGCAGGCGCCGTCGCTCTTGGCGTCCGGAGCCCAGCAGGGCGCTTTGGCGTCGGTCATCAGTTTGGCCATGGTGGCACCCTGCTTGGCGAGCACGTCGGCGACGGGCTCGTTCTGCAGCACGATGCGCTGGAAGGCGTCCATGTAGACCTTGTTGAATTCGCCGCCCTTGTCGCCGAGACCGACCGGAAGAAGCGAGATCACGGCATCCTTGGAGCCTTGCGTCTTGGTGACCGCACCGGCGAGAAGCGCGACGCCCTTGTCGAGGTCCGGCGGCAGCTGGACGTTGAGGGTCGGGAAGAAGCCGACCTTCGAAGCCGTCAGCAGCTGGGTCTTCTCTGTCGTCAGCGTTTCGATGACCTTCGTGGCCCCTGCCGTGTCGGGTGCGCCCTTCGGGATCGCAAGCCCGGCCAGAACCGGCATGTAGCCACGCCCCTTCGGGCCGGCCGGTGCCGGGAAGACGACATAGTCATCCGGCGCAGCCGAGATGGCGTTCTTCAGGCGAGCGACATGGTCCCAGGCGACCATGACTTCGCCCGAGGCCAGCGGCTCCTGCATGAAATCGTAATTGGTCGAGTTCGGGGTGACATAGGCCCAGAGCGCCTTCAGCTTCTCCCAGCCGGCTGCGGCATCTGCATTCTTGAAGGTGCGCACCACGCCGCCGGTGAAGGACGGATAGAAATAGCCCTGGAAATAACGGGCCATCAGGCCCTTCGGACCAGCCGGGAAACCGATCTGCGGCTGGCCGGTGGCAGCTTGCATGTTCTTGCCCCACTCGATCAGCTGGTCGTAGGTCAGGGCGTTGATATCCGCACCCTTCGGCAGGTATTGCAGGGCGTCCTTCTTGGCGGCCATGACATAGGTCGCCTGCATCCACGGAATATACTGCTGCGTCGGCTTGCCGAGCTTGCCGAGATCGAGGACCGATTGCGGCATGCCGCCGGCGGCGAGCTTCTTGGCAAGCTCGTCGAGCGGTTCGAGCTGGCCCTTGTCGGAGAGCGGCGAAAGCTCGCCATGCAGCGCGCCGACGAGGCTGACGGTGTGCTTGCCGGCCTGCGCTTCGGCTTCCATGCGCACTGCAAACTGCGGCGGCTCTTCAACCACGTAATCGACCTTGCCGGCATCCTTCAAAAGGTCCTGCCGGACCACGGTCGCCTCCTCGATCGGGCGAAGCTGGGTGGATACGAAAACCGTCTGGGCAAGCACCGGCGAGGCAAACGCCAGCACGGTCGAAGCCAGAATTGTAAGTGACACGATATGTTTCATCTTCTCCTCCTTTATTTTGTTCGTCTTGAATGCGTTGCTGTCTATGCGGCCACGGGTGGGCGGCGGTGGCTGTCGCGGTCGACAAATTCGATCGCGTGAAGCTCCTGAAGGTCTTCGGCGGGCTCTCCCGCGATGGCGCGCAGGAGCAACGAGGCGAAGGTCGCACCGAGGTTCTCGCCGGTCATGCGCATGGTCGAGAGCGGCGGGCTGGTGAAGGCGCCCATCGACAGGTCGTCATGACCGACGATGCTGATCTGGCTGCCGCCGTCGACCTCGCGCAGTGCCCGAAGCGCGCCGATCGCCATTTCGTCGGTGGCGCAGACAAGGGCCGTCGGACGCGACGGCTGGCGCAGAAGTTCCAGCGCTGCGAGATAGCCGCCCTGTTCGAGCGGCGCTCCTTCGGCGCAGAGATCGGTCGCAAGCCCGCATTCCTCCATCGCCGCCTGCCAGCCGCGGCGACGGACATGCGCGAAGTAATATTCCTGCGGCCCGGCGATGTGACCAATGCGCCGATGCCCCGCTGCATGGAAGCGCAGCGTTGCGGCGTGGAATCCGGCAAAACCGTCGCCATCGATGAACGGATGGGGGATCAGGCTTTCGGTGCGGCCGTTGGTGACGAAGGGAATGCCCCGCGACTGAAGGTATTCGACGCGCTCGTCCTTCCGTTTGGTGCGGACCAGCAGCATGGCATCGACGCGGCGCCCATCGACGAAGCGCTGGCATATCTCAAGTTCGCTGACACCCCGTGGCACAGGCGCGATAACGAGATTGAGACCGGCCGCGGCGAGATGTTCGGCGCAGCCTGACAGCATGTCGAGGAAATGAGGAGGGCCGACGTGGCCAGGATCACTCGGCAGCGTCACGGCGACCAGTTCCGCGCGCTGCTTGCGCAACCGACGAGCAGACGCATTCGGCCGATAACCTGCAGTCTCCGCCGCCTCGCGAACCCGCTCGCGGGTGGCCGCGGACACGTCGGGATAACCATCAAGTGCCCGGGACACAGTGGTAATCGACAGTCCGAGCGAATGTGCCAGCTGTTTCAGATTGGCCAAGATCTTCCTCCCGAATTAGAATAAACTTCCTCCAAAACGTTTTGGGAGTCAACCAAAACGTTTTGGAGGCTCGGTCCGGCGCCATCGCCGGCCCACCCGGCAGTACGGCTAGGTTTTGTCGGACGTCGCATTGCTCATGGAAATCTCGAAGAAAACCATTAGCCGGCAGTCTGAAACTGAGCGGCTATATTCAATGGGTTCTACGATTTAAACGGCTCTTTGGCAGTGGTCGCCAGTTCTATTCCTTCAGGAGTTTAAGGCAGGCTGAACGTTGGTCCGCGCCAATGTCCACGTCCGCCTCCGAGGTGGCCGGACGAGCCGCCATCGTTGTCCCTCCATAAGCTTCATGGTAAGCGCAAGCCGTTCCTGGAGGATCACATGCAATTTTCGCTTCAGACCGTGTTGATGGTGGCGCAGGCGCTCGCGAGCATCTCAACGCCCATCGCTATACTTCTCGCCATTCGGCAGTTTCGGCTGGTTCGCCGGCAGGCAAAAAAACAATCCGACACTGCCGCCGTCAACTTCATCCTGCAGGCAGAAGGTCAGTTCGACCGCGCTATGGAAACGCTCATCAATGCTCCCCCAGCAGTTATCAGGCAGGCTTATGCGCCCGAGATCGACCCTTCCTGGAAGGACGAGGATCTGGCAGCCTTTATTTTCATGAAGCGACTGTTTGGGCAGGTTTCGCGCATGGTCTTTATTGCCCATAACCAGGCCATCGATCTCGGCATGTCGCAGAAGGATCGGGAAGACCTGATTGTCGATTGGGAGAATACATTGCTCAAGTATCGGGAGCACCCGATCATGCGTCGGATTTTTGAAAACGCCATGCGCAACCAGGATTACAACCGGCATATGCTGGCCATCTGCCGAAAGATATTCGACGGCTCCTCCTGAGTGTCTCCGAACTAAGCGCCGTTCCCTTCAAGCCGCCCGCCGACAGGGCCGGCATTCACCTTGCCCATCTTCCTTCTGCTCGTCGTGCCTTTTCAGGTGCAAGGTCGAGAGCCGTGACCATGCCTTCCCCCGGCTTGGAACCTTGGCTGAGTAAAGGCGGCAGATAAACGGAAGATGCCCCAACCGCGCCCGGCGCGCTAAAGCCTCTGCCGGCTCGCGCCTTCGATCATCTCCAATGCCAGCCTGACGTCATCTCCGGCGTCGTTCGGCAACGGCAGAATCGGACGCGGCGGCTGGACGCGCGCCAGACCCAGGAGGTCCGCAATGACGAACATAACGCGGAAGCTGCCGTAGCGTTTGAACAAGGTCCAGAGGGGTTCGAAAGCTTTGTTCAACCGCGCGGTCTCGACAGTGTCGCCGGCCCGCGCAGCCCGCGTCAGCGCAAGCGCCGGGCCCGGCAGCAGGCCTGCCGCAACGCTGTACCAGCTATCACATCCCGCAAGCAAGGCATCGGCTGCCCCCCAATCGCCGCTATATCCGATCGCGAACCTGTCAGAGGTGACCTGTCGCAGGCGTGCGAGTTCCCCGGCGTAATCGCCGCCGGCCGCCAGGGGCATTTTCACGGCGACCACGTTGGACACCGCCGACAGCCGGGCGATCAACGTATCGCTGAATGTGAAGCGCGTGGTGCTCGGATTGTTGTAGATGCACAAAGGCAATTCGCCCGCCTCGGCCACAGCGACGAAGTGCTGAAAGACTTCGTCCTCGTTCAGGGGAACGTATGACATGGGCGCCAGGAGCAGACCGTCGGCGCCAGCGGCTTTGGCATCGCGCGCCAAAGCCTGAGCGTCGTCGGTGCGCAATGCTCCTACACCCACCACAAGAGGAGTCTTGCCGCCAATACATTCAACAGCAACCGCGACGGCACGCTTGCGCTCTTCCTTCGTGAGGTATGCATAGCCGCCCGTGCTGCCGAGCAACCCGATGGAATCTGCTCTCGCGTGATGGATACGCTCGAGAAAACGGGCCAGCGCCTCGGCGTCAATGCGCCCCTCAGCATCGGTCGGGGTCAGGGGGAACGCAGACAGGCCATTGAACAAAGTCATGATCCAACCTTTTCAAACTAAATACGGGAGAGCAGCATGCGCAGCCCCGCGAACGCAAAGAACAGCGACAGCAGGCTTTCGATCCAACGGCGGCAGCGGCGGTACAGAGCCACCATCGGCGCTGTGGAGAAGGCAATGGCGTAGCCACAGAAGATCACGACGCTCAAGACGGCGCAGCCAGCCAATATGGCGGCGATGCTTTGCCATGAAGAACTCGGGCCGATGCCCAGCGTGACCAGCGCGATCCATGCCAGCACGGATTTCGGGTTCGCCAAATGCATCAGGAGGCCCCGCCGGTAGAGAGCAGCCCGAGAAAGAGCAACGTCATCCGCCGACATGCGTGCCGCCAGCTTCTCGTTCGACGTCAGCGCCGAACGTCCGGCCTTGATGGCGAGGAACAGCAGATACAAGCCCCCGAAAATCTGGAGAACGATCAGAGCCTGGGCATACCTGGCCAACAAGGCGGAGATGCCCGTCGAGGCCATCAGACCCCAGAAGATCGAGCCGCTGACAACGCCGGAGGCGAGCACGAGCGCAGCACCTCTGCCGCGAGCCATCGCCACGCCCATAATGCGCATGTTGCTCGGGCCGGGGCTACCAGCGGCGATGACATATGCTGCATAGACTATGAGCAACTGATGCAGGTCGGAATTCATTCCTGGACACCCTTTAAACCTATCCAGCATCGAAAGATGCAATTGCTACCGGTGACGATTGTCTTGACTGCAAATGACCTATTGCAGTTCATTGGCACAAACTAAACTGCCAGTTTTGGAGATTTTCATTGGTCCAGTACAGAGAAGGGTCTCGCAGGACTGGAGCGACGCGCCGTATCTATCATTCCCTACTCAAGCAGATCGAGGCTGGCGTCTATGGTGTCGGTGACGCTCTGCCTTCAAGCCGCTCGCTTGCGGAAGAACTGGGTGTTTCGAGGACGACGGTGACCGCCGCATTCGACCAGCTTGTTTCGGAGGGGTATGTCCGGGTGCAGCAGGGACGGAAAGCGTGTGTTGCTTCGGCAGGGCGGGTGAGCCAGGTTGCTCCGCCCGACCGTTCGGCTATCACCGCCCGCCGGCTTTCCGCCTATGCAACTCGTGCGATGGCTCTGCCGCCGAACAGCACCGCCGGAAGGCCGCCGCTCAAATTCGATTTCCGCTACGGCGATATCGCGGCAGAGGATTTTCCAAAGGCTCCCTGGCGAAAAGCGCTGAATACCGCTTTCCTCAGGCATCGCGACAGATTGGGATACGATGACCCAGCTGGAAGCCGATCCTTGCGGGAGGCGTTGCAGGGCTATGTCTGGCGCTCAAGGGGCATCAGCTGCGATCTCGGCCAGATTATGGTTGTGAACGGATCGCAGCAGGCGCTGGACCTCTGCGCTCGGGTCCTCGTCAATCCCGGAGACGGAGTCGTGGTCGAAGATCCGTGCTATGCCATGGCCAAGAACGTCATGCTCGCCGTCGGAGCAAACATCGTTGCCGTACCTTGTGGCGCTCATGGCATAGACACCACCAGGCTTCCCGAGGTTGGCGACATCGCGGTGGCCTATGTGACGCCGAGCCACCAATTTCCTCTGGGAGGAGTTTTACCTGCTGCGCATCGCCAAGCCTTGATGGAGTGGTCCATGTCGGCGAGCGCTTATGTCATCGAGGACGACTACGACAGCGAGTATCGGTACGATGTCAGCCCCATTCCGCCCCTTTATCTCTCGGGGCAAGGGCGCGTCATCTATGTCGGAACGGTCTCAAAAACCCTGTCGCCGACGCTCCGGCTCGGATACATCATACTTCCGCATCCACTCGTCGAAGCCTTCATCGAATGCAAGCGGATTGCCGATCGGCACACATCCACGTTCGAGCAGGAGGCTCTCGCCGCGCTGATCGAGACCGGGGCTTACGAGCGGCATGTCCGCAAAATGCGGAGGCTTAACGCCGAGCGACGCACCGTATTCCTGGCGTCGATGACCAGCGCTTTTGGGGATGAGATCGAGATCGTCGGCACGACTGCGGGGCTTCACGTGGTCGTGTGGTTCAACACCATTTCCTGCCGACAAGAGGCGCGTTTCGCGGATATTGCCCGAAGCCACGACATTGGAATCTATCCTATCGCTCGCCTGTTCTCATCGCCGAGCGATGAACGAGCCGGCTATATCTTTGGCTATGCGTCCATGTCCGTCGATCAACTCTCCAAAGGAGTGGAAAAGTTGCATCGCGCATACCTTAGCTTCATCGGCGAAGAGGGGCCTCTGGGCGGACAGAGGGGCGACAACGGAAAGTTTTCGACCGTCGCATAGTTTCCACTGGCGGCTACGTAACGCATCCGCTGTTCTCTGACTTCGAGAAGAGACGTCTTCCGATGGAGGGTCGATTTCCGGATCGACCACACACCCTTTCGCCTGATCAGGTCCTGGCGGCCGCGAGACCGTGCAAGACAAGATCAAGATGGGCCTCGATATATCTCGGCGTTTCAAGATCGAGACGACCGTCGTGGATCAGTGTTTCGACAATCAAGGCCAACGCAGGCGCAAGTATGACGCGTGCAACCGCGGCAGGTCCGTCCCGAAACTCCCCCTGACGGACACCTTCGTCGATCAGAGCCTGCCCCGTGACGAGGATCGGCACGACGAGTTCCGCGTAGTGGTCATCGATGAGTTGGGGGAAACGCACGCCCTCAGAGATAGCGAAGCGAAGCAGCTCCCGGGTTCTGCGGTCTTCCATAACGCGCTCGTAAAAAAGCAGGATCAAGGATCTCAGCCGCTCCGCGCAACTTCCGGTGAGTTCCCTGGCCTCGGCTAGAACGTTCTCGAATGGTACCGCGATATGCCGTGCCATGGCCGAAAATAGAGCCTCCTTGGTGGGGAAGTAGACGTAGATCGTCCCTTTCGTCACGCCTATTCGGGCGGCGATATCTTCCACCCGCGCTGCCGTGTAGCCTTGTTCGATGAACTCCTCAAAGGCAGCGTCGAGAATCTGCGCGGGCCGGAGAGCCTTCTGTTCTGCGCGCGTCAGCTTTTTCATGTTCACATTCCTCACCAACAGGTCCCGCGGCTCAATACGTCAGTATTATTTCATTGACTTTCCGGTTAGTCAATTATAATCGGCTTTAAAAGCGACTTGAGAGGCGGCTTATGGGACAGTTAATAACAGGCGTTTTATTGGGGTTTTCCATCGCATGCCTCACGGCTTGCGCTCCTCAGGAAGAGGCTCGACAGAAGAACGCGCGACACGTGGAGACCGTGACTGTTCAAGCGGTACCGGTGTCGGAAACCATTTCGACGACGGGCGAGATCAGCGCCAGGGTCCAGTCCGACCTTTCATTCCGCGTCAGCGGTCGCATTATCGCGCGGCTGGTCGATGTCGGCGATCACGTCAAGGCCGGCCAGGTTCTCGCACGCCTCGACGCGCAGGAGCAGAGGGCTGACCTTCAGGTGGCACTTGCCAACCTCCAATCCGCGGAGGCACAGCAAACGCAGGCCCAGCAGGCATTCGACAGGCAGCAGAGCCTTTTCACCACGGGCGTAACGACCCAGGCTGCCCTCGATAACGCACGCGAAGCCCTTTTGACGACGCAGGCCGCGGTTCAGTCCGCGCAGGCCCAGCTGGATACGGCCCGCGATACGCTCGGCCAAACGGACCTCAAGGCGGATGACAACGGCATCATTACCGCCAGGAATGCCGAAGTCGGTCAGGTAGCGCAGGCCGCCCAGCTTATTTTCACACTCGCCCACGACGGTCCACGGGACGCCGTGATCAATGCCAACGAGTCCGCTCTTCTCGGACGCGCGCTTGAGGACGTTGCCGAGGTCAGGCTCCTGTCGGGAAGCGACAGGTTTCGGGCCACGGTTCGCGAGGTATCGCCGACCATCGACACCACGACGGGGACGATCCGGGTGAAGCTCGCTCTCGAAGATGCGCCTGACGCTCCCTTGGGGAGCGCCGTGGTTGCAACCGCGCGGTACAAGCCTGAGACCGTCATCGAGCTGCCCTGGTCGGCAATGGCCTCCCGTTCGGGGCGGCCGGCCGTCTGGCTCGTCGATCCGAAGACGAGCGCCGTCTCCCTCCATCGCGTGGAGGTCGCGGCCTATGCCAGTGGACGCTTCTCCGTCGAGTCCGGCCTGTCTGCCGGTGACATTGTCGTTTCCAACGGCACGAAGTTTCTGAGCGAGGGCGACCACGTGTCTTATGAAGGAACTGCAAGATGAAAATTGGTCTCCGCCTGACGGCGCTTCTGGCAGCGGCCGCGATGCTGTCGGCTTGCCAGGGGCAAGAGGACGCGACATCGCTGCCTCCCCGCCCGGTCCTATCTCAGTTAGCCGAACCGGTCCCGCAAGCGGCGTTCACTCTGCCCGGCACTGTCCAAGCCCGCATCGAGACCGAGTTCAGCTTCCGCATTCTTGGCCGGGTCATCGCCCGCAACGTCCAGGTCGGCGACCTCGTCAAAAAAGGCGACGTCCTGGCAGCCATCGATCCGGTGGCTCTCGAGCTGGCGGTCAAAAGCGCACGGTCCGACCTTGCCAACAGCCAGGCGCAACTTGCCAACGCCCGCATCACAGAAGACCGGCAGAGAACTCTGCTCGAGAGACAGAGCGGGGCCAGGGCCACCTTTGAAACCGCCGAGCTGGAGCGCAAAACCGCAGAAGCTGCGGTCGCCAAGGCCCAGGCAAATCTGGACAAGGCGAACGAACAGCTGAGCTATTCACGTCTGCTCGCCGAATTCGACGGTGTGGTCACCAAGACTGCCGCCGAGGTAGGCCTTGTCGTCTCGCCGGGGCAAAGCGTTGCGACCGTCGCGCGACCGGAAGAGCGCGACGCGGTGGTCGACGTGCCCGAAGCTGCCGGCGACCATTTGAAGCCAGGCGCATCCTTCGACGTCGCCCTGCAGCTTGATCCCCGCATTCACGCCAGGGGCGTGGTCCGCGAGATCACGCCCGAAGCGGACGACGCGACGCGTACGCGACGCACGCGGTTGACGCTGATCGATCCGCCTGAGGCACTCAGGCTCGGCTCGGTCATAACGGCCAGTTCCATGGGGGAGGCGAAGACCTTGATCCGGCTGCCATCCTCCGCGATCCGGACAGAGGGATCGAAGGCATTCGTCTGGATCGTCAACAACGCGACGGGCAAGGTCACCTCCGCCCCGGTCACGCTTGCCGAAGAAGCCGTTGCAAGTGGCCCCGTCACGGTGACCGACGGGATCAAACCCGGTGACAGGATCGTCACCGCCGGCGTCAACACCCTCGTAAACGGCCAGACCGTTCGCATCGATCAGGAGACCCTCAAGTGAAATCCTTCAACCTCTCGGACTGGGCGCTCGAGCATCGTTCGCTCGTCTGGTATTTCATGATCGTCTTCATCCTTGCAGGCACGTTTTCCTACTTCAACCTCGGCCGTGAAGAAGACCCTGCCTTTACCATCAAGACGATGATCATCAACGCACGGTGGCCGGGCGCGTCCGCGGAAGAAATGACCCGTCAGGTGACGGACAGGATAGAAAAAAAGCTCGAGGAACTTGACGCGCTGGACTACACGCGAAGCGAAACGGTCGCCGGCCAGACTACGGTCTACGTTGAATTGCTTGCGACCACCAAAGCAAGGGACGTGACGGGCAACTGGCTTCGCGTCCGCAACATGATCAACGACATCAAGGGCGAATTCCCCAGTGGCGTCGTCGGTCCGTTCTTCAATGACACTTTCGGCGATGTTTATGGCAACATCTACGCCTTCAAATCCGACGGCCTGACGCAGCGCCAGCTTCGCGATCTGGTGGAAGACGCAAGAGCGAAGCTCCTGACTGTTCCGAATGCCGGTAAGATCGACATTATCGGGGCACAGGATGAAGCCGTCTATCTCGAATTTTCGACCCGCAAGATCGCGGCGCTCGGCATCGACCGCCAGGCCGTTATCGAAACGCTTCAAGCCCAGAATGCGGTGGCGCAATCCGGCTTCGTGGATGCAGGGCCGGAGCGGATCGCATTGCGCGTCGGTGGCCAGTTTACGACCGAAGAGAGTTTGCGGGCCATCAATCTCAGAGTGAATGATCGCTTTTTCCCGCTGACCGACGTCGCGACGATCAAGCGAGGGTATGTCGACCCGCCGTCCGCGCTCTTCCGCTTCAACGGACAACCCGCAATAGGCTTGGCAATTGGCATGACGGCAGGTGCCAATCTCACGAACTTCGGCCATGCGCTGGACGAGGAAATGAAGCGCGTCGTTGCCGATCTTCCGATCGGGGTGAGTGTGGAGCGGGTTTCCGACCAGCCGGCCGTCGTGGAAGAAGCCGTGTCCGGTTTTACCAAGGCGCTGTTTGAGGCAATCGCTATCGTTTTGGCGATCAGCTTCATCAGCCTCGGGCTGCGCGCCGGACTGGTGGTCGCGATCTCGATCCCGCTTGTCCTGGCGATCACTTTCGTCGTCATGGAATATACGGGTATCTCGCTGCAGCGCATTTCGCTCGGTGCTCTGATCATCGCGTTGGGGCTCCTCGTCGACGATGCCATGATTGCCGTCGAGATGATGGTGGCGCGCCTCGAGTCAGGCGACGATCTGCGCAAAGCCGCCACCCATGTTTATACGTCGACTGCCTTTCCGATGCTGACCGGCACGCTCGTCACAGTCGCCGGTTTTATCCCGATCGGCCTCAACAACAGCGCGGCGGGCGAATTCACCTTCACCCTGTTCGTCGTGATTGCGGTTTCGCTCCTGGTATCCTGGGTTGTGGCCGTCCTCTTCACGCCGTTGCTGGGCGTTGCGATCCTGCCCAAGACGATGAAGTCCCACCACGAGCACAAGGGGCGCACCGCGCGGGGATTTGCCTGGCTTTTGGGGGTTGCCATGCGCTGGCGCTGGGTCACGATCACCGCCACCATCGCTGTTTTCGGCCTCTCGCTCGGCGGTCTTAGCGTCGTGCAGCAGCAGTTCTTCCCGGCGTCCGACCGCGTCGAACTGATCGTCGACTGGAGCATGCCGCAAAACAGCACGATAGCCGAAACGAACCGCCAGATGACGCAGTTCGAACAGGAGAAACTCGTCGGCAACCCCGATATCAACCATTGGGCCACACATGTCGGGGAAGGGGCGCCGCGTTTCATCCTGTCTTACGACGTGCAGACCCCGGCTGTCTGGTTCGGGCAGATCGTCATCGTCGCCAAGGACCTGGAAGCCCGGGACAGGCTGCGCGGGGACCTGCAGACCTATGTCGCAAAGACCTTTCCCGGGACCGACGCTTTCGTCAAACTCCTGGATATCGGTCCGCCGGTGGGCAAGCCAGTCCAGTACCGCGTCAGCGGCCCGGACATCCAGACGGTGCGCGAGCTCTCGCATCGTTTTGGAGCCATCGTCAACCGGCATCCTCTCATCGCCAACATGACCTATGACTGGAATGAGCCCTCGCGCGTCGTCAAGGTGGATGTGCTCCAGGACAAGGCTCGCCAGCTTGGCGTCTCCTCCGAGGATATCGCCAACGTACTCAACAGCATCGTCGAAGGGTCTTCGACAACGCAGATCCGCGACAGCATCTACCTGATCGACGTGATCGGCAGGGCGCAGGATGCGGAGCGAGGTTCGATCGAAACGCTGCGAGATCTCCAGCTTCCCGGATCGAACGGCAAATCCGTCCCGCTTTCCGCAGTCGCCAAGTTCCGCTACGAACTCGAACAGCCGATGATCGCGAGAAGGGATCGCATCCCCACGGTCACAGTGAAGGCCGCGGTCACCGGGCCGACGCAGCCCGCTACAATCGTCGAACAGCTCAAGCCCGAGGTCGAAAAGTTCACGAAGACTCTCCCCGCGGGATACAAGGTCGAGGTCGGCGGCTCGGTGGAATCAAGCGCCGATGCGCAGGGGCCGATCGCCGCCGTCGCTCCGCTCATGCTGTTCGCCATGGCGACGATCCTGATGATCCAGCTCCAGAGCTTCAGCCGCCTGTTCCTGGTTTTCGCAGTCGCTCCCCTTGCTCTTATCGGCGTCGTGGCGGCACTTCTTCTCAGCAATGCTCCGATGGGCTTCGTCGCGATCCTCGGCGTGCTCGCCCTGATCGGTATCCTGATCCGCAACTCGGTCATCCTCGTGGTCCAGATCGAGCATCTGCGCAGCGAGGGCGTGCCGCCGTGGCGGGCGGTGGTCGAGGCGACGGAACACCGCATGCGCCCGATCTTGCTGACCGCCGCGGCCGCGACGCTCGCCCTCATCCCCATCTCCCGGGAAGTCTTCTGGGGACCAATGGCCTACGCCATGATGGGCGGGATCGTCGTCGGCACGGTGCTGACGCTTCTCTTCCTGCCGGCCCTTTATGTGGCCTGGTTCCGGATACCGCGCGAAGAACCGAATATTTCACCGGAAGCCGCACAAGCTTGATCCACGAAAGGGCGCTTGCGAGCGCCCTTCTTCTCCAGATTAAGGCACTCGATGCACTTCTTCCCCTCGATCTATGCTTGCAGGACACGCTACGGCTTTGCCGTTCTTGCCGTCATGATCGGCCTGGCCGGGTGCGCCTCCCGCCCATCAGCCGAGGTGCTTCGCCCTGCGGCGATCAAGCAGGTCGAAAGCGAGAAGGTCACCCTGCTTTCTGTCACCAACCGTAGCAAGGTCAAGGAAGACGGCGGTTTTGGAAGCCAATGGTCAGGCGACCTGACCTACGAACGGTACGCCTTTTCAGTTCCCAGCGATCGTAAGGGAAGCACCATCATCTATCCGTCGGGAAGGCCGGACCCGCGCCGCCAGTTCGTCGTGACCAGTCGCGATCAACTGACACGCAAAGCCTGGATCGACGATGCGATCCGTTCGGCAAACTTCGACGGGACCGTGGCGGTCTTCGTCCACGGCTACAACACCAACTATCAGGAGGCGCTGTTCAGGGCTGCGCAGATGGCAGCGGACGCCAAAACGCTCAGTCCGCCGATCCTGTTTTCCTGGCCTTCTGCGGCAAGCGTGACCGGGTATGTCACTGACCGAGACGCAACTCTCTACTCCAGAAGCGAACTCGAAAGCGTCTTGATGGCGCTGGCCGAAACTCCGAAGATCAAGCGCGTCGTCCTGTTCGGGCACAGCATGGGCGGCTTCTTGTCCATGGAGGCGGCTAGGCAGCTGAAGCTTCAAGGTCGTGACGACGTCGTCGGCAAGCTGCAGATCATTCTCGCCGCGCCAGATATAGACGTCGACGTGTTCAGGTCCCAGTTGCGCGATATCGGCATGCTGCGGAACCCGATTGCATTGCTCGTGTCAAAAACCGACCGGGCTCTGGCGGTGTCCAGCTTCCTTGGTGGCGAACGTCCACGCGTCGGCCGCATTGATATCGATGATCCCCTGGTTCGGAAGGAAATAACGGCCGCTCATGTCAGCGTCATCGACATATCGTCCGTCAGTTCATCCGACGGTCTTGGTCACGACCGTTATGCCGCGCTTGCCCGGTTTGGTGGCGAGCTTGTCAAGGCGGAAGCGCGTGCGCGAACGAGCGGAGACGTTGGCGTATTGGTCTTCGATGCGGCGGGCGCGGCTGTTGCAAGTCCTTTCAGGCTCGCCGGACAAATTGCCCAGCAATGACGTCGCCTTCGCCCGGTACCCATCCGGCTGGTTTCGTTGACGCGTGCGAGGCCTCCGATTGACGGTCATTGAAACTTCTTCTGACCCCATCTCGGGATCGCCATGTTACGCAGTGGCCAGCCGATCCCGATCCGGTTTCCGTGGATTGCGATCGGCATTCCGAAATGCCGAGCACACTGATGGACCTGTCGAAAATAAAGACGCTGATCGATTTTGTCGGACGATCGAATGTGACCGAGTTGTCGGTCACGGAAAAGGACGTCACGGTCCGGATCTTCCGTAACGCTGGCAATGCAGCAATCGTCGTTCCGGTTTCGGATCCGGACGAAACCGTCGGTGCGGCAGTGAAGCCTGTTTCCGGCTCGTCGCCTGCGGCCTCGGCAAAACAGGCTTTTCAGCTGAAGGCACCGGTCTTCGGCATATTGCATCGGGCATCCGCTCCGGGACAGGAGCCGTTCGTCAGGATCGGCGATGTCGTGGAAGAGGGGCAGACGCTTTTCATCATCGAGGCCATGAAGGTTTTCAATACGGTCGCGGCGCCGCTTGCGGGTCGCGTTGCGTGGCTGACCGAGATCGATGGTGTGGAAGTTGAAGTCGGCGACGTGCTCGCGGAGATCGCGTGATGGGCGAACCTCCCAAAAACACCGCCTCGGCCAATCGCCGCTTCGATACCGTCCTGATTGCCAACCGGGGAGAGATCGCCCTTCGCATTCAGCGCGCCTGCCGCGAGCTTGGTCTGAAAGCCGTGACGATCTGCTCGGAGGCCGACCGGCAGGCGCCTTTTGGCAAGACGGCCGACAGCGTTCTGTGTATCGGCCCGGCGAATGCCGCGAAAAGTTATCTGAACAAAGATGCCATCATCCTCGCGGCAGAGCTGACCGGTGCCGGCGCAATTCATCCCGGCTACGGTTTCCTGTCGGAAAGCGCGGCCTTCTCGGAGGCCGTCGAAAAGGCCGGTCTTGTGTTCATCGGGCCGGATGCTTCGTCGATCTCGACGATGGGCGACAAGATATCGGCAAAGCGGGCGATGATCGCTGCGGGCGTTCCCTGCGTTCCCGGTCCCCAGACGGCGCTGCTCGACGAGCCTGCGACCGTCGAACGAACTGCGCAAGAAATCGGTTATCCCGTCATCATCAAGGCTGCCGGCGGCGGCGGCGGCCGCGGCATGCGCGTCGTGTCCGAGGCCGGCGCACTGCACGAGGCAATCGCGCTGACCCGCGAGGAAGCGCGTCAGGCCTTCGGTTCTCCCGCGCTCTACATGGAGAAATTCCTTCAGCATCCCCGGCATATCGAAATCCAGGTCCTGTGCGACGTCCACGGCAATGCCATCTGGCTGGGGCACCGGGATTGCTCGATGCAGCGGCGCCACCAGAAGGTGGTCGAGGAGGCCCCGGCGCCCGGCATCTCGCCCGATCTGATCGGACCGGTGGGAATGGCCTGCGTGGCGGCCTGCCGGCAGATCGGCTATCGCGGCGTCGGAACGTTCGAGTTCCTCTATGAAGACGGCGAGTTCTATTTCATCGAGATGAACACGCGCCTTCAGGTCGAGCATCCGGTCACGGAAATGACCAGCGGCATCGATATCGTCCATGCGCAGATCAACGCCGCCCAGGGTATTCCACTCGAGTTGCGGCAGGACGATATCCGCTGCAGCGGCCATTCGTTCGAGTGCCGCATCAATGCCGAAGCTCCGGAGAGCTTCCTGCCGTCGGCAGGAACCATCACCGAGCTTGCGCTTCCCGAAGGGCCGGGCGTGCGGGTGGACACCCATATTCACGCCGGCTATCGGGTCTCTCCCTATTACGATTCCCTCATCGCCAAGCTGATCGTGCACGCTCCGACACGGGCCGAGGCAATGGCAAGGATGCGCGAGGCGCTTGCCGGTACGAGGGTGGAGGGGATTTCCACCAACCTGCCACTCCTGCGGGCGCTCTTCGAGGACGAAGCCTTTGCTCGGGGCGAAACGGACATCCACTACCTGGAGAAATGGCTCAAGCAGCGGAGAGCCGCATGAGCACGATCGATTTCAGTGATCCGGCAATGATCGCTGCGCTGACGGAAGCGCTGACGGCGGCCGGCGTCGACGGCCTCGAGATTTCCGGTCCGGTTGGGCAACTTCGCCTCGTCATCTCGAAGGGCGAGGGGCCGCACATCCGTTTGACAGGCGGCATCGGGTCGAACCCGGCCAATGCGGTGACCGTCAAGGCGCCGATTGCAGGATGTTTCAACGCCACCCATCCTTCGGGTTTCGAGGAGACCGAGACACTGCCGCGCAGGGTTTCCGACAAGGATGTCGTCGGCTTTATCCGCATCGGATCTGTGCTGCTTCCCGTTCCGGCTGGCCGATCCGGCTTGTTGGCGCGGCGGCTGGCGGAGCCCGGCGCACTGGTCGGATTTGGCGATCCCCTGTTTGAAATCGAGCCCCAGCCATGATCGCCACGTCAAAGCCCCTTGCGTCTTCGCACCAGATCGTCACGGCGACGAAAGGCAGGGCGCGCGTTTCCTTCATTGGAGGGCGCTCCTTCCTGCTCGAAGCGGCGGGTGAATTCGATCTGCCGGCACAGCGTTTCATCTGGGCGCTATCCCATGTGGTCAGGGATTGGGCGGATGTCGCGGAAGTGATACCAGGCATGACAAACCTGCTGGCGATCTTTACGGCAACGCCGGAGGATCCGCAGTTCATCGTCGGCCGACTTCTGGAGGCCTGGGACAACGTCCCCAGCCTCGATCTCTCCGGAAAGACGATCGAGATCTCCGTCCATTACGGTGGTGCCTATGCGACTGATCTTGCGGCGGTCTGTGATTTTTCCGGTTTGAGCGATCGGGAGGTGGTGCGCCTCCATCACGATGCGACCTATCGGGTCTTTGCGCTCGGAAGCGCTCCCGGTTTCGGTTACCTGCATGGCCTCGATGCCCGTATCTACATGCCCCGCAAGACGGTTCCGTCGCTCAAGATGGAAAAGGGTTGCGTGACGATCGGCGGAATGCAGACGGGCGTCGCGATGCTGACCGGCCCGAACGGGTGGAATTCCATCGGCTATGCCGATCTGCAGATGTTCGACCCGACGTCTTCCACGCCGGCCCTCCTGGCGCCGGGCGACACGGTGCGCTTCGTGCCGGACAGGATCGAGCTATGATCGAAATCGTCGAAACCGGTCCCTTCAATACGGTGCAGGATCTCGGCCGCCCCGGCTATCGCGATATCGGTGTCTCCGCCGGCGGCGCCATGGATCCGCTCGCGGTCAGGATCGGCAACATCCTCGTCGGCAACCCGCAGGATGCGGCTGCCATCGAGATACAGATGTTTCCTTTCAAGCTGCGTTTCGAGGTTCCTACCGCGTTTGCCGTCACGGGCGCCGATGGTCAGCCACTGCTCGATGGCCGGGCATTGCTGCCGTGGTGTGCGTATCGGGCCGAGGCTGGACAGATCCTCGAGCTGAAACAGCCGCCGAAGCTTGCGCGCGCCTATATCGTGCTCGGCGGCGGGATAGACGTTCCCGTTCTCATGGGCTCGCGAAGCACGGCGCTGCGCGGTGGGTTCGGCGGCAATGCCGGCCGGCCGCTCATGAAGGGAGACCGGATCGAGGTCTGTGCCCTTCCCCAACCTCTTCCGCTCCCGGCAGGCGGCATCGCCGCCGTGGCGCCGGCGACCGCGTTGCGCGACGCGTTCCCCGTAGCAGATGACGGCACGCTGCTCATCCGCGCCATTCCCGCCGGAGAACATGAGCTTTTCGCCGATGACGGCGAGGCTTTCTGGAGCCAGGTCTGGAGGATTTCGTCGCGCAGCGACCGCACGGGCTACCGTCTTTCCGGTGCACCGATCAAGCCGGTGAAGACGGTCGAAATGCGCTCGCATGGCGTGGTGCCCGGCGTGGTCCAGGTACCGCCGGGCGGGGAGCCCATCATCCAGATGAGCGACGCCAATACGGCGGGCGGTTATCCGAAGATCGCCGGCGTGATCGAAGCCGATCTGTGGCGGCTCGGGCAGGCGCGTGCCGGCAGCCGATTGCGGTTCGTGCGCTCGACACATGCCGAGGCCCGCGCGGTCGAATACATTGTCTCCCGGTATGTCGAGGACATCGAGCGGACATCACAAATGGTCAAGCGCGCCTTGAAGGCGATGACCTGACGCCATTCGCGATCAGATGGAGGACGCGATGAAGATTGATCTGAATTCCGACATGGGCGAAGGCTTCGGCCCCTATCGCCTGTGCGACGACGAGGCGATGATGCAGGTCGTATCGTCGGCCAATATTGCCTGTGGTTTTCACGGCGGGGATCCGGACACGATGGCGCGCATGGTGCGCCTCGCCAAGCAGAACGGCGTGGGCATCGGCGCACATCCGGGCCTGCCGGACCGGGCCGGTTTCGGCCGGCGCGAAATGCCTTACCAGCCGGACGAATTGCGCCAGCAGATGCTGTACCAGCTCGGCGCCCTGACCGCGATCGCCAAGGCCGAGAATATGACCGTCGGCCATTTCAGCTTTCACGCGGCCATGGGCAACATGGCCAATCGGGATCCCGCGCTGGCGGACCTGCTGATGAATGCCATTTCGAGCGTCGATCCGAACCTCGTGGTGTTCGTGACGCCGGACAGCGAAATCGAGAGGGCCGCGAAGCGCGCCAGGCTGAAGACGCTGGCACTTTTCCTGGCCGACCGCGCCTATGACGCCGGCGGCAAGCTCGTCGCCCGCGGGTTGCCGGGTGCGCTGGTCAAGGAGGAGGAGGCGGTTCGTGCACGGGTGCGCCGGTTTCTGACCGATGCGACCGTCGAAGCGATCGACGGGACGATCATCGCCATGCCGGCTCGCTCCATTCTCGTGCACAGCGATACGCCTGGCTCGCTTGAGCTTGCCCGGATCGTCCGCAGCGAAATCGAAGCTTCCGGCGCGACGCTCGCGCCTGCGACCGAACTCGCGTCCTGACCGGATGCCTGCCATCACAATTTCCGTTTCACCGAGAGACCAAGTCAATGCCGTCCATCGCCGACCGCCTGAAGAACGTTTCCATCCCTGCATCCGCTGCCATGACCCAGCGCGCCCGGGAACTGGCCTCCAAGGGCATCAAGGTCGTCAGCCTTTCCTCCGGGGAACCGGATTTCCCCACACCAGCCCACGCGATCGAGGCCGCTCACGTTGCGGGACTGGGTGGCGATACGAAATATCCGCCGATCGATGGTACGTCGGAGCTGAAGGCCGCGATCGCCAGGAAGTTCAAGCGGGACAACAATCTCGTCTATGACGCCAGCCAGATCGTTGCGTCGGCTGGCGGCAAGCAGACCATTTTCAACGCCATGCTCGCAACCCTGAACCCGGGCGACGAGGTGGTCATTCCGACCCCTTCCTGGGTAAGCTACGCGGATATCGTCCATTTCGCCGGCGGAACGCCTGTCGCGGTTCCCTGCTTCGAGCAGACCGGGTTCAAACTGCGCCCGGAGGATCTGGACGCGGCGATCACGCCACGCACCAAATGGCTCATCCTGAATTTCCCGAACAACCCCACGGGTGCGGCTTGCTCGCGGGCCGAGATGGCGGCGATCGCGCAGGTCATGCTGCGGCACCCGAATGTCTGGATCCTGACCGACGACATCTATGAGCATCTGGTCTATGACGATTTCGAATTCTGCACCATAGCCGAGGCCGAACCCAGGCTCTACGACCGCGTCCTGACGATGAACGGCGTCTCGAAAGCCTATGCCATGACCGGCTGGCGGCTGGGCTTCTGCGCCAGCGGTTCGAAGGAACTGGTCGCGGCGATCAGCAAGGTCAACTCCCAGAACGCCGGCGGCATCACGACGGTCACGCAGGCCGCCGCCATCGCTGCCCTCGACGGCCCGCAGGATCTGCTCAAGGAGCGTGCGGCGATCTACCGGGAACGGCGCGACTTCGTCGTCGAAAGGCTCTCGGGAAGCGAAGGCCTGCGCTGCCACAAGCCGGAAGGGGCGTTCTACCTCTATCCCAACATGGCGGGCCTGATCGGCAAGACCACGAAGGGCGGGCGGAAGATCGAGACCGACGTCGATTTCGTCATGGGCCTGATAGAGGAACACCATGTCGCGACCGTCCAGGGTGCGGCCTATGGCATGAGCCCGTATTTCCGCATTTCCTATGCGACCAGCATGGAGATGCTGAACGAGGGTTGTGCGCGCATTGCCGAGTTCTGCAAATCGATGCACTGAGATGAAGTGCCGACTTCCGCCTCGGAAATAGCTTGCTCAGAGTTTCAACCGCTCGGTCAGTTCGACGAGAATGTCCCGGACGGCAAATGCCGGTTCCGACAACGAGTTCTGGTCAGACGTGCAGAGCGAAAGCGTTTCCTCTATCCGGGGCGATACGACCCGGCAGACGAGCGGTTCGCTCGACTCGGAAACGATGCGGTCGGCAATGGCCTTCGGCATGATCGTCGCCCCGAGCCCATTTCCGACCGCGCGGGCGAGGGTGCGCACGATTTCCACTTCCGCCACGACCTTGAGATTGATCCTGCTGCGGGTGAAAGCGGTATCGATGGCGCGGCGCACGAAATTATAGGCCGGCGGCAGCAGCATCGGCATTCCATCCAGGGCGCCGAGCGGCACGGGTTTCAAATCCGCCTCGATCGCGAAGTTGCGATGCGCGACGAGATAAAATTCCTCGCTCAGGATCGGTTCGAAGCGAACGCCCTTGATCGGCCCGATGCCATGGATCAGCGCCATTTCCAGCCGCCCGTTCATGATCATCTGGCTATAGGTCTGGCCGACGCTTTCGGTCAGGTGAAGCAGGATGCCCGGATGCCGCTTGCGCGTTTCCGCCAGGAGATCGACCGAGAGCGTCGCGGCGCTGCTGAACGGCACGAGGCCCACCGAGACCCGGCCCGCCAGTGAATTGCCGGCGGCTGCGGCGTCCGCCTGCGCCTGCTCCATCTGGCGCAGGATGATCTGCGCGTGCCTGTACACTGCATGTCCCGCATCGGTCATGCTGACGCCCTGCTGGCTGCGGATCAGCAGTTTCTGGCCGAAATGCTCCTCGAGCGCCGCAAGCTGCTGGCTGAGCGCCGGCTGTGCGAGGTGAAGGATATCGGCGGCGCGGGTGATGCTGCCGCTGTCGACGATGACGATGAAGGATTTGAGGCGCCTAATATCCATGGGGTCGGGTGATGCTCTATTCCGCAGGCCTATGTTTTGCAGACATGCCCGCCTTTGGCAATGCGGCCCTGCAGGATGGCCGCCTACTCCGCCACAAGGAATTCAACGCCTTGGGGCTGGGCGCTCGCCATCCGGCAAGCTCCATAAAACTTGCTTATTACTCCAGAAATAATCGGTCTTAGGCAAGCCGTTAAAGCTTCGATACTGTCCACGCCAACAACAAGGGGATCAGAATGTCATTCTCCGATTACAGGACCGCACTGGTCACCGGCGCATCGTCCGGCATCGGCGCTGCCGTCGTCGAACGTCTCCGCGCCGAGAATATCGAGGTGCATGCGATCGCTCGTAGTGCTGATGCCCTCAATGACCTCGCCGAGCGTACGGGCTGTATCGCGCATGTCATCGACGTCACCGACCGTGCCGCGATCGCTGAACTTGCCGAGAGCGTCCAGTTCGACATTCTGATCAACAATGCCGGCGTCGACCGGCCGAAGAAATTTCTGCAGGCGGATGCCGAAGACATCGATCTGCTGGTCGACGTCAATCTGCGCGCCGTTCTGCATATCTGCCGCCTGATCGTTCCCGGCATGGTCGAGCGCGACCGCGGCCATGTCGTCAACATCTCCTCGATCGCCGGCAACTACAATTTCGGCGGCAATTCCATCTATCACGCGGTCAAGTCCGGCGTCGCCATGCTCTCCAATCAGCTCAGGATCGACGCATTCGGCAAACGCGTCCGCGTGACGGAAATCTGCCCCGGGCGTGTCGCGACGGATATCTTCAATCACGTGCACGGCAACGATCCGAGCGTACGCGAACGTTTCATCGACGGGTTCGAGCTGCCGCAGGCATCCGACATCGCCGACGCGATCGCCTTTGCGATCGCCGCACCGGTTGCCGTCAATATCGGCCATATAGAAATCACCCCGACATTGCAGGTGATGGGCGGGCTGCAGACTGCCAGGCCCGAAACCTCCGCAGCCGTCTACGAAGCTGAAGGCGCGAAGCGGTGACCGGCTTTGATCTATCCGCGATCCTGACCAATTCCGACTATCGCGCGATGCTGCTGCACGGCATCGAGACGACCTTCGCCATCTATGTCGGTTCGTGGCTGCTGGCGATGACGCTTGCGATCCTGCTGCTGGCGTTCCGCATGTCGCCGGTCAGGATCGGCGAGCCCATCGTCAAGGCCTACATCTCCTACCATCGCAACGTGCCGACCCTGGTGCAGCTGATGCTGTGGTATTTCGGGATATTCACGCTGCTGCCGCAGGGCCTGGCGAATTGGCTGACGGATCACAATGCGGAGGCGATCTTCGCCATCATCGGCCTTGGACTGTGCCAGGCAGCCTATTTCAGCGAGGACCTGCGGTCCGGCTTGCGCTCCGTCAGCCCGGGCCAGATGGAAGCCGCCAAGGCCCTCGGTCACGGCTATATCTCGGCCCTGCGCTTCGTGGTCATGCCTCAGGGCGTGCGCAATGCCTTGCCGCCGCTGATCAATCACAGCGTTTCCCTGTTCAAGAACAGCAGCCTGGCGATCGTCGTCGGCGCTTCGGAACTGACGCACGCGGTCAAGGAGATTGAAAACCTCAGCTTCCGCACTTTCGAAATCTACCTGGTCGGCACGGTCCTCTACCTGTTCTTCTCGCTCATCATCATGGGGGCCGGTGCTTATCTGTCGATGCGCGCTGATCCGGCTCGGAGAGCGCGCATATGATCCAGGACATCATCACCATCATCCATGACTATTGGCTGCTCCTGCTGATCGGGCAGTATCCCAACGGACCGCTGGGCGGGCTCGCCAATACGATCATCCTCTCCCTGCTGGCGATCCTGCTTGCCTTTCCGGTCAGCATCCTGCTCGCCCTGGCACGCCTTTCAAAATGGCGGGCGTTGAGATGGCCGGTGACGGGCCTCGTCTATGTCACCCGGGGCGTGCCGCTGCTGATGCTTATTCTGTGGTGCTATTTCCTGGTTCCGCTCTGGACCGGTGCCGACGTACCAAGCTTCCTGATCATGCTCGTAACGTTGGTCGTCTACGAGGGGGCGTTCCTGAGCGAAGTAGTGCGGGCCGGCATCGTCTCGCTGGGCCAGGGGCAGATGGATGCGGCAAGGGCGCTCGGCCACAGCCATCTCAGCGCAATGCGCTTCGTGATCTTGCCGCAGGCGCTCTACAACATGATCCCGAGCATGATCTCGACATTCGTCTCGACGATCAAGGACACGACGCTCGGTTACGTGATCAACGTGCCGGACCTGACCTTCGCGGCAAGCCAGGTGAACAACCAGCTGTTCACCCAGCCCTTCCAGGTCTTCATCATCCTGGCTGCCGTCTACTACGTGCTCTGCTGGAGCCTGACCTATGTGGCCAACAGCCTCGAGCGGCGCATTGCACGCCGCCGCGCAGGTCCGCGCCGCAACGCTTGCCTGGCCACCGAGGCCGTCCCCCTCAAAACACTTGTGGAGCAGCCATGACGATGCCAGTTTCCCCGCTGCAGGATGGCCAGGCCATCCGCCTTTCGGATGTCTGCAAGAGCTACGGCGATTATCCGGTCCTGCGCAACATCAACGCCGAGGTCGGCCGCGGCGAGGTCGTCGTGATCTGCGGACCATCCGGTTCCGGCAAGTCCACGCTGATCCGCACCGTCAACCGGCTGGAGGAAATCAACAGCGGATCGATCAACTTCGAGGGCCAGAATATTCATGCCCCGATGCGCGGACGCGAACTGAACCGGCTGCGCAGCAGGATCGGGTTTGTGTTTCAGAGCTTCAACCTGTTTCCGCATCTCTCGGCGGTCGAGAACGTCTCTATGTCGCCGATCCGGGTGAAGGGCGTTTCTGCGGACGTCGCTCGCGACAAGGCCATCAAGCTGCTCGATCGTGTCGGGCTTGCCGACAAGGCGAATTCCTATCCAGGCCAGCTATCCGGCGGGCAGCAGCAGCGCGTGGCGATTGCCCGGGCACTTGCCATGGAACCGCCGGTCATGCTGTTCGACGAGCCGACCAGCGCGCTCGACCCGGAAATGGTGGGCGAGGTGCTGAGCGTCATGAAGAGCCTGGCTGCCGACGGTATGACCATGCTCTGCGTCACCCACGAGATGGGCTTTGCCCGCGATGTCGCAGACCGCATCTGGTTCATCGATGCGGGCGAGATCCTCGAAATGGCGCCGCCCAAGGATTTCTTCCAGAACCCTCGTCATCCCCGAGCCCAGCGGTTCCTGTCCGATCTGCGCCATTGACCAATCAAGACATCATAACAAGGAGAACAGCAATGAACTGGAAATGCCTGACACTAACCATCGCATTGGCAGCGGCCGGTGCCGCTTCGCCGGCGGTCGCGGACCAACTCGACACGATCCTGGCCAGCAAGACGTTGCGCTGCGCTACGTTCGCCGACGTTCCGCCATTCGCCGCTCCGGATGTGAAGACGCGCGAGATGGTCGGGTTCGACGTCGATCTCTGCAATGCCATCGCCAAGGAACTCGGCGTCAAGGCTGAAGTGAAGCCGGTTTCGGTCGAAGCCCGCGTGCCGGAAGTCAAGCTTGGCCGCGTCGACATCACGGTTGCCAATCTTGCCTATACCCAGGGCCGCGCCGAGCAGATCCAGTTCAGCGATCCCTATTATCTCGCCAAGGAAATGCTGATCGTTCCAGTCGACGATGCCGGCAAGAAGAAGTCCGATTACGAGGGCCAGCGCGTCGCCTCCACCAAGGGTTCGACATCGGAAATGTCGATCAAGCTCAACAAGTCCGATCCGCTGACCTTCCAGGACACCGGCTCCGCCTATCTCGCCGTCCAGCAGGGCAAGGCACGCGGCATGGTCGCCAACACCATGACCACGACCAAGCTGGTGAACGAATCCAAGACAAAGGGCAAGCCGATGCGGATGATCGAGGAGCCGATGCTCTTCCAGCCAATCGGTATCGGCATGGCCAAGGACAATCCCGCCCTGACCGCCAAGGTCAACGAAATCCTGCGCAAGCTCGACACGTCCGGCGATCTCAACAAGATCTGGGACAAGTGGCTTGGCCAGGACACCGAATACAAGATGACCCGCACCGACAAGGTGGTGCCGCTTTCCGAACTGAAGTTCGACCCAATCCCGTAATCGTCTCTCGCTCGGCTCTGCCTGAACTCAATCGCAAATCAACGAAGGCTGCAGGCGGCGGGACGTGCCCGTCGCCGGTCTTGCCATACGAGGTTTTCATGATCCATATCAAAGACATCGCAGAACGGCCAAGCAAGGCCGACATCGAGGCGGTCGCCAAATTCTCGCCGGCCACGATCCATGAAGCGCAGGGGCGCAGGGGTGCACTTTCTTCGCGCCTCAAGCCGGTCGACTATCGCATGAAGCTGTGCGGCCCGGCCTTTACTGTCAAATGTGCACCGCGCGACAACATCATGTTGCAGCTTGCCATCAACTACGCCAAACCGGGCGATATCATCGTCGTGTCTGCGGGCGAGTTTGAAGAGGCCGGCTCTTTCGGCGATGTTCTTGCCAATGCCTGCCTTGCAAAGGGCATCGGCGGCCTGGTGACGGATACCGGCGTCCGTGACACGTTGCAACTGCGGGAGCTTGGCTTCCCGGTCTTTTCGCTCAGCGTCTGCATCAAGGGCACCGTCAAGGAAACCATCGCCGCCGTCAACGATCCGGTTATCGTCGGCGGAGAGATCATCAATCCGGGCGATATCATCGTCGGCGATGCCGACGGCCTCGTTGTCGTGCGCCGCGCCGAGGCGCAGGAGGTAGCGCGTCTGTCGCAGGCCCGCGAAGATGCGGAAGCCGGTTATATCGAAGCCTACAAGCAGGGAAAGTCGGTGATCGAGGTCAGCAAGCTGGAACCGGCGTTGAAAGCCAAGGGACTTGTCGTCGATATCTGAGTAGGCGCTCCAGATGTCGCAGCATTTTTTCCTGTCCAAGGAACGAGGTATCCGATGAGCCATTCCCTGTTTGATCTGACCGGTTTGCGAGCCCTGGTGACGGGTTCGTCGCAGGGTATCGGCCTTGCGCTGGCCAGGGGCCTCGCGGAACACGGAGCTTCCATCGTTCTGAACGGCCGTGACAGGGCCAGGCTCGAGACCGCTGCAGGACAGCTCAAGGAAACTGGTGCGACGGTTTCGGTTTCTGACTTCGACGTGACGGATGCCGAAGCGGTGAAGCGCGGGGTCGATGCGATCGAGGCCGAAGTCGGTGCGATCGACATCCTGGTCAACAATGCCGGGATGCAGTTCCGCAGCCCGCTCGAGGATTTCCCCATCGATCGCTGGGAACAGCTCATGAAGACCAACGTCTCCAGTGTCTTCTACGTCGGCCAGGCGGTGGCCCGACACATGATCGGCCGCGGTCGTGGCAAGATCATCAACATCGCATCGGTGCAGAGCGAGCTCGCGCGCCCCGGCATCGCGCCCTATACGGCGACCAAAGGCGCGGTGAAGAACCTGACGCGCGGAATGGCAACCGACTGGGCCAAACACGGCCTGCAGATCAATGCGCTCGCGCCCGGCTACTTCAAGACGCCGTTGAACCAGGCACTGGTCGACAGCCAGGAGTTCTCGTCCTGGCTGGAGAAGCGGACCCCTGCGGGCCGATGGGGCGATGTCGAAGAACTGGTCGGTGCGGCCGTTTTCCTGTCAAGCAGCGCCTCCTCCTTCGTCAACGGACACACGCTCTATGTCGATGGCGGCATCACCACCAGCCTCTGAGCTATCTGGTTCCGGGACGAAGAGCGGCTTCGGGCCGAACGTCGTGATGGGCGTCTTCTCGAGAGGCAGCTTGCGACGCGCGAGCTTCCGACAGCAGAGCCGGACGTTGCGACCATCGATATCAACAGTCACTGGACTCCATCGTTGTGATGGCCGTGACGCTACTGGCGCCCGCCAGAGGCGCTCGAACTGAAACCTGGAGGAACCATGAGCAAGCCCGACATTCTTCTGATCGGCCCTTATCCGGAATGGGATCTGGTCGAACTGGAGGCGCAGTACAACGTGCGCAAGCTCTACGAGGCGTCCGATCGTGATGCCTTCATGAGCGAACATGCCGCCGAAATTCGCGCCATCGCCACGCGCGGAGAGCTCGGCGCCTCCGCCGATCTTATCGCCGCATTGCCGAAGCTCGAAGTCATCTCCGTCTACGGCGTCGGTTACGATGCGGTCAATCTGGATGCTGCCCGCGCTCGCGGCATCCGCGTGACCAATACGCCGGACGTGCTGACCAATGACGTGGCCGATCTTGGCGTGGCGATGATGCTCGTCCAGTCGCGCGGCATGATCGGCGCAGAGACATGGGTGAGGGACGGAAGCTGGGTGGAGAAGGGCCTTTATCCGCTGAAGCGTCGCGTCTGGGGGAGAAGAGCGGGAGTGCTCGGCCTCGGTCGCATCGGCTTCGAGGTCGCCAAGCGCCTCAAGGGCTTCGA
Source organism: Neorhizobium sp. 05N33 (assembly GCF_056397445.1). Lineage (NCBI taxonomy): Bacteria > Pseudomonadati > Pseudomonadota > Alphaproteobacteria > Hyphomicrobiales > Rhizobiaceae > Neorhizobium > Neorhizobium sp. 05N33. The sequence goes on along the minus strand of NZ_JBFTNK010000008.1, from coordinate 184,567 downwards.
CATGGAGATCGCCTACAGCGACGTGTCGGCCAAGCCGTATGCGGAAGACATGACCTTCATCGCCGATCCGGTGGAACTTGCCCGGCATTCTGATTTCTTGTTCGTGACGCTGGCGGCCTCGACCGTCACGCGTCATATCGTTTCGAAGAACGTGATCGAAGCGCTCGGGCCGGACGGCATGCTCATCAACATCTCGCGGGCGTCCAATATCGACGAGGAAGCGCTGCTCGCCGCACTCGAAAGCGGAGCGCTCGGATCTGCGGCACTCGACGTGTTCGAAGGCGAGCCGAAGCTCGATCCGCGTTTCCTCGAACTCGGCAACGTGCTGGTGCAGCCGCACCATGCGTCGGGCACGATCGAAACCCGCAAGGCGATGGGCAAGCTGGTGCGCGACAATCTCGCCGCCCATTTTGCCGGCGCCAGCTTGCCAACCCCCGTTCTCTGAGGACAAGCCCATGAAAGCCGTCGTCATTCATGCCGCCAAGGATCTGCGCATAGAGGAACGGGAGGTCGAGGCGCTCGGGCCTGGCCAGGTGGAGGTGGCCATCGAGGCGGGCGGCATCTGCGGCTCCGATCTGCACTACTACAATCACGGCGGCTTCGGCACGGTGCGCGTCCGCGAGCCGATGATCCTCGGCCACGAGGTTGCAGGAACGATCAAGGCGCTGGGGGCGGGCGTATCCGGCCTTGTCGTTGGCGACCGGGTGGCGGTCTCCCCGAGCCGCCCCTGCAATGCCTGCGACTATTGCTTGAAGGGCCAGCAGAACCATTGCCTCAACATGCGTTTCTACGGCTCCGCCATGCCGATGCCGCACATCCAGGGGGCCTTCCGCGAGCGGCTGGTCGCCGAACAATGGCAGTGCCACAAGGTCGCCGATGGCGTCTCCATCCACGAAGCCGCGATGGCCGAACCTTTCGCTGTGACGCTGCACGCCGTCGTCCGCGCTGGCGGGCTCGCCGACAAGCGGGTTCTTGTGACCGGCTGCGGTCCGATCGGTGCGCTGGCGATCATCGCGGCACGCGCCCATGGTGCCCGTGAGATCATAGCCACCGACGTGATGGATGCAGTTCTCAGGAAGGCGCTCGAAATAGGGGCCGACCGGGTGATCAACGTCGCCCGCGATCCGGAGCTCCTATCCGCCTACTCGGCCAACAAGGGTTACTTCGACGTTCAGTTCGAGGCATCGGGAAACCAGAGCGCATTGCGTTCGGGGTTGGAGGTGCTGAAGCCGCGCGGCGTCCTCGTCCAGCTCGGCCTCGGCGGCGACGTGTCGATCCCGCAGAACATGGTGGTGGCCAAGGAGATCGAGATGAAGGGCACTTTCCGCTTCCACGAGGAGTTCGGCCTGGCGGTCGACCTCATCAGCAAGCGGCGCGTTGACCTGAAGCCGCTGCTCACCGGAACCTATCCCCTCGAAGACGCCGTCAAGGCATTCGAGGCGGCCGGTGACCGGACGCGATCAATGAAGGTGCAACTAACGTTCTGATAGAGCGTAGTCAGCAACGAAACCATGAGCAAGGCATTCGCGCCTCACGTCATCAACGACCCGGAACCGTCTGCCGCAGGCGCCCTGGTCGTGGACGAAATCGAGCGACCGGCGGGAATTGGCCTTCGCCTCGACCAGGATCGGTGCCGACGTGCCGACAAAACGCCGCCGCTGGTTGGCGAGGTGGCGCAGCTTCGCTGGCAGATCGACGTCTCAGGCGCGCATCGCATACTGTTCGCGCACCATATCGGCTGAGCGGCGTACTACCTCGGAAATCTGCAGGAGTTGGGTGACGAGAGGCGTCGAATGGCGCCAGATCATGCCGATCGTGCGGGCCGGCCGGGGCGTCTGGAAGCGGGAGATCGAAACCTGCGCCGAACGTGTTTCCAAAGGCACTGCCATTTCCGGGATCAGGGTGATGCCGATGCCGGCGCTGACCATCTGGACCAGGGTGGACAAAGAGCTGCCTTCCATGACTTCCCGGGCGCGGGTCGATCCTATCTTGCAGAACGATAAGGCTTGGTCGCGAAAACAGTGGCCTTCCTCCAGCAACAGCAGGCGCATTTCGCGCAACGCCTCGCGTTCGGGGACGGGCTTGTCCTCGTCCTCGCGTCGCCGGACCAGCACGAACTCCTCGTCGAACAGTTTGAGTTCGGTCAGGAACGGTTCCGATACGGGCAGGGCGACGATTGCCAGATCCAGCTCGCCCTGCGCCAGTTCCTGGACCAGTTTTGCCGTCTGTGTCTCGCGCACCTGCAATTCGATCCCCTCGAACGTCCTGTTCAGGTCGTTGATGATCGCCGGCAGCAGATAGGGCGCGATCGTCGGGATGATGCCGATGCGCAGGCGCGCCAGGAACGGATCGCGCGACGCGCGGGCGAGATCCGCCAGTTCGTCCACCGCCCGCAGGATATCGCGGACCCGCAGCGCAAATGTCTGGCCGAAGGCGGTCAGTTTCACTTCGCGCGCATTTCGCTCGAAGAGTTCGCCGCCCAATTCCTGTTCGAGTTCCTTGATCTGCATCGACAAGGCCGGCTGGGAAATCGCGCAGGCATCGGCCGCGCGGCGGAAGCGGCCGTCCCGCGCCAGGGCTTCAAAATAACGGAGCTGTTTCAGTGTGACGTTCTTCATAACCTCAACTTATCGCGGCGATCAGTAAATCCAACTTAAATTTATGAGGCGCTTCCGATAAGAAGGATCCAAGGGAGGGTGCGCGTGACCATGATCCTTGCTCGAAAGGCGGGGACGACAGTCTGAAACAGCGCAGCCGGACCGGACGGTTCGGCAGAAACAGCCTCTTTTGCACGACAGATAATGAAAGAAATCAAGGAGATAGTCATGGATGCGAAATCTAGCGAAAACGCCGGCAAATGTCCGGTCGCGCATACGCCTCGCGGCCGATCGAACCGCGAGTGGTGGCCCAACCAGCTGAACGTCCAGATTCTTCACGGGCACTCCGTCCGCTCCGACCCGATGGGTGAGGCGTTCAATTACGCCGAAGAGTTCAAGACGCTCGATCTCGACGCCCTGAAGAAAGACCTTCAGGCCCTGATGACGGATTCGCAGGAATGGTGGCCGGCCGATTTCGGTCACTACGGCGGCCTGTTCATCCGCATGGCCTGGCACAGCGCCGGCACCTACCGCATCACCGACGGCCGCGGCGGTGCAGGCCAGGGGCAGCAGCGTTTCGCGCCGCTCAACAGCTGGCCGGACAACGTCAACCTCGACAAGGCCCGTCGCCTGCTCTGGCCGATCAAACAGAAATACGGCAACAAGATCTCCTGGGCGGATCTGATGATCCTCACCGGCAATGTCGCGCTCGAATCGATGGGCCTCAAGACGTTCGGTTTTGCCGGCGGCCGCGCCGACGTCTGGGAGCCGGAAGAACTTTACTGGGGTCCGGAAGGCACCTGGCTCGGGGATGAGCGCTATAGCGGCGAACGCCAGCTGGCAGAACCGCTCGGCGCCGTGCAGATGGGCCTCATCTACGTCAATCCGGAAGGCCCGAACGGCACACCCGATCCGCTCGCTTCGGCACGCGATATCCGCGAGACCTTCGCTCGCATGGCGATGAACGACGAAGAGACCGTGGCGCTGATCGCCGGCGGCCACACGTTCGGCAAGACCCATGGCGCCGGCGATCCGTCGTTTGTCGGTGTCGACCCGGAGGGCGGCGAGCTCGAGGCGCAGGGCCTCGGCTGGTCGAGCAAGTTCAACACCGGCGTCGGTCGCGATGCGATCGGCAGCGGCCTGGAGGTGACCTGGACCCAGACGCCGACCCAGTGGAGCAACTACTTCTTCGAAAACCTGTTCGGCTTCGAATGGGAACTGACCACGAGCCCGGCCGGTGCCAAGCAGTGGGTGGCGAAGAACGCCGAAGCTTCCATTCCGGACGCCTTCGAGCCATCGAAGAAGCAGCTGCCGACCATGCTGACCAGCGACCTGGCGTTGCGCTTCGACCCGATCTACGAGAAGATCTCGCGCCGGTTCCTGGAAAACCCGGCCGAATTCGCCGATGCCTTTGCCCGCGCCTGGTTCAAGCTGACCCATCGCGACATGGGGCCGAAGGTTCGTTATCTCGGCCCGGAAGTTCCGGCCGAAGACCTGATCTGGCAGGATGTGATCCCGGCCGTCGACCACCCGCTCGTCGACGACAAGGATGTCGCCGACCTGAAGGCGAAGGTTCTGGCGACCGGCCTGACGGTGCAGGAACTGGTTTCCACCGCCTGGGCTTCCGCCTCGACCTTCCGCGGTTCCGACAAGCGCGGCGGTGCCAACGGCGCGCGGATTCGGCTTGCTCCGCAGAAGGATTGGGAAGCCAACCAGCCGGCGCAACTCGCCAAGGTCTTGGGCATCCTCGAAGGCATCCAGAAGGATTTCAACGCTGCCCAGGCAGGGGGCAAGAAGATCTCGCTGGCCGACCTGATCGTACTTGCCGGTGCAGCCGGCGTCGAAAAGGCCGCCAAGGCCGGCGGCCAGGACATCGTCGTGCCCTTCACACCGGGCCGCATGGATGCCTCCGAGGCGCAGACCGACGCGGCTTCCTTTGCCGCGCTGGAACCTCGCGCAGACGCCTTCCGCAACTATGTCAACAGCGGCAAGACGCAGTTCATGAAGGCTGAAGAGGCCTTGCTGGACCGCGCTCAGCTGCTGACGCTGACGGCACCGGAAATGACCGTTCTTCTCGGCGGCCTGCGCGCGCTGAAGGCCGGCCAGCCTGAACACGGCGTCTTCACGTCCCAACCGGAAACGCTGACGAACGACTTCTTCGTCAACCTGCTCGACATGGGCACCGAATGGTCGCCCGTTGCCGGCAAGGATGGCATCTACGAAGGTCATGACCGCAAGACGAAGGCGCCCAAGTGGACCGGCACCCGCGTCGACCTGATCTTCGGCTCGCATTCGCAGCTTCGTGCGATCGCGGAAGTCTATGCCCAGTCCGACGCCAAGGCGAAGTTCGTCAAGGACTTCGTTGCGGCCTGGACCAAGGTCATGAACGCCGACCGCTTCGATCTCGTCTGATCGACAAAAATCGCCCGGACGTGGCTCAGCTGCGTCCGGGCAGCTTTTCAACGGTGATTTACCGCCGGGCTTTTCAGGTCGGCACGAAGGCCGAGGCGATCGCCAGCACGAATCCCAGGATCGTGGCGCAGACAGACAAGGCCTCGCGCGTCTTTTCGGAACTGACGCTCCACCCCTCGCTGGTGAGATACCGTGCGATCAGGCCGAGCGAAAGCAAGCCGACGCAGCCGAGGAAGGCGAAAAAATAAACCCCGTACTGCATGTTGGAGATCTTCTTGGTCAGTACTTCGGTGATCCCGACCAGGGTCGAGAGGGACAATAGCAGGCTGCCGATAATCAGATACTCGGCGTGTTGCGATCTCGCCGTCGAGTAGAGCGACAGGATCGTGAACAGGAACGCGATCAGGACGATGGCGATATAATTGCCGCTGACATGGCCGGTCGCAGAGATCGACATGAAGATCGATGTCAGGACGAACAGCGCGGCCGCGAAAATGATCTTGTATTTCGAGTTGAAAAATTGGCGCATAATATCAAATCCGCTCTTAAACTGGCCGCCCGCGGCGCTGGCAAATGCCGTTTATCGAGTATGAGAAATTCGGCGCGCGATGAACAGGTTGCGGACCTGGTATTCCGTGGAAATCCACGCCTCAAGTTTCAGGCGAGCCGCCGGCGCTGGATCGCATAGGCGGCCGCCGCGCTCATCACCGCCAGCAGATACCAGGTCACGGCGTAGACGAGGTGGCTGTTGCGAAAGCGGATCACCGTCAGTCCGCCGACGGGCAGGCCGCCCGGATTCGGTGTCGCGTCGGCATCGATGAAATAGGGTGCGACCCTTTCGAGGCCGGTGGCGGCGGCAATCGCGGCCACGTCGCGGGAGTACCAGCGGCCGTTCGCGGGATCGTTGGAGCGCAGGAACGCGCCCTCCGGCTCGCTGATGCGGATGAGGCCGGTGATCTTCACCGGGCCTACGAGCTGCCCATCCGGCCGCAAGGCCGGATCGCGGCGGTTGGCAGGCACGAAGCCGCGATTGACGAGGACGGTGGTCCCGTCCTTCTGTTCCAGAGGCGTCAGAATCCAGAAGCCGGGACCGAGATCGGTGACCGCCTGGACCAGCGTTTCCGCGTCATGGCGGAAAGTGCCTGTCGCCGTGACGCGCCGATACTCATCGTCTTCGGCGTTGATGGTGGGCCAGGCTGGCGATAAGGGCGCAGGCACCGGGGTTGCCGTGACCCGGGCATCGACGCGGGCGATCAGGTCGAGCTTCCAGAAGAGCCGCTGCACCTGCCAGGTGCCGAGCCCGAGGAAGACGACGGTCAGCAACAGCATCGCGGCTGCGAAGGCGAACCTGGAACGAGCCGGTGCCGCATCCGCTGTTTCTCCGGTCAAAGGATGGTCGAGAGCCACGCGTCTATCCCTTCCCAGCTTGCCCCCGAGGGGGGTCACGGCATGTTTTTCATCATCTCCGGCGACATCGGCATCATGTTTGCGTTGAGATGGTGCATGACCCAGAGCGATCCGGCAAGCGTGATGCCGACCAGAACCAGGGTGAAGAGCAGCGCCATCATCGTCCAGCCGCCTTCGGAGCGCGGGTTCATGTGCAGGAAATAGACCATGTGCACGACGATCTGGATGACGCCGAGCCCCATGACGAGAAAGGCGGTGAACAGCTTGCTGTCGATGGCGCCGCTCATCACCAGCCAGAACGGGATGGCGGTCAGGATCACCGACAGGCTGAAGCCTATCAGGTAACCTTTCAGCGTGCCGTGGCCAGCCTGATGGCCATTGCTGTGGCCGTGATGGGCCTCTGAGGCACTTTCGTGCGCGGGGGCGTGCGGGGCTTGGCCGTGCGAGCTCATCCGAGGACTCCCATGAGATAAACAAAGGAAAAGACGCCGATCCAGACGACGTCGAGAAAGTGCCAGAACATCGACAGGCACATCAGGCGGCGCTTGTTTGCCTCGATCAGTCCGTGTCTGCCGACCTGCACCATCAGCGTGATCAACCAGATGATGCCGAAGGTGACGTGCAGCCCGTGGGTGCCGACCAGCGTGAAGAAGGAGGAGAGGAAGGCCGAGCGGGTCGGGCCGGCGCCCTCGTGGATCAGGTGGTTGAATTCGTAGAGTTCGAGGCCGAGGAAGATCGCTCCGAACACGCCCGTTACGCCGAGCCAGAACAGCGTCTCGGTCTTGGCGCCCCGTTCCATCTGCAGCATGGCAAAACCGTAGGTGATCGACGAGAACAGCAGCATTGCCGTGTTGATGGCGACGATCGGCAGGTCGAACAGGTCGGCCGGCGAGGGGCCTGCCGCATAATTGCGGCCGAGCACGCCGTGGGTGGCGAAGAGGACGGCGAAGACCAGGCAGTCGCTCATCAGGTACAGCCAGAAGCCCAGCATGGTGCTGCCTTCCGGGTGGTGATCTTCGGTGACATAGAATTGCGGCTTGTCGGTTTCGCGATTGCCCGAGGGGCCGTGGGTCTGAACTTGCGTCTGGCTCATGGTCTCAGGTCCGTTCCGCGAGCAGCTTCGAGCGCGCGTCCTCTGTTGCGGTCACGGTATCGGCTGGAATGTAGAAATCCCGATTGTAGTTGAAGGTGTGGCCGATCGCGACGGCGATCATGGCGACGAAGGCGACGATTGCCAGCCACCAGATGTACCAGATCATCGCGAAGGCGAAGACGACACTGATAGCGGCAAGGATGACGCCCGTGCCAGTATTCTTCGGCATGTGGATCGGCTTGAAGCCGCCGAGCGGGCGCTCATAGCCGCGGCTCTTCATGTCGTACCAGCTGTCATGGTCGTGCACGACCGGCGTGAAGGCGAAGTTGTAGTCCGGCGGCGGCGAGGAGGTCGACCATTCCAGCGTGCGGCCGTCCCAGGGGTCGCCGGAGGTCTCGCGCAGCTGGTCGCGCTTCAGGTAGCTGACGACCAGCTGGATGATGAAGGAACCGATGCCGCAGGCGATCAGCACAGCGCCGAAGGCGGCGATCACGAACCAGATCTGCAGCGACGGATCCTCGAATTGGTTGACACGGCGGGTGACGCCCATCAGGCCGAGCACGTAGAGCGGCATGAAGGCGACGTAGAAGCCGATGAACCAGAACCAGAAGCTCATCTTGCCCCAGAAGACATCCAGCTTGTAGCCGAAGGCCTTTGGCCACCAGTAGACGACGCCCGCCATCAGCCCGAACACCACGCCGCCGATGATGACGTTGTGGAAATGTGCGATCAGGAACAGCGAATTGTGGAGCACGAAATCGGCCGGCGGCACGGCGAGCATGACACCGGTCATGCCGCCGATGACGAATGTCACCATGAAGCCGACCGTCCACATCATCGGCAGTTCGTAGCGGATGCGGCCGCGATACATGGTGAACAGCCAGTTGAACATCTTGGCCCCCGTCGGGATCGAGATGATCATCGTGGTGATGCCGAAGAAGGCGTTGACCGAGGCGCCGGACCCCATCGTGAAGAAATGGTGCAGCCAGACGATATAGGAAAGGATCATGATGACGCAGGTGGCGTAGACCATCGATGCGTAACCGAAGAGCCGCTTGCCGCAGAAGGTGGCGACCACTTCGGAAAAGATGCCGAAGGCCGGCAGGACGAGGATGTAGACCTCCGGATGGCCCCAGATCCAGATGAGGTTGATGTACATCATCGGGTTGCCGCCGAGATCGTTGGTGAAGAAGTTCGTGCCGGCATAACGGTCGAGCGACAGCAGAACGAGGGTGGCAGTGAGGATCGGGAAAGAGGCGACGATCAGCACGTTGGTGCAGAGCGAGGTCCAGGTGAAGATCGGCATCTTCATGAAGGTCATGCCCGGCGCGCGCATCTTGACGATCGTGGCGATCAGGTTGATGCCGGAAAGCGTGGTGCCGATGCCGGCCACCTGCAGGCCCCAGATGTAATAATCGACGCCGACGCCCGGACTATAGTCGGCGCCCGAGAGCGGCGGATAGGCGAGCCAGCCGGTGCGGGCGAATTCTCCGACGAACAGGGACATCATGATGATGATCGCGCCGGCCGTCGTCATCCAGAACGAGAAGTTGTTGAGGAACGGGAAAGAGACGTCGCGGGCGCCGATCTGCAGCGGCACGACATAGTTCATCAGGCCTGTCACGAAGGGCATGGCCATGAAGAAGATCATGATGACGCCGTGGGCGGTGAAGATCTGGTCGTAGTGGTGCGGCGGCAGATAGCCCTCCGAACCGTTAAACGCGATCGCCTGCTGGATGCGCATCATGATCGCATCGGCAAAGCCGCGCAGCAGCATGATGATCGCCAGAACCACGTACATGACGCCGATCTTCTTGTGGTCGACGCTGGTGAACCACTCGTTCCAGAGATAACCCCAGAGCCGATATTTGGTGATAGCCCCCAAAACGGCGAGACCGCCGAGCGCGACGACGACGAAGGTCGCGACGAGAATGGGCTCGTGATAGGGAATGGCTTCGAGGGTAAGCCGCCCGAAAAGGAATTCCGTCAAAGTGCTGTTGCCGAACATGGGTCTGTCCAAAATCTCTTGAAATGCAGTCTCAGGGCTGAGTTGCAGGCTGCGCCGGAGCATTGCTGTTGAGTTGAGCCGGCGCCGGACCGCCCTGATTGCCGTCGGGCGCGGTGTTGCCTCCCGGCATATCTTGCATGTTGTGCGTGTCGTGGTTGGTCGACTGCGGCTGGTCCACGCTCGGTCTCGGTTCGGGCATGCGGGAGGGTTCGCCGCTGGCCGGCACGGTCGCGCCAAGCCTTTCTCCCAAGGCATGGCGATTGTCATGCTCCAGACGCGCCCGGTTTTCCTGGCTCTCTGTCCCGCCGCCGCCCATCATGTCGACATGCATCATCTCATCCATGCACATCTTGCCGGGTACGGCGCACATGTTGAGCACGGCCCTGTAGAGCCCGTCCTCGACATTGGCGTAATAGCGCACCGGCTCCTTGGCGCTCGGCTTTTCGAGCTTCAGGTAGGCGTCGCGGTTAAGTGCGGTGCCGTTCTGCTTGACGCGGGCGACCCACTGGTCGAAACCGGCCTGGTCGACGCCATGGAACTTGAAGCGCATATGCGAAAAACCGTCGCCGCTATAGTTCGACGAAAGGCCTTCGTATTCGCCCGCCCTGTTGATGACGGCATGCAGCTTGGTTTCCATGCCCGGCATGGCATAGATCATCCCGGCAAGCGCCGGCACATAGAAGGAGTTCATCACCGAGGAGGCGGTGATCTTGAAGTTGATCGGCACATCGACGGGGGCCGCCATCTCGTTGACGGTGGCGATGCCGTATTCCGGATAGAAGAACAGCCATTTCCAGTCGAGCGCCACGACTTCCACGGTGATCGGCTTCACCTCGGCAGGCACGGCGCGCTGGGCATCGATCCGGTCGAGCGGCCTGTAGGGGTCGAGCTTATGGGTGCTCATCCAGGTGACGGCGCCGAGCGCGATGATGATGGCGAGCGGTGCGGACCAGATGATGACTTCGAGCCGGGTCGAATGGTGCCATTCGGGATCATAGGGCGCATTGGTGTTCGAGCCGCGATAGCGCCAGGCGAAGAACAGCGTGAGGAAGATGACCGGCACGATGATGATCAGCATCAGCACCGTGGCGACGATGATCAGGTTTGCCTGCTGTCGGGCAATATCGCCGGAAGGCGACATCACGACCAGGTTACATCCGGAAAGCCCTAAAAGGGTGAAGAGAGCGAACAACCGTGCGACGATTTTCAACTGAGGGGTCATCTCGGGCTCGAATTTGTGTTTTGTCTAGTTCGGAATAGTCAGGTTCCTGCATGGGCTGGAATGAGGTCGTTCGTCGCAGTGCAGCAATCTGTCGCAGTGCAGCAAAAAACCGCATGGTCTTCCGAGCCGTTTTGCTGCACCAACCTGCACGCTCAGTTTCCGCATTCGCCAATCGGAAATCTAGGACAGCCTGAGGGGGCGACCAGAGGGTGTGGATGAGAAGACGGTGCGGTCCGTCGCATATGTCAGGTTTTTTTAGTCTTGTTCCTTGATCTCGACGGCATGTTGATCAACATTTCGAGGACGAGGCGAACTATCGCCAGGAGGAATTCATGACCACGGTCGTCAATCCCGCGTCAACAGGCCCGACATCGTCCGGCCTCGAAAGGGACGCCCGCCGCATTCATGACGACGGGCCGATCTCGCCGGGCAGCATCGCGCTTGGTGTGATCATCGGTCGCATGTCGGAATTCTTCGACTTCTTCGTTTACGGGCTGGGCTCCGTCCTCGTTTTCCCGAAGCTGATCTTCCCGTTTGCGCCGACCCCGGTCGCAGCAACCCTGATGTCGTTCGCGATCTTCCCGCTCGCCTTCATGGCGCGACCCGTCGGGTCGTTCGTGTTCATGTGGATCGACCGCAATTATGGGCGCGGCACCAAGCTGACGATCGCGCTGTTCCTGCTCGGCGGATCGACGGCTTCGATCGCCTTCCTGCCCGGCTACGACACGATCGGCTACTGGGCCGTGGCCTTGCTGGCGCTGTTCCGCATGGGGCAGGGTTTTGCGCTCGGCGGCGCCTGGGATGGGCTTGCTTCGCTCCTGAACCTCAATGCGCCGCCCAACCGGCGCGGCTGGTATGCGATGATCCCGCAGCTCGGCGCACCGATCGGTTTTGCGCTGGCGAGCATCCTGTTCGGTTATTTCGTCGCCAATCTCTCGGAAGCGGATTTCATCGCCTGGGGTTGGCGTTATCCGTTCTTCGTGGCGTTTGCGATCAATGTCGTGGCGCTGTTTGCCCGCCTGCGCATCGTCGCCAGCAAGGAATTCGGCTCGGCGCTCGAAGCCAACGAGCTGCAGGCCCGACCGATCTTCGAAATGCTGAGCAAGCATGCCCATGACGTCGTGCTCGGCGCGTTCGTGCCGCTGGCCAGCTTCGCCATGTTCCATCTGGTGACGATCTTCCCGTTGAGCTGGGTGACGCTTTATGGTGGGCAGTCGGCGGCGGAATTCCTGTTCGTGCAGGTGATCGGCGCTGCCGTCGGCATCGTCGGCATCATCCTGTCCGGCCTGATCGCCGACCGCATCGGCCGCCGCAGCCAGCTGATGATCGGTGCGGTGATCATCGCGATCTTCTCGTTTTCGGCACCCTTCCTGCTCGATGCCGGCGGCAAGGGGCAGGATGCCTTCATCATCATCGGCTTCGGGATCCTCGGCCTCTCGTTCGGCCAGGCCTCCGGCGCCGTCTCCTCGCGCTTCGGGCAATATTACCGCTATACCGGTGCGGCACTCACCTCCGACCTCGCATGGCTGATCGGTGCCGGCTTCGCACCGCTGGTGGCCCTCGGCCTCGCCAGCAGTTTCGGCATCATCTTCATCGGCGGATATCTGATCTCCGGTGCGATCTGCACGATCGCGGCGCTCAGCCTCAGCCGGGTCCTGGACCAGAGCGGCGAGCCTGGCGGTCAGCGGTAAAAGAGAAACGAAAAAAGCCGGGCGAGCCCGGCTTTTTTGTATGCATATATCGTTGAACCCGTGGCGGGCTCAAGCAGCCTTCCTGGCAAGCGTCGGCCGCGTCGCAGCAGCCTTTTCCACCATCGCCGTCACTTCAGCACGGCGCGCGCCCGTCAACAGCATGCGCGGCATGCGGACGCGCTCGGAGCCGCGGCCCATGATCTGCTCGGCGAGCTTGATTGACTGGACGAGGTCGTGCTCGGCATCGAGATGCAGCAAAGGCATGAACCAGCGATAGATGGCGCGGGCCTCGACCCAGTCGCCGCGATTGGCGGCGGCCACCAGGGCGACGGATTCCTGCGGGAAGGCGCTGGTGAGGCCGGAGACCCAACCCTTGGCGCCGAGCATCAGACCTTCGAGCGCCACGTCGTCCAGGCCGGCGAAGATGTCGAAGCGGTCACCGAAGGTGTTGATCAGGTCGGTGAAGCGGCGCGGATCCGGTGCGCTTTCCTTGACGGCCTTGATGTTCGGCACGTCTTCGAGCTGGCGCAATACGTCGGCGCCGATGTTGACGCGATAGGCTGGCGGGTTGTTGTAGAGCATGATCGGCAGCGAGGTGGCGGCGGCGACCGTCTTGAAATGGGCGACCAACTCTTCCGGCTTCGGCACATAGACCATGGCCGGCAGCAGCATCAGGCCGTCGGCGCCGAGCTTTTCGGCATCGCGGGCATAGGCGACGGCGCGGCGGGTGTCGAATTCGGAGACGCCGGTCACGACCGGCACCCGGCCGTTCACCACCTCGACGGCGGCCTTGAGGATGGTGCGCTTTTCTTCCGGATCGAGCGAGTTGTTCTCGCCGCAGGTGCCCATGACGATCAGGCCGTTGACGCCGTCATTGACGAGCGCGTCCTGCACCCCTTGGGTGGCCTTGAGGTCGATCGAGAAGTCTTCGTTGAATTGTGTCGTCACTGCGGGGAAAACGCCGCTCCAGCCTGTGGTCATGAAATGCACTCCTCTGGTTGATGGGTGATAATATGCGCGGGCGCGCCGATATCTGTCACGCGAAGGGCTCCGCGGGGCCTTTGCCTGGCTCCGTGAACCATTGCGGGCCGGTTTCGGTCATGTGGATATGGTCTTCGAGGCGGATGCCGAAACGGTCCGGGAAAACGATCATCGGTTCGTTGGAGAAACACATGCCCGGTTCGAGCACGGTCGCGTTGCCGCGCACCAGGTAGGGTTCCTCATGAATTTCGAGGCCCAGGCCGTGGCCGGCGCGATGCGGCAGGCCGGGAAGGAGGTAATCCGGGCCGAGTCCGTGGCTGGCAAGAACCTTGCGGGCGGCGTCATCGAGGCTGCCGCAGGTGGCGCCGAGGCGGGCGGCCTCGAAGACGGCCTGTTCCGCTTCCCGCTCGATCGCCCAGGCCCTGGCGAATTCCGGGGTCGGCTCTTCCAGTACATAGGTACGGGTGAGATCGGAATGATAACCGTCGAGCCGGCAGCCGGTATCGACCAGCACCACGTCGCCGGGCGCATAGGCCTGCTCGCCGTCGGCGCCGTGGGGGAGGGAGGTCGCGACCCCGAAGGAGACGATGCAGAAGCTCGAACCGCCTGTTGCCCCAAGCGCACGATGCTGCTCGTCGATATGGCGGACCACATCGGAGGCAGGCACACCCGGCTTGATGAAGGCATGGGCGCGGCGATGCACTTCCAGCGTCAGGTTCATCGCATGCTGGATGAGGTCGATCTCGGCCTTCGACTTCCGAAGCCTGAGATCGCGGATCAGCCGGCCGCCATCGGCAAGCCGTTCCGTGCCGAAAACGGCGGCTAGCTGATGGTAGACGAACAGCGGCAGCGCGTCGTCGAGCGCGAGTTTTACATTGGCAGGCAGAAGCGAGGCGACCAGCGCGGCGCTCGCTTCATCCTCCTGCCAGGCGACGATCTCGCCCGGCAAGTGGGACAAGCTCTCGACGCGGCTCTGTTCGAACCCCGGCACGATGTAGGTCACCGACTTCGGCGTCACCAGCGCGCCGAGCAGGCGTTCGCTCTGGTGCCAGACGAGGCCGGTGAAATAACGCAGGCTTTCGCTGGCGCCGAGCAGGATGCCACCCAGCCCCTTTTCGTCCAGCGTCGCCTGGAGCCGGACAAGACGCTGCCGCCGCTCGTCGTCGGTGATCTTCGGGACGGGATGCGACCAGGCCATGTCCGGTTCCTTTCGATTTCACCGACGTTATATCGCGCTGTAGTCAGTTTGTCGACAGAGATATTCAGCACATATAGCCAGCCGCCATCCCGCCGTCGCAAATGTCAGCGAAACCGGCTGATGCTGTAAGGTTCGATATCGACGGYAGGCTTTCGGCGTGCGGCGATATCGGCAACCAGCCGGCCGGTCGCAGCGGACTGCGTGAGGCCGAGATGCCCGTGGCCGAAGGCATAGATGATCGCCGGCGTCGCGGTCGAAGCACTGATCACCGGCAGGCAGTCCGGCATGGAGGGACGAAAACCCATCCACTGGCGGCCGCCCTCGGTCCTCAGCTCGGGCAGGAAACTTTTTGCCTTTTTCAGCATCGCCTCCGAGCGTTTGTAGTTCGGTGCCAGCTTCAGCCCGCCCAGCTCGACCGCGCCGCCGACGCGGATGCCGGAGGAGAGCGGCGTCACCACGAAGCCGTGGTCGTTGAAATAAAGCTGGCGATGCAGCGGGAAGGCCCCTTGCGGCAGCGTCGTGTTGTAACCCCGCTCGGTTTCGAGCGGCGCATGGTCGCCGAGGCCGGTGACGATCTTTTTCGACCAGGCGCCGCCGGCTAGCACGACGGTTTTCGCATCGAAGATGGCGCCATCCGCCAGAACGACCCTGGCGCCATCGTTTATCGGCTCGACGCGGATGACTTCACCGATCCTCAGCGATGCGCCACGGGACATGGCGTTGCTGAACAGGGCCTGGGTGAATTCCAGCGGATCTGAAACCTGCAGGCCGGACGGTGTGAAGACGCCATGCCGGAACTGCGGCGCAAGGCCCGGCTGCAGGGAGTCGATTTCATTGCGGCCGACCTTCTGGAATTCGAAACCCGCCTTGCGTTTCGCCTGCCAGTCGTCAGCCGCGGCATTGAGGCTCGCCTCGCTGTCGTAGAGGTCGAGCGTGCCGGTCTGTTTGATCATCGCCCGAAGGCCAGCGCGTTCGACGGTTTGCAGCATTTCGCTGCGCGCCATCGGCATCATCCTGGCATGCACGCCGACGGTGCGCGCATAGGCCGGCCGGGCGCTGGCCCGCCAGAGGCGCCACAGCCAAGGCACCATGTTGAGCGCATAGGAAGGCGGCAGGCTGAGGGGACCGAGCGGATCGAGCAGCCATTTCGGCGCCTTCCACATCATGCCGGGTGCGGCGATCGGGATGATTTCCGGAAAGGCGAGAATGCCGGCATTGCCGCTGCTCGCACCCCGGGCCACCTCACCGCGCTCGATGATCAGCACCGAGCGGCCGTCCTCCAGCAGGTAATGCGCCGACATCGCGCCGATTATGCCCGAGCCGATGACGACGGCGTCGACCGAAGAGGAATTCATGATTTCTGGTCCTGTGAAGCGAATGCGGAAGGGGTCAGGAGACGGCAAGATCGATCGGATGGCCGAGATCGCGGGCGATATAATCCTGGATCTGCCGGACGATCTGTTCCGCATGCTTGATGGCGAGCCTGTCGGAGCGCTCGACGTCACGGGCTTCGATCGCGGCGATCATCTCCTCGTGTTCGTCGACATACTGGCGTGGCAGCCGGTCGTCGAACGTACGATAATAGAGGCGCAGGATGCGCCGCCC
Source organism: Neorhizobium sp. 05N33 (assembly GCF_056397445.1). Lineage (NCBI taxonomy): Bacteria > Pseudomonadati > Pseudomonadota > Alphaproteobacteria > Hyphomicrobiales > Rhizobiaceae > Neorhizobium > Neorhizobium sp. 05N33. The sequence goes on along the minus strand of NZ_JBFTNK010000008.1, from coordinate 168,353 downwards.
CTCGTCGAGCAGCCGGGCGAAGAAGGTGGTGTAATAGGCATTGCCGGCGAGTTCGGCGATCGCCACGTGGAATTCCCGGTTCGCCTCGATCATCGCGAAGGCGTCGTGGGCTGCAACCGCTGCGGCGAACTCCGCCTGTCGCTTGCGGATCTCCCCCATCGCCTGCGACGTCGCGCGCATGGCGGCGCCGCGGGTGGTGACACGGTACATCAGCGTCAGCGCATCGAAATAGGGAGGCAGGGAGGCGAAATCGATTGTCGCGACGATGGTGTTGCGGTTCGGCAGCGTGGTGACGAGGCCATCGGCAGAAAGCCGCAGCAGCGCTTCGCGGATCGGGGTGCGCGACATGCCGAAACGTTCGGACAGCCGGACCTCGTCGAGCGGGCTGCCGGGGGCCAAGGTCATTGCAAGGATTTCCCGGCGCAGGATCGTATAAACGCTCTGCGTCCCGGAGCCACGCGGGCGGGGGATATCCGTTTCTGCAGGTTCGTTCTTCGCCATCATTTAACCGTTCTGCGTCGCAAGCCAATGCGGCAGGACAATTGCACACGTATTGTCGACAGGAAAGCCCACAAGGTGGCAGAACGGATGTGGTGCCGTTTTATCGGATCGAAGCTTCAGTGGTCACTGGCCTCGGACTGGCCGCGCAGGGTCGCCGCGATGATCCGCGCTGCGGCCAGCCTGCCAGCGACGATCGCACCGTCGACATAGCCCGGATATGACGGGGAGAGTTCCGACGACGCGAAATGGACAGGGGGCACGCCTTCGTTGATGATGTCTTCCGCATAACGGGCATCGAGATCGACGACGACGTCGCTATAGGCGCCGCCGCTCCAGGGGTCGTCGACCCAGTCCCGGACATGGATGTCGCGCGGATTGCCCCCTTCGGGGCCAAAAGCTGCGCTTAACTGTTCGCGGATGAACGTGGTGAGGTCCTCGCGCGGCCGGCCATGCCATTGCTGCGCTTCCGGCCCGCCGACGAAGACGATGAGGCCGGCATAATCGTCGTGACTGCCGTCGCACGCATAGAGGCCCTGGGGCTCGTGCCACATCACGGCGCCGGAAAGCCCCCGCTCTCGCCAGAACGGCTTGTCGTAACTGACCTGCAGCTTGATCGACAGGCCGGGCGCCCAGGCGGAAAGCGCCTTCCGCAGCCGCTCGGGAAGAGCGGGCGAAAACGGCAACCGGCGGATCATCACCGGCGGCAGCGCCAGGATGACGCGTTTCGCGACGAACCGTTCATCGCCGGCTGCGACGGTGACCCCGGTATCGGAATATTCTATCCCGATCGCCGGCGTGCCGAGGCGCAGCCGGTCGCCGAGCCTGGCCGCCAGCTGCTCGGCCAGTGCATGCAGCGTGCCGGGCAGGAACATTTCCATTTCCGAATAGGTATTGGTGATACGCCGGTCGTTAGAGGCGAGCCAGGTGAAGGCGACCTCCTCCGGCGCGCGGCACCAGAGGCCCTTGATCAGCCGCAGGAAACTTTTCCGCACGTCGGCCGGCACGTCGTCCTGCCGGTCCACCCAATCGGCCACCGTCAGTTTCGCGAGATCCGGATCATCCGGATCGGTGGCGATCATCCGGTCGCGGAGCGCATCGACCCCCTGCCAGCGCGCATAACCCTGCTGCGGCGGGACCGGCGGCCGATAGATGGCCTCGCCATCATAGTGCGTCATGACCGGGGTCTTGCCGTTTTCCGCGATGAGCGCCATCAGCTCGCTCATGTCGCGGCAGAAGAATTGCCCGCCGGTGTCGATCCGGGTGCCGTCCGGCAGCGTCTCGGACTCGACCTTGCCGCCGACCCTGTCGCGCGCTTCGAGCAGCAGCACGTCGAGCCCTGCCTCGACAAGCTCCAGCGCGGCGCTCAGGCCCGTAAACCCCGCGCCGACGACGATGGCATCCCGCTCAGGCATTCTTTTCTCCGACGATCTTCCTGCCTTTGCCATTACCGCAAGCGCTTCGGAACGTCTACGAGGATGCAGGTGAACGATCGGAATCCATGCCGCCCTCGGGCATCGATGACTGAGGGCGGCAAATTGGTGTCAGGCGAGCGGCAGGATCAGCACGTCGCGAGCCGGCACCTCGATCTTGCCACCGTCATGGGCGTGTCCGATCGGCCAGACCGCCTTGCCGGCGGCGAGCCGGCCATGGCCTTCGGCGAGCTTCACCTCGGTCGTCTGCGGCGAGCGGGTCGGATTGACGAGCCATAAGAAGCTGCCTTTGTCGCCCTTGTGGACACGCGCGAACAGCGCCCTGTTCGACAGGGCCGCATGCGGCGTGCAACCGCTCCAGCGCAGCAGTTCGGCGAAAAAGGCACCGTTCGCCTTGCCCTGAGACTTGTAATAGGCGACCGACGGATTGGTGCCGATCAGCAGCGTGCGGCCCTTGCCATAAGCGTTCTCGACCACGGCAAGCCGCCCGTCGTCGAAATTGCCGCGCGCGGTGCCGCCGGCAAGTACATAGGATTGCAGGAAACCGCCGCCGTCGACCGCCGCCCCATCCAGCTTGAAATGGATGCGGTCGCCGATATCCGGCATGAACTCGACCTGATCCTCGCGAGCGCCAAAAACCTTGTCGAGGCCCATGTTCGGCTGCACCTGGCCGACATGGCCACGGTCGCCGAAATAACCGGGGCAGGCTTCGGCGATCAGCGTACCGCCGTTTTCCACCCAGGCGGCAAGGCGTTTTGCCTGATCCGTGGTGAACATGATCGGATAGGGGAAATAGAGCCGATCATAGGCGTCGATATCGTCGATATGCACCCAGTCCGGCTGGACGCCGTTTTCGAGGAAGGCGCGATAGGCCCCCCACATCGCTTCCGGATAGGGCTTTTCCTTGCGGTCGTAGTTCAAGAGGTAATCCCATTCCTGCGTCTCGGGAACCACCAGAATGCCGATTTCGCCGCGCACCGGCTTTGCCTCCCAGAGGGCGGCCTGTGCCGGATCGTTCGCCCATTTCGCCATGTCGCTCTGCAGTTTCGAGCGCGGCGTGCGTGCGCCGTCCATGCCGTAGGCGCCGAAAGCGCCGAAGAGCGGGCCGTCGAGCAGTGGCCGCCAGCGCAGGTTCAGCACGCCGCGGGCGCCGCCAGCAAACGAGGTCATGCTCCACAGGCGGATATCCTCGGGCTCGGCGACGCGGCCGTCGTCCTTGTCGCGGCCGATCACCTGCGGCTGCAGCCAGAGCGGTCCACCCTGGCGCTCGGCGTGCCAGAAGGGTTTTCCACGAGCGGCGGCGCGGTTGATGTCGACGCCGTACCAGTTCTTCCAGGCTTCCGATCCCTTGCGGGCCTGGATCCAAGTGAAGCCGTAGATCTCGACCTTGGAGGCGGCCAGCCAGTCGTCGCAGCCGTTCGCCGCCATGTTGGGGATCGCGCCCGAAATGCCGTGGGCGGCGATGGTGTTCTTCGGATCGACGGCGCGGATGGTGTCGATGCGCCATTGCATCTGGTCGTAGAAATTGTCGCGCTTGAACTGCAGCCAGTCTATGCATTCCGGATAGGGCGCCATGTGGACCGGCGGTTCGACATCCTCCCATTCCGCATAGCTGTAGCGATGCCAGGCCTTGGCGAGTACTTTCAGCGTGCCGTATTTTTGCTCCAGCCACTTCCTGAAAGCCGATTTGGCGTAGCTGCTGTAATCGACATCGGCGGAGTAATTGCACTCGTTCCAGACGTCGTAGCCGTAGATCGCCGGGTGGTCCTTATAGCGGGTGGCGAGTGCGGTCAGGAACTTGCCGGCCGCTTCCTTCACTTCCGGGCAGTTGAGCGTCAGTGCGCCGGCACCGCCGCCATTGTTCGAAAAGCCGCCGGTCGCCGCCGACACGCCCATATAGGAGCCGAGCCTGGTGCCGTCGGCATTGACCTGCAGCGCATCGGCATATTTGCGCACCGCCCAGTCGGGCACGGCGTGGATCAGTTCGGCGATGACCGTCTTGATGCCGTTCTGGGCCGCGAGGTCCATCTGCCGGTCGTATTCCTCCCAGTCATAGACGCCGGGCGCGGTTTCGATCGCGCTCCACATGAACCAGTGGCGGAAGATGTTGAGGCCGTCGTCCCCCGCCGTCGTATAATCGCGCTCCCAGTCTTCGCGGGGCGGATTGGACTTGCGGAAATAGACGGCGCCGTAGGGGAATTGGATATCGGTTTTGAGCATGGTCCTGTCCTTCTTCATCGATGTTCGGACATGGCTCCGCCTTCCGGAGAAAGGCTCCGGTTTGGAAGTGGCGTCGATGGTGTCCGGTTAGGTCGGAAAAGTGTTGATCTTAGCGTGGCCCTCCGCCGAGATGGGGCTTCATCCAGCCAAGGCCTTCGCTGGTGCCGGCCTTCGGCCGGTATTCGCAGCCGACCCAGCCGTCGTAACCGAGGCGGTCGAGTTCGCGGAGTATGAAATCGTAGTTGATCTCGCCGGTGCCCGGCTCGTTGCGGCCGGGATTGTCGGCGATCTGCACGTGGGCGATCCTGTCCTTCAGGCGGGTGAAGGTCGAGATGAGATCGCCCTGCATGACCTGCATGTGATAGAAATCGTACTGGATGTAGAGATTGTCGGAGCCGACCTTGTCGAGGATGCGTTCGGCATGATCCGTCGTCGACAGGAAGAATCCGGGAATGTCGCGCAGGTTGATCGGCTCGATCAGCAGCCTGACGCCGGCATCGGCGCAACGCGGCGCGGCATATTTCAGGTTGTCGACCAGCACCTTTTCCAGAATATCGACATCGGCACCCTTCGCCACGAGGCCGGAGATGACGTTCACCTGGCGGCAATCGAGCGCCTTGGCATAATCCAGTGCCAGGGCGACGCCGTCGCGGAATTCCTGGATGCGGTCCGGCAGGCAGGCAATGCCGCGCTCGCCGCCGGCCCAGTCTCCCGAAGGCACGTTGAAAAGCGCCTGGACGAGGCCGCTCGCCTTCAATGCATCGACGACCTTTTCCTTCGGCTCGGCATAGGGGCCGAGATATTCGACCCCGCCGAAACCGTCCTTCGCGGCCGCGGCAAAACGATCGAGGAAGGGCAGGTCCTGGTAAAGGAAGGAGAGATTGGCGGAGAATTTCGGCACTGGCGCTGTCCTTTAGAGAACGGGTGCGACGAAGCGGTGCCGGTGCAGCATGCGCTTGTCGCGGGGGTCGGGATTGGGAACGGCGGAAATCAGGCTCTTGGTATAGGCCTCCTGTGGCGCCGTGCAGATCTGCTCGGCCTCGCCGAGTTCGACAATCTTGCCGCGATGCATGACGGCGACACGATCGCAGAAATAGCGCACCACCGAAATGTCGTGCGAGATGAAGATGAAGCTGAGGTTCAGCCGCTGGCGGATATCGAGCAGCAGGTCGAGGATCTGGCTGCGGATCGATACGTCGAGCGCTGACGTCGCCTCGTCGGCGATGATGATGCGCGGATCGAGCGCCAGCGCCCGGGCAATGCCGATGCGCTGCCGCTGGCCGCCTGAAAAGGCATGCGGATACCGTTCCATGCCCATCGGATCGAGACCGACGAGGCGCATCAGTTCGGCGACGCGTTCCTCGAGCGCCTTGCCCTTAGCGAGACCGTTGATGATCAGCGGGTCGCCGATCACTTCCTTGACCGTCATGCGCGGGTTGAGCGAGGCGAACGGATCCTGGAAGACGAGGCGGACCTCCCGGTGGAAGCCGCGCAGCTCCTTCTTGGTCAGGCGGGTGACCTCGATCTCGCTGCCATCCTTGTTGTGGTAGACGACGCTGCCTGTCGTCGGCTCGACGGTGCGCAGGATCAGCCGGCCGAGCGTCGTCTTGCCCGAGCCGCTTTCTCCGACGATGCCGAGGTTTTCGCCGGGATAGAGATCGAAATTGGCGTCGTCGACGGCGCGCAACGAACTGGTCTTGCCGTGCCAGCCGAACGTCTTGCCGAGATTGCGGACCGAAAGGATCGGCCGCAGCGGCTGCGACGACAGGGCCACCGCCGGCACCCTGCCTTCGACATGCCGGGTGAGCTTCACCGTCGAGGCGAGAAGCTGGCGGGTATAGGGATGCTGTGCGTCATGGTAGATCGCGTCGACCGGCCCGCGCTCGACGATATGACCGAAGCGCATGACCGCGACGTCGTCCGCCACTTCGGCGACGATGCCCATGTCGTGGGTGATCAGCAGCATCGCCATGCCGCGCTCCACCTGCAGCCGTTTGATCAGGTCGAGGATTTCGGCCTGGGTGGTGACGTCCAGCGCCGTGGTCGGCTCGTCGGCGATCAGGATATCGGGATTGCCGGCGAGCGCCATGGCGATCATCGCCCGCTGGCGCATGCCGCCGGAAAATTCGAACGTGTAGCGGTCCGCCATCTGGTCCGGATTGGGGATTTCCACCTGGCGCAGCAATTCGACCGTTTTCGCCCGCGCGGCGCGTTTGTCGAGATCGCTGTGCAGGCGGACGGCTTCGGTGATCTGCGAGCCGATCGTATGGACCGGCGACAACGAACTCATCGGTTCCTGGAAGATCAGGCCGATCCTGCGGCCGCGGATGGCGCGCATGGCCTGGCCATCCGGGTCGAGCCTGGCGATGTCGGTGACCGCGCCGGCGTTTTGCAAAAGGATGCGCCCGTCGACGATGCTGCCGGGCCTGTCGACGATCTGCAGCAGCGAGCGGGCGGTGACGCTCTTGCCCGAGCCGCTTTCGCCGACGAGGCAAAGCGTCTGGCTGCGCTTCAGCTCGAAGCTGACGTTCTCGACGGCATGCAGGATATGGGTTCTCAACCGGAAATCGATCGACAGGTTCTCGACGGAGAGGACGGTGTCTTCGGCAAGATCGGTCATGGTTACCTCCTCAATTGTCATAGGGGTCGGCGGCATCGCGAAGGCCGTCGCCGAAGAAATTGAAGGACAGCACGGCGACGATCACGGCAAGCGAGGGCCAGATCAGCAGCCATGGCGCGGTTGCCACCGTGCGGATGTTCTGGGCGTCCTGCAGCAGCACGCCCCAGCTGACGACCGGCGGTTTCAGGCCGATGCCGAGGAAGGAAAGCGAAGTTTCGGCAACGATCATGGTCGGTACGGCAAGCGTGACGACAGCGAGGATATGGCTGGTCAGGGACGGCAGGATATGGCGGAAGATCAGCCGTTTTTCGCTCGAACCGTCGAGCATGGCGGCGGTGACGAAGTCTTCGCTGCGAAGGGCGAGGAAACGGCCGCGCACCTCGCGCGCGAGACTGGTCCAGCCGAGCAGCGAGACGATGATGGTGATGACGAAATAGACGTTGACCGGCGACCATGTGAGTGGGATCGCCGCAGCAAGGCCGAGCCAGAGCGGGATGGTCGGCATGGCGCTGACCACCTCGATCATGCGCTGGATCACAGTATCGACCCAGCCGCCGTAAAAGCCCGATATCGAGCCGAGCACGACACCGAGGACGAGCGACATGACGACGCCGACGAGGCCGATCGACATGGAAATCCGCGTGCCATAGACCAGCCGCGAGAACACGTCGCGCCCTAGGCGGTCGGCGCCGAGCAGGTACATCGGGTCGTTCGGATTGATCGGGCCGATCAGGTGGCGATCCATCGGGATCAAGCCCCAGAGTTCATAGCGCGGGCCTTTGACGAACAGGCCAACCGGCACGACCTTGGTGTCGTCGACCACGAAGGTGCGCCGCAGCGCCACCTTTTCGATCTCGACCTTGTAGCCCTTCACATGGAAATTGAACTCCGAACTGCCGTCCGGCTTGGTGACGAAAAAGCTCAGGCCCTGCGGCGGCGCATAGGTATATTGCGGCCGAGAGGTCGAAGGCAGGCTGGGCGCCAGGAATTCGGCAAACAGGCCGATCAGATAAAGCATCAGGATGACCATGCCGGCAAACATCGCCACCTTCTGGCGGACCAGCTTGCCGGCGATCAGCTTCCAAGGGCCGACGGTTGCGGTCGAAACGGTCTTGCCGGCTTTCAGCGGACTGATCGAAGGGCCGTCGGCGACGGTGTGGACGGGGCCGGAATAGGTTTCGAATGTTTCGTGCGTGCTCATGCCGCCTCCCTCAATTGAACCGGATGCGCGGATCGAGCAGCGCCAGCAGCAGATCCGATAGCAGCATGCCGACAAGGGTGAGGGCACTCAAAAGCAGGATGAAACTGCCGGCGAGATACATGTCCTGCGACACTAGAGCCCGGAACAGCAGCGGGCCGGCGGTCGGCAGGTTGAGGACGATGGCGGTGATCGTCACGCCGGAGACCAGATGCGGCAGCACCCAGCCGATCGCCGAGACGAACGGATTGAGGGCGATGCGCACCGGATATTTGAGGATGACCTTGTATTCCGGCAGGCCCTTGGCGCGGGCGGTGATCACATAGGGCTTGTGAAGCTCGTCGGTCAGGTTGGCGCGCAGGACGCGGATCAGCGCCGCCGTCCCTGAGGCGCCGATGATGATGATCGGGATCCACAGATGGGCGAGGAAATCGCCGACCTTGGCAAGGCTCCAGGGGGCCTCGGCAAATTCAGGAGAGTTGAGGCCGCCGACGCTCTGGCCGAGATAGCGGTAGGCGAAATACATCAGCACCAGCGCCAGGATGAAGTTCGGCACGGCAAGCCCGATGAAGCCGAAGAAGGTGAAGACGTGGTCGCTGATCGAGTGGCGGCGAACGGCGGAATAGATGCCGATCGGCAGCGCGACGATCCACACGAACAGCAGGCTCAGAAGCGAGATGACCAGCGTCGAGCCCATCCGGCCCCAGATCAGGCCGGAGACGGGCTGGTTCCACTCGAACGAATAACCGAAGTCGCCGCGGCTGACGATGCCCCAGATCCATTTGAGATACTGGATGTAGAAGGGGTCGTCGAAGCCGTAGATTTCCTTCAGCCGCTCGATCTGGGCCGGATCGACCGCCTGGCCGCTGTCGCTCATCGTGGCGATCATCGACGTCAGGTAGTCACCCGGCGGCAGCTGGATGATCAGGAACGATATCAGCGACATGCCGAACAGGGTCGGGATCATGTAGAGCACGCGCTTGAAGATGTAGCCAAGCATCGGAATAGTTCTCCTCCCGTTGAAGGCACCGCGCAGGCGCCACCTTCGGATCTCCATCCGCTCCCGGCCCTTTGAGGCCGGCAACGCTCCTCAATTTAGTCTCTCACCCTATTTCCAGGTGAGATGCAGTACCTCCAGCCGCTCTATTCCCGGCACGTCCACCTCCGCGCGTCCATCCTTCACGCTGAAACTTGCCGCCCGGTCCGCAACCACCAGCCAGGCTTTCGCCACCGACTTGCCTTCTGGAACTTCCACCGAAACGGTCTGGGCCGCCAGAGGGTAATTCTCGCGTATCGGGCCTTTCATCATCATCGGGTTGGTGAGGTTGAAGAGGCTGAGCGCGATACCCTCGGCGTTTTCCCTAAGCGCGAGGTCAATGACGCCCGGGCCTTTGACGGTGACGCGCGGGGTCTTGCCGAGCGCCCAGTGGACGGCGTTGGACAGAAGCCGGGCGTGATCGACGGCAAAGACTTCCCAGAAGATTTCACCGATATTCCAGGGAATATAGACCGTGCGCCCACCTTTGCCGGTTTCGCGGGCGATGACCGCCGCCCCTTCCGGGTCTTTACGCGGATAAACTTCCTCCATCGGCAGGTCCGGGAAATCGGGCACGTAGAGGAAGGGTGTTTCAGCGCCCGCAGCAGGCTCGACATGGATCAGCCTTGTGCCGCCCATGATCCGCTCGGCGCCGTCGAAACCCTTGTTGACCGGGTGGTCGCCGGACAGCGCCACATAGGTATTCTTGACGATGCCGCGCGGGCCGGAGACGAATTTCATCCCAAGCACGTCCGACAGGCCGAATTCGGGCCGGGTCTTGCCGAATTCGTCGCGAAGCGAGGTCTCGTAGGAGGCAACGACGCTGCCGCCGCGCGCCACATAGGCGCGGATCGCCTCGTTCTGCGCGTCCGAAAGGCAGGAGGCGTTGGCGAGGATGATCACCTTGAAGCGGTCGAGATTGTCCCTGGTGAGCACCTGATCGGACAGGAGTTCGAAGGGCAGGCGTGCCTCGACCAGGGCGTGATAGACGCCGAGATCGTGTTTCTCCGCCGCGTGGCGTTCTTCCGGCGCCCAGTGGCGCAAGGTCGTCGACGGGTCGATCACGGCGATTTCCGCGGTCGGCGTCATGCTTTCGAGCACCGGCTCGACGGCCGACTGCAGCACGAAAGCCTCGGCAACCGGCTCCACCCAGCGTTTGTCGGGCACCACGCCGTTGAATTTCGTGAACCAGGCGAAAAGCCCATGGGCCGTGCCGTTGTTGATCCACAGCTGCATTTCCTCGCCGGAGGTCACCGCATCCTTCCAGCGGTATTCCTCCTCCGGACCGATCGAGGTGATCAGCACCACGGGGCGATCGGCGAAGGTCGCGCGGATGCGCTTGCCGTTGCGGCCGGCCGACCAGCCGAGCTCCAGCCCCTTGCGACCCTGGTGGTCGACGACGAGGAAGGGGCAATGTTTGGTGATGACGGAGAGATCGAACTCCATCAGCGACGCGCCGCTCATGTTGGGAATGAAGCTCGCATGCGGCCGGATGGCTTTGACCGCATCGTCCCACTGGGCGATCATATCGGTCAGCACCCGGCGGCGCCATTGCAGCCAGGCCTGCCAGGCCGGGTCCTCGGCATCCGCCTTCTTGGGCAGGGCGTAGCCGGACATGTCCTTGAAACGGCGGGCGCTATCCTCGCTGTAGTCGACACCATGGCCCTGCCAGCGATTGGCGAAGATCGCATCGATATCGTATTCGCGGACGATCTCCTTCACCACCTCCGGCATGAAGACGGAATTGTAGTCGCCATAGGCGTTGGCGACCCAGACATCCGGATAGGCCCAGTGGCGGCGCGGCGTGCCGTCGGCATTGATCATCACCCATTCCGGATGGGCCTTTGCCGCATCGTCGTGGATCGCATGCGGATCGACGCGGGCCATGACATGCATGTCAAGCTTGCGGGCCGCATCGACGAGCGCGCCAAAAATGTCCTTGTCGCCTAGATATTGGCTGACGTAGTGATAAGGGACCTTGCTTGGATAGTAGGCGATGTAGCCGCCGGCGCTGAGGCAGACTGCGTTGGATTTCGTGCGCTTGAAGACGTCGATCCAGAAGGCGGGGTCGTATTTGTCCGGATCGTCCTCGACGAAGGTCAGCTGGGTCCAGCGCGTCGCGGTCCTGAACCAGTCCGGGGTCCGCAAGGTATCGGTGTTCTGTCGTCTCGCCTCAAGCATGATAGCGTCCAATCATCGGAAAAGGGGTGCCCTCGGCGCCGGCCGGGTGAGACCGGCGCCCGGAAAACATCGGAATGTGCGAGGTCGTCAGACCTTGTAGAACTGCTCCGGCATGGTCGGGGCGGGGGTCGGCCAGCCGAACGAATTCGGCATGGTCTTGGTGATGTTCTTCATGTTGTTCTTGACGATGCCGTAGCCGTCCGGCGGCTGCGAAATGCCGAACACGTAGAAGGTTTCCGCAGCTCCCTGCAGGAGCTGTTTCATGATCTCGCGCTGGCCTGCCTGGTCCGAGGTGGCCTTCAGCTTGTCATAGAGTGCAAGCTGCTTCTTGGTGTCTTCCGGCGGTTCCTCGGCATTGGCGTTCTTGGGATCGAGATACCAGAGCTGCCAGGCCGGGGCATACATCGCATTGCTGTCGGTCGGCACGTAGTAGCGCGGATCGAGCATCGCCGCGACGCCGCCATTGGCGCCGAACTGGTGCGCAGTGGCGTCGAAGTCGCGGCCCTGGCGAACGCGGGTCTCCCACAGAGAGCGGTCCATGGTGCGCATCTGCGCATCGATGCCGACCGCCTGGAACATCGGGATGACCAGCTGGAAGAGATCGAGGAAGATCGGCCGTGCCTGGTCGATCTCGAAGATGATCGTCAGCCGCCGGCCCTTCTCGTCGAGACGGAAATTCTGGCTGTCGCGCTTGGGGATCAGCTCGTCGAGCATCGCGTTCGCCTTGTCGACGCTGTACTCGGTGAACTGCTTGGCGAGCACCTCATTATAAAGCGGGTCGCCTTCCTTGATCGACGGCTGGGCGGGGGCGCCCTGGCCGACCAGCACCGCATCGATCAGGGTCTGGCGGTCGAGCGCCGTCGACAGGGCCGCGCGGAACTTCTTGTTGCGGAAGAGCTTTCGCTTCGTCTCATCATTGTGGTTCAGGTTGAAGATGAAGTTCATCACGTTGGCCTCGGTGGAGGTCAGAGTGTAGAAATCGTAGCCGCCCTGCTTGCGCGCGTCGTAGAGAACCGACTTGTTGTTGGGGGTGGCGATATACTGGTCCATCAGGTCGATTTCGCCCTGCATGCATTTCAACAGCAGTACCTGCGGATCGGCGACCATCTGGTAGACGATGCGGTCCATATAAGGCAGCTGGTTGCCCTCGGTATCGACCTTCCAATAGTAGGGATTGCGCTCGGCCACCACTCGTTCGGTGTTTTCGCCCGGCGCGATCGTGAACATCCAGGCGTTGAGGCAGGGCTTCTTCGAGGAATTGAGGAAGAAGGCGTTGTCGTCCTGGAAGCCGGAGGCAGACTGGAATGCGGCGATCCAGCTCTGGAAACCGCGCTGTTTGGCCAGCTCATCCGCCTTCGGATTGTAGTCGATATGGAACTGTTCGAGATAGTGCTTGGGGCAGCGGGTGGTGTGGTCCAGGTTGGACCATGCGACCTGCAACGGGAACATACCGTTAGGTTTTTCGAAGATGACCTTGAAGGTCTGCTCGTCGACTACTTCCAGCTTGGCGGGCTTGCCAGCGGTTTTCCAGTGGCCCTGGCTGGTGACGGCGACGCGCTTGTCGGTGAGCACCGTGTCATACCAGAACTTGACGTCGGCCGTGGTGTAGGGATGCCCGTCCGACCATTTCATGCCCTTGCGCAGCCGGATGGTGTAGACGGTCGAGTCCGCGTTGCCTTCGAAGGCTTCCGCGACATTCAGCGTCACGCCGGACCAGTCCGGCGTATAACGCAGCAGCGGTTCATAGGCCTGGTAGCGGAACAGCATGGAGAGCGAACCGCCGCCGACCAGCGCCAGCTTCCAGTCGCCTCCGTATTTCCCGACGCTTTCGACCGGCTTGATGACAAGCGGGTTGGCGGGCAGCCGGTCCTTGACAGGGGGCAGGGCGCCGCTGGCGACCTTGTCCTTCAAAAGGCTTGCTTCCTTGTAGTCGACGGCTAAGGCCGGCAGGGCCGGCAAAATCAAAACGGCCGAAGTCCCGGCCAGAAACGCGCGACGTTTCAGCTTGATCATGGGTGTCTCCTCCACACAGTCCCCGCCGTCACCTATTATTTCCCTTGGGCGTGGATAACGAAAAGTTTGCATTCGAATACTGTTAGGTAAAGTGTTATGTAGCGTTGTTTGGCAAAATTGCGTTTTGCAGTGCAGCAGTGTAGCCACACGGTAGCTGCAGGGGGATGGGCAATGAAGAGCAGGGGGCGGGTTACCTTACAGACCATCGCGCGCGAGGTCGGCCTTTCGAAATATGCGGTATCCAGATCGTTATCGGGCAAGAGCGGCGTCAGCGAGGAAACCCGCGAGCGGATCCGCGAAACAGCCCTGCGTCTCGGCTATAGCAAGCCCGCCAGCCAGACCACGCCGGGCGATATCGCGGTGGTGTTTCACGATCTCGATCCGGTCAATAGCGAGCTGCACATGCAGATCCAGAACGGCGTCCAGGCAGAGGCGCACAGGCTCGGCATGGCTCTCAGGATGTTATGGACCCATAGCCAGGGGCAGCTTGAAGAACTGGCCCGAACCTGCGCCGGGCTGCTGCTGGTCGGACCTCACGACCGCGAGGCGATCCGCGCCGCCATGGCGACCGGCACTCCGATCATCCGGTTCGGCTGGGTCGATCCGCTGGAGGATGCCGATCAGGTCTCCGGCACCGACCACGAGGCAGGACAGGCGGTGATCCAATACCTGGTAGACCTCGGTCACCGTTCCATCGCCTATGTCCATGGCACACCCGGCTATCGCGGCCGCCGCGAGCGCTTTTATGGCGCCCGCGAAATCGCCGAACGTCACCCGGATGTCACGTTGCATGTCCTGCAGTTCGAGGAGGAGAATGGTTTTGCCGAAACCTATCGCGCACTGAAGGAAGAAGGCGCGCGACCGACCGCCTTCTTCTGCGCCCATGACGGCCTGGCGCTTACCGTCGTTTCCGAGCTCCTGGGCCAGGGCTATCGCATTCCCGATGATGTCTCGGTGGTCGGTTTTGGCGATTTTTCGCCGGCAAAACAGATCTCGCCGGCGCTGACGACGGTGCGCATGGAAGGCCAGGAATGCGGAGCTGTCGGCCTGCGGCTGCTGCTCGAGCGGATCGAGAACCCGCGCCAGCCGGGAACCCCCGCCCGCAGGGTCCAGGTCGCGTCGAGGATCATCGAGCGCCGCTCCACCGGGCCATGCAGGGACCCGGCGCATCCACGCGATCGTGCGGCGCCTCGGCAGGAGCCGCGCATTGTGCCGGTCTGACGGAGCAGATCGGTGCTCCGCTGGCGGACCGACTTCGAGGCCTATTTGAGGCTCTTCATATCCACCATGTCCATATCGGTGAAGGACTGGTTATCTCCGGCCATGCTCCAGATGAAGGCATAGGCGCCGGTGCCGGCGCCGCAATGGATCGACCAGGGCGGCGAGAGCACGGCCTGTTCGTTGCGGATGATCAGATGGTTTGTCGCCGCCGGACGGCCCATCAGGTGAACGACGAAGGCGTTTTCCGGGATCTCGAAATAAAGATAGGCCTCCATCCGCCTGTCATGCAGATGCGCCGGCATGGTGTTCCAGACGCTGCCGGTTTCCAGCCGGGTCAGCCCCATCAGCAACTGGCAGGTCGGCAGCACCTTCGGATGCAGGTACTGGTAGAGCTTGCGCTTGTTCGATGTGGCGCTATCGCCGAGATTGTTCTCGATCGCTTCTGCGCTGCTGATGACTTGCGAGGGTAAGGCGGCGTGCGCCGGCGCGCTGTTGATATAGAATTTCGCGGGCGCAGCCGGGTTGTCGCTCTCGAACAAGATTTCCTTCGTTCCCATGCCGAGATAGAGCCCGTCCATCGGCTGGAGCGCGTAAGCCCTGCCATCGGCGATGACGCGGCCCGATCCGCCGATATTGATGAGGCCAAGCTCGCGGCGTTCCAAGACGTAATCCGCGCCGACAAGTTTCGCCAGTTCGCTGCCGATGCCGACGCTTGTCTGTGTCGGCGTGACGCCTGCCACCAGCATGCGGTCGTAGTGGGTATAGACAGCCTGCAATGTCCCCGCGACGAAGAGATCCTCGATCACGAAATTTTCGCGCAGCTCCGCACTCGTCATGCGCTCCGACTGGCTGTAGTGAACGGCATGGCGCGTTCGGACATCGATCGTCATGGTCTGTTTTCTCCTGTTTTTTGGCGCGTACGCTGCTATCGCTTGAGGGCAGCGATGAGCTCGACCCGGCCCTCCGGCTGCGCAGACTGTGACATCATCGATTGCGTGTCTAGCAGCGTTTCCGCATAGGCCATCATCATCGGTCCGACACCCTTGATGTCGTCGGCGCGGATTTCCTCGGAGAGGTAGTAGCCGACGGTGCCGTCGCGATAGCGGCCGTTGAAGCCTCCGAGACCTGCGACGCAACAGATGTTATGGAGCCTCAACCGTCCATCCGCATCCTGGCGCAGTTCATGTCCGACGAGCGATTGCAGGCTCGCTCTACCGGCCTCGGAAACACCGGCCGGCCCGCCGAGCCGCGCGAGCTTCTGGAGGAAATAGGAGAACATCGCCGTTGCCGAGCTTTCCGGGTAGTTCTGGGCCTCATCCGGCCGGTCGATGACCTGCAGCCAGCGGTGATCCGCGGTGCGAAGGGCGATGATCCGGGACGCCAGCGCCGCGGCGCGGTCGGTCAGCTCCCGCCGCGCTGCGCCGACGGGCAGGTTTTCGATGATGTCGACGAAGGCCATTGCCAGCCAGCCGATCGATCTTGCCCAATGGGCCGGCGAAAGGCCGCTTTCGGCATCCGCCCAAGCCTGTTGCCGGGCCTCGTCGTAACCATGGCGATAAAGCTCCGCCTGCCGGTCATAGGTAAGGTCGAGTGCGGCGGTGAACTGCCGAAGCGCCTCCTCGACCATCTGGGGCTCGGAAGCTGCGCGGGCATATTCCACCTTGAAGGGCAGCGCCATGTAGAGCCCGTCCAGCCAGATCTGATGCGGGTAGCGCAGCTTGTGCCAATAGACGTCGCTGCCGGTGCGCGGATGCGTTTCGAGCTGCCGCGCCAGCGGGGCGGCGGCATCAAGCCAGCGGCTCTCGCCGGTCAGCCGATGGAGAAAGACGAGGGCCCGGCCGGGCAGGATGTTGTCGATGTTGAACTCGTCGATCTCGTAGCCGACAAGCCGGCCCTGTGCATCGATCTGGCCGCTCACCAGCCGGATGAGGTGATCGAGCCACGACCGTTGGCCGGTCGCCTCGTAAAGCGCGATCAGGCCGCGATAGAGGCAGCCGTCCTCGTAACACCAGGCGCCGCCTTTGTAATATTCATAATCGCGGGCGTAAGTCTCGAAATAGTCCTGAAGCATCGGATTTCAGTCTTGAGCTGGATGAATGGAAACCGGAGAAAGTCGCGCGAGGCGGCTGAAAACGGCGTTTTCCGCAACGATCCCGGCATGCCGGAGCGGCAGGAGAAGAGAGGCCATTTCCGGCACCTCGGCCTCGGCATCCGGCGCGAAGGAGACGGTGTAGTCTTCGAAGGCAATATCCCGGATTGCCGCCTCCGGCAGTCCGTAGAAGACGGCGGCGGCCGTTCGCGCGCCCGAAACGGTGACGTTCTTAACGGTGATCGAGCTGATGCTCGGCGTTTCCACGGAGACCGGTAGCGGCGACCGGGACTGGACGTAATCGGACCGGCCGTCGGCATCGCAGAAGTAGAAGGAATTGACGGCGACCGGGGTTGCAACGTCCTCCATCAGGCTGTCGGTCAGCCGGATGTCGGCGACCGTGCCGCCGCGTCCCCTGCGCGTCTTGATGCGCAGCCCGCGGTCCGTGCCCCTGAAGTGGCAGTTGCGGATGGCGATGTCGCTGATGCCGGCGCTCATCTCGCTGCCGATGACGACCGCACCGTGGCCACGCTCCATCAGGCAGTTCTCGATCCGCACATGCTCGGTCGGGCGGTCGGGTCCGCCGAACGGGCTGCGTTTGCCGGCCTTCAGTGCGATGCAGTCGTCGCCGACCGAAATGTGCAGGCCGACAAGATGGATATCGGAGCTGC
This sequence comes from Neorhizobium sp. 05N33, assembly GCF_056397445.1. NCBI lineage: Bacteria > Pseudomonadati > Pseudomonadota > Alphaproteobacteria > Hyphomicrobiales > Rhizobiaceae > Neorhizobium > Neorhizobium sp. 05N33. Next base: position 151,173 of record NZ_JBFTNK010000008.1, on the reverse strand, counting down.
TTTCGGGGTTGAACCCGTCGGTATTCGGAGAATCCGGATCGTTCTTGATCGTCAGGTCCGCCGCGACAAGCCCCTTGCAGAGGACCGGATGGACCGTCCAGGACGGCGAGTTGCGGACGGTGAGGCCGGAAAGCGTGACATTTTCGCAGGCCGAAAGGAAGACGGTACGGGGGCGTCTGGCGCCCTGGCGGGTCTCCTTCGGCCATGACCACCAGTCGCCACGATCACCGCCGCCGTCGATAATGCCGGTGCCGGCGAGATGAACATTCCGGCAGTCGATCGCGTTGATCAGGCTGGCGTAACAGGGCTCGGCCACGCCTTCCCAGGTGCCGAGAATGCGGCCATCCGCATGGCGCGCCGGCAGGATCAGAAAGTCTTGCCTGCTGGCGATCGCCGCGAGCTCCGCACCGTCCTCGACGAGCAGGGTCATGCCGCTCTTGAGGAAGATCGGGCCGCTCAGCCAGCGCCCGACCGGTATTCTCAGCGTGGCTCCGGGAGCGAGCACCGAGATGGCCCGCTGGATCGTCGGCGCGTTGTCTCGTGCATCCGTCGAGGCGCCGAAATCGCGGATGTCGATCAGGGCCGCTTCCTGCCGTGTGATAAATTCGAGCCGGGCTTCGCCTGCATGCAGGTGATAGGTAGCTCCCGGCTCAAGGGAGGCGACGGTGAAGACGACCTTCGACGTCGTCCCCTCGGCCACCAACGCGCCATCGAGCCTCCGAACCTGCCAGGCAAGCGCTTCCTCGCGCGTGTGGAGATGCCTTTCGGCATCGACGCGGAAGGTCGCGCTGCGGGGGCCGGTGATCAGGAGTTCGATGGCGACGTCCGTCACGTCCTCAGATCCCCGTCAGCGCTTGGTTGATGCCGGCGATGATCTCGGTTGCGGCATCCTTGGAGGATTGCTGGCCATAGGCGAAGGCTTCGAAATTGGTGTCGAAGACTTCGGTGACGCGCGGATGCTCGTTGAGCGGCGAGACGCCGGGGCTGGTCGGCTCCATCACCCGCTTGTAGGCTTCGATCTGCACCGGCTTGATCTTGCCTTCCTTGGTCAGCGTATCGAGCGCTATCTTGCTGGACGGAATGCCGCGCGTGGCGCCCATGATCTTGACCGCTGCCGGATCGTTGAGCAGGCAATTGAGCACCTGGGCCGCGCCCTTCGGGTCCTTGCTGTTCCTGGAGATCGAAAACAACATGGAGGGCTTGCGATAGACGCCGTCGGTCTTGGCGCCCTCGATGGTCAGGAGCTTGACGGGAACCAGTTCCTGGCCTTTTTCCATCGGCGTTGCGATCTTGCCGTAGGTGCTGTCCCACTGATAAGTGCCGGCGATCTGGCCCTTGGCCCATTTCTGGTTTTCATGCAGCGGCGTGTTGCCGCCGGCGGCGACCTGTTTCCAGCTCTCGATGACGCCCTTGTCGACCAGGGTCTTGTAGAATTCCAATCCTTCGACGAGTTCGGCTTCGCTCCAGGCGACCTTGTTGGTGGCCGGGTCGATCAGGTCCTTGCCGGTCTTCTGGGTGGTGCGCAGGATCACCATCAGGCGGGCATCGAGGGCGGCACCTTCGAAGGGATAAAACTCCTTGCCGAGCTTTTCCTTCATCTTCGGCGCTGCGGCGATCAGCTCCTCCCAGGTCTTCGGAATCGGGATGCCGGCCTTGTCATAGGTGGTCTTGTTGAACATGAAGACCCGGCCGGTGGTGGAGACGGAAATGCCGTTCAGCTTGCCCTTGACGGTGCCGCTGTCGAGGTCCGGCTTCGACCACTGGCTGAGGTCGATGATGTCCTTGTACTGGTTCAAATCGGCAAAGCCGTCGCCGTTCTTGGTGAACAGCGGCAGCCAGGGCCAGTTCACCTGCATGATGTCGGCCTCGGTGCGACCGGCGAGCTGGGTGGCGATCTTTTCCTGATGGCCTTGGAAGCCGGTGAATTCAGGCGCGATCGTGTGGCCGAACTTGGCGCCGCAGAGTTTCAGGGCCTCCTGGGTTGCGATATGGCGGTCGTCGCTGCCCCACCAGGACATGCGCAGATCCGAAGCGAATGCGGTCGAAAGGCTGGTGGCGGCAAACAAAGCCGCCGTCATGAACATGGTTCTCATTTTGGCTCCTCCCAAGTTGGAACGATGACGTTTCAAATCGCCAGGCTGATGTTTTCCCCGGACTGGCGGTCGAACAGATGGACGCCCTTCGGATCGGCCGAGAGCCAGACCCAGTCGTCGCGAAGCGCGCCGCGGTCGTAGGACGCGGACGGCACGACGGCGATGAGGCGTTTCGGGCCGATGTCGACATAGAGGTAGACTTCGTGGCCCATGAACTCGATATGGGTAAGCTTGCCCCTGATGGTGCCGGGCGTTTCAGCTACGGCGATCCGCAGATGCTGCGGGCGGATGCCGAGCGTGACGTGCTCGCTGCGTCCGGAAATCCGCTTGGTGAACTCGTCGCCGAGCGTGATCAGCTGTTCCGCCGCCCGCACGCTGTTGTCGCCCTCGAACGTGCCGTCGAGGAAATTCATTTCCGGGCTGCCGATGAAGCCGGCGACGAAGGTGTTGGCCGGGCGGCTGTAGAGCGTCACCGGGTCGGCGACCTGCATGATGTGGCCGTCCTTCATGACGCAGATGCGGTCGCCCATGGTCATGGCCTCGGTCTGGTCATGGGTGACGTAGATGACGGTCGCCTGCTGGTTTTCCGCCTTCAGCCGCTTGTGCAGGTCGGTGATGCGGACGCGCATCGAGGCGCGCAGCTTGGCGTCGAGATTGGAGAGCGGTTCGTCGAACAGGAAGACCTGCGGTTTCTTGATCAGCGCCCGGCCGACCGCGACGCGCTGCGCCTGGCCGCCGGAGAGCTGTTTTGGGAGACGGTCGAGCAGCGGGTCGATCTCCAAGAGGCCGGCGACATGGCTCGTCGCCTGCTCGATCTCGGCACTGGGACGGCGCTTCAGCCGCATGCTGAAGGAGAGGTTCTTGCGCACCTTCATATGCGGATAGAGCGCGTAGTTCTGGAAGACCATGGATATACCGCGGTCGCCCGGCGTCTTGTCGTTGACCAGTTCGCCGCCGATGCGGATCTCACCGCCGGTGATCCGTTCCAGCCCGGCGATCATCCGGAGCGTGGTGGACTTGGCACAGCCGGAGGGGCCGACCAGCACCATGAACTCGCCATCCTCGACATCGAGATTGATGCCATGCACGGCGCGGAAGGTACCATAGTCTTTTTCGAGGTTTCTCAGCTGAAGACGCGCCATGTGACTATCCTTTGATCCCGCCGGAGGAGATGCCGTCGATGAAATATTTCTGGGCGAGGAAGAAGACCGCGAGCGCCGGCGCCAGCGACAGCACCGACATTGCCAGAACGCGGTTCCATTCGAAGGCTTCGGTCGTGTCGATCGACAGTTTCAGCGCCAGCGAGATCGGGTATTTTTCGACCGAGGAGATATAGATCAGCGGGCCGAGGAAGTCGTTCATCGTCCACATGAACTGGAACAGGCAGACCGAGATCAGCGCCGGCATCAAGAGCGGCACGACGATGAAGATCAGCGTCTGCCAGGTTGTCGCTCCGTCGACACGGGCGGCCTCCTCCATGTCGCGCGGGATGGCGCGCAGGAACTGCACCAGCATGAAGACGAAGAAGGCATCGCCCGCCAGCGCCGAAGGCACCCAGAGCGGCAGGTAGCTGTCGAGCCAGCCGAGATCGCGGAAGATCAGGTATTGCGGAATGCGGGTGACCACGTTCGGCAGCAGCAGCGTCGCGATCAGCGCGGAAAACAGCACTTTCTTGAACGGAAAATCGAAACGGGCGAAACCGTAGGCGACCGCCGTACACGAAATCGCCGTACCGATCACCTTCGGGATGACGATCCACAGCGTGTTGACGAAGAACGTGCCGAAGGAATAGGGCGTCGAGGTCTTCCAGCCCCTGATATAACCGTCGAGCGTCGGGTGTTCCGGCCAGAAGCCGGGATTGGAGAAGATCTCCGAATTGGTCTTGAACGATGCGCCGATCAGCCAGATCAGCGGATAGAGCATAAGCAACCCGACCAGGGTCAGCAGGGCGTAACGCAGCACGGCATTGAAGCGGTGGCGGCGTGTTTCGCGGCTGCGGACGACGTCGATGTCGCGGGCTGCTGGAGAATTGGAGAGGATGTGATCGGTCACGGTCAGCTCCTCTTGTCGCCGGCGTAATAGACCCAGTGGCGCGAAGACCAGAAGGCGATGAGGGTGAGGGCCATGATGATCAGGAACAGGACCCAGGCGATCGCCGAGGCATAACCCATGTCGAAGCGCTTGAAGGCCTCGTCATAGATGTAGATCGGCAGGAGATAGGTGGATTTCAAAGGCCCCCCTTGGGTGATGATGTAGGGCCCGTTGAACTCCTGGAAGGCCTGGACCATCTGCATGATCAGGTTGAAGAAGATCACAGGCGTGATCAGCGGCAGGGTAATGTAGACGAAGCTCGTCCATTTGCTGGCGCCGTCGATCGAGGCGGCCTCGTAGAGCGTCTTGTCGATGCTCTGGAGGGCGGCGAGGAAGATCACCATGGCCGAGCCGAACTGCCAGAGGCGCAACAGCGTGATGGTGAACAGCGCATTGGTCGGGTCGCCGAACCAGTTGACCGGCTCGAAGCCTATGAGGGCGAGGCCCATGTTGACGAGGCCGACATCGGCGAAGATGTAGCGCCACAGGACCGCGATGGCGATTGAGCCGCCGAGGATCGACGGCACGTAATAGGCCGTCCGGAACACGTTGATGAACTTCAGCTTGTAATTGAGGATCACGGCCATGAAGAGCGCGAAGACGAGCTTCAGCGGCACCGTCGTGAACACGTAGATCAGCGTCACCCAGAGGGATTTGCGGAACGTCCGGTCGTTGGTGAACAGCCTTATATAATTCTGCAGGCCGGTGAAGACCGGCTCGTTCATCAGGTTGTAGTTGGTGAAGCTCAGATAAAGCGACGCTAGGAAGGGGAGCGCCGTGAACACCAGCAGTCCGATGATGAAGGGCGACAGGTAGAACAGCCCCAGAAACTTGTTGTCGCCGCTCATGCCGGCTGCCCCAATCCGGCCGGCGCTTCCGGCAGGCGCAGCATCTGGCCGGCATGCGCGGTGACGGTTCCGTCACAGGCGACGTCGCCCGTGGATTTCGTCGCGCAGTTGAGCGAACCGCCGCCGATAGAGGCGACGTTGAACGAAGAGACACTTGCTATATTGTGCATCGCGACCTCTGGCTCTTCTATCTGCGGACACGCCTGATCCCTCAGGCTTCCGCAATTGAAGCGCCATTTCCTCCCATTAATGTCTCAGGCGTGTTGAGTTTTCAGCTCCCGGGCTGATATTCTCATTTTGCCAGCCAGATCAAATCGACGAATTCGGGGAAAAGGATGGATAAAATCGAAGGTAGCATTCTGTCTGCCATTCCGATGAATGCGATGGCGTTGACGCTGACGCGTTCAACCATAAGGATGCAGCATTCGCATACCTGGGGCGTCGACAAATCGAACAGCGTGCACGACCTGATCATCTGCCTGACGGGTTCGGCGCGCTATGAGGTCGAAGGCGAGACGATCGACATGGCGCCGGGCAGGGCGATGCTGCTGCCTGCGGAAACCTGGTTTTCCGGCCATTCGACCTCGCTGGAGGCCTATACCGGCATCGCCCAGCATTTTACCCTCGACCTCTTCGGGCGGCTCGACCTTATCGCTCAGATGAACCTGAAACATGCCGTCACGCTCGCCCGGTGGGAGATGATGGAGCCGCTGACGCGCTATTACCACGACAACGCGCCGCCCTATTCGACGACGCTCCTCCAGCACCATCTTTTCATGTTCCTGTTGATCGAGTTCATCGAACAGGCCCATATCGGCTGGAAAGAGCAGTCGGTCGGCAATGTCAACAATCCGGATGCGCTGTCCTTTTCGGTGATGGTGGCCGCGAGCCAGATCGCCGCCGATCCGCTGGGCGAGGAGATCGTCGAAAGAACGATCAACTCGGCGCCCTATAATCCGGATTATTTCAAGCGGGAGTTCAGGAAGCGGGTCGGCTGGACGCCCGACAAGTTCCAGGAATTCAAGCGGATGGAGCGGGCCATGGGCCTGATGGCCGGCGGCTGCACGGTGAAGCGAGCCGCCGAGCTTTCCGGTTATACGGACGCTTATTATTTCTCCCGCATGTTCAAGCGCTATATCGGCATCAGCCCGCAGGGCTACCAGCAGTCAGAAAAGCGCAGCCGCGAGGGTGCTTTCCCAAGAGGTGAGGAGGATGGCCAGCTGATCTATCCGCTGACGCGCTGATGATGGCCCAAACATAAATCAGTCATCTGCGAAAGTTTGACGATCGATTGCGACGGCGTTTTCCGCGGTGCGAAGCTTTGCCTCATCCCGAGGGCTAAATTGGCTGGAGCTTTCGGAAGACGACTATCCTACTCCTTAACGGGAGCGCGGATCGAGAGCGTCGCGGAGACCGTCGCCGAGGAGGTTGAAGGACAGCACCGTCATGAAGATCGCCATGCCAGGCCAGAGCGCCATCCACGGTGCGTTGGTGAGGAAGCGCTGCGCCGAGTTGAGCATCGAACCCCAGGAGGGGGCGGGCGGCTGCAGGCCGAGGCCGAGGAAGGACATGCTGGCCTCCGCGATGATCGCGGATGCGATGGTCAGCGTCGCCTGAACCATCAGCTGCGGCAGGATGTTCGGCAGGATATGCCGGACCGCGATGCGCCATTGCGGATTGCCGACAGCACTTGCCGCTTCCACATATTCCTCCGCCTTGATCGACAGAACCTGGCCGCGCGTCAGGCGAATGAACAACGGCATAGCCGTGATACCAATCGCCAGCATCGCATTGGTGAGGCTTGGGCCGAGAAAGGCGGCGAATGCGATCGCCAGGATCAAGAACGGGCAGGCGAGCATGGCGTCGGTGAAACGGCTGATCAGCCCGTCGATGAGGCCACCGAGGAAACCTGCTGCAAGTCCGAGCGGCACGCCGATCGCCATGGCGATGCCGACCGAGGTGAGGCCGGCCATCAGCGAGGCGCGGGCGCCCCAGATGATGCGCGAGAGCATGTCGCGGCCGGCTTCGTCGGTGCCCATCCAGTGGAGGGCGGACGGTGCCTTGCGGACCGCCGTCCAGCTCTGGGCGGCCGGATCATAGGGTGCCAGAAGCGGCGCGAAGGCCGCGACGAACACCATGATCAGCACGACGACCAGACCGACGAGGGCGCTCTTGCGTTTCGAGAGCCGCCGCCACAACCGTCCCCGGAAGAAGGCCGAGACGGGATTGATCGATGTCTTGGGTTCGGAGATCGTCAGCACGGTCAGCTTCTCAGTCGGGGGTTGACGAGGATGTATCCGATGTCAGCCAGGAGGTTGAGGATGATGTAGAAAATCGACGTGACCAGCACGACGCCCTGCACCACGGGATAATCGCGGGTGAAGACCGCATCGACGATGAGCTTGCCGAAGCCGGGGATCGTGAAGATCTGCTCGGTCAGCACCGCACCGGAGAGCAGAGCGCCGAATTCCAGCGCGCCGAGCGTGATGATCGGCGTCAGCGCGTTGCGCATGGCGTGCTTGAAAACCACGACCCATTCGCTGAGGCCCTTGGCGCGGGCGGTGCGGACATAATCGCTTTCCAGCGCCTGCAGCATGGCGCTGCGGGTATGGCGCATGATGACCCCGGCGATCGCCGATCCCAGCACGAAGGCCGGCATGATCGTCGTCGAGAGGTTCATCCTCCAGTCTTCCCAGGGACTGACGAAGCCGGATGCGGGCAGCCAGCCGAGATAGACCGAGAAGAACATGATCAGCATGATACCGAGCCAGAAGTTCGGCACCGAAATGCCGGCGAGCGACACGACATTGGTCATGTAGTCGATGGGGGTGTTCTGGCGAAGTGCCGAGATGACGCCGCCGGCAATGCCCAGCACCAGCGCGACGACGATACCCATGACCGCGAGCTGCAGAGTGACCGGCAGCTTGAGGAGGATGAGGTCGAGGACGGGCCGGTTGTGGCGCATGGATTCGCCGAGATCGCCGGTCAACACGCCTTTGACCCAGAAGATGTACTGGACGACGACCGGCTGATCGAGATGGTACTGTTCCCGGATGGCGGCAAGCGTGGCCTCGTCCGGATTGTCGCCGGCAAGCACCAGCGCCGGATCGCCCGGCAGGAGATGTTGGAGCGAAAAGATGATCAGCGACAGGAGAATGACCGTCGGGATGAGCTGCAGCAGGCGGCGGGCGAGAAGCGAGGACATGGCTTAGCTCTCCGTTGCCGTTAGTGCCGGACGCGCGGCCATCGCCTCGAAGGCTGCGAACAGCTTTTCGAGTTTCGGATTGCGCGGCTCGCGGATATGGTCGGCGTCCTGCGCCGGCAGCTCGCGCCAGAAGGCGCAGGCATTGGCGTGGCCGTTCGGCTCGATATCGAGCGCCATGCTGACTGTCTGGCATTCCGGACGCGCATGCGGGCAGCGCGTGTGCAGCCGACAGCCTGGCGGCGGAGCGATCGGGCTTGGCAGGTCGCCGTGCAGGCGTGCGGCGCGGGACCGGTGCTGGCTCGGCGGTGCGGCGACCGGAATGGCCGACAGCAGCGCGCGCGTATAGGGATGGCGGGGCGTCGAGAAGATCATCTCGGCGGTGCCGAGCTCGACCACCTTGCCGAGATACATGACCGCGACGCGGTCGGCGATGTGCTTCACCACGCCGAGATCATGGCTGATGAACACGAAAGCGAGACCAAGCCGCTTCTGCAGATCCTTCAGAAGATTGAGGACCTGCGCCTGGATCGATACGTCGAGCGCGGACACTGCCTCGTCGCAGATGATCGCCTTCGGCTCGGAGGCAAGCGCACGTGCGATCACCACACGCTGGCGCTGGCCGCCGGAAAATTCGTGCGGATAACGGTTCGCCTGTTCCGGACGCAGGCCGACCATTTCCAGGAGCTCGGCGACGCGTTTGGGGCGCTGGCCGGCGGGTACGATGTTATGCAGCATCAGCGGCTCGGCAATCGTCTGGGCGATCGTCATGCGCGGATTGAGCGATGCATAGGGATCCTGGAAGATCAGCTGCACATGCCGGCGCTGCTTGCGCATCACGGCATGGCTGACATTGGTGACGTTGTGACCGTCGATGAAGACTTCGCCGGAGGTCGGCTTGATCAGCCGGATCAGCATGCGGCCAAGGGTGGACTTGCCGCAGCCGGACTCGCCGACGACCGCAAGGGTCTCCCCCGGCATCAGCGAGAAGGTCACGTCGTCGACCGCGCCGACTTCAGCCAGCGGCCGCCCGAAGACGGTGCGCTTGACGACGAACTTCTTTCCAAGACCGCGGACCTCGATGATCGGCGTGCCGGCGGGAGAGGAGGGCACCGGCTTGATCATGGGACGAGGTCCTCCATGGGCGCGCGCCAACAACGGCTGAAATGTCCCGCAGACACTTCCATCAGGCCGGGCATTTCGGCACATTTGTCGATGCGGAAGGGACAGCGGGCCTGGAAACGGCAGCCCTTGGGCGGATTGGCCATGTCGGGCACGGTGCCGGTGATCGCCACCAGTCGCTCGCGTTTTTCGTCGAGGCGCGGCAACGAGCCGAGCAGGCCGATCGTGTAGGGGTGCTCGGGAAATGTGAAGAGCTGTTCGACCGAACACTGTTCGACCACCTGGCCGGCATACATGACGATCACGTCGTCGCAGGCTTCGGCGACGACGCCGAGATCGTGGGTGATGAGGACGATGGCGGTTCCGGTCTTTTCCTGCAGTTCGCGCATCAACTCGAGTACCTGCGCCTGGATGGTGACATCCAGCGCCGTGGTCGGCTCGTCGGCGATCAGCAGTTCCGGATCGCAGGCGAGCGCCATGGCGATCATCACGCGCTGGCGCATGCCACCGGAAAGATTGTGCGGATATTGGTGATAGCGGGTCTCGGGCGAGGGAATGCGCACCAGCCGGAGCATGGCGATGGCGCGTTCGGTCGCCTCCTTCTTGGAAATCGGGCGGTGGCGCAGGATGACTTCGTTGATCTGCTCGCCGACCGTATAGGACGGGTTGAGCGAGGTCATCGGCTCCTGGAAGATCATCGCCAGCCGGTTGCCGCGCAAGGACCGCATCGCGCTCTTAGTCTCGTCGAGCAGTTGGCGCCCGTCGAAATTGACCTTGCCGGAAATGCGCGCGGAGTGTTCGGGCAGAAGCCGCATGACGGCAAGCGAGGTGACGCTCTTGCCGGAGCCGGACTCGCCGACGATCGCAAGGGTGCGGCCCTTCCGGACGGTGAAACTGACGCCGTCGACCGCGGTGACGGTCCGCGCGTCGCCTTCGAAGGCGACACGCAGGTCCGTCACTTCCAATACGGGCGTAACGGCATCGTCAGCCCGAACGGATCGGGCTGACGGGTTGCTGAGGATATCTTGAGACGTGCTCATCGAAGCTCGATTGCCAACTTATTTCTTACGGCTGACGCCGGTCAGACGGATGATGCCGTCCGGGGCAGGCTTCAGGCCGGTGATGTTGGAATTGTGCGCGAAGATCCACTGCGAGTGATAGAGATAGACGAGCGGTAGGTCCTTGAGAAGGATCGCGATCGCCTTGCTGTACTCGACCTTGCGGGCATTCATATCTCCGATGGCGCGCGCCTTGGTGAGGATCGTATCCAGCTCCTTGTTGCAGTAATGCGCGTCGTTGCCGGCTGCGCCGCAGGCAAGCATCGGCGTGATGTTGAGATCCGGGTCTACACGGCCGCTCCAGCCGACGAGATGGGACTCGAACTTGCCCTGGCGGGCGATGTCGAGCAGCGTCATCAGTTCGGTCGGCTTGATCGACACCTTGATGCCGATTTCGGCGACCATGGCCTGGATGAGCTGGGCGACCTGCTGGCGCTCGGCATCGGTCGGAACCAGGAGTTCCAGATCGACCGCCTTGACGCCGGCTTCGGCCATCTTCTTCTTGGCGGCGCCGAGGTCACGGGCCGGAACTGGGAAGTTCTTGTCGTAATAAGGGCTGGCCGGCGGGAAGGGCTGGTTGCCGGTGGTGAATTGGCCTTCGAACACGACGTTGTTGATCGCGTCGCGGTCGATCGCCAGGCTGAAGGCTTCGCGGATCGCGGCCTTCTTGCCGGCGTCGAGGTCGGCGCCTTCGCCGGTGATGTCGAAGGTGATGCCGTAGTAACCGAGACCGACGACCGGAGCGACGGCGAGGGCCTTGTCGGCCTTGACGGCTTCGACGTCGGTGGCGGCGAGACGTTCGATCAGGTCGAGCTGGCCCGAACGCAGGTTGAGAAGGCGGACGTTGGAGTCCGGCATGCCACGATAGACGAGCTGGTCGAAATGGTACTGGTCGGCATTGTAGTACTTGTCGAACTTGGCCAGCACGATACGGTCCTGGGTAACACGTTCGACGAACTTGTACGGGCCGGAGCAGACCGGGGCGTCGGTGAACTTTTCGCCGAGCGCTTCAGCGGCCTTGGGGCTCACGATCATGCCGGCGCGGTCGCTGAGGGCGGCCAGAAGCGGAACCGACGGTTCCTTGAGGTTGATCTTGACGGTCAAAGGATCGACCACGTCGACGCTGCTGACGGCGCTGATTTCCGCCTTGCGGCGGGAGATCTTCATGGTGAGTTCGCGGTCAAGATTGTACTTGATCGCGGCGGCATCCATCTTGGTGCCGTCGTGGAAAACCACGTCGTTGCGCAGCTTGAGCGTCAGCGCGGTGCTGTCGGCGTTCCATTCCCAGCTGGTCGCCAGCATGGGGACGATCTTGCCTTCGGTGTCGATGTCGACGATCTTGTCGCAGAGCGACTGAAGCACGTGGCGGCCAACGAAGCTCCAGTTGGAAACCGGGTCGAGCGTATCGGGATCGTCCTGCAGGCCGATCTTGAGGACCGACTGGGCAGCGGCGGGGGCGGCGAGTGCCGTCATGCCGCTCAGCGCCAGGCCGGCTGCGAGTGCGAGATAAAGTGGTTTCATCAACATTCCCTCTCTTGTTTTAAACTCGAATTCGAAGATCAGCGCGCGACCGCGTATCCCTGCACACCGCGCGGATTGGAGCCGGCCTTGATCAGCTGGGTATCTCCATCCATCTCGCGGGCGACGGCGGCCAGCCTGCCTTCCGACCAGGCATCGCTGATGGTGATCTTGTGGCCCCGTGCCGCCAGTTCCTCGCGCACCGCTTCCGGGAAGCGCGCTTCGAGCGTCACCGCCCCGAAGCTGATCTCGCGCGGCCAGAAGGAGCTCGGCAGGTGGTCAGTATGGAAGGACGGCGCGTCGATCGCCTCCTGAAGGTTCATGTCCTTGTGGACGTGGCGCAGGAACATGATCAGCTGCCACTGATCCTGCTGGTCGCCGCCGGGCGTGCCGAAGGCCATGTAGGGCTTGCCGTTGCGGAAGGCCGTCGACGGTGTCAATGTGGTGCGCGGGCGCACCGACGGCATCATCGTGGAGTTGAAACCCTCCTCGAGCCAGAACATCTGGCCGCGGGTCGTCAGGCTGAATCCCAAGCCCGGAATGACCGGGCTCGACTGGAACCAGCCGCCGGACGGCGTCGCCGAAACCATGTTGCCCCATTTGTCGACGGCGCTGACCTGCACGGTATCGCCGCGCTGGGCGCCTTCGCGGGTCAGCGTCGGCTCGCCTTCACGATCGTTCGGCAGTTTGTGTTCGCGCGCCACGGTTGGCTCGCCGCCGCCGAGACCCGGCTGCGCGATGGTACCGACGGCGCGAAGCGGCGGCACATTGGGATTGCGCCCATCGGGCGCTCCGGGGCGGATTTCCATCGAGGCGGTGCTGCCGATCAGCGCACGGCGGATATCGGCGTAACCGGAAGACAGGAGGGTCTTCATCGGTACGTCCGGATTGTCACCGTACCAGCTGTCGCGATCGGCCATGGCAAGCTTGGTCGTTTCGACGATGAGATGGATGAAATCCGGGCTCATCGTGTCGAGATCGGCGATGTTGGTGCCTTTCAGGATCTGCAGCATCTGCAGGAGCACTGGGCCTTGCGACCACGGTCCGCATTTGAAGACCTCGTAGTCGCCATAGGTCACCGAGACCGGCTTTTCGATCAGCGGCTTGTAGTCGGCCATGTCCTGGGCGGTGATCAGGCCCTTGTGGTGGCGGCCCGAAACGTCCCAGACGTTTTCGGTGGCGCAGAATTCCTCGATCCGCTCGGCGATCGGGCCGCGATACCAGAAATCGAGCGCCGCATCGATGCGCGCTTCGCGGTTCTTGGCAGATTTGGTCTGGTCGATGATGCGCTGATAGACGTCGGCGATCTGCGGATTGCGGAACAGCTTGCCGGATTGCGGTGCTACGCCGCCGGGCAGGTAGACTTCCGCCGAGCTCGGCCAGTGGGTTTCGAAGAGTTCGCGCATGGAAGCGATCGTATTGGCGATGCGCGGCACCAGCGGGTGGCCAGTGCGGGCATAATAGATCGCCGGCGCCAGCACGTCTTCGAGTTCGGCCGTGCCGTAGTCGCGCAGCAGCGTCAGCCAGGCACCGAAGGCGCCGGGAATGCAGGCCGGCAGCAGGCCGGTGCCGGGAATGATGTCGAGGCCGAGATCCTTGAAATACCGGACCGTCGCTTTGGCAGGCGAGGGGCCTTGGCCGGAAATCACGGTCGGCGCCTTGGCGCCGGCCGGCGTGACGATGATCGGCACTTCGCCGGCGGGGCCGTTCAAATGCGGTTCGACGACCTGCAGGACGAAACCGGTGGCGACCGCCGCGTCGAAAGCCGTGAAGCCCCTTTCGAGAATGGACATGCCGACGGCCGAGGCCAGCCAATGGGTGGACGACACGGCGCCAAATGTGCCTCTGAGTTCCGGTCGCGTCGTGAAGGTCATATCGATTCCCAATCTCTCATCCAGCACGACATGCGCGCAGACCGCCTCCATGCTGGAGACTTGTCGACAAGTCAAAGTCATAGAGGCTGGATTATGTACATGCCAACGCTGCAGTCAGCCGCAGGCGCCAACATGCGGCCACTCCCTGTGGACATATTGTATATTCTCTGCCCACAATGCAAGCGTATTGTGTAACCTACTCATGCTCGCATAATTGAAAGGCGCCTGGCTCTAAGGGACGCTGCTTGGGAAAACAAAGAGATGCTGGACACACCTGCCACGGGAAAGAAAATTCGCAGCGACGCGATTGCCGAACAGCTTGAAGAGGCGGTGATCAACGGCGAGATCGCAGCGGGATCGCGCCTCGACGAAACCTCCATCGCCGCCCAGTTCAACGTCTCGCGCACGCCGGTGCGGGAAGCGTTGCATATTCTGTGCGGGCGCGGGCTTGCCGAGCGCGAGCCTTACAAGGGCGTGATCGTGACGCAGATCTCGGCCGAGCGGATCGACGAGATGTTCGAGGCCATGGCCGAACTCGAAGCCACCTGCGGGCGCCTTGCCTCCCATCGGATGACGATGAGCGAGCGCGCCGAGCTCGAAAGCCTACACCGGGAGATGAATGCGCTTGCCGAAGAGGGCGATCACGCTGGCTACAACGAGATCAATACCCGTTTCCACAGCCTTCTGTTCCAGGGCAGCCACAACAGCGACCTGATCGCCGCGGCACAGACATTGCGGCTGAAGCTCGCGCCGTTCCGCAAATACCAGCTGAAAGACAAGGGACGCCTGAAGCGTTCCTGCAGCGAGCACCAGCAGATCGTCGACGCGATCCTCGATCAAGATGCCAAGGCGGTGGAAAACGCGCTTCGCCGGCATCTCGTCTCGGCGGCACAGGAAGTTCTCGTCAAACGGCAGCGGCAGGAAGACGACGCCGTCGCCAAGATCAATCTTCTTGGAAAGGCATGAATTACCGAATGTCCAATACAGATCAAGACGTCATCCGCACCGTCATTGCCGACATGCAGGCGGCCTGGAACCGGGCCGATTTCCATGGCTACATGGCCGGGTTCGCCAATCCCGACGTCATCTTCGTCTCGCGCGGTCGTATACAAAAGGACTGGCAGGCGACGCTCGAGCATTATATCGCCGATTACGGCGGGTCTCCGGGCTCGCAAGGCGAGCTCGCCTTCACCAACATCCGCATCGAAATGCTGGCGCCGGATGCGGCCCAGCTGATCAGCGACTACAAGCTGGTCCGGCCGGCCGGCAACCAGACCGGTGTCAACACCCGGCTGATGCGCAAGCGCGACGGCAAATGGGTGATCGCGCTCAACCACGTTTCGCAGATCGAGAGATAGGCCGGACCTGAGGTCCGATATCCCGGAGTTTGAGGCAGGCCCGGCGCGGGAGGTTTTTCTGCGCCGGGCTGTCGTCTCTCAGGACTTATTCGCCCGCCTGCCTGGCCGCACGTTCGATGACGTCGGCGACCTTCTCCGGCTGGGAGGCGAAGACGGCATGGCTTGCCTTGATCTCGGTGATGTCGCTGCCGGCTCGCCGCGCCATGTCCCTTTCCAGTTCCGGGTTGATGGAGCGGTCTTCGGTGGCGACGATCGACCAGCTCTTCTTGGCGTGCCAGGCCGGGTCGCCGACCTTGGCCGAGAAAGCCTCCTTGGCGGCAAACACCTGGGATCTCGCAAGGAACCGTGCTTCGTCCTTCGGCAGGTCCGCGGCGAAATCGCCGGGGAATGCGGCGGGGTCGATATAGAGATATTTGCCGTCCTTCGTCTCGCGGATGTTCATGCCGCCGGCCGGCTTGGAGCTTGCGAGGCCGAGCAGGTTTTCGCCCTTGTCGGGCTGGAACGCCGCCACGTAGACGAGGCCTGCGACATGCGGGCTGTGGCCGGCTTCGGTGATCACCATGCCGCCATAGCTGTGGCCGACGAGCAGGGTCGGGCCGTCCTGCAGGTCCAGCACCCGGTTCGTCGCGGCGATATCGTCGGCAAGCGAGGTGATCGGCTGCTGGACGATCGTGACGTTGAAGCCGCGCTTTTCGAGGATTTCGGTCGCCTTGCGCCAGGTCGAGCCGTCAGCCAGCGCGCCGTGGACGATAACGATGTTCTTGACCTCGGCGGCCTGTGCGGCAAAGGCGATGACGCTGGTGGCGAGGGCAAGTGCGAAGGTGGAGACACGTCTTTTCATGAGCTTAACTCCTGTCAGTTGATGTAGGGGAGGTTTTGGATGAGGTTTCAGCCGAAGGTGAAGGCGTAGGCTTCGACGCCGGGATCGAGGAAGCGGATCTCGAAATTGCGCGCCTCGACATCGCCGGCCTGACGGACGAGTTGGTAGAGCTTTGTCGCGGTCACCGTGCCGTTGCCATCGGCGTCGATATCGGCGCCGTGGTTTATTCCCGGAGGCTTGCCGTCGATCGTCACCTGGAAGCGCACCGGCTTGCCGGCAGCGCCGGGACCGAGGACGAGATGCAGGTCGCGGGCGCTGAACCGGTAGGCGATGCCGCCGCCCGGCTGGCCGAGCGTTGCCTGTTCCGCGCCGACGGTCCAGGTGCCGGAGAGGCCCCATTCGTTGAGGCTGGGCTCCTCGACCGAATAGTCGCGGGCGGCGTCGGCGAGCAGGGTTTCCCGGGAGGCGAAGTTGGTCGCGCGCTTGTAGCCGAGATAGGTTTCGCCGGAACGGACATTGCGCAGGTCCGGGCTTGTTTCGGCGCCTTTGGCGTCCGGCACCACCGGTGCGGTGGCAGCCGTCTCGCTGCCGGCTTCGCGCAGCAGGTCCTGGATGGCCTGCTCGGACTGCCGGTAATTGCCTTCGCCGAAGTGATGGTAGCGGATCTGGCCCCTGGCATCGATCAGATATTGGGCGGGCCAATAGCTGTTTTCGAAGGCGCGCCAGATCTTGTAGTCGTTGTCGATTGCGATCGGGTAGCCGATCTTGAAGTCGCCGACGGCCTTTTTGACATTGTCGATCTTCTTCTCGAAGGCGAATTCCGGGGCATGCACGCCGATCACCACGAGGCCTTGATCCTTGTACTTTTCGGCCCAGGCGCGGACGTAAGGCACGGTGCGGATGCAGTTGATGCAGGAATAGGTCCAGAAATCGACGAGCACGACCTTGCCGCGGAGCTGTTCAGCCGTCAGCGGGGCAGAGTTCAGCCACTCGACCGCGCCGTCGAGCGAAGGCGCACGGCCTTCGACCGGCAGGTTGCTGCGGAACGGCCGGGCGGTATCGGCGGAGGCCACCATCATGTCATTGCTGGCGATTTCCGAAGGCGATCCGTTTGCGGGCTTTGCGTGGAGCTTGTCGAGCACGGCCTGTTCGAAGGAGGCGGTGCTCGCATAGGACAGACGGGCGAGCAGGCCGGTATCGAGGCCGAGCGCGATGGCCGCGACGCCGGCAAGTACGGCGGCACCCAAGACCTGGCGGATTCGTTCGCTGACACCGAGCGAACGCTTCATCCCGGCAAAGACCTTTTCGCCGACGATGAGCGCAATGGCGAGGGAAGTTGCCGCGCCGGCCGCATAGGCAGCGAGCAGGAATGTCGTTTCAAGGTTCGCGCCCTGCAGCGCGGCACCGGTCAGGACGAGGCCGAGAATGGGGCCGGCGCAAGGCGCCCAGAGCAGGCCGGTCGCCATGCCGAGGACGAATGAACTCGCTGCGGTCCGCACCGAACCGGGTTTGCCCGAGGCATTCATGAGCTTGTTGCCGAAATCGACGACCGGCCGGGTGACGAAGCTTGCGACGCGCGGCGAAAGGAGGCTGACGCCGAAGACTGCAAGAAGGACGATGGCGGCGAGCCGGCCGTATTCGTTGGCGTGGACGGCC
This sequence comes from Neorhizobium sp. 05N33, assembly GCF_056397445.1. NCBI lineage: Bacteria > Pseudomonadati > Pseudomonadota > Alphaproteobacteria > Hyphomicrobiales > Rhizobiaceae > Neorhizobium > Neorhizobium sp. 05N33. The sequence continues at coordinate 133,533 of NZ_JBFTNK010000008.1, read as the reverse complement.
CAGCTGCCGCCGACGGCTGCAAGCGTGGCGACGAGCGCAAACGTGGCGGCCATGCCAATGAGCATCGGCAATGTGCTGCGGACGAACGGCTGTCCGGCGCGCGCAAAGACGAAGGGAAGAATAGGGAGAATACACGGGCTGAGGATCGTCAGCGCGCCTCCAAGATAGGCAATGATAAGAAGCGTCATCATCGTTTCCTTTGATACCGAGTGTTCGGGTTCTGGGCGGCGGTGCGGCTCGACCAGCAACGGGCCAATCTGGTCGGCGCGGCGTATCCCGGATGTGTCCAACTTCGAGGGGAAATGTACCGAAGTGTAGGAAACTACCCGACGCGCTACAGAGCGACACAAATCGCCAGGCGCGGCGGAAGGTGCCCGGATCGGCAGTGCCTGAATTGTATCAGAACGTATCTCGACGGCCGGATGCTACATCCGCATTCAAAACCCGCGGCTCGGGACACATCGGGGATACATGGCCAGGGCTCTTTTCCGATCGTGTTCAACATGAATTGGAGAGATCGATGTCCGACCCAATCAACCACCAGCGTCGCCGCTTCTTCGGTGTTGCCGCCATGACCGTTGCAGCGGTCGAATTCGGAATGACCGGCACTGCCGGAGCTCAGGCTCCCGTAACGTCACCGACTCCGGCCAAGGCCGGCACCAACACGTCCTTCGAAACGCTGAAGCAGGTCAAGGCTGGCGTGCTCGATGTGGGGTATGCGGAGACCGGTCCGGCAAACGGTCCGGTCGTCCTGCTGCTGCATGGCTGGCCCTACGATATCTACAGCTTCGTGGATGTCGCGCCGCTGCTCGCCTCGGCCGGTTATCGCGTCATCGTGCCCTATCTCAGGGGCTACGGCACGACCCGGTTTCTGTCGAAGGACACACCGCGCAACGGCCAGCAGTCGGCCATTGCGGCCGATATGATCGCGCTCCTGGATGCGCTCGGAATCGACAAGGCGATCGTTGCCGCCTTCGACTGGGGCGCCAGGACCGCCAATATCATGGCGGCGCTCTGGCCGGAACGCTGCAAGGCGATGGTATCGGTGAGCGGCTACCTGATCGGCAGCCCGGAGATCAACAGGAAGCCTCTGTCGCCGAAAGCCGAGCTTGCCTGGTGGTACCAGTTCTATTTCGCCAGCGAACGCGGCCGGCTTGGCTATGAGCAGAACCGGCGCGACTTCAATAAGCTCATCTGGCAGACGGCCTCGCCCACCTGGAAATTCGACAACGCGACCTTTGAAAGATCCGCCGCCGCATTCGACAATCCAGACCACGTCGAGATCGTCGTCCATAACTACCGCTGGCGGCTGGGCCTTGTCGACGGCGAGGCCCGGTTCGACGCCCTTGAAAAACAGCTCGCCACGGGGCCGACGATCTCGGTGCCGACCATCACCATGGAGGGCGATGCCAACGGCGCCCCGCATGCCGAGCCTTCGGCCTATGTGAGAAAGTTCTCCGGAAAATACCAGCATCGTACCATTACCGGCGGGATCGGCCACAACCTGCCGCAGGAGGCACCGAAGGCCTTTGCGCAGGCCGTTCTGGATGTCGACCGGTTCTAAACCTCTAACGGCTGCCGCGGAGATATTTCTCCGCTTCGCGGCGGCCATCCTCCGGTTTAAAGAAGGAAGAGCGGCGCGATACCGTTGCCATGGAAAAAGGATCTGAAGTCCGAAAATGGATCATGTCGACCATATCCTGATCATCGATGACGACCGCGAAATCCGCGAGCTGGTGTCGAGCTATCTGAAAAAGAACGGCCTTCGCGCGACGGTGGCCGCCGATGGCCGCCAGATGCGCAGTTTCCTCGAAGCCAATTCGGTCGACCTGATCGTGCTCGACGTGATGATGCCGGGCGATGACGGGCTCGTGCTTTGCCGCGAACTCAGGGCCGGCAAGCACAAGGCGACGCCGGTCCTGATGCTGACCGCCCGCAGCGACGAGATGGACCGGATCATCGGGCTCGAAATGGGCGCCGACGATTATCTGCCGAAACCGTTTGCCGCACGCGAGCTGCTGGCGCGCATCAAGGCGGTCCTGCGCCGGACGCGGATGCTGCCGCCCAACCTGCAGATCAGCGAAGCCGGCCAGTTGCTGACCTTCGGCGACTGGCAGCTCGATACGGTCGGTCGCCATCTGCTCGACAAACAGGGCACGGAAATCGCCTTGAGCGGCGCCGAATACCGGCTGCTGCGCGTTTTCATCGACCATCCGCAGCGCGTGTTGAACCGCGACCAGATCCTCAACCTCACCCAGGGCCGCGATGCGGACCTCTTCGACCGCTCGATTGACCTGCTTGTGAGCCGGCTCCGCCAGCGGCTCGGCGACGACGCGCGCGAGCCGACCTATATCAAGACGGTGCGCAGCGAAGGTTACGTCTTCTCGGTTCCCGTCGAGATCTCGGAGCCGAAGCTGTGACCGCCAGCATCTCCCGTTCCGGCAAGTGGTGGCCGAGCACCCTGCGTGCCCGGCTTTTCCTCATCCTGTTTGCCGGGTTGGCCATCGCCTACGGGCTCTCCTTCAGTATCCTCTTCATCGAACGTTACATGTCGGCAAAGGCCGTCATGCTTGGCACGCTTGAAAACGATCTTGCGACATCGATCGCCATCCTCGACCGGCTGCCGGCCGGCGAGCGGGCCGATTGGCTGGATCGGCTGAGCCGCGGCAACTACCGCCTGGTGCTCGGCCCGGGGATTGCCGGCGTGCCGGATGTGTCGGGCCGCGGCGCGGAGATTACCGGCAAGATCGAGGAGGCGGTCGGGCATCAGTTCCCGCTGCGGGTGGAGTCCATTCCCGGTGACGGCAGACGGCTGCAGGGTCATCTCACCCTTTCCGACGGCTCTCCACTCACCATCGACGTTACCCCGACCGGTGTCATGCCGATCGCCGAATGGCTTCCTTACGTGTTCGCCATCCAGATGGCGCTTCTGGTGGTCTGCACCTGGCTTGCGGTCCGGCAGGCGATCCGTCCGCTCGGAGACCTTGCGGCCGCCGCCGATGCGCTCGATCCCAACAGGAAGGGCCCGCCCTTGAGCGAGACCGGCCCGAGCGAAGTCGCCCATGCTGCACGGGCCTTCAACGCCATGCGCGACAGGATCGCCCACTATCTCGAGGAACGGGTGCAGATTCTCGCCGCCATCGCCCATGATCTGCAGACGCCGATCACCCGCATGCGGCTGCGCGCCGACATGGCGGACGATTCGCCCGAGCGGGATAAACTGGTGCATGACCTCGGCGAAATCGAGCGGCTGGTGCAGGACGGCATAGCCTATGCGCGCAGCGCGCATGGCAATGGCGAGAAAATTTCCCGCATCGACCTTGCCTCGTTCATCGACAGCATTGCCTATGACTATCAGGACACCGGCAAGGCGGTGACCGTGCTGGGCGTGGTTCAGGGGACTGCGTCCACCAAGCCGTATGCCCTGCGCCGCATCCTGTCGAACTTTATCGACAACGCCGTGAAATTTGCCGGCGCGGCCGAGATCGGCGTTGAGCGACGAGGCGAGGGCGACCTCGCAATTACGGTCCTCGATCGGGGGCCGGGAATTCCGGAAGATATGCTGGAGGCTGCGATGCAGCCGTTCTTCAGGCTGGAGCAATCCCGCAACCGCGAGACCGGCGGTACGGGACTTGGCCTTGCCATCGCCCAGCAACTGGCCGCAGCGATCGGCGGTTCGGTCAGGCTCTACAATCGCGCCGGCGGCGGGCTGGCCGCTGAAATCACCATCCGCTGATCTCCGAGAGCGGCCGAAATTCTCGAAGCGTTTTGTATGAGAGAATGTCCGGCGAGGCCGGCATTACGCTTCGATACATTTCCGGTGATTTTAGAAACATGCCGGATATATCGACCCGTCAAACCACTCCCCGTCAACGGATGCCGCAATCGGCGACACGAACAAAGGAGTGTTCCATGACCACGATCGACAAGGTTCTCTATACCGGCAAGACGCATACCACCGGCGGGCGCGATGGGTTCTCGCGCAGTGACGATGCGCAGCTGGACGTCAAGCTTTCGCCTCCCGGCAGCCCCCATGCCGGTACCAATCCCGAGCAGCTCTTTGCAGCCGGATGGTCGGCCTGTTTCATCGGCGCCATGGGGATTGCAGCGGGCAAGCGGAAGATCAAGCTCCCCACTGAGACGGCGGTCGATGCCGAGGTCGATCTCGGAACCACCGAGGGCGCATATTTCCTGCAGGCCCGCCTCAACATCAGCCTGCCGGGCATCGATCCGGATCTTGCCAGGGCGCTTGTCGAAGAAGCCCACCAGACCTGCCCCTATTCGAAGGCGACCCGCGGCAACATCAACGTCGAGCTGATCCTTGCCTGAGGATCGCAACGACAGGGATGGAATGCGCACTGGACGAGGCTGAGGCCTCGTCCTTGGAGAACCCAATGAAACTGGTGATTATCTACCTCCTCGGAGCAGCCGTATTCGCGACACCCTGCATATACGACGTAACCTCACTGGAGCCTTCGGCCTTGGCCGGCCTTCTGGTCGCGGTCTCCTCATTCTGAAGCCTGCCCGTCCAGAAAATGGCGACAACCAAAAAGAGCCCGTGGTCGCCGTTCCTGTGGTCTGCCAGCGGGCGGTCAATGACCCGGCCCGCGCTTGACGAGGCGAAGCATGGTCGTTCCCTTCGACTGTCGAGGCAAACGACATCGGCAGGACCGCGCCTGACAACCCCAACTGGGAGTGTCAGCGTAAATTGTCCCCGCCGTAGGGATCCAGCTCTATCAGGAAAACACCTGTGCCCCCTGAGATAACGAGATCGCTGCTCGCTTCGGCCTCCAAGGCCAGGCAATCAAGTGGCCCGAGGGCGGCGTTCTCCGAACCGAAGGCAATCGTGTGTTTTCCGGTCGCAAGAACGAACTTCAAGGAGGCGGACGGCGACAGCGAAACCGGCGTCGGCTGCCTGATGACACGGTGGAAAAACCGGCCGCGCCGCGTCATGATGTTGAGGTCGGTTACGCTGCCGTTCAAAAGCCTTGCCGAAGCCGGCCTGTCGGCCGGAAATGGGTGGGGCTCGGAATCGAGATCGAGGATCAGGGGCTCGCCGCCATCGATCGTCAGCTCCATGCCCGCGCCGGAGAGGATCGACAGCGTTCTGTCCACGTCCGGAAAGATCGAGAACGGTCCGTCAGAAGCGACGGTCGCCATGCTGATGCGCCAATCGAAGCCCTCGATCGAAGCACCGGCTGGATAGACGGCGATCTCCACCGTCTCGCCGCCGCCGTTCTTCCACGGCATTCGCTTGTGGTCGGAGGCGCGCAGGATTTTCATGGGTTAGTTGCCGAGAATGCCGGGCAGGCGAAGTCCGTTTTCCCTGGCGCAATCCACGGCGATCTCGTAACCCGCATCCGCATGGCGCATGACGCCGGTGGCGGGGTCGTTCCAGAGCACGCGTTCGATCCGGCGGTCGGCGTCCTCGCTGCCGTCGCAGCAGATGACCATGCCGGAATGCTGCGAATAACCCATGCCGACGCCGCCGCCGTGATGCAGTGACACCCAGGTGGCACCGGACGCTGTGTTCAAAAGCGCATTCAAGAGGGGCCAGTCGGATACCGCATCCGAGCCGTCCTTCATCGCTTCCGTCTCGCGATTGGGAGAGGCGACCGATCCGGAGTCCAGGTGGTCGCGGCCGATCACGATCGGCGCTTTCAGCTCGCCGTTGCGGACCATCTCGTTGAAGGCAAGGCCGAGCTTGTGGCGCACGCCCAATCCCACCCAGCAGATGCGCGCCGGCAGGCCCTGGAAGGAAATCCGCTCGCGCGCCATGTCGAGCCAGTTGTGGAGATGCGCGTTGTCCGGCAGCAGTTCCTTCACCTTGGCATCGGTGCGGTAGATGTCTTCCGGATCACCGGAAAGGGCGGCCCAGCGGAACGGGCCGATGCCGCGGCAGAACAGCGGACGGATATAGGCCGGCACGAAGCCGGGGAAAGCGAAGGCGTTTTCCAGCCCCTCGTCCTTGGCGACCTGGCGGATGTTGTTGCCGTAGTCGAGCGTCGGGATGCCGGCGTTCCAGAAGGCAATCATCGCCTCCACATGTTCGCGCATCGACGCGCGGGCGGCTTTTTCCACCGCCTTCGGATCGGTCTCGCGTTTCGCTTTCCATTCGGCGATCGTCCAGCCCTTCGGCAGGTAGCCGTTGATCGGGTCATGGGCGGAGGTCTGATCGGTGACCATGTCCGGACGAATGCCGCGACGGACCATCTCGGGGAGGATTTCCGCCGCATTGCCGAGCAGGCCGACGGATTTTGCCTCGCCGGCTGCCGTCCAGCGGGTGATCATCTCCATGGCCTCGTCGAGCGTTTCCGCTTTCGCGTCGACATAGCGGGTGCGCAGCCGAAAATCGATACTGTCGGGATTGCACTCGACGGCCAGGCAGCAGGCGCCGGCCATGACGGCGGCAAGCGGCTGGGCGCCGCCCATGCCGCCAAGGCCGCCGGTCAGGATCCATCTGCCCTTGAGATTGCCGCCATAATGCTGGCGTCCGGCTTCCACGAACGTCTCGTAGGTGCCCTGCACGATGCCCTGGGTGCCGATATAGATCCACGAACCGGCGGTCATCTGGCCATACATGGCCAGCCCCTTCTTATCGAGCTCGTTGAAATGGTCCCAGGTCGCCCAATGGGGCACGAGGTTCGAGTTGGCGATCAGCACGCGTGGGGCGTCCTTGTGGGTGCGGAACACACCGACCGGCTTGCCGGACTGCACCAGAAGCGTTTCTTCCTCCGTGAGCGTCTTCAGCGTCGCGACGATCCGGTCGAAATCGTCCCAGGTGCGGGCGGCGCGTCCGATGCCGCCATAAACGACCAGTTCGTTGGGGTTTTCCGCCACGTCAGGGTCGAGATTGTTCATCAGCATGCGCAGCGGCGCTTCCGTCATCCAGCTTTTGGCGTTGAGCTGATTGCCGCGGGGCGCGCGAATTTCGCGGATGTTGTGGCGGGGATTGGTCATCGGAACGTTCCCTTTATCGGTTGTTGTTTTTCTGCGACGCGAGGCCGAGGGCCACCCGCTCGATCCGCGTCAGAATATCTTTCAGATGGACGCGCAGCCGCTCTGCCTTGGCCGGATCATAGGCAAAGGGCAGGGCTTTCGCGGCAAGATGGGTGGACTGGGCAAGCTCCATCTGGATCGCGTGGACGCCGGTTTCCGGCCTGCCGTAAAACCGCGTCGTCCAGCCGCCCTTGAAACGGCCGTTGAGGATGCTGCTGTAGCCCGAAGCTGCCGTTGTCACATCGAGCACCGCCTGTTCGATGGCCGGGGCGCAGGTCCTGCCCATGTCCGTGCCGATGTTGAAATCGGGCAAGGTGCCCTCGAACAGGAACGGGATATGCGAGCGGATCGAGTGGCAATCGTAGAGCACGGCAATGCCGTGAATGGATTTGACCCGCTCGATTTCGGCCGCGAGCGCTGCGTGATAGGGCGCATGGAAATCGCGCAGCCGCTCAGTGGTGACGGCTTCGGCCGGCGCGGCGCCCTGTTTCCAGATGCTTCTGCCGTCGAAATCCGTCTCCGGGATCAGGCCAGTGGTGTTCTGGCCGGGATAGAGGCTGGCGCCTTGCGGATCGCGGTTGGCGTCGATCACGTAGCGGTGGAACGTGGCGCGCACCGTCGTCGCATCCGCCAGAAGGCCGTCGTAGAGTTGGTGGATATGCCAGTCCGTATCGGCAAGCAGGCGACCGTTGTCGTTCAGCCGGTCCCAGATCACTGGGGGCACATCGGTTCCCGTATGCGGAAAGCCGAGAATGACGGGAGACGTGCCCTGTCTGGTTTCAAGGACAGCCATTTCACGCCTCCAGGACCGGCAGGATATCCCCTGAAACGGATGCGGCGAGCGCGCCTGAAGCGACGAGATCTGTCGCCGCCTTGAGGTCGTTTGCCATATAGCGGTCTTCTTCCAGGCTCGGAACGACGGAGCGGATGGTGGCGATCACCGTCTGGAGTTCAGGACTGGTCGTCAGCGGCTTGCGCAGTTCCACGCCCTGCGCCGCCGTCAGCGCCTCGATGCCGATGATGGTCGCGAGATTGTCGGTCATCTGCAGAAGCCGGCGCGCGCCATGACAGGCCATCGAAACGTGGTCTTCCTGATTGGCGGAGGTCGGCGTCGAATCGACCGAGGCCGGATGCGACATCTGCTTGTTTTCCGACATCAGGGCGGCGGACGTGACTTCCGCGATCATCAGCCCGGAATTGAGCCCCGGCTTTTTCGCAAGAAACGCCGGCAGTCCGTAGGAGAGGGCCGGGTCAACCAAAAGCGCAATGCGGCGCTGGGAGATCGCGCCGATTTCGCAGACGGCAAGCGCGATCTGATCGGCGGCAAAGGCCACCGGTTCGGCGTGAAAATTTCCGCCGGAAACGACGGTGTCATCCGAAAGCACCAGCGGATTGTCGGTTACCGCATTGGCTTCGATCTCGAGCGTGCGTGCGACCGACCGCAGCAGATCGAGGCAGGCGCCGTCCACCTGCGGCTGGCAGCGGATGCAATAGGGATCCTGCACCCGTTCGTCGCCCTGAAGATGGCTTTCGCGGATGACCGAACCCGACAATAGCGCGCGCAGAGCCGCGGCCGCATCGATCTGGCCCTTGTGGCCGCGAAGCGTGTGGATATCCGGATGGAAAGGCGCGGAGGAGCCCATGGCGGCATCCGTCGACATCGCGCCGGTTACCAGTGCTGTCTGGGCGGCGCGATGGGCACGGAACAGGCCGGCCAGTGCCAGGGCAGTCGAGGTCTGGGTGCCGTTGATCAGGGCAAGGCCTTCCTTGGCGGCCAGCACGACCGGTTTCAATCCGGCCTTCGCGAGAGCCTCGGCAGCCGGCAGCAACGTGCCTTGATAGAAGGCTTCGCCTTCGCCCATCATCACGGCCGCCATATGTGCGAGCGGCGCGAGATCGCCCGAGGCGCCGACGGAGCCTTTTTCCGGGATGAGCGGGGTCACGCCCTTTTCCAGCATCGCCTCGATCAGGCGCACCAGTTCGAGCCGGACGCCGGATGCGCCGCGGCCGAGCGAAATCAGTTTCAGCGCCATGATCAGGCGGACGATATTCTCGGCAAGCGGAGCGCCGACGCCGCAGCAATGCGAGAGGATCAGATTGCGCTGGAGCGTCGCGACATCGGCGCTGTCGATCTTGATCGACGCCAGTTTTCCAAAGCCGGTATTGATGCCGTAGACCGGCTCGTTGCCGGCGGCGATCTGGGCGATCCGCGCCTCAGCCTTCTCTATCCCCGCGTCGAACGAAGGATCGATCCGCACCGGCGTTCCGTTCCAGTATATGTCCTGAAGCTCGCGAAGGCTCACCGAGCCGGGTGTCAGAATGATGCTCATGCGGAAACCCTCTCGCCCTTGAAGATTCGTGCCGTCAGCGGATTGAAGCCGATGCGATAGACAAGCTCCGCCGGCCGTTCGATATCCCAGATCGCGAAGTCGGCGGATTTCCCGGCCTCGAGCGTGCCTGTTTCAGCCTGGAGGCCGAGGGCGCGGGCGGCTTCCCGCGTGACGCCGGCAAGGCATTCCTCGACCGTCAGACCGAACAGCGTCGCGCCCATGTTCATGGTCGTGAGCAGCGAGGTCAGCGGTGATGTGCCGGGATTGCTGTCGGTCGCCAGCGCGATACGGGTGCCGGCATCGCGCAGCGCCTGGACGGGCGGTGCCTGCTTTTCGCGAAGCGTATAGAAGGCGCCCGGCAGCAGCACGGCGACCGTACCTGCCTGCGCCATCGCCCTGGCATCCGCCGCGGAAAGATATTCCAGATGGTCGGCCGACAGCGCGCCATAGGAGGAGGCAAGGCGTGCGCCGCCGAGATCGGACAGCTGTTCCGCGTGCAGCTTGACGGGAAGGCCAAGTGATTTCGCCTTGTCGAAAACCCGGCTGATTTCGGCCGGCGAGAAAGCGATGCCTTCGCAGAAACCGTCGACCGCATCGACGAGCCCTTGCGAATGCGCAACCTCGAGGCCCGGTAGGACCACGTCGGCAATATAATCGCCGTTGCGGCCCTTGTAGTCCGGCGGTGTCGCATGGGCGGCAAGCCAGCTGGTGACGATCCGCACCGGCCGGACTTCGGCAAGCCTGCGGGCAACTCGAAGCATTTTCAGTTCGCCCGCGATGTTCAGCGCATAGCCGGATTTGATCTCGACTGTGCCGGTACCCTCGGCGAGCAGCGTGTCCAGCCTGCGAAGCGCCTGGTTGAGGAGTTCGTCTTCCGAGAGTGCGTTGGTTGCCTTCACAGAGGAGATGATGCCGCCGCCGGCCCGTGCGATCTCCTCGTAGGTCGATCCCGCCAGGCGCATTTCGAATTCCATCGCGCGGTCGCCGCCGAATACCAGATGGGTGTGACAGTCGATCAGGGCCGGGGTGATCCACCGCCCGCCGCAATCGGTTTTGTGTTCGGATTTCTCAAATTCGGCAGGCAGGTCGGCCATTGCGCCGACAAAGGCGATCCGCCCGTCGCGCACGGCGATCGCGCCGGCTTCGATAATGCCGAGGCCGGATGCCGAGGGAGCAAAAGTGGCGATCCGCGCATTGTGCCAAAGCGATGCGGAGCCTGCTGCAGATTTTGAAGAATCTTCCCCATCCATAAGCTTTTCGCCTTTCCTTATGGAAGAACATGTATATACATAATAATCCGAGTGACAAGAAGAATTTTGGTCTCCGCGAGGAAAAGGGAAGGGCGTCCATGGCCACGCTTCATGCGCAATTGGCTCTCCTGCCGGATGGCTGGCAGCAGAATGTAAGGTTGACGATCGAGGCGGACCGACTTGCGGGAGTGGAGGTCGGCATCGAGGCTGCGGCAGGAGATGAGCGTCACAAGGTGCTGGTGCCTGCGATGCCGAACCTGCACAGCCATGCCTTCCAGCGCGCCATGGCGGGCCTTACGGAAATTCGCGGTCCCGGCGACGACAGTTTCTGGAGCTGGCGGACGCTGATGTACAAGTTCGCGCTCTCGATAACGCCGGAACAGGTCGAGGCCGTTGCCTCGCAGCTCTATATGGAAATGCTGGAGGCCGGCTTTTCGCGGGTCGGCGAATTCCACTATCTCCACCACGACGGGGATGGCGGCCACTACGCCAATATCGCCGAGATGGCCGAACGTATCGCGGCAGCGAGTGCGAAGGCCGGTATTGGCCTGACGCTGCTGCCGGTCTTTTACGCGCATTCCGGCTTCGGCGGCGCTGCGCCGATCGAGGGCCAACGCCGTTTCATCCACTCGATCGACGATTTCGCCAAGACGATGGAAGGTTGCCGTCGCCTGACTGCGGCCATGCCCGGCGCCAAACTTGGCGTCGCGCCCCATAGCCTCCGCGCCGCCACTCCGCAGGAACTCGATGGGGTCGTGCAAATGGCAGGCGACGGCCCGGTGCATATCCACATCGCCGAACAGGTGAAGGAGGTCGAGGACTGCCTTGCCTGGTCCGGCGCCCGGCCCGTCGAATGGCTGTTTGCAAACATGCCGGTGACCGAACGCTGGTGCCTCATCCACGCAACTCACATGACCGAGGATGAAACCCGCCGCATGGCGGAAAGCGGCGCTATCGCAGGGCTCTGCCCGATCACCGAGTCCAATCTCGGAGATGGGATATTCCCCGGGGATCTTTTCCTCGGCCAGAACGGCCGCTTCGGCATCGGTTCGGATTCGAACATGCTGATTTCCGTGGCGCAGGAGCTGCGTCAGCTCGAATATTCCCAGCGCCTCGGCTTGAAGAGGCGCAATGTCCTGGCAAAACCGGAGGGTTCGACGGGGCGGCGGCTGTTCGAGGCGGCGCTTTCGGGCGGCGGAATGGCGCTTAACGCTGCTGCCGGCTTGGTAGCGGGCAATTACGCCGATATCGTCTCGCTCGACGTCAATGACGTTCCCTATCTTGCCGCCGATCAGATTCTCGACCATTGGATATTTGCGGGTGGCATTGCCTTGGATTGCGTCTGGGCGCTTGGCCGCAAGCAGGTCGAGGGTGGGCGGCATGTCCGGCGGGATGCGATCGGCCGCCGGTTCAGGATGGTAATGCAGGAATTGCTGACAGCATGACGAATGGCAAGGAAGCCACCCTCCATCATCGCATTTTGAGCGACATAGAGGGACGGATCGTCTCCGGCGAATGGCCTCCCGGGTATCGCCTGCCTTTCGAGGTCGACCTTGCCGTACAATACGGCTGCTCGCGGATGACCGCCAACAAGGTGCTGACGCATCTGGCGAGGGCTGGGCTGATCGAGCGGCGCAAGAAGTCCGGCAGTTTCGTGGCGCAACCGGTGACGCAGGCCGCGGTGCTCGAAATCCATAGTATCGAGGCGGAGGTCCGCTCCCTTAAGCTTGCCTATTCCTACCGGCTTGAAAATCGGGCTCGACGCGAAGCAACCCCCCTAGACCGGCAACATCTGGAGCTTTCGGAAACGGCCTCGGTCCTCGATCTCGTCTGCCTTCACCATGCAGGCGAACGGCCGTTCTGCCTTGAGGAGCGGCTGATCAACCTGACGACCGTGCCCGAAGCGGAGAGCGAGGATTTTTCGAAGTCGGCGCCGGGGACCTGGCTCATCAGCCAGATCCCGTGGAGCACTGCGGAACATCGGATCTATGCCCAGTCGGCCGGCGCGGAGGTCGCAAAGAGGCTCGACATTTCCAGGAACGCTGCCTGTCTGGCCATCGAACGACGGACCTGGGGCAGCACCGGTCCGGTAACATTCGTGCGCTTCACCTATCCGGGCGACCGGCACGCGCTGGTCGCCCGCTTCACGCCGGGCGGAGAGAACTAGGCGACGCGACCGTGCTTACCCATGTCATGTGGCCCAGTCCAGATCTCTCAAGACGATAGCGTTCTGCGATCTGACCGTATCTGCCTTTCCACCTCCTGAAGCCGACCAAAAGTGCGGTATCGGTGATCGTGCATTTGACGGATCGTGCCTCCGGCGGGGCTGTAGAGCGTCGAGAGACGCGACATCGCGCTCATGGCTTCCTGCAGCGATCCGTATCGGCCCGCCGCGGCGGCTCCAAGCATCGCACTGCCGAGCAGAACCGGTTCCTCCGTATCGGCGACAGCGACCGGCAGATTTGTCGTGTCCGCCAGGATCTGACGCACGAGGTGACTTTGCGCGGCACCGCCGCTGGCGATGATCAGGTCGAAGGCCATGCCGCTCTGTGACAGCTTGTCCAGCAACTGCCTGAGGCCATAGCCGATGCCGCAGAGCCCGGCGACAAACAGCGAGATCAGGCTGGCAATATCGGTTTCCAGCCCGAGCCCCGCAATGACGGCGCGCGCATCGGGGTCCGCATGCGGCGACCGATTGCCCATGAATTCGGGCAGGACGTGGACAGTGCCGGCAAATTCAACGGCCTGGGCGAGATCTGGACACAGTCTCGTCGCTTCGCGGTCGAGCCAGCTTACGAGCGATATCCCGTCGGCTTCGGCCCTGGAGCGCGCTTCAGCGAATGCCGGGTGCATCGTGACCAGGTGATCGATGGCAGCGCCGGCTGCCGACTGACCGCCTTCGGTCAACCACAGTCCGGGGACCATCGACGAATAATACGGCCCCCATACACCATCGACAAACACGGGATTATCGCTGGAGGCCATGGAACAGGCGGATGTCCCGAAAATATAGGCGAGCCTGTTTCGAACGTCCGCATGGCCTTCGGAGTCCTGACCGCCGAGCGTGCCGATGCCGCCGGCATGGGCGTCGATCAGGCCGGCACCGACAGGGGTTCCCGGCCTCAGGCCGAGATCGGCAGCGGCCTGTTCCGTCAGGCCGTTTGCAACCGGCGTTCCCGGATCGACGATGTCGGTCCCGATCCGCTTGAAGCCTTCCTCGGCCAGTTCTCCAAGGCCGATCGCCCTGAAATATGAGGCATCCCAGCGTTTTTCATGGGCGAGATAGGTCCATTTACAGGTGACGGTGCAGGCCGACCGGCTGAGCGATCCCGTCGCGCGAAAGGTCAGATAGTCGGCGAGATCGAAGAAATGTCCGGCGTCCGCAAACGATCGCGGCAGGTTGCGCTTCAGCCAGAGAAGCTTCGGCGTTTCCATTTCCGGCGAAATTTTGCCCCCGACATAACGCAGGACCTCGTGCCGCCTGCCGTTGATCTCGGCCGCCTCGCCGGCGGCGCGGTGATCCATCCAGACGATGACATTGCGGTCGGCCTCTCCCGAGGGGCTGACCGAGACCGGCATCCCGTCAGTGTTGACGACGACCAGCGAGCAGGTCGCGTCGACACCTATTCCCGCAACCGCCGACAGCGGGATACCGCCGGAACTGACGGCTTCGCGAACGCTTTCGCAGACCGCCTGCCATATCTGCTCGCCGGATTGCTCGACGATATTGCCGGCCTCGTGCCAGATGGTGATCGGGCGTTTGGCGGATGCCAGCAGCGTCCCGGCTTCATCGAACACGCCGGCCCGCGCGCTGCCTGTTCCCACATCGATGCCGATAAAGAAGCGGGTCATGACTAGAGATCCGTGCTGAGAGGCAAAATGACGAGATCGCGAATAGTGATGTTGCGGGGTCTCGAGAGCATGAACATCACGGCTTCGGCGACTTCCGTCGCCTCCATCAAACCTCCCGCCGCGATCGCCTCATCGAGTTTCGCCTGGGGCCAATCGCTGATCAATGCGGTGATGACCGGCCCCGGCGCGACCGCGCCGACGCGGATGCCGTGTCTGGCGACCTGGCGCCGCACGGTGTGGACGAACGCCTGCACCGCATGTTTGGAGGCGGTGTAGATCGGCTCCCAGACGACCGGCACCAGGCCGGCAATCGAGCTGGTCATGATGATATCGCCGGTCTTGCGCTCGACCATATGCGGCAGCACGGCCTGGACGGAACGGAAGGCGGCGTTGATATTGAGATTGAGCATGCGGTCCCAGGCATCCGGGTCGCCTTCGACGACGTCTCCGCCGATATAGGCGCCGGCATTGGCGTGGAAGATATCGAGCTTGCCGAATCGGTCGAGGATGCGGGGCATCATCGTTGCGACGCTTGCGGAATCGGTCAGATCGATCGCCAGCGGAAAAGCGTTCGGCCCCAGTTCCGAGCAGAGTGTTTGGAGCGTATCGCCGGCCCTGTCGACAAGAGCGACGCTGACGCCTTCGGCCAACAGGGCTCGCGCGCATTCGAGGCCGATGCCCGACGCCGCACCGGTCACTGCGGCCACCTTTCCGGAAAGATCCTGTCTCATGTCGTTCCTTGCTTCGGTATTATAACAATCAGTATGGGAGCCGCTTTGGAGCCGATTGCAGTGGCCCGGCCCGGCTTGTGCCCCGATCAGTGAAACAGATGCGCAGCCTGCGGGTTGAACTGAAACTCGGCGGCATCCCCGAATGCCAGTTCCACATCCACCGGGATTGCGGCGACCACTCTCTCGTTTTCGGCAGTATCGACCGCAATGATCGTCTCGGTTCCCAGACGCTCGACCAGCGCAATGCGCCCGCGAAGAGCTCCTTCGCCGTCTGTCGGCGGGCCAGGTTTCAGGAATTGCGGTCTGATCCCGAGCCAGGCCTGATCGCCGATCGAAAAGCCTCTTCCCTTGACCGGGATCGGGGGCATCGTATCGGAGGCGACCATCGCAGTATCGCCGGCGACCGACTGCACCTTCACGGGCAGGAAATTCATCTTCGGCGCACCGATAAAGCCTGCGACGAACTTGTTTGCCGGGTTCTTGTAGAGTTCCATCGGCGAGCCGACCTGCTGCACCAGGCCGCCGTCGAGCACGACGATCTTGTCGGCAAGCGTCATCGCTTCGATCTGGTCGTGGGTGACGTAGATCATCGTCGCCCCCAGATCGCGATGCAGCTTGGCAAGCTCCATGCGCATATCCACGCGAAGCGCGGCGTCAAGGTTCGAAAGCGGTTCGTCGAACAGGAAGACGCCGGGCTTGCGCACGATCGCCCTGCCGATGGCGACGCGCTGGCGCTGGCCGCCGGAAAGCTGGCTCGGCTTGCGCTCCAGCAGATGCTCCATCTTCAGGATACGGGCCGCCTCGCGCACCCGGGCATCGAGCTGGGATTTCGGCGTCTTGTTCAGGGAAAGCCCAAAGCCCATGTTGTCGTAGACGCTCATATGCGGATAAAGCGCATAGGACTGGAACACCATGGCGATCCCGCGCTCGCGCGGCTGGACCTCGTTGCAAAGCCGGTCGCCGATATAAAGCTCGCCGCCGGATATGTCTTCGAGCCCTGCGATCATCCGCAGCAGCGTGGACTTGCCGCAGCCGGAAGGCCCGACAAACACCACGAATTCGCCGTCCTTGATCTCAAGGTCGACGCCCTTGATGATATCCACGGCACCAAAACTCTTCTTGAGCCCGGCCAGACGCAAACTTGCCATGCTTCCTCACTTTCCTTGAAATCTTCGGGCGCGGCACCGTTGGACAAGCCGCCGGACCGCACCCGTCGCCCACGGTCCGCCTGTGGGCAAAACAAACGTTCCAAACCATCCCATTCCCGGCAGCGTGCACCGCCGGGCCTGCCGGTTTGCGGTCAGGCGTCTTCCAGTTCCCTTGCGCGCTCGGCACTGTCCTTGACGCGCAGATAGGCGCCCTTGGCGATCAGCTGGCGGCGAAGTTCCCTGACATCGATATCGGCGGGCGCGCGGTTACTGCGCACCGAGATCTTTGCCGCCCGTCCTGCCGCTTCGCCCATCGCCATGCAGGTCGCCATGACACGGATCGCGCCCATCGCCTCATGGGTGGTGGAAATAGCCCGGCCGGCAACGATCAGGTTGCTGACCTTGGTCGGGATCAGCGAGCGATAGGGAATGTCGTAGCAGTCGCCGCACCAGATCAGCGTGCAGCCGTCGTCGGCAGGGCGGTGGATGTCGATCGGATAGCTGGCAACGGCAATCGAGTCGTCGAAATGGCGGCAGCCGAGCACGTCCTCCTGGTTCATCACATATTCGCCGATGATCCGGCGTGTTTCGCGGATGCCGAGGAACGGCGCCGTCTTGGTGAAATAGGCCTTCTCGAAACCGGGGACGTAGTTGATCAGGTAGGTGACGATGTCGTCGATCTGGCCGCGGGCCTCGATTTCGCCCATCGTGAGGCTGGATGCATCCGTCCCATCGACGCCCTTGACGCGGGTCATGTTGATCCAGACTTCGCCGGCCTTCAGGCCGGTGATGATGATCGTGCGTTCATTGGCGATCTTCAGGCCCATCTCGGCCTCCGCCTTGATGATCAGCTCACGCAGGCCAACCACGATGAACTGGTTGTTCTGACCGAAATATTCCGCCGGGATGAAGTCGGTGAGATAGGTGCGTGCCTGTGGCGGCTGGTTGGCGATGCTGAGGCGCAGCTTTTCGGTATCGACGCCGGCGATGCAGAACATCAGCGTCGGCGGCTGCATGCCGCCGTTTTCGTTGCCCTTCTCGCAGGGGACGCCGGCGCGATAGGCGACGTCCGCGTCACCGGTGCAGTCGATGACGACCTTGCCGAGGATCGCGCCGCGGCCGCTCTTGCTCTCGGTGATGACGCCGCGGATCATGTCTCCATCCATCACGACGCCGGCGCAGAACGTGTAGAACAACACCTCGACGCCCGCTTCCGTCAGCATTTCGAGCGCCACGGTCTTCACCGCTTCCGGTTCGACGAGCGTGATGCCCATGTGGAGCGGGCAGGGCCGGTGTTCGCTGGCGCCGTCGCGCGCCTTGAGACGGTCGATGAATTTCTGTGGCAGGCCTTCAATGATCTGGTTGCCCTTCTGGCCGAGGAAACCGAGGACCGGAAGGCCGATGGTCATGTTGCCGCCGACGAAGCTGCGGCTTTCGATAAGTCCCACCCGAAGCCCGTCTTCCGCGGCGGCGAGCGCCGACGTCAGGCCGGCCGGTCCGCCGCCGATAACGAGCACGTCATATTCCGCCATGATGGGGGTTGCCCGGGCGGGCTCCTGGATCGATCGACTGGTGGTGTTCAACATTGTCCTTGTCTCTTTCGTGGATGGACCTTCAGGGTCCCGCATCGTTCATGCCTGTTTCGGCGATATCCGACGTCCGGGCGGCTAGCGCCCGGACGGTCTTCACAAATGTTCAGGCCTGAAGCAGGGGCTTCACCCGCGTGGCGATCGAGGCTACGGCTTCCTTGACCTCCTTGCGGCCGAGGACAGCGAGCTGGACTTCCTCCAGGAAGATCGACTGGGCACGTGCCGCTTCGGGGAAGGGCGGGAAGGCGCCGCGGGCATTCTTCAGCACCGCGGCCTCGACGGCGGCGACCGGGCTGTTCGCGGCGAAGGACTGGTCTGCATAGGTGGAGACGCGGACCGGGCCATTGCCATTCTTGGCCATGCCGAGCGTGGCGCGCTTGCTGGAGACTTCCTTGATGAACTTCCAGGACAGGTCCTTGTCCTTGGAGTTCGCGGGGATGACCATGCCCCAGGCCTCGACGATCGAGGACATCGGCATCTTGCCCTTCAATCCTGCGGAGATCGGGAATTCGATCGCCTTGATCTTGCCGGGGAACTTGCTCTGTTCCTTGTTGTTGAGCTGAGCAAACCGGGCAAAGGGCAGCACGGTAAAGGCGGCGCGGCCCTGCTGCAGCCAGGTTACCTGGTCGTCGTTCTTGGTGGTCGCGTAGCTGCGCGGCAGGGCGGCGCCCTCGAACATCTTGCGAAGGATGGTCAGGCCCTTTTCCATGGCCTCGGGATTCGGCAGAAGTTCGAACTTGGCGTTGATGAAATCTCCGCCGAAGGCGCGGGCAAACATGACCGGGAAGACGGCGAGGTCGCTTGCCAGCACCATGCCGGCGACCGGCGTGCCGGCCTTGGAGGTGAAGGTAAGCTTCTGGGCCTGCTCCACCAGTTCTTCGAGTGTCGTCGGCGGCGCGGTGATGCCCTGCTCTTCGAGGAGCGCTTCGTTGTAGAAGAGGCCCTGGGTCGCATGGCGGACCGGAATGCCGATCAGTCTGCCGTCGACGGTCATGCCCTGCACGAGGCCCGGTGCGATATCGCCGAAGTCCTCGATGGCATCCTTCTTGAGATAGGCATCGAGTGGCTCGAACATCGCGGCGATCTGCTTGGTCGGGCGGTTGTCGACGATGTAACCGACGTTGAAATCGGTCGAGCTGAGGCTCGCCTCGCGGAACAGGCGGTCCTGGAGCGGATTGGAATCAAACGTCGTCCAGACGACGTCGGCATCGTTTGTCGCGCGCCAGTCCTTGAGCAGGTCACCGTCGCCGGTGCCGAGCACCGTCTGGTGCACCTTGTGGCTCAAGACGTTCAGCGTCTTGCCCGCCGCAAACGACGGCCCGGCGGCGAGCATCGCCGCTCCTCCCATAGCGGTGCCTAAGAAGCCGCGCCGTGTGATGTTGGTAAGCGATTTGTCTGACATGATTTCCCTCCCTTGCAGACAGTTGAATAACCCGGGTGACTAACCCTTGGTCGCGCCGGCGGTCAGGCCGGCCACGAGATAGCGGTTCATGAAGATGACGAAGAGCAGAACCGGTATGAGCTGGACGGTGGACGCCGCAAACAGCACGCCCCAGTCGACGCCGTCGATCGATCCGATCATTTCGGAGATCACCAGCGGCGCGGTCTTGGCCTTGGTCGCGGTGAAGATGAAGGCGAACAGGAACTCGTTCCAGGCAAAGACGACGACGAAGACGGCGACCGCGAGAATGCCGGGTGCCGCGAGCGGCACGATGACGCGCCTCAAGATCGTCAGCCGCTTGGCGCCATCGATCTGGGCCGCTTCATCGAGTTCACGCGGAATCTGGTCGATGAAGGTGCGCATCAGCACCGTGCCGAGCGACACGAAGAAGGTCGCATAAAGCACCATCAGCACGATATGCGTATCGTTGAGGCCGATCGCGTTGATGATCGGAAACAGCGGCAGCGTCACGACGATCGGCGGGATGAGGCGCACGATGATCAGGAACATCACGCTCGCGTCCAGCATCCGGCTGCTGTGGCGCGAATAGACGTAACCCGCCGCCGTGCTGGTGGTGATCGCGATGATGGTCGCACCGGCAGTGATGATGGTGCTGTTCAGGAGCCCGGTGAAGAACACGCCCCAGCCGTTCCAGAGTTCGACATAGTGCTGCACTGTCGGCGAAAAGACGAGTTTCGGCGGCACGGCGAAAATATCCTGGCCTGGCTTGAACGACGACATGACGAGGAAGGCGATCGGAAACAGTGACCAGGCGAGGATGACCGTGACCGCAAGTGTTTTTCCAAGACCGATGGCGAGCTTGTCAGTGCGCATTGCCGGCCACCTGCTTGCGAAGGAGGAAGACATAACCGGTCGCCAGAAGCAGCGATGCGAGCACCATGATCCAGGCGGTGGCGGCGGCCGTGCCGAAGGCGTTGAAGCTGAACGCCTCCTGATAGAGATAGACCGCGACGACTTCCGTCGAACGGGCCGGCCCGCCCTGGGTCATCAGCCAGACTTCCGAGAAGATGCGAAAGGCGAAGATATAGCGAAACAGCAGCGCCACGACGATCGCCGGCCCGAGCAGCGGTATCGTCACGCGGCGGAAGGCATCGAAAGGTTTGGCGCCGTCGATGCGGGCCGCCTCGTAGAGATCCTTCGGGATCGCCAGGCGCGCCGCATAAAGAATGATGAAGGTGAAGGGCAGGTGCAGCCAGATGGTCAGCAGACCGATCATGATCAGGGCGTGAGACGGCTCGAAGGACCAGTCGAGCATCGGCAGGCCGAGCCATGTGAGCATGGCGGTGACCGGGCCGACATCCGGATCGAACAGGAAACGCCACATGGCGACGGCGATGACTTCGCTGACGGCATAGGGCGCCAGGACCGCAACGAGGAGAACACGCCGGCACGGCAGGCCGCTTGCAAACAGCAGCGCCATTCCAAGCCCGAGCGCCAGTTCCAGATGCACGGCGAAGATGACGATGAGGACGGTGTTGCCGAGCGCCAGCAGGAAGGCCGGATCGGTCAGCACCTTGATATAGTTCTGAAGGCCCAAGAAGGTCGCGGACTGCCCGAAACTGGAGGCATGCAGGCTGAGCCACACGACATAAAACGACGGTATGACGATGACACTGAGGATCAGTATCTGTACCGGCGCCAGGAATGGCACGACCTCGGTGATCTTGTTCAAACGCAAATGCTCCTCCCATGCGAGCGTAGTCTTTGGCTGGCGTTCTTGTCTGACGCCTAGTGAATGCGGTTCGGTCGCTCCTTGACCTTGTCCGACGTATCGGCCGCCTGTTCCTCCAAGCTCTTGAGAAGCCCCTCCACGGGCGGTGACACGAGGCGGCGGGTCGAATCCCGGACCTGAAGGCTGGTATTGAGAACGCTCGGCGACGGCGCCGAGGCATCGCCCCGCATGCGCTTCTGCAGCCGTTCCCAGGCAAGGTGAGCGATCTCGTCGACCGGCTGGCGGATCGCGGTGAGCGCCGTCTTGCGGGCGCTCATCCATGTGTAGTCGTCGAAGCCGATGATCGAGACCTGGTCGGGAATGTCGATCCGCTGCCTGGCGAGCGCGGTGAGCACGGCGAGCGTGGTGACGTTGGTCAGGGCAAAGACCGCCGAAGGCAGCGGATGGCGTTCAAGCCAATGCGCAAAGATCTCGGCGCCTCGTTCTGCATTGGAGCCCAGCGCGATTGCCACGGGCTCCCGGCCGATCATCTCGCGCACGATCGACGTCGCGCCGCGGACACGCTCGCGGATCGGCGCGATATCGAGATGCGACGCGGCAAGCACGATATCGGAATGGCCCATCTCGACAAGATAACGACCGGCGATTTCTCCCGCCTCGAAATTGTCGATCGTCACCGTATCGGCGGCGGCCGATTGCGGGATCACTCGGTCGACGAGCACGATCGGCAGATGCCCGACTTCGCGGGCAAGTGCTGCCGGTATCGTATCGGAGCAAGGCACGGCGATAATGCCCGAGGGCCGCCAGCCGAGCAGCGTCTGCAGCCTGGATTCCTCCAGTTGCCGGTCGTCGCGCGAGCTCGCGACGATGACGTCGTAACCGTCCTTCAGCGCCATCACTTCGATGCGCGAGATGAGCGAGGTGAAGAACGTGTCGTCGAGATCCGGAACGAGAACGCCGACCACCCGGGCCTTGCCGGATTTCAGCTGCGAAGCGGCGCGGTCGATCTGGAAGGAAAGGTCCTTGGCAGCCTGCTCGACCTTCTCCCGCAGATCGTCGTTCACCGGCTTGCGGCCGCTGAAGACGTTCGACACGGTGGCGATCGAAACGCCCGCGCGTTCGGCGACTTCCTTGAGCGTTGCACGTTTGCGGGACACCGCAGCCTCACTGTTAAACGTTTTACCGTTAAACGTTTAACAGGTCCCCTCGCATAAGCAAGCGGAAATGTCCGCCGAGTGCTTGCCGGAAATAATTATGCCGAAGGTTGCGGGCTCGCGGCCGGTTCGTCGATCGTCTGGATCGCATCGTAGGCGGCAAGCACGGTCTCCATCTGCGCCGTGTGCCCCTGGATGAAGGCCGGGCCGTAGATGGTTTCGTCCGGATATTCGGTGATCAAGGTCAGCGGAACCGTGTGCCGGTCGTCGATCGAGATCAGGCAGGGGAAGCCGTTGATGATGCGGAAGCCGGTTTCACCGGCATGGGTTTCGAAAAGCCTGATCTGTGCGGCGTTATAGGCGACGAGGCCGGGAATGGCGGCGAGGTGGCGGCTGACGCGGTCGATCAGGATTTCCGCCTGTTCCGTCCATTCGGCGTGATGGCGCATGATCAGGAAGAAGCCCTTCGGGACCGTCCACATGGCGAAGGTGCGCGGCACGTAGCCGGAAAGCGGCCGCGTCCATTCATGCGAGGGATAGCCGTGCAGGTTGACGTGCAGCCTGGCGCCGCTCAGCCGTTCCGCCTCGATGCGGATCGCCTTTTCGAACAGGTCCTTGCCGGAGCGATATTCGAGATCGTCGCCAAGCGCGGTGTAGCGTGCAGCATGGTGCATGTGCAGCGGGTTGTCAGTGCGCAGCCGCCAATGCACCTGGTAACCGTCGGGATTTTCGAGCGGCGATATGACGAAATGCGAATTTGGCCGTGAGTGAAGCGTCTGCGCCGCGCGCAGTGCGCCGACGATGCCGGTCGTCTCGTTTGCATGCTGGCCACCGCTGATGATGACCGGCTTGTCAGCGCCTGAGTGATAACGAGCTTCGACAGCGCGGCCGCTCCGCGAGCGGGCTTCGAAGGCGACGCCATCGATTGCCGCGAGTTCCTTGCGGATCTGGGCCACGGAGACCGGCGACACGGCTGAAGCGAGACGCTGCGGCTCGGTCACCGCCTCGGAAGCCCACAGCGGCCGCGTTTCGACGCGGACGGAGAGGGTCTCACCGTCGCGGATTTCCGGGATGATCTGGCCCGGCTGCAGGCCGCGGTCGCCGATCGGACGGCCGGCTTTCTTCTGGAAGACTTCCAGAAGCGTGAAATAGAAATCCTCGTGCAGCGCCTCGCGCAGACTGACGACCTCCTCGCCGACGGGCAGACGCCTGTCTTCGGCAGGCAGGGTGACGGCGATGTTGAGCTCGTCGAAATAAGGCTCCTTCGTCCCCCACTCATGGGCCGCGACAGCTTCCACGGCCGAGACGAACAGGAGTTCGTAGTCGGTCTCCAACCGTTCGCCGGTTCCGCCATCGAGGCTTAGCCAGCCGGTCGGCGACAGCAATGTTTCGCCGATGAAATCCGTGTGGAGCCGGTTCGGTGCGAAAACTTTATGGGTTTCGATGCTGCCGTCCTTTGCGGTCAGCGTCAAAGCGTAAAAGGCATCTTCGACCCCCGCTTCGAAGGTCAGCCGCGCTTCGTTTACAAGACCAGCCAAGGGATAGGCTTCGAGCAGGAAACGGTTTTTCGGGCAGGCCGTGTGTACCGGATAAACGATGTGCAGGGCCGAGAGGTTATCGAGATCGACCTCTTCGAGGAGGAAGTGAAGCAAGGGTTTGTAGGCGCTGCGGAACTTTGCCTCGACGCCGGTGGCGGCGAGCTTCGCTTCGGCCTGCCTGCGGGTCTTCTCGTCGTCGAAAACCCAGGCCTCGATCTTCGTGCCTCGGGCGCCGGAAAAACGTGCGACGAGGGCATCGAGCGTGCGCTCGACCTGCTGTTCGTGGATCAGTGTCATGCGGAGGTTCTGCCTGTGGGATCGAGACTGTCGCGTAGCCAGTCGCCGAGGAGGTTGAGGCCAAGGACGGTGAGAAGGATGGCAAGGCCCGGGAAAACGCTGACCCACCAGGCGGTCTGCAGATAGGTGCGGCCTTCGGCGAGCATGCCGCCCCAGCTCGGGATGGTCGGGTCGATGCCGAGGCCGAGGAAGGTGAGGCTCGATTCGAGCAGGATGTTGGTGGCGACGTTGAGCGTCATCAGCACGATGACCGGGCCGATCAGGTTGGGCAGCAGGTGCTGGACGATGATGCGCCAGTTCTTGACCCCGATCGCACGCGCCGAAAGGATGAACTCCCGCTCGCGCAGCGTCAGCACCGAACCCCGCACCAGGCGGGCATATTGCACCCATTGCGAGACGATCAGCAGGATGATGGTGTTGGTCAGCCCGCCGCCGACGATGGCGATGAAGGTAATGGCGAGCAGGATGAAGGGGAGCGCCAGCTGGATATCGGCAAAACGCATCACCAGCATGTCCCAGATGCCGCGGTAATAACCGGCGATCAGGCCCATGAAGACACCTATCGTGACGCCGCCGGCAACCGACACGAAGCCGACCAGCAGCGAGATCTTGCCGCCGGCCATGACGCGGGCGAGGACGTCGCGCCCGAGCGGATCGGTGCCGAAGACATGCGCAGGCCTGACGAACGGCGAAACGAGGCGCGACATCAGGTCGATCTTTTCGGCGCCGCCGGGAAAGATCACGCCGGAGAAGATGACGGCAAGACCGATGACGCCGACCAGCAGGGCGCCGAGGACGAATTCGAGCTTCAGGAAATTCGAGGAAGCAGTGCGCAAGGCCATGGCTCTCACTCCGTCCGGATGCGGGGATCGACGAGGCCGTAGGCAATGTCGACGAGGAGGTTGATGCCGATGATCATCAGCGACAGGACTGTGATGACCGCCTGCAGCACCGGATAGTCGCGGGCGCCGACGGCGTCGAAGGCGAGCGTGCCGAGGCCCGGCCAGTTGAACACCCGCTCGACGACGACGATGCCGCCCAGCAGGCCCCCGAACTGCAGGCCGAAATAGGTGATCAGCGGAATGGCGCAGTTGCGGAGTGCATGTTTATAAAGCACGGCGTTTTCGCTGAGCCCCTTGGCGCGGGCGACCATGATATATTGCGAGCGCAGCGTCTCCAGCATGGTGGTGCGCACCAGGCGGACATTGGTCGCTGTCAGGATGATGCCCATGGTAACGGCCGGCAGGATGAAGCTTTCAAATCCGTCCATGCCGCTTGGCGGCAGCAGTGGCAGGGCGATCGCAAAGAGCAGGACGAGCATCGTCGCCAGCCAGAAATTTGGAAACGACAGGCCGACGAGCGACAGGATGCGGATCATCTGGTCGGCCCATTTGCCACGCGCGGTGGCGGCCTTGATGCCGAGCGGAATGGAGATGACGATCGAGACGATCAGCGAGGTGAAGGCGAGCGCCAGCGTCGCCGGCAGTGCCTTGCCGATCAGCAGCGATACCGGCGTGCCGCCCAGAAAACTCTTGCCGAAATCGAGCGTGAAGATGCCCTTCAGGAAATTCAGGTACTGAACGAAGAACGGTTCGTTGAGGCCGAGACCCTCGCGGATGCGCACGAGATCGGCCTCGGTGACGCTGCCGGCGCCTTGCGTCAGCATCAGCGCCGGGTCACCGGTGAGGCGGATCGCGAAAGCGACCGTCAGCGTCACGGCAATCACGACGAAAATCGCCTGCAAAAGGCGTTTTACCAGGAATACGGCCAATCTCTCGTTCCTCGTTTTCTTGTCGGAGCCGCCGCCTCCACTCGAAGGCGGCGGCTCCGCGAAGTCTTAGTCGACGGTGACGTCGGTGAACTTCAAACGGCTGTCCGGCACCGGCGTAAAGTTCTTCACGCGCTTGTTGATGCCGAAGATGGCGTTCAAGTTGTAGAGCGGCATTTCCAGCGCTCGGTCTGCTGCGTAATGAGCGATTTCCTGCAGAACCTTCTCGCGCTCGGCGACATTGGTGATGGTGCGCTGCTTGGCAAGCAGTTCGTCCATCTTCGGGTCGCTGTCGTAGGGGTTCCACTTTTCGCCGGTGTGGTACATGGCGACGGCTGTGTTGTCGTAGTCGAGCGTCCAGCCGCCCCAGGACTGCTGGAACATCGCGCCGGTCTTGCCGCCGGGAATGATGTCGTTCAAGAGAACGTTGGTCTCATAGGGCTTGATCGTTGCCGTGATGCCGATCGTCTGCAGATAGGCGGAGATCGCCTGGGCGACTTCGATGAAGGTCGCCTCGTTGCCGCGAAGGTCGATCTGCAGGGATGCGCCCGGCGCGACGCCGGCTTCCTTCAGCAGAGCCTGTGCCTTGACCGGATCGTAGGGCAGCGGCTTCATGGCCTTGTCGAAGCCGAAGGACAGCGGCCCCTGGAAGCTGGCGATCGGCTGTGCCTGGCCGCCGAGGATCGACTTGATGATCGCGTCGCGATCGACGCCCATGATCAGCGCCTGGCGAACCTTCGGATCCTTGGTGATGCCGTCGCGCGTGTTGAAGCGCAGTGCATAGACCGTCGGGCCGGGCGAAGTGACCACGGCGAGCTTGGCATTGCCCTGGATCGTCGGGATCATGCCGATCGGAATGGTCGGCGGGATAACGAGATCGACACGGCCGGCCTGGAGTTCGGCAACCGCTGTAGCCGGCTCGGAGATGAACTTGTATTCCAGATCCGAAATTTTCGGCGCGCCGCCGAAATAGTCCGGGTTGGCGGCGAGAACGATGTTCACCTTCGGCTCGTAGGAAACGAACTTGAAGGCGCCGGTGCCGACTGGATGGGCGTTGAAATAGGCATCGCCCTTTTCGGCGATGTATTTCGGCGGAACGATCATGCCGCCGTAACCGGCGAGCTTGGTGAGGATGACCGGATCGGCCACCTTCAGCTTCATGTCGATCGTGTTGGCATCGACAACGTCGACGCTGCCGATCGAATTGTAGTTGGATTGCTGCGGCCCCTTGGCGCCTTCCGGGCCGAGCAGGCGGTCGAAGGTGAATTTGACCGCTTCGGCATTGAAGGTTTCGCCGTTGTGGAATTTCACGCCTTCACGCAGCTTGAAGCGGATGCGCATGCCGTTGTCGAGCACTTCCCAGGAAGTCGCGAGACCCGGGACGAGCTTCAGGTCGGGGCCGCGATAGGTGAGGCCGTCAAAGATATTGGTCGAGACCGAGGCCCAGTTGACCAGGAATGTGTCGATCGGATCCCAGCTGCCCGGATCCTGCGGCGAGGACACCGTCAGCTTGCCGGCGGCGAGCGCCGAGACCGGCGCGAATGCGACGCCTGCGAGCGCCATCGCCACGAATGCCGTCCGCAAACCCCTCTGTATTTTTATCATCGTTTTTGCTCCTGTTGAAAAACCGAATGTCAAATCGTCATGCACCGCGTGCCACGTAATGGCCTGGCGCGATTTCCTCCCGGGCGAGAAGCACCGGTTCGTTTCCGACCGCCCGGATCGGGCTTGGAATGTCTCCCTCGATCATCGCCAACGGCTTGCGCCGGCGCGGATCGGCGACCGGCACGGCCGAAAGAAGCCGCCGCGTATAGTCGTGCGTCGGCGTTTCGAAGATCTGGCGGCGATTGCCGAATTCCATGATCTGGCCGAGATAGAGCACCGCCACCCGATGGCTCATCTTTTCGACCACGGCCATGTCATGGCTGATGAAGAGGTAGGCGAGGCCACGCTCTTCCTGCAGATCCATGAACAGGTTGATGATCTGTGCCTGGATCGAGACATCGAGTGCGGACAGTGCCTCATCGGCGATGATCAGCTTCGGTTTCGAGGCGAGCGCCCGGGCGATGCAAACGCGCTGGCGCTGGCCGCCGGAGAACTCGTGCGGATAACGGCGGGCGTGCGCGGAGGTGAGGCCGACCCGCTCGAGCAGGGCATCGACGGTTTTTGCGATCTCCTTCTCGCTGTCGAGTGGGCCGTGGGTGCGGATCGGTTCGGCGATCGAGAAACCGACCGTCTTGCGCGGATCGAGCGAGGCGAACGGGTCCTGAAAGATATATTGCACGTCCCGGCGCAGGTTGTGCCGTTCCGCCATGGTCATTGCCGAGAGCGGCTTGCCCGAAAAGGTGATATTGCCGGCCGTTGCCTTCTGAAGCTGCTGGATGGTGCGGCCGATCGTCGACTTGCCCGATCCGGATTCGCCGACCAGCGCCAGCGTCTCGCCCGGATGGATGTCGAAGGAGACCTTTTCCACGGCGTGGACGCGGTGGGTGACCTTGCCGAGCAGCCCCTTCTTGATGTCGAAACGAACCACGAGATCGCGCACCGACAGTAGCGGATCGGCATCGTAACGGGCGGTATCCTGGATGCGTTCGACGCCTGAAAGCTTCGGCTCTCCATCTTCGAGCACGGTCAGTGGCAGGCGCTTGGGGAATTCCTCGCCGGTCATGCTGCCGAGCTTCGGCACGGCCGCGAGCAGCGTGCGGGTGTAGGCATTGGTCGGCTTCTCGAAAATGTCGAGTGCCTTGCCCTTTTCCACCGCCTTGCCTTTCCACATCACCACCACGTCGTCGGCCATCTCGGCGACGACGCCCATGTCATGGGTGATGAAGATGACGGCGGCACCAAGTTCTTTCTGCAGGTCGCGCAGGATATTGAGGATCTGCGCCTGGATGGTGACGTCGAGCGCGGTGGTCGGCTCGTCGGCGATCAGCAGCCTTGGCCGGCAGGCAAGTGCCATGGCGATCATCACGCGCTGGCGCATGCCGCCGGAAAGCTGGTGCGGATAACGGGTCAGCAGTTCCGCCGCATCCGGCAGCCGCACCATGTCGAGCAGCCGTTTCGCTTCGGCAAGCGCTGCGCTGTTCGACTTACCCTCGTGCAGCTTCAGGATTTCGGCCACCTGGTCGCCGATCGTGAAGACCGGGTTGAGCGAGGTCATCGGCTCCTGGAAGATCATCGAGATCTCCTTGCCGCGAATGCTGCGCATCTTCTTCTGGTCGAGTTTCAGGAGATCGATCTCGTCGCCTGATGTCTGGAACAGGATGCGCCCGGTCGGGTAATTGGCGCCGAGCATGTCCGCAAGCCGCATGATCGACAGCGAGGTCACCGACTTGCCCGAACCGGACTCGCCGACGATCGCGACGGTCTGGCCGGCCGAAACGGAAAAGCTCAAATTCTCGATGACGCGGGAGGCGCCGAACTCGACCGAAAGGTCATCCACGGCCAGAAGCGGGGTGGGGGCGGTTGGCGTCACTCGGGGAGCTCCTACCGGATAATGGCGGCGCAGGCCGCTCGAATGAGGGCGTCGACAGGGTGACCCACAAGATGCGCATGACCTTCGGCACGGCAGCTGTTGGCAGCCATGCTCACCGTCTTCTGCCCGCTTTCCCATGTATGGCGGCCCCGAATTTTGTTCGGTTTTTCCGTCACCTGCCTCACCCTCGCCTTGATAAGAATATGTCATCACTTTGTCGACATTTTGTCAACGGCGCAATAGGCTGATTTTGGCCTGTCTAGGTGACGGTGTTCAGGGAGCGGGAAAATACAAGATCCTGCCTTACCAAAGACCGCCGCCTGTGGTTGAATTTCGCCAAGGGAAGAAACATGAAAATCACCAAGCTTGAAACTGTGCGCGTCGCAGAGCGTGCGAACCTGTTGTGGGTGCTTGTCCACACCGACGAGGGAATTACCGGCCTCGGCGAAACCTTTTTCGGCGCCGAGACCGTGGAGAGCTACATCCACGAATATGTCGCTCCAAGGGTCATCGGCCGCGACCCGCTCCAGATCGACCTCCTGGCGCAGGAACTGGTCGGTTATATCGGTTTTCGCTCCTCAGGCGCGGAAGTGCGGGGCAATTCGGCGTTCGATATCGCCCTTTGGGACATTTTCGGAAAGGTCGCCAACCAGCCCATCGCCCAGCTGCTGGGAGGCTTCAGCCGCCGGGAAATCCGCACCTACAATACCTGCGCCGGCACGGAATATATCAAGAAGGCAACCGGCCAGGCGACCGCCAACTACGGTCTGACCGGTGGCACAGCTTACGACGACCTCAACGGCTTTCTGCATCGTGCCGACGAACTGGCCTTGTCGCTGCTCGAAGAGGGCATCACGGCGATGAAGATCTGGCCGTTCGACGCGGCTGCGGAGAGGACAAAAGGCCAGTATATATCGATGCCGGATATGAAGCTTGCGCTTCAGCCTTTCGAGAAGATCCGCAAGGCCGTCGGCGACCGGATGGATATCATGGTCGAGTTCCATTCCATGTGGCAGCTCCTGCCGGCCATGCAGATTGCGAAGGCCCTGACCCCTTACCAGACCTTCTGGCATGAAGATCCGATCAAGATGGACAGCCTGTCGAGCCTCAAGCGTTATGCGGAAGTATCGCCGGCGCCGATCTCAGCCTCGGAGACGCTCGCGACCCGCTGGGGATTTCGCGACTACCTGGAAACCGGCGTCGCCGGCATCGTCATGCTCGACATTTCCTGGTGCGGCGGCCTTTCGGAAGCCCGCAAGATCGCCTCCATGGCGGAAGCCTGGCATCTGCCGGTCGCACCGCATGACTGCACCGGCCCCGTCGTTCTCTGCGCATCGACCCATCTGTCTCTCAATGCACCGAACGCACTGGTGCAGGAAAGCGTACGCGCGTTCTACAAGACGTGGTACCGCGACCTGGTGACGGCGCTGCCGGAGGTGAAAAACGGCATGATCACGGTGCCGCCAGGCCCGGGTCTTGGCATGGAGCTCAACCCCGAGCTCGATCGCGCCTTCACCGTCAGCTGGCGGACGTCCGACGCCTCCATTCTCTAAGGTGCGACTGAAATGACGATATCCTCGGCGACCATGCTCAGAACCGCGAGCATGACCGGCCCGATGCTGATGCTTCTCGGCATGTTGATGTTTGCCTTGAACGACGCCATGGGCAAATGGCTCGTCGCGAATTATGGGCTGGGTCAGGTTGTCCTGATCCGCAGCCTTGCGGCACTGATCATCCTGGTGCCGATGGTCTGGAAGGCAGGTTTTAGCAATCTACTGGCCGTCGAACGGCCCGGCATGCAGTTTTTCCGCGTGGCGTTTTCGACGGCTGAAGTGTTCTGCTTCTATTATGCGGTCATGTATCTGCCGCTCGCTGACGTCATGACCTATTGGCTGGCGGCGCCGATCTATGTCGCGGCATGCTCGCCCTTTCTGCTCGGCGAAAAGGTCGGCTGGCGGCGCTGGACGGCGATTGCCGTCGGTTTCGTCGGCGTCATCATCACGCTCGAACCTTCGAGCGCCATGTTCAGCATGCCGGCGGTCATTTCGATCGTCGGCAGCGCCGCGTTTGCCTTCATGCTGATTTCCGGACGCTTTCTGCGCGGCACGCCGGATAGTGCGCTGGTGTTTTTCCAGGTCGTGGGCGCCGGCATCGCCGGCCTCGCCTTCGCGCCCTTGGACTGGTCGCCGATCGCGTCGAACCGCGACCTTCTTCTGCTCGGACTGCTCGGCATCGTCGCCATGGCAGCGCATATGCTGGTCAACCGCGCCCTCAAGGTTTCCGATGCGGCGACCGTCGCGCCGCTTCAATATACGCTGCTGCTCTGGGCGGTGATCTTCGGCTGGATGTTTTTCGGCGATATGCCGCGGCTCGGCATGATGGTCGGGGCAGCCCTGATCGTCGCGTCCGGCCTCTTCATCTTCATCCGCGAACAGATGCTCAAGAAGCGGCAGAGCGTGCTTCCGGCTGTTCCGGAATGAAATAACCCGCGGCGCTTTAGGGCACCGCGGGTATGCATTCCTCAGACGGACTACATCCGGGATGCGGGCGTTCCGTTACTTGCGGACTTCCTTGAGCTCGGCGACAATGTTGTCGACCACCTCGGCGCCGATTTCAGCCTTGTGCTTCTCATAGACGACCGCGGACTTTTCGCGGATGCGCTGCTGCTCTTCCGGCGACAGCGTGTTGACCTGCAGGCCGGCCGCCTTGATCTTCTCGAGCGACTTCTTGTTCAAATCGCCGATCACCTGGCGCTCAACGTCGCGTCCGACGACTGCGCAGGCGCGCAAGGCTGCCTGCTCGTCCGGCGCATAGGTGTTGAATATCGCCTTGGAGAACAGGAAGAGGAATGGCGTGTAGGCGTGGTTCGTCTCCGTGACATATTTCTGCACTTCGAAGAACTTCGACGTGTCGATCGTCACGTAGGGATTTTCCTGCGCGTCGATCGCCTTGGTTTCGAGAGCCGAGAAGACTTCGCCGAAAGCCATCGGGGTGGCGTTGGCGCCGAGGTTCTGGAAGGTATCGAGGAAGATGTTGTTCTGCATGACGCGAACCTTCATCCCCGAGAAGTCTTCCCACTTGGTGACGGGGCGAACCGAGTTCGACAGGTTGCGGAAGCCGTTTTCCCAATAGGCGAGGTTGACGAGGCCGGCAGCGTCGAGCTTCTGGTTCATCATGTCGCCGAACTTGCCGTCGAGGACCTTGTAGGCTTCCTGGGCGTTGCCGAAGAGGAAGGGCAGATCGAAAACGCCGAGGGCGGGGACGATGCCGACCAGCGGCGACGACGACGTCACCACGGCTTCCTGGACGCCGGAACGCAGCGCCTGGGTGGCCTGCAGGTCGCCGCCGAGTGCGCCGCCCCAGAAGGCGGTCAACTTCATCTTGCCGCCGGACTTCTCGTCCAGGCATTTCTGCATCGCATTGATGCCGTTTCCAACCGGATGATCGGCATTGATGCCGTTCGAGACGCGGATGTTGCGCGCCTTGAATTCGGCGAAGGCCGGTACGGCCGACGCGCATGCGATGGCAAGGGCGGTGGTCGTCAGTAACAGTTTTCTCATATTATCCTCCCATGGATGAGCTTGAGACAGGTTTAATGGAGCCAGCGTGCAGGCACGAGCACGAGGTCTGGAAACAGGACCAGCAGGAACAGCACAATCGTTTCGGCAATCAGGAACGGCCAGACCCCGGCCGTCACCTTGCCAAGCGGAATGCGCGCTACGCCGCTGACCACGTTCAATACGACGCCGACCGGCGGAGTGATGAGGCCGATGGAGTTGTTCATGATGAACAGCACCCCGAAATAGACCGGATCAATTCCCGCCTGCTTGACGATCGGCATCAGGACCGGCGTCAGGATCAGGATGGTCGGCGTCAGATCGAGCGCCGTGCCGACGACCAGCACCAGGATCATGATGGCGAACATCAGCAGCATCGGACGGTCGATCAGCGGCTCGATATAACCGACGATCTCGGACGGAATATTGGCGGCGGTGATCAGCCATGAGGACACCAGTGCCGAAGCCACCAGGAACATGATGACCGATGTGGTCTTGGCAGCCTGCAGGATGACACGCGGCAGTTCGCTCGGTTTAAGCTCCCGATAGATGACCATGCCGACGAAGAGCGCATAGGCGGCGGCAACCACCGCAGCTTCGGTCGGCGTCATGATGCCGGCCTTGATGCCGCCAAGAATGATCACCGGCATGCCGAGCGCCCAGGCGGCCCTGCCGGTCACATGCAGCCGCTCGCTCATCGGCGCTTTCGGTAACGGCTGGACCTTGTCCCGGCGCACGGTGATCAACCAAGCGATGACCAGCGCAACGCCCATCAGGATGCCGGGAAAGATGCCGGCGAGGAAAAGCTGGGTAATCGACACGTTGGCCGCGACGCCGAATACGATAAAGGCCATCGACGGCGGAATGATCGGCGCGATAATGCCGCCCGCCGCTATAAGACCGCCGGAACGGGGCACGTTATAGCCAGCCTTCGCCATCATCGGGATAAGGATGGCGGCAAGGGCTGCCGTATCGGCAGCGGCCGAGCCCGAAATGCTGGCCATGATGACGGCTGCCATGATCGCGACAATGCCGAGGCCGCCGCGGATATGGCCGACACAGGCAATCGCGAAATCGATGATGCGGCGCGACAGGCCGCCGGAGTTCATCAGCTCACCGGCCAGGATGAAGAATGGAATGGCAAGCAGGGTAAAGGTGTCGACACCGGCGATCATGTTCTGGGCGATGATCTGGGTGTTGAACATGTCCATGTACCACATGAGCACGACGCCGCAGAACATCAGTGAGAACGCGACGGGCACGCCAATCGCCATGGCTCCGAGAAGCGATACGATGAATACGATAAGTGTCATCAGGTACGCTCCGCCATCTGCTCGATCGTCAGGTTTTCACCGGCAAAGATGCTGATCTCCTCCGCCGTCGCGCGGCCGGTGACATAGCGGAACAGCCGCTCCAGCGCGATCAGCGACAAGCCGGCGCCGGTAAACAGGCCGATGCCGTAGACCCAGATCATCGAAATCCCGGTCACCGGCGCGCTCATGCTGGCGTTGATCTCGAACTGCTGCCAAGTCCCCCAGAAAAAGATCATCGAGCAAGCGAGGATGACGAGGTTAGACAGGATCATGCAGACGAGCCGGCCCTTGCGGCCGAAAAGCGCCACGACGCTTTCGACGCCGAGGTGA
Source organism: Neorhizobium sp. 05N33 (assembly GCF_056397445.1). Taxonomy (NCBI): domain Bacteria; kingdom Pseudomonadati; phylum Pseudomonadota; class Alphaproteobacteria; order Hyphomicrobiales; family Rhizobiaceae; genus Neorhizobium; species Neorhizobium sp. 05N33. Next base: position 99,068 of record NZ_JBFTNK010000008.1, on the reverse strand, counting down.
CCATGTTCGCGAAAGGCGACGACTGCGCCGACGAAGCTCAGCCAGACGAAGAAGTAGCGGGACAATTCCTCAGAGACGGACATGCCGGAATTGAAGGCGTAGCGAAGAACCACATTGGCAAACACCATGATCGCCATTGCTGAAAGCAGCAGGATCAATAGGACTTCCAATGCCTTAAAAAATAGATCGATTGCCTTTTGCATATTCCCCTCCCGAATTCCTACAAACGCCCGCGCCGGGCGAGCGTCTTCGTCACCGTCGACAACCTCAAGTTCCGCTCCGGGCATTTGCCCCGATGATCCGCTTCATCGACCAGCGGCTCAAGCGGCAGGCTGGACGTCACGATGCGGTTTCCTATTTGATATGCGATCAGCCTCTCCTCCATCGCAAAGACCTCTCCAGCGCTCCCTCAATTGTCAGGATGTCTGACAACCCTCCACCTGCGGTATCTCTAAAGACAGTTTTACCCGCTGTCCAGCGGCCCTTGGCCTGTTTCAGGAAATCGCTGGATCGATCTAACTTGAGCCCCGGCCGACACCCCAATAAACCTCCAATTGAAGGTCGAGGCGGCTTGCCGCGCCGTGGAGATGATGGCGCATCGCTTCCCGGGCACAGACCGGATCGCGGCTGGCGAGGGCGTCGCGGATCGCGACATGTTCGGCGATCGTCACCTCGACGATTTCCGTCAATACGGCTGCCTCCCGAGCCGTATTGATGGCAAGATGAATTCGCTCCGCGATGAAACCGATGAATAGCAGGAAGTATTCGTTATGCGTGGAAGCCGCGATCTGGCGATGAAAGGCGAGGTCGGCGAGAATGCCTTTTTCGGTCCACTTCTCTCCGCCCGTCATCTGCTCGAGCGCTTCGTCGAGCCTCACAAGGTCTTCGTCCGTGTGATTGACCGCGGCGAGACCGGCAGCTTCGATCTCCAGTGGCAGCCTCAGCTGAAACAGGCTTTGAAAACTGGCTCGGTGGGCGAGATTGCCCTGTTCGATGCGAATCGAATGGCGGTGCTCGATATCGGTGGCAAACGCTCCGACACCCTGCCGGGTCTCGACCAGGCCCTCATTGCGAAGCTGCGCGATCGCCTCGCGCACGACAGACCGGCTGACGCCAAAGGTCTTTGCCAGAATATGTTCGGTGGGCAATTTTTCGCCGGCCGTTATCCGGCCGTCGCTGATCTCGCGTCCGATCTGCGACGCGATCCGGGCGGGCAGGTGTTCGTTTCGTCTGATCTGGCTGAAGTCCATTACCACGGCGCCGGCTCTCCCCTTGTGACGCTCTTCTACGACTTCCCGGTAAAATTCAACTGGCAGCCCGGGTTCATCACCATGTCAGGATCGATGGCATTCTTGATAGCCGTCAGCAGTCGGCGCTTGGTTTCGGGGAGGCGTGCATCGAAATCCGCCCGCTTGAGCCGGCCGATGCCATGTTCGGCGCTGAGGCTGCCGTGGAAACGGTCAAGCACCTGGTTCAGGATCGTTTTCGACTGATAGATCCTTTCGAGCCGCTGCTGATGGGGCAGTTCCACGGACGGCAGAACGTTGAGATGAACATTTCCATCTCCGACATGACCGTAGGAGACACAGACGCAATCGGGCAGCGCTTCGTGGATCGCCTTTTCGGCCTCGGCGACAAAGGAAGGTACCTTGGAGAGCGGAACCGAAACGTCGCTGCGCATATGAACTCCACGTTTCGCTTGGCCCTCGTTCATTCCTTCACGAATCAGCCAAAGGTTTCTCGCCTGCGCCTGTGACGAGGCAATCGCGCCGTCGACGACGATGCCATCTTCCATGACCGCTTCTAGGAACCGCTGCATCAGGTTGTCGATATCGACGAGCCCGGAACCGGATACTTCCATGAGGACATAGCAGGGATAATCGGTCGCCATCGGGATCGGCAGGTCCGGAATGGCCTCACGGGCGAGCGTGAAGGCAAGCGGCGGCATGAATTCGAAGGCGGACATCAGGTCGCTGCAGTCGCGCCGGGCACGGCGATAGAGGGTGATCGCATCCTCCAGGGATGCGAGACCGACAAGGGCGGTCGCCACCTGGTCGGGGTTGGGCGTCAGCTTGATCGATGCGGCGGTGACGATACCGAGCGTGCCTTCGGCGCCGATGAAGAGTTGCTTCAAGTCTATGCCGCGATTGTCCTTCCTGAGCGTCGAAAGGCCGTCGAAGACCGTTCCGTCCGGCAGCACGAGCTCCAGGCCCAGCACCAGTTCGCGTGTCATGCCGTATCGGAGCACGTTGATGCCGCCGGCATTGGTCGAGATATTGCCGCCGATCCGGCAGCTTCCCTGCGCACCGAGGGCCAGCGGAAAGAACATTCCCTCCGCGGCGATAGCTTCCTTCAGTTCCCACAGGATGCAGCCCGCCTCGACGACGGCGGAGAAGTCGTCGGCGTCGATCTTGCGGATGCGGTTCATGCGTTCGAGGCTGAGAACGACCTGCCGCTCCGGCATATCCGGGATAGCGCCCAGCACTAGGCCGGTATTGCCTCCCTGCGGGACAATCGCGAGGCCGAGCTCACGGCAGGCTTTGACGCAGACGGCCACGTCTTCCGTCGACCGCGGCCTGAGGACGGCAACCGCCGAACTCGCGACGTCCCCGTGCCAGTCGCGACAATATCGCGCCATCGCATCCGCATCCGTCAAGACAAGGTCTTCGCCAAGCATCGATCGCAGGAGGAGGCGATGCTCTCCGGCCGGGTCAGTTTGCAGGCTCGTCATTCTCGGTGGTTCCTTTGGAAGATCCGTCCCTTGGCGGGATAGTTTGATTTGCTCTGCGCCTTGTCTCGGCGCACAACTATCCTGTTTTCAACCGAAGCATATAAGGTTATCAGACAACCGTACAATATAAATATTAGCGTATCCGGGCAGTCGTCGCCTCGGGTCGAGACGGGAGGAAGCATGCATATTCTGATCATAGGCGCGGCCGGGATGGTAGGCCGCAAACTGACGGCGCGTCTCATTGCGGAGGGCGGCATTCTCGGCAAGCCGATCGACAAGCTGACCCTCGTCGACGTCGTGAAGCCCGAGCACCCGCAGAGTTTTTCCGGGTCCGTGGTGACGAGCGACGCCGACCTCTCGATGCCGGGCGAGGCCGAAAAACTCATCGGGTCCCGCCCCGACGTGATCTTTCACCTTGCTGCGATCGTTTCGGCGGAGGCGGAGCTCGATTTCGAAAAGGGCTACCGGGTCAATCTGGATGGCACCCGCTATCTTTTCGATGCAATCCGCCTCGCAAACGGCGAGGACGGCTACAGGCCGCGGGTCGTCTTCACGTCGTCCATCGCTGTCGCGGGTGCCCCGCTTCCGTTCCCCATTCCCGATGATTTCCACCTGACGCCGCTCACCAGCTATGGCACCCAGAAGGCCATTTCAGAGCTGCTTCTTTCGGACTACACCCGCCGCGGGTTCTTCGAGGGCATCGGCATCCGGCTGCCGACCGTGTGCATCAGGCCCGGCAAACCGAACAAGGCCGCATCCGGCTTCTTCTCCAACATTCTGCGGGAGCCGTTGATCGGGCAGGAGGCGATCCTGCCCGTGTCGGATGACGTGCGCCACTGGCATACATCGCCTCGCTCGGCCGTCGGATACCTCGTCCATGCGGCGAATATGGATCTCGATCAGGTCGGCCCGCATCGCAATCTTTCCATGCCGGGCGTCAGTGCGACCGTCGGCGAGCAGATCGATGCGCTCCGCCGGGTGGGGGGCGAAAGAGCGGTAAACCTCATTCGTCGGGTACCGGACGAGATGATCATGAAAATGGTTGCGGGCTGGGCGCCCGGTTTCGAGGCAAAACGCGCCACCGCCCTCGGCTTTACCGCGGAGAAAAATTTCGACGAGATCATCCGGGTCCACATCGAGGATGAGCTCGGAGGCTGCGCGTGATGAGAAATTCGCGCGGCGACTAAAGGGTTTGTCCTTCAAAACGAACGGTGGCCTTCGCTCAGATGTCCGGATGCGTCGGAGCGAGGCCGCTGCCGACACACCCCGATCGTCGGATCATCAGGGGCAGCGTCGATTGTCGCCTGGCAGTTGATTGTGAGAGCGCAGCAACTTTGCGGATTTGAACGGGATTTTCACGATGGGCTGCCATGCGACATCTCATGTTCGTAAAGCTGTTCCATGCTCAAGGTTGCAACTTCGGCAAAGGGCGTCTGATTGCGGACGCGGCCGGCACCGAGAATGACAACCTCGTCGCAGAAGGAAATGGTGCTGTGATGATGGCTGACAACGATCGTGGTGCGGCGCCCGGCTCTTAATTTCAACGTCTCCACGATCGATGCCTCGGACAAGCCGTCCATGGCATTTGTGGCCTCGTCTAGGATCAGAATTTCCGGATCGCGGACCAGAGCTCTTGCCAGGGCGATCCGCTGTCGTTGACCGGCAGACAGGCTCGCTCCCCGGTAGCCGACGACAGTTTCATATCCGTCAGGCAGCTTCTCGATAAATTCATGCGCCTCGGCAAGTCTGGCCGCGTTTTCCGCCGCGAGAAGGGAGGTCTCGTGGCCGTAGACGATATTCTCGAAAATGGTGCCATCCACCAGTTCAAGATCCTGGCTGGCAAGCGCAATTTGTCGGCGCCACTCGGCGGGATCGATTTGGTCGAGTGGAATGCCGTCGACAAGAATATTGCCCTGATCAGGCTCCACAAACCGGCATAGGAGATTGACTATCGTGCTCTTGCCGGCGCCCGACCGTCCGATAATTGCCGTCGAGCGGCCCTGGCGAATATCAAAGCTTACCGAACGCAGGACCACGGGTCGTGTGCTGGAACCCGGATACCTGAAGGTCACCTGGTCGAACTTGATCTGCCGGCGGAGCCCCTGGATCGGACGACTTCCCTGGGGCGCCGCTGGTTTGTCGGAGGAATCCAGCAGCCATCCGACTTCTTCCAGCGCTCCACTCCATCCCTGAATCTGGCTCCAGGCCATCTGCAGCGCGCGGACATGCGGTTGCAGCCTATAGAGCAGGACGACAAAAGCCACGATGACCGGGAAACCGACCCCAATCCGCCATGCGCTGACAACCACACCCAGAAAGAGGGCGGAATGCAGGACTTCGGTTAGCGGGGGGAGAGCTGCCTGGCGGCTGTTAAGAACGAAACCCGCCTTTCGCACGGCATTCGAAGCCGCGTCGAAGATCGTTCCTTCACGTTGTTCCTGTCCGAATGCGCGGATGAGGCGCCCGGCATGAACAAGGTGAAGCATCCTCGCGGCAAGTTCACTGTTGAACGACGTGACCTTGCGGCTCGGGCCCTTCAGGCCTGCCGATAGCAAAGCATGGATGGCCTGGATCAGGACAAGCCCAAGTGTGACACACAGCGACATCTGCCACGAAAGAAGCAGCAGAAATGCGAGCAGGATAATGGCCGCTGACGCATTCACGATCGCTGCAAGGATGGTCTGGACAGCATCCGAGGCCCGCCAGGACTCGTTGGAGATGATGTTCAGCAACCGCCCCGGGCTTTGCTGCAGGAAGAACGGATAGCCGATCGTCAAAAGCTGGTCGGCGAGACGGTTCCGGATCGAATGGCCGGCCTTGCCGTATATGAAATTGGCAAGCACCGCGTTGGCAAAAGCCAGCACGTTCTTCACGGTGATCAATCCGAGAATGGCGGCCGCGATGACGATCAGCCGGGTCTGATCGTCCAATCCGGTTCCCACCCGCTGAAAAACGGCGGAAAGGCCGGCCATTCCCGAAGCATCATTTTCACCGGCAATGATGCTGAGCATCGGAATGACAAGACCAATGCCTGTGCCTTCGAGAACGGCGCTGCTCAGTCCCAGGATGACGACGATCGCCAACAGACCGGTGTTTTTCCCCAGAGCGTTGCGCAGGAGGTGAGAACTCGATGTGAGGACATCTAGCATGGCGGCGATTCCCGTTGCGGACGGGGCAGATGGCTGGTCGTCCCAGGATCCGCCTGTTTGGGCCACCGAATGGCGAGCAAGGCAAATTTGGCTGCTCCGACCAGGTTCATGCCCACGATCGTCAGGTGGGACAGGGAAATTTCCGGATCGAAACGGTAGCCGCCGAACAGCTCCCGCCAGGCCGATCGGGTCGTCCAGCAGAAATGGCGAAGCAGCCAGGGAGCCTTGAACGCATGCTTGATGCAAAGGCCGCCGTTTCCAAGGCTGTAATCCCGGTGAAGTTGTTCGATTGCATCGCGTGTGGTTCGCCCGTGAAAATGCTGGACCGTCATGTCGGGAACATATTCGATTGGAATGCCGAGTTGATAGGCACGGACGAGGTAATCCGTGTCTTCTGCGGACCGCAGCGGGCCGCCGGCCCCGAACCGCTCGTCAAAGCGCCCGATGCAGGCTGCCGCTTCTCGATGCATGGTCATGTTGCAGCCAAGCACGAACCCGCCCGGATGAACATCCGGCGTGAAACGGGCCCGGAATCGCGACCGCTTGATTGTAAAAGGCAGATCGTGCGGGCTGCCGAGATCGACGCGGCCGCCCCGGACGATGCATCGCTCGCCTGCCGAATAATGCCGGTTCAGATCCTGGAGGTAGGAACCGTCGACGACGCAGTCATCATCGACAAAGATCAGAAGCCTGCCTCGCGCCCGCTCCATTCCCGTATTGCGCGCGGCAGCAAGGCCAGGCCGCGGCTCCACCATCCATCTGACGGGAACAGCGGATTTCGCCGCGATGCGGGATAGACGCGTGGCTGTATCGTCGGTGGATCCATTGTCGACCACCACGAGCTCGCAGTTTAGGGAACCGGCTTGGCAGGCGGCTTCGATCGAGCTGATACATGCCTCGAGCGCGGCCGCCCTGTTGCGGGTGCAGACGATAAAGCTTGCATCGATGGGGTGACCCCCATCGGGGGACAGAGGGGGACGCTCTCTGGGCATCAGGCGAGCCCTCGAAGCGGTAACACCGTCTTGGCCGGCACCGATTGATAGTACCGTGCCACCCCATCGAGCCGCCGGATCGCCTCTTCCGACATGCGGCTCAACCAGGGCGCAGCGACGGCGGCTCGAAGGCCATAACGCTCCCGCCGCCGGATGACGTCCCATTTTCCCGTTCGCATAAGAAATGCGTGGGTCAACTCAGGACGTTGCTCATCGGCAATGAATTGATAGAGGAAATAGAAGAAGCACAAGGCGCCTTCTGCGTAGTTGCTGGCGCTTGCACCAACTTGCTCGGCGACCTTTTCTTCGATCGCGAGCACGCAATCGGCGGCTCGGCGCACCGTTTCCGGCGTAACGGCTGCGCCGATAGCAAGAAGAGCACCGGGATCATCGTTAAGAGCCTGCCGTTCGAGGTTCTCGGCGACGATCTTCAGGTGGGTTCGGCGCATCTGCCGCTTGTGCTTGTTGGTAACGCTGTCGCTGTGGATACGATAGGCGATCAGGGCCTCGTCGATCATCGCCGCCGGAAACGCGCGCGTAATGCGCCTGAAGAGATCGAAGTCCTCCGCATGGACATAGCTTGCGTCATAAACCAGCATATCTTCCGGAATGATCTTGCGATTGTACATCACCGTCGAATGCAGGAAGATCGTGAAGAACAGCGACAGTATGTGCCAATCCCCTGACTGATAAATGGGATTGGGCGTGCTGCGCACGACGCGGTTGCCGAGAAGCCGATCGACTTCCGTTCCGCAGATCGCAAGCTGGGGCTGCTGCTCAAAGAGCGAGACCTGGCGGGAAAAGCGGGTTGGATAGGAGATATCATCCGCGTCCATTCGGGCGATCAGGTCACCTCTAGCCAGGGCGATGCCCTCGTTCAAGGTCGCGATCAGCCCGCGGTTCTCGCGCGAGACGATGCGAACGCGATCGTCAAGCTTCTGATATCGGTGCAGAATATCCAGCGAGAGATCGTTTGAACCATCGTCGATGGCGACGATCTCAAAGCGCTTGTAGTCCTGGCGCAGAATGCTCTCGACCGCCGCAGCGAGATAAGGTTCGCCGTTGTAGACGGGCAATACGACGGAGATCAGCGGGGAGGACATCGTTCGACTCGCAATGGCGTGGCAATTTGAGGTTCCTGTACTTGCCCAGCCTTCGAAATGGCTGCGGCAGACGGCGCGTCATACGTGGGTTGAAGCCTTCTTTGAGGGACGTATGGGAAATAGCGCTTGAACTGGTTGAGTGGTTTTTCGAACGCCAGCCACGAGATCGCGGCCAATACCAATGTTCCGGTGGTTCCTAAGATGAGGCGACCGAAACCCTGTTCCGAGACGTTGAACGGAATCCACGGTTGTGCGCCTACAACGAAGGACAGGACGATCGGATGGAACAGGTAAACCCCGTAGCTGACACGTCCGACTGCGTTAATCGGAGCGGATTCCAATAGACGGCCGGGAGTTCCCCGCAGGCCTGACGAACAGTATCCGACCAAGGCCGTGAGCGGAACAAGAGGAAGGACCTCCAAGCCGATCCAATTCATCCAGGCGAGCGTCGGTGACAGTGGGAGCGGTTTCAGCCACATCAAAATGGCTGTTGCAACGAGCAACAGCGCCGAGCTTAGCCGCATCCAGTGCGGCAATGTCTGAGATCGCGCTCGATGGAGCGCAAGGAGCGCGCCGGCCACCAGGGCGTCCATCGACGCTGGAGGAAGAAGATCCCGCGCGAGCGAAGGCGTCCCCGTGAACGGCCAATAGAACCGATAGGCGAGCGAGCATGCGATGAGAGCCATGCAGATCGGCTCAAGCCAGCGGCGCGGGGCGAGCAGGATGACGAGCGGCCACACGACATAGAACTGCTCTTCTATGCTCAGGCTCCAGGTGTGACAAAGTACCCAGGGCGTCCATTCATCGCGAAGGGCATACCAGAAATTCGAGAGGTAAAGGGCATGCCATTTGATGCTGCCGCGCGCCTGCTCGAGGTTGACCAGCCAGACGAAGCTCAGCACCGCAAAGTACGGCGGAAATATGCGCAGCGCCCGGCGAATATAGAACGATCCTATCGCGGTGCGTGGTTCGAACTGGGCGGTAGAGCGCGCTTCCAGCAAAACTCGCGTTATCAGGAAGCCGCTGAGGACGAAGAACAGGCGTACGCCGATATGGCCCCAATGCGACCCGTCGGCCGCGAAAAAATGCGCGTATAGAACCATTGAGATGGCAAGAGTTCTAAGACCATCCAATTGTCGGTCGCGTGCATGAAGCATGGAGCCCCCAGTTGAGCAGAACTTGTGATAACTCCCGCTTCGCTTGTATTTTGCCGCCGTGCTTTGTTTGGAACCCCGAAAACCTATTTTTGCAGCCCGAAAAGTTCAGGCAAAATCCGACCAAACTGTGGCCGTCACCGCGATTCAGACTTTAGCCCCGCAGCAGGCCGGTCTTTAGTCCTACTTCCAGACGCAGAGTTTACCGGGCCGCGCCTCTTGAGGATCCGAGGCACGAGCGGGCCGCAACATTTCTTAATGCGACTACACAGTGCGGCTCCTCCCCATCGCTATCGTGTGACCAAACACGCCAGGGCGCTCGCCGGCCCAGTTAAAAGGTCCACTCCATGATCGCGTTATCGACCGTATCATCCACGCTTCGACGCTGCTGCACGCTTGTCGCTAAAGCAGCGATGCTCGCATGTGCGTTTTCGACAGTGGCGTCCGCAGACGCCCAAATGCTGGTGACGACGATCGTCGCCAAGCGAGGCGCGTTGACGGAAAGGATCGAGGTGGTTGGTTCGCTCGCGGCGCGGGAAGAAATCGAGGTCTATCCCGCCGTCGTCGGCAAGGAGGTCAGACAGATTCTGGTAGAGGCCGGGCAACATGTTGAACGCGGCCAGGCGCTCGCGCTCCTGGACACGACCGAAGCACTGATGTTGCTGGACAAGAATGCGGTGAGCCTCCTTCGCGCGCGTGCTGCCGTGGCCGTCGAAAGCAGCAAGATAGATGTGGCAACGGTCACCGAAGCCGAAGCGCGCAAGAAGCTGGAACGCAGCCGCTCGCTACAGCCAAAAGGAGCGATCGCCGACAATGTCCTCGAGGAAGACTTGAACGCTCACGCCCGAGCCGTCGCGGAATTGCGACTGGCGCGCCAATCGTTGGAGCTCGCCAACGCAGATCAACAGTTGATCGCCAGCGAGCGGCGGGAAATCGAACTGACTGTTCAGAGAAGCACCCTGCGGGCCCCCAGCTCGGGTCGGATCTTGAGCCGGAAAGCGCGTGTCGGGGGGATGACATCGAGTTCCGCCGGACCTCTTTTTGTCATCGCTGACGATGATGATATCGAGTTCGTGGCGCAGGTGACGGAGACAAGCTTCGTTCGGCTGCGCGAAGGCATGAGCGCCGAAATTACCTTGCCAGGACACGACCGAGCCATCGCGGGAACCGTCCGGTTGAATGCCGCGCAACTCGATCCCAAGACAAGAAGCGGGACGGTGCGGATCGAACTTGCAGACAAGGCCGGACTTATCCCAGGCGTCTTTGCGCGGGGTAGTATCAGTGTCGAAGACCGGCAGAATGTTCTCCTCCCGGGAACGGCCGTCAAAAGCACGGCGGCTGGCCACAACGTCTACGTCGTTTCAGACGGGCTCGTGGATATCCGCCCGGTCCACATCGGATTACAGCAAGGCGGCTTCGTGGAAATCGTCGACGGCATCCGGGAGGGAGAGGAGGTCGTCCTGAAATCAGGTGCCTTCCTGAAGGCACAGGAGCGGGTGAGGCCCGTATTGGCCGCGACACCGGCAACGCATGCCGACGCCTCCACATCTACGCCAAATCGGCTCGGAGCTCGACTTCAATGAACATATCGGCCTGGGCTATTCGCAACCCGCTTCCTTCGATCCTCCTATTCCTACTCCTTGTCACCGCGGGTCTTTACAGCTTTTCACGGCTGCCCGTTACTTACTTCCCGACCATCGACGAGCCGGCGGTGAATGTGACTATCGACCAACCCGGCGGCGCGCCGAGCGAGTTGGAGACTGAAGTCACTCGTCTTGTTGAAGACGCGGTAGCGTCTCTTGCAGGCGTGGAAGAGATCAAGTCGACTGTCACTCAAGGCCGTTCCGTTACCGCTGTCGAATTTGAGTTGGGCGTGATTTCGCCAGACCGCGCCATGGGTGACGTCCGCGACGCGGTTGCGAAAATCCGCAGCGATCTTCCCGATGGAATAGATGAGCCTGTCATCGAACGGGCTGAGGAAGAAGCGCAGGCGGTGGTGACTTATGCCGTGACAAGCCAGGACATGGCCGTTGCTGAGCTTTCGTGGTTCGTCGACGATGTTGTTGCCCGGCAGTTGCAGGGTCTGAAGGGCGTTGGCCGCATTGATCGTGTCGGAGGTGCTGACAGGGAAATCCATGTCGAACTCGATCCTTCGCGATTGCTGGCGCTCTCCCTGACGGCGAATGCCGTTAACGAGAGCCTCATCGCAAGCCAGTTGGATCGTTCCGGGGGCCGCAGCAACCTGAATGGCAGAGAACGGACGCTGACGACCGCCGCGGCGGCGCAGACGATTGCAGAACTTGGTGGTTCTCGCATCCTCCTGTCGGACGACGCCAGTGTGAAACTGGAAGATGTCGGAAACGTCCAAGATACGATCACGGAGGCCCGCGCCTTTGCTACTTTGGATCAGGAGGACGTCGTAGGTTTCGTGGTCTATCGCTCAAAGGGTTCGAGCGAGTTAGCTGTTGCGGAGGAAGTGGCCGTCGCACTGGAGAAGCTACATCTCGAACAGCCGTCGACCCGCTTCAAGCTGGTCGACGACAATATGTCCTACACGGCGGGCAACTACAACTCGGCCATGCATACCCTCTATGAGGGCGCGGCATTGTCAATCGTCGTCGTATTTCTATTCCTGCGCGACTGGCGGGCCACGGTCGTGGCCGCAATCGCGCTTCCGCTTTCGATCATCCCGACCTTTTTTGCCATCGATCTCCTGGGCTTTTCCCTCAACATCCTCAGTTTGCTTGCGATCACCCTGGTGACAGGAATTCTCGTGGACGATGCGATCGTTGAAATCGAAAACGTGGTGCGTCACCGCGACATGGGCAAATCCGCCTACCGGGCTGCGTTGGACGCCTCTGACGAAATAGGGCTTGCGGTCATAGCCATATCCGCAACGATCATGGCTGTCTTCATACCCGTGGGCTTCATGAGCGGAGTGGTCGGGCTGTACTTTCGAGAATTCGGGCAGACCGTTGCGATAGCGGTGTTCTTTTCACTTCTGGTGGCCCGATTGATCACCCCAATCATGGCTGCATACATCATGACGAACGCTCCTCCGTCCCACATTCTGAGAGGGCGCCTGGTGTCGGCCTATGAGGGAGTGCTGAAGGTCAGTCTGCGGTGGCGATGGATGACGGTCGGATCCGCATTCGCGGCTTTCGCACTGGCTTTATACGCCCTGACCTCCTTGCCGACCGCCTTTTTGCCGGAAGAGGACACGGGGCGGTTGACCCTCTCGGTGGAGCTGCCGCCTGGAGCCGCTTTGCACGAAACAAGAGCAGCGACGGACGAAATAGCCGCCCTGATCCGGCGGGATCCCGCGGTGGAAGGCGTATTCGTCAGGGCGGGGTCGAGTACGGCCGGACAGGAAGACGTACGATATGCGGTCGTCCTGATCGATCTGCTCCACAAATCCGACCGCGACCGTTCATCGTTCTCGATACAAGCCGATCTTGAAAAGGCGCTTTCCTCCATTTCGGATGTCAGGCTGCGCTTTCTCAACACCCGCGGTGGGCGGGACATATCTTTCGCTGTCCTGTCCGCGGATGGCGTTTTGGCTCAGCAGGCCGCAGATAACATACTGCAGGAGCTCGCAGCCGACAGAAACTTCGTCAACCCGACCGCCGACAACGCGGCAACACGACCGGAACTGCGGGTAAAAATTGACGCGGACAAGGCTTCAACGATCGGTGTATCTCCGGCAGAACTTGCCCGCACGATCCGCGTATCGACCGTGGGCGACGTCGACAGCCGGCTGCCCAACTTCGTTGACGGCGGCCGACAGATCCCAATCCGTGTGCTGCTCCAAACGCATGCTCGCGACGATTTGCCAACCCTTGAAATGCTGTCGGTACCGACGACGAGAGGGACGTCGGTTCCGTTGTCTTCCGTCGCCGACGTCAGCTTCGATGAGAGGGTCGCCGCCATCGAGCGATTTGATCGCCAGCGTCGCATCGAAATCTCAGCGGACATGGCTGACGGCATGACGTCGGGCCAGGGTCTCGATAGGCTCGCACAGCTCGATAGCGTCAAGAACCTGCCGGCGGGCGTGCGCATTCAGGCGACCGGGGATTCCGATACCGAAGGCGAGGTGTTCTCAAGCTTTGCGGTGGCGATGGGATCGGGCGTCATGCTTGTGCTTGTCGTTCTCATCCTCCTCTTCGGAAGCGTGCTGGCGCCCTGGACCATCCTGGCCTCCCTTCCCCTGTCGATCGGCGGCGTTGCAGCTGGCCTCATGCTGAGCGGCAACGCCGTCTCGCTTCCCGTCGTCATCGGTATCCTGATGCTGATGGGGATCGTGACGAAAAACGCCATCATGCTCCTGGACTTCGCCATTGAACGTGAAGCCCATGGGCTGTCTCGGGTCGCTGCGATCGTCGAAGCCTGTTCGGAGCGAGTTCGCCCCATCATCATGACCACGTTCGCTATGATCGGGGGAATGGCCCCCTCCGCGCTCGGGGTAGGGGACGGAGGCGAATTCAGGGCGCCGATGGCGATCGCGGTGATTGGCGGTCTGCTCGTGTCCACGGTTCTATCGTTGATCGTCATCCCGTCGCTCCACCTGATCGTTTCCGACTTTGGCGATCGTACCGCTCGGATCTTCAAGCCCTTCCTCCAGTCGGCCGAGATCTGAAGGTTGCAGGCGCCGCAAGGACGCTTGCACTACCAATGGAGGGCCGGCCAACCACCTGGCCGGCCCTGCCGTATGTTGCCGAGCGGCTGCGGCTCTTATCGCCATGGCTGGGCGCGTTTGGTATCACTGCGTGTAGTGACCGTAACAAAACTTAATAAAGCGAAATATTCGAGGACCAGCAGCCGGCCCATTGTCGGGTCCTTAAACAGGAAAAGACCTATGCAGCCCAATTCAGCATCCGCGAAGATATTGATCGTGGAAGACGACTTCGAAATCGGCAATCTTCTGGCGTCGACAATTCAGGAAAGCGGGATGCTGCCGACCGTGGCTGAGGACGGAAACGTGATGCAGTCCCTGCTTCGCAGCAATTCCTATGATCTGATCATCCTCGATGTCATGCTGCCGGGCGAAGATGGCCTGAGCATTTGCAAACGCATCCGTTCGGAAAGAACGATCCCGATAATCCTGTTGACGGCACTCGGAGAGGAAGTCGACCGGATCGTGGGACTGGAAGTCGGCGCCGATGATTACATTACGAAACCCTTCAGCCCAAGAGAAGTGGTCGCTCGGATTCGCAGTCTCCTGCGTCGCGCCTCCTACGGACTGACAAGTAGCTCTGCTCAAAGGAAGCTGCGGTTTGACGGATGGGTGATTGACCCGATGCGGCGCCGGCTTCACGACCCCGGCAACGCTCGCATCGCTTTGACAACGACGGAATTCGATCTTCTGCTGGCGTTCTGCAGAAATCCGGGCAGGGTCATCACCCGCGAGGAGCTGCTCTTGTTTACCCATTCCGGGCTGGCTGGGCCGATCGAGCGCAGTATCGATGTGCATATCAGCCGCCTCCGCCAAAAGATCGAGGCTGATCCTCGCGAGCCAACGCTCCTGCAGACGGTCAGGCTGGGAGGATATACGTTCACCGCGTCGGTGGAGGAGGTCTGAAGTAGCGGCCGCGATCTTTCTCCGCCGCCGCAACTGCCATATTGCGCACGGCAACGCATGTCGCCTGCGGATCGGATGCGATCCGTGCAGGCGACACGCCATTTATCTTCGCTCGCCGGCTTTAGAACTTGTAGCCAACAAAAGCAGAAACGGAAGGCTGGATCTTCTTCTCGACGATCGGGCTATCCGCGGCATCTCCGGTGAGCACTCCGATGCCTGCTTCACCACGCACCAACCAATGATCGCTCAGTGCGTATGTGGCAGAGGCAGAAAGGTCGACACGCTTCAAGCCTGCTTCCGCTTTATATTCAGGCAGGCCTGAACGTGCCGACTGAGCGGCATCGACGCCAAAATAGGCCTGCATATGTTTGTCATTGGCCACGGTGGCTTCGGCGCGTGCGCCCAGAATGAGACGCTCCGTGACCGGGGCCGAGTACTCTACCCCAAACTTTCCGATCAGGCTTTCACTGCCATTGATGGTCTGGTCGACGCTCGCATAGATTTTGACCGGACCCCAATCATAGCCGACTTTTGCGCCGACTGTTGCGGCGAAGTCGATGTCGCCGAGGCCGCGGAGGCGATCACCGTCACCCTCATCCCGCCCTGATTCGTAGCCAACCGCAGCGGAAATGGAAAATCCGCCTTGATCCAGGACAGTGACGCTGATCCCACCTGGATCGATTTCCAACCATTTGCCGTAGGTAAACACGACGAAGGGAATGGGGCTGACTTCAAATTCGTCGCTCCCTTCGTATTTGGGCTCGTAAGAAGCGCCTGCGCCAAGGATCAGGCTCCAATTGCGCTCCGGTTGGCGTTTGTCGAAACGCTGCTTGTCGAAAGGTGGCTCCGGCGTCTGCTCGGTGGCGGTCTGGTCGGCGCCATAGGCGTTTGGAGAAAATCCCGCAACGCTGAATGCGGCGCATAAGGCGAGGGGCGAAAGACGCCGCTTGGCTTTTTTAAGATGTAGCATAAGGGCTCCAGAACAGGTTATCAGTCCCCCCAACAGAGGAGCCTGCGATGGCTTGTGTTTCATGCTGGAGCCCTCGGTTGCGTGTTTTTTTGTTGCACTTTGTTGCAGCCCGCCGCGATCGGCAACGAGGCGGCCCCGCCGTAACAAAACGTAATAATCGCGCAGCAGGAAACGCGGGATCTTGTGAGGGAGTTCGACTATGTTTCCGGTTCGCCGAGCGGCCTCGGCTCAAGCGCGCTTCTCAATTCCAAAAGGGTGCTCATGTTCTTTCGCCGGCTTCCAGGCCTATCGACGATCCATAGTCAGATCACGGGCGTCATTCTTCTCAGCCTCACCATCACCGTTTTAGGCGGCTCTTTTCTCAAGCAGCGGGTTGAAAGCGGATACTCGCTAGTTGATGTTGAGGAACTCGCCGACAGTGTGTTCACGATAAGCTCCATCCTCAAAACGTCCACGCCCGAAGAGCGCGACATCGTTCTTCAAGCAGCCAATCGTGCCGGTTGGCACTTCACTCTGCGACCTCGCGCCTTTGCGGAAACGTTCAAGAGCTCATGGCCGGAGGAAAGTGTGCTGGACGCTACGATAGACTGGCTTTTTTCGCCCGATGGGAGACAGACGCCACTCGGCGGCTGGAAGACCTTTGTTGATGACAAGCGCGTCGTCTCAGCTGAGATTGACGATAAAACAATCCTCGTTTTGGACGGCCTTCCCAGCACGGCGTTCTGGAGCGAGGTCCTCGATTATCTGGTGGCGGTTATTACTTTGATCGTGCTGTTTTCTTCGTTCGGGGTCTGGGCAATCACGCGGCCGCTACGGAAGATTGCTTCCGCGGCTGCGAATGCTGACATCACATCCGGCCGGGTAATCTTCGAAGAGGAAGGCAGCGTAGAGATCGTCGCTGTTGCGCGCTCCTTGAACGGGATGAGCGATCGTATCACCGATATGATTCAAGGCAGGACGCGGATGCTGCGCGGGGTGAGCCACGATCTGCGCACGCCATTGACGAGACTGAGACTTCGAGTAGAGCGGGTCGGCGACGGGCAATTGCGCGATATGTTGCTGGCGGATATCTCTCGCATCGATAGTCTCCTCAAAGAGAGCCTCAGCTATCTGCGTGACGACCATCATCGAGAGCAGGTAGAGACGATCGACCTGGCAACGACTCTGCAGACGATCTGCAGCGAATTTGACGATGTGGGTCACAAAATCAATTATATCGGCCCCAATCATCTGTCCGCCAATTGCAAGCCCCTCGCGATAACGCGTGCAGTGACCAACCTTTGTGAAAACGCTGTGAAATTTGGCGACAAGGTCGCAATCGAGCTGAAGCGACGCGGAGACAAGGTCGTTGTCGACGTATCGGACAACGGCCCCGGGATACCGAAGCAATCACGTGCGCAGGTGTTGGAGCCATTCTTCAAGCTGAATGCGGCGAGGACTGACGGCAACGCCGGGTTCGGGCTGGGATTGTCCATCGTTGGGGAAATCGTGCAAGCTCACCGAGGAACGCTGGAACTGTTGGACGGGGAGCCATCCGGCCTCTTGGCGCGGTTAACGTTTCCAGCAGATCTCCAGGCTGACGGCATTACCGCGCAGGTGCGGTGAAGGCTTGCGCGTATGGCCTTAATCCGCCTGCGGGCAACTTTCTTGCTTCGCCTATCTGCGCGGTGACCACCTCAGCTATGGCTATAACTCGGCGGGTTTGCCCGCTCTGGGCCGGCATTTGCTGCGGAGGCATGGGCGCCCGCGTCGAAATTGTCTGCAGCATTGGTGAGGGAAGCCAACATCGCGTCCGCCTGGTTGAAATATTGTTTGATCCATGGGACGGGGCCGACGCCAAATCGCCTTTTCGATCCCCACCGCTGGCCTTTTTCGACCATCGTATCCCAGGGCCTCGGCTTCCCGTGGAAGACGATGATTTTTGCGTTCCGCGGCTGCCTGATCCTCGGCAGGAGCAGATTGATCGGAAAGTATTTTGTGCAGCTTCTCTTGAAGCTGACGCAGAAACCTGTCGGCCAGTAACTTTTTTGCCGCACCGCCTGCGTCAGGTAGGACTGGTCGTTTTTGAATTGCGCGATGATCGCCTCAGCTTTGCCTACAAAGTCGTGGTAAATTCCATCGACATGTCCTGCATGAAATCCAAAGACGGATGACTGGGCACCCCTGTCCGGCCTGAAGCTATTTGGGAGAAGGCTCCAGAGATCCGGATTCCATTCCCGTTGGATCACAAAATGACGGCGCTCCCGAAGCACGCCGACCAGCGGGGCGAGGGATTGTTGGATCATGACGTCGAGATCGAGGAAAAGCACGACGTCTCCGGGCGGGAAAAGACCCGGGGCAAACACGCCGATCTTGGGCCAGCACCCTCGTCTCCACGCCTGCTCAGGCAAGCCGAGATTCGGGATATGACGAGTGAGAATGCCGGAAGCAAGGCCGCGACGATCGTCGGTCAGGCAGACAAAGTCGAACGGCTCCTCCATGTTGCGCAGCACACCGGCATAAAGAGCATTGACATGGCTGGCGGTGAAAGCCGTGCCCCATTTCATGCAAACAATCGTAACCAACATGCCGCTCCATCGATAATCTGGAGACGGTCTAAGCGACTTCGGCGCGAATGATTGTTTATAGTTGTTATATGATGTTGCCGAAGATTGTCATCGATGTCGGCGGGTTCCCACCACCAGTTGCGCCCTGGCGCCGAGGCCGAGAAAGCCGAGACCGGCGACCGTGAGGAGGATGCCCGACATGTTGAGGGTCGGGCGGATGATGATCGACGGCGCGCACAGCGGCACGCGAAGCAGAACGCAACCCGTATCGACATAGATCTGAAATCTGGTATATCAGATGCTGTACTCTCACCGCCTCGTCAACGGATTTCGCGAAAATGATTCCTGAGCCCACCGGAAGCCCACGGTCCGAACCGTTTGCGAAGATCGACCCGAAATTTCAGATGACCGTGCGCGATCACGTCCATCGCAGCTTGCGGGCTGCCATCCTCGCGGGGCGGTTCGCAACTGGGGAGAAGGTCAACGAGCGCAGCCTGGCCGAACAATTCGGCGTCAGTACCACGCCGATCAAGGAGGCGCTGCGGCAACTCGAGACGGAAGGCCTGGTCGAGGCGCTGCCCCGGCGCGGCGTCATCATCCGGTTCGATATGGGATGGGCGGAGGAGATGATTCTTGCCCGCGCGGCGCTCGAATCGATGATTGCGCACCTGGCCGCCAAGCGCATCGGCAAGCCTGCCGGCGCCGAGCTGACGGCAATAGCCGACCTGATGGCAAAGGCGACGACCTCGGCGGATGCGGACAGCCTCATTTCCCTCAACGAGCAATTCCACGAGCACATTCACCGCAGTTCGCGCTGCAGTTATCTGGCGAAACTGATCGAGCGGCAGCAATTTTATGACGCCAGCATCCGCCGCGTCATCCACATGGATCCCGCCGAGCGGCAAAAAGCCCTCGAAGAACACACCGCCATCGCTAAGGCTATCGTCACCGGTGATGCGGATCTCGCCGAGCGGCAGATGCGCAACCATGTCGTGCGCTCCGGCGAAACCTATTTGAACATCGTTTTCGGCAGCAAAAAGGATATCGGACGTGAATGACAGGCTTCAGACTGTAAGAAAGGCGCTGACCGGCATTTCCGGTGTTCCCGTGACGCCTTACCGGCAAGACGGGACTGTCGACGTCGAAAAGCTGGGAGAGCTGATCAGGCGCCTGGCGGTTGCCAAGGTCCACAACTTGATGGCGGCTGGCAATACCGGCGAGTTCTTCACGCTCACTATGGACGAAGTTCGCATCGTGCATGCCACCACGATCAAGGCGGCCGACGGCATGTCGCTGGTGAGCGCCGCCGTCGGTCGCTCGCTGAGCGAAGCAAAGGCGCTTGCCAAGGATGCGATTGCCGAAGGTGCTGATGCAATCATGGGCCACCATCCCATGGACCCATTTGCCGGGCCGTCCTATCAGGCCGGCTATTTCCTGGAACTGGCGGAGTTTTGCACCGTACCGGTCATCGCCTACGTGCGCAGCGATAGTTTCTCGGTCGAGGATTTTCGAAAGCTCGCCCTGCATCCGAACATCGCCGGCATCAAGTTCGCCTCGTCGAACCTGATGCTGCTCGCAGAAGTCATTCGTGCGACCCGCGACGCTCCCGCGATCTGGGTCTGCGGCCTGGCGGAAGGCTGGGCGCCGGCATTTTACGCCATGGGCGCCAAAGGCTTCACCTCGGGTCTCGTCAACGTGTTTCCCGAACGCTCGCACGCCATCCACCGGGCGCTGGAGACCGGCAACTATGAAGCGGCGCGGCAACTGATCGACGGCATCGCCGGCTTCGAAACGCTGCGCACGAAATACAATAACGGCGCCAACGTGACAGTCGTGAAGGAAGCGCTCGGCATGCTCGGCACCGATGTGGGGCCGGTGCGCATTCCGGGCGTCGTCGCCCTCAACGAGGATGAGCGGCGGATCCTGCGCGCCATCGTCGATCGCGTCAAAACCGAAACGCTTGCCGCCTGAGGAGGAAACGAAGGTGCATATTACCGGAATAAAGACATACATGCAGCGCGTGGACGACCGTCCTCGCCTGCTGCTCAAGATCGAGACCAGCGAAGGCATTTCCGGCTGGGGCGAATGCTACAATCATGGCCCCGATTGGGCGCTTCCGCCGCTTCTCGATTACTTCTTCCACCAGATCGAGGGAGAAGACCCGCGCCGCGTGGAATTCCTCGTCCTCAAGCTCAACCAACAGTGCCGGTTTCCTCCCGGGGCGCTCGGTCTTGCCGCGATTTCCGCAATCGATCACGCATTGTGGGATATCGCCGGCAAGGCTGCGGGTCTGCCGGTCTACATGCTGCTCGGCGGCAATGTGCGTGACCGCGTCCGCGTCTATTGCGGCGTCTATACCGCACCGGATCCACAGGATGCGCTCGATCAGACGCTCAAGCTCCATGAAGACTACGGTTATACCGCGTTCAAGCTGAGCCCCTACCGCCGCGATCTTCACAACAGCCGCTGGGGCGAACTGGTGAAGGAAACGGGCGACTATTTCGGCAAGATCCGCGAGATCACCCCTTCGCATTTCGAATTCGCCTTCGATGCACACGCGAAGATCTACGAACCTTACCAGGCCGTCCAGCTGGCTGCGGCGATCGCACCCTATGATCCGCTTTTCTACGAAGAACCGATCCGGCCTGAACATATTCCCGCATGGACGGAATTGAAGTCGAAGGTAACGGTGCCGCTGGCGACCGGCGAATCTCTCTACAACCGCTTCGAATTCCTGGCGCTGCTCTCCGCCCGCGGCGCCGACATCATCCAGCCGGACATCTGCGTCGTTGGCGGCGTCAGCGAAATGCGCCGCATCGCGGCGATCGCGGAAGCCCACTATGTCACCGTCGCACCGCATAACCCGATGGGGCCGCTCGCAACCGCGGTGAACATCCACTTCTCCGCCGCCCAGCCGAACTTCAAGATCCTGGAGTTCAAGCCGCATGTGCACGCGCCCTGGGCGCTCGACCCCTATATGCCGGTGGACGGATATATGAACCTGCGCCCGGATCGCCCGGGCTGGGGTATCGAGATCGACGAAAAGGTGCTGGCCAAGGACGATTACATCCACTGGGAGCGCAAGATCACCCGCAAGCCGGACGGCTCGACGGCCTATCCGTGAAAACCGCCGGAGATCGGCCGCAAACATGCGATGCCGAACCAGTGGCTCATGATCATGCCCGCAAGCCGTAGCGGGCATGTATCAGAGTTCTCTCGATGCCGCGAAGCTCCGCCAGCCCCTTGAGCCGCCCGATGGCGGGGTAGCCCGGCTGAGCTCCGCGCGTCAGGTCGTCGAGGATTTCCTGCCCGTGATCCGGCCGCATGGGGATGCGGTGGTCCTCGCGGCCTTCCTCGCAGCGACGGGCCTCTTCCGAAAGCAGCGCCGCGATCACCGCAACCATGTCCGTTGCGCCTTCCAGATGTTCGTCCTCGAAGAAAGAGCAGGGGACCGTGTCGGTGTCCCGTGTCACATTCCGCAGGTGCACGAAATGGATGCGGTCGGCAAAGCGCGAGACGATGAAGGGCAGATCGTTATCGGGTCTGGCGCCGAGCGAGCCGGTGCAGAGCGTCACGCCATTGGCGCGCGCGCCGACCTGATCCAGCATATGTGCATAATCGGCCTCGGTCGACAAGATGCGCGGAAGGCCAAGCAGCGGCCAGGGCGGATCATCCCCGTGAGCGCAGATATTGATGCCGACCTCTTCCGCCACGGGCGTGACTTCAGTCAGGAAGTCGACAAGGTTCTGCTGCAGTCGAGCCCGGTCGATACCTTGGTAGGAGCGAAGCTTTTCCAGCAGCTGGTCGAGCGTATAGCCGTCCGCCGAGCCCGGCAGGCCGGCCCCGATGTTCTTGCCCAAGGCGGCGATCTTGGCGTCCGCCATCTCGGAAAACCGTTCCGCCGCGTCCTCCTGTAGCCATTCCGGGTAATCGCGGTAAGCCTCGGGACGTTTGAGGATATGGATATCGAAGGCGGCAAAATCCGTCAGGTCGAACCGCATGGCCTTGGCGCCATGGCGGGTGTCCCAGCGCAGGTCCGTGCGTGTCCAATCGAGGATCGGCATGAAATTGTAGCAGACCGTGCGGATGCCGGAGGTCGACAGGCGCCGCAGCGTTTCCTGCCAGTTGGCGATATGGCGCTTCCAGTCGCCCGTCTGCGTCTTGATGTCTTCGGAAACCGGAACACTCTCCACGACATCCCACACCAGGCCACCAGCCTTGATCTCCTCGTGTCGCCTGTAAATCTCGTCGACCGGCCAGACCTCGCCGGTCGCAATGTGGTGGAGCGCTGACACGATGCCTTCCGCGCCGGCCTGCGCCGCGTCTCTTACGCTCACTTTGTCGATCGGGCCGAACCAGCGCCACGTATGTCTCATGTCTCGTCCTTCACGCTTTCTCAGTTTGTTTGAATGTGATCTGCACCTTGCAGGCCTTGGAACGATCTCCGGCCTGTTCGAAAGCCGCGGTCGCCGCATCAAGCGGGAAACTGTGCGAGATGATCGGCCGCACGTCGATGCGCCGCGTGGCGATCAGATCGACCGCCTCGGCAAATTCTGCATGGAAACGCTGCGAGCCGCGCCAGACGATCTCCTTGCCGACCAGCGCATTGAGCGGGATGGTCATGTCACCGGTCACGCCGACCTGGACGAGGGTTCCGCGCGGCTTGATCGCGGCAAATGCCGATCGCAGGGCCGCACCTGAAGCCGAGCATTCGAACACCACGTCGAAGTTGCCCTTGTTCTCCTGGAAGGGGAGGAGCCCGTCCGGATCGGAGGCCACGTTGATCGTCTCGGTCGCTCCCATCGACGGCGCCCGCGACAGGGCTGCGTCGGCCAGATCCGTCACCACGATCCTGGCGGCACCCGCATGCCGGGCCGCGGCAACCGTCAGAAGCCCGATCGGGCCTGCCCCCGTGACCAGCACGTTGCGACCCGACAGGTCTCCGGCCTGAGCGATGGCATGCAGGCACACCGCAAGCGGCTCCGCACAGGCAGCCTCGCCCGGCGACACGTCACGTCCCACCGGATGGCACTGGATCGCGGGGACGACCAGCCTCTCGCGGAACATGCCGTTTTCGTGCGGCAGGCGCATGGCCGAGCCCATGAAACGCATGTCGAGGCAATGGATCGGCTGGCCAATCCGGCAGTATTGGCAATGGCCACAGGGCTGCGATGGGTTGACCGCTACCAGTTGCCCAAGATCGAGCCCGGAAACCCCTGCACCCAAGGCTTCGACGAAGCCGGAGGCCTCGTGGCCGGCGATGATGGGTTCGCGAACCCGCACCGGCCCGAACCCGCCATCCTGGTAATAATGGAGGTCCGAGCCGCAGATGCCGCCCGCCGCCATGGCCAACAGCACCTCGCCCGGGCCGGGCGTGCGGTAATCAAGATCTTCGATCCTGATGTCACGGATACCGTGGAGACGAGCGACGCGCGTCTTCATGCTTGGATGCCTTTCCAGTCAGAGAGATCGTGCCCCGTAGGCTTCAGAAAGCCGTACGGGACCGGGTTTCAGCGGATCAGTCCCATCTCCGTCGGCAGCCAGAGAGTGATGGCCGGGATGAAGGTGATCAGCAGCAAGGCGATGATGAGCGGCACCAGCCAGGGAATGATCGCCATCGTTGTTCGCTCGACGGACAGTCGCGCGACACGCGACAGAACGAAGAGCACCATGCCGAGCGGCGGATGCAGGAGGCCGATCATCAGGTTCAGCGTCATTATCAATCCGAAATGCACCGGATCGATACCGAACTGCTTGACCAGCGGCAGCAGGATCGGGACGAGGATGGTAATCGCCGCAATCGTATCGAGGAAGCAGCCGACGAACAGCATCAGCAGGTTTACCAGGATCAGGAAGATCCATTTGTTGCTGGTGATGGAGAGAATCGCATTCGACAGAAGCTGCGCCGTCTGGCTGACGGTCAAAAGCCAGGCAAACACGGAGGCTGCGGCCACGATGAACAGCACGGATGCCGTCGTTTCAATCGTGTCGAAGCTCGCCTTGGCGATCGTCCTGAATGTCATGGTCCTGTAGCGCACCATGCCGAGGAAAAGCGACCAGAGAACGGCCGCGACGGCTGCCTCCGTCGGCGTAAACCAGCCCATGGTCATGCCGCCGATCAGGATGACCGGGGTCATCAGCGCCATCACCGCGGAAAAGTTGAAATACCAGTCGCATATCAGCAGCACGGCCAATGCAATGAAAATGGCAAGGTTGAGCGACAGGCCGAGCGTCAGCAGCACCCAGATGCCGACGGGGACCATCATCACGACGAGGATCTCCGACGACGCGCCGATCAGGCCCTTGATGCTGAACGGGGCATCCGAGCCCCAGCGTTTGACATAGGCAAAGACCGCGACGGTGACCATCATCAGCACCGTCATGACGACGCCGGGCACGATGCCGGCCATGAACAGGGCGCCGATCGAGACATTCGCCATCATGCCGTAGATGACGAAGGGCAGCGATGGCGGAAAGATCGGCCCGAGCGTGGCAGAGGCCGCGGTAACGCCGACGGCCGCTTCCACCGGATAGCCGTGATCGCGCATGGCCTTGATCTCGATGGTGCCGATACCCGCGGCATCTGCAAGGGCCGTGCCCGACATGCCGGAAAACACCACCGAGCCGATGATGTTCACCTGCGCGAGGCCACCCTTCATCCAGCCGACAAGGGCAACGGCGAAGGCGTAGATGCGGCCGGTGACGCCAGCGATATTCATGAGGTTGCCGGCGAGGATGAAGAATGGAACCGCCAGCAGCGGAAAGCTTTCGACGCCGGCAATCAGCCGCTGCGCGGCAATGATGTCGGGCGCGACATCGTAGAAGACGATGTACAGGACCGATGACACGGCCATGGAGACGGCGACCGGAAGTCCGATCAGCATCAGGACAAGAAACGAGCCTATGAGCAGCAACATGGCGTCAATCCTCCACGCTCTGGAAAGCTTCCGGTCGCTCCAGAACGGAGTAACCCCGGCGCATGTTGGCGATGAAGACCTGGATCGAGCGCAGCAGCATCAGCACGAAGGCGGCAAACACGGAATAAAAGACGATGTTGCGCGGCAGTTGCACCGTCACCATCTCCTCGTCCGCCACGATCTCCATGTAACGCCACATCAGCCATGATCCGTAGAGGAAGAAGCCGATGCGGATGAGATCCACCGCCGTCGCCATCACGCGGGTCAGGCGGGCGGGCAGATAATGATAGAGGACATCCACCTGGATATGTCGCGATGTGCGCACGCACATCACGGCGCCCAGGAACACCACGCCGATCAGGCAGTTGACGGCGATTTCCTCTGTCCAGGCATAACTGTCGTTGAGGACGTAGCGCGTGAAGAACTGGAGGAAGACGCAACCCGTCATCAGCCAGAAAAGGGCCAGGGTGATCCAGTCCTCGAACGCATAGGCGCTGAGATTGGCCTCAGTTGGCGCCTCGTCAAATGTATGGGCAAGTTCTTCAGGCGTGACCTTGGTATGAATTTCCTGCGACGCTGACATCGATAGCATCCTGTCCGGATATGAACCTCACTGCGCCGGGGAAACGTCCGCCGGCCGGGCGAGCCGCCGCAGCCTTCAGAAAGCTGCGGCGAGCATGCCGGATGATCAGCCGAAACGGCAGGTCCCATGCGCAATGGAAGGAATTGTCGAACAGGCGCGGCCCGAAGACCGCGCCATGGGCTTACTTGATTGCGCGGATTGCTTCCCAGTCGGCCTTTTCATAGCCGAAATCTTCGAGCTTGACCTTTTCGACGACGTTCTTCTGGAAGTCTGCCTTGTCGACTTCCGTCACGGTCAGGCCCTTCTTCTTGAACTCGTCGACCAGTTCCTTTTCACGGGCTTCGATCGCTTTCGACGAGCGCACGCTGGCTTCCTGCGCGACGTCGGAGAAGATCTTCTTGTCCTCGTCGGACAGGCTGGTCCACAGCTTCTTCGAAAACAGCGTGTTGAGGTGGTCGACGATATGGCCGGTCAGGACGATGTTCTTCTGCACCTCATAAAACTTCTTCGCCTCGATCGTGGTCAGCGGATTTTCCTGCGCGTCGACCGTGCCATTCTGCAGGGCGAGGTAAACTTCGGCAAAGGCGATCGGCGTCGTATTGGCGCCGCAGGCGCGCGGCATGGCGAGATAGGCCGGAACATCCGGCACGCGCATCTTCACGCCCTGAAGGTCGGCGCACTTTGAAATCGGCTTGTTGGATGTGGTGTGGCGCGTTCCGTAATAGGTTACGGCGGCGATATGGTTGCCGGTCTTGTCTTCATAGCCCTTGGCGAGACGCTTGAAGATGTCGCTCTTGGTATAGGCGATCAGGTGGCTCGCATCGCGGAAGATATAGGGATAATAGGTGACGCCGATCGGCTTGTAATCGCGCGCTGCAAAACTGGAGCCGGAGATAATGATATCCACGGTGCCGAGCTTGAGGCCCTGGTTGATGTCGGCTTCTTTTCCAAGCTGTGAAGCCGGATATACGTCGATCTTGTAGCGGCCATTGGTCCGCTTGGCGATTTCGCCGGCAGCCCAGACCGAGTCGGTGTGGAAAGGCTCGGATGTCTCATAGACATGAGCCCATTTCAGCACGGTTTCGGCATGCGCCGAAAGCGTCGATGCAATGATGACTGCGGCGGCGCCAAGCAATGTCTTCAGTCGGTGTTTCATTCTTTCCTCCCAGTGAAACGGAACTGTATGGTCGACCCCACCGCAATGATGGACGGTCAGTCTTCTCTGGTCTGCTCCTCCTCGAAGCTTTCCGAGAATCTCTTTTGCGCCAGCGTCAGATGACGGCGCATGGCCTCGCGTGCCGCGGCAGGGTCTCCCGCTGCAATGGCGTCACGAATGATGCGGTGCTCCTCAAGCGCCAGCTTCCATGTGTGCGGCCCTTCGAAATAGCTGGCGAGCTTCGTGAAATAGGGCGACATCCGCGTATCGTAGATCAGCCCGGTGAAGTGCTTCAGGGCCGAATTGCCGATGATGTCGGCGATCGCCGTATGAAAATCGCGGTCGCAGGCAAGAGCGACCGGGCCGTCGTCCAGCGACTGCTCCATGCGCTCCAAAAGCAGATCGATCCGGGCGATGCCATCGGGCGTCACCAGACGCGCGGCCTCCTCCGCGATGCTGCTTTCGATCAGGCAGCGCGCCTGAAGGATTTCCAGGGGACCGCCTCCTTCGTCGTTCGGCAGGACGCTGGCGGGCTGTCGCGGAGTACTGCTGATATAGACGCCGGATCCCATCCGGATCTGAATCCGGCCTTCGACCTCGAGCACGATCAGAGCCTCGCGGACCGTCGGCCGGGAAACGGAAAATCGCTCGGCAAGCTCTCGTTCGGGCGGAAGCCTCGAACCCGGCTTCAACTCCCCCGTATCGATCAGTGTACGAATCTGCTCCGCAACCTGGCGATAAAGCCGGCGCGGCTCCAAGGCCACGAACATCGAACTCCTCCGAGCGCATCACTCCTCTGATGCGCAAGCGGTCAGATTGTCTGACCAATTTCTACTATGGGTTAATTGAAAAATCTGTCAAGTGTCCATCTGCCTATTCCACGCGCGGCGGTTCCGTTCTCAGCGCCGCTATCAGCATGTCCACGAACGCAGACACTTTAGGCGGGCGAAAACGTGCAGCCGGATAGACCGTGAACACGCCGCCCGACGGTAGCTGCCATTCAGGCAGGACGTGGAGAAGGCGTCCATCGGCCAACTCAGCAGTCGCGAGGAAATCCGGCAGCACGGACAATCCGCCACCTTGCCTTACCGCTTCCATGACCGCCGGCGTGGTATTGATGGCGATAGACGCCTTGAACCGCACCGTGAGTGCCTCCTGATCACCGCGCGTAAACGTCCATTCCAAAGGTTCTCGCAGCGCGTTATTGGCAACGAAGGGCAGGGCGGGCAAATCGGCGAGCCCGTTTAATTCCGCTAGTCGTGCGGCAAACTGAGGCGGGCCGACAAGATATTGCCGAAAGAAGCCGATCCGTCTGGCCTGGAGGCTTGAGTCGGCCAGCCACCCGACGCGAACGGCGAGGTCCATGTTCTCAGAGACCAGATCGACCATCCTGTCGCTGAGATTGAGTTCCACCCTGCAATCCGGATAGCGGGACGTGAAGGCGGTGACCAAAGGCACGACTACCGACGTGCCATAGTCGTAGGGTGCGGTGATCCTCAACAGGCCCTTGGGTTCCGACCTGGCTTGAGCCAGTTCCCCCAGCGCATCCTCGGCCTCTCTGAGGATCGACACGCAACGGGCGTGAAACATCTGTCCTGCCTCGGTAGGCTGGACCCGCCGCGTCGTGCGCATCAGCAACGTGGTGCCGACCTCCTGTTCGAGCCTGGCAACCTGCTGGCTGACGACTGCCTTGGTAATGCCGAGATACTCCGCCGCCCGGGTGAAAGATCCCGCGTCGACGACAGCGACAAAATAGGCGAGCCGGTTGAGATTTCTCGCTTCTTGCATAAAAGCCCCCGCGTGACTGTCAACTTATAGCATACATTCTGTCGTATTTGTTGGTCTTCTTCGTTCTATCTCGCCGTGTCATCTTTGGCTTCACAAGGAGCGAGGCAGGAGAGGCGAAACCTGCAAGGCTGTCATCTCTCAGTCCCAGATAGCGAACGAAGCCCCCGGAGACATTCCATGTTTACAAGGAGAACGATCATGAAAACCACTCTCGCCGCCGGCGCCACCGCCGTTTTTGCGCCTGCAGGACTTGGCCATGCAGCCGGAACCCTGACCTGGAAGCATTTCCCCGCCGGGCAGAACGGCTTTTTCCGCGCTCCCGTTCTGGTTTCCGGTGCGACGGAAGCCGTACTGATCGACGGCGGCTTCACGCTCCCAGACGGCAAGGCGCTGGCGGACGCGATCAAGGCGACTGGCAAGACGCTCACTACGATCTACATCAGCCAGTCGGATCCGGATTATTATTTCAGCCTTGGGCCGATCAAGGCGGCTTTCCCGGATGCCAAGGTAATCGCCGCGTCGGCTACGGTTGCCGCCATCAAGGGCAGCGTCGAGAAGAAGCTCGCCGTCTGGGGTCCGCAGCTCAAGGAAAACGGTCCGCAGACACTGGCCGACGTCGTTCTTCCGGAAGCCTTTGACGGCAAGACGCTGACGGTGGACGGCGAAACCATCGAGATCGTCGACGCGGAAGGCTTGTCCAATCGCCGCTATCTCTTCGTCCCTTCCCTGAACGCGGTCTTCGGCGGGGTGCTGATCTTCAATGGCGTCCACGTCTGGACCGCGGACACCAACAGCGCCGAACTGCGGGCCGCCTGGATCGCCAATCTCGAGAAGATCGCAGCGCGCAAACCGGCAATCGTGGTCGCCGGCCATATGACCCCGGAAGCGTCGACTGACCTTTCAGGTGTCGCGCATACCCTTGCCTATCTGAAGGCGTTCGAGGAAGAACTTGCCAAGGCCAAGGGCTCGCCCGAACTCAAGGCGGCGATAGAAGCACGCTTCCCGGGCCTCGGCATGGGCATTGCTCTGGACATCGGCTCCAAGGTCGCCACAGGCGAGATGAAGTGGGGCTGACCGGTCATGGGTGCAAATCTCGATCTCATCCGCGCCACGTATGAGGGCACCTCGGAAGATAATGGCCGCAACTTAGTTGCGGCCCTGGCGCCCGATGCGAGCTGGACGGAGGCCGAAGGCTTTCCTTATGCCGGCACCTATGTGGGAACCGACGCCATCATCGCCGGTGTCTTTCACCGGCTCGCCACCGAATGGATCGGCTACAGCGCCAAAGTCCATACCTATCTGGAAGACGGCGATCGCGTAGCCGCCTTCGGCTTCTATTCCGGCACCTACAAGGCCACGGGCAAGTCCATGACCGCGAGCTTTGCCCATCTCTACCGCGTATCGGATGGCAAGATCGCCACCATGGTCCAATATGTCGACAGCCATCTCGTCATGCAGGCATTGGAGAACTGACGGCGGCAGGATGGACGACCTTCCCGTTCAGGATAGTCGTCCACCACCGTCAACGGCCACATTCTCATTGAACCTCGTTGACATACCTATGGTGTGCAGTCGTCGCGCGATGGGCGGAGATGAGAACCGGGACCGCCAGTTGATCATAGGCGACCTCGTCGATCGTCAGAACGGCAGCGGGTAGGGCCAGATCCAGCCACCGGGCATCGAAATCGTTCGCAAGATCGGCACCGATCTGTTCGCGTATGGCCGAGATGCGGATCCCGTAATTTTCCAGCAGATGCAGGTAGAAGAGCTGAGGGATTTCCTCCGGCCTTTCCGGGAAGTCCGGAACGCGTTCGCGGGAAAGCGTCAGTGTCTCGTGCATGATCGGCCGCTCGTCGACGTAACGCACCCGGTGGAAGGTGACGATCGGCGAGCCTTCCTCGATCTGAAGTTTTCGCGCATCGGCCCCACAAGCAACGCTCCTGTCGAGCGAAGTCACCTTGGTAACCGATTTGCTGAGCGAACCGTCCAGCCCGTGCAGTCGAAAATACTGAAAAAACAGGCGCAGGCTGTGCTGCGGCTTGCGGCCGGTCACGACGGTGCCGGTCTTGCGACGACGGCTGAGAAGGCCGTCATTGGTGAGATCCATCAGCGCCCGCCGGATGGTGCCCACGGCCACGCCATAGGTTTGCGACAGCGCCACTTCGCTCGGCAGAACCGAACCCGGTTCCAGCTTGCCGAGCATGATCGCTTCGGTGATCTGTCGTTTGACCACTTCATAGAGCGGCAACGACAGTTCCGTCAGCTTGATCACTCCTGATGAATTATTGGGCAGTTCCGGCAATGATTTGCCTCTTCTTTGGAGTTGACTCGGGGTCTCGATCTACGCAGTATTACTATATAGTTTATATTAAAGCGCAAGCTGGGGAGGCTGGCGCGACGGGTACCGAGGACACTGCCATGACCACGCCGCAGCCAGCTTCTTCGCAACAGATCCTTGGACCTGCCATGGCAGCGATTGAGCGGGATGTCGAGGTTGCTGTCGATGATCTGGCCCGGATGATCGAAGTTGACACCTCATTCCCGCCGGGTCTGGGCTATGACGCTTTTGCCGATCTGATGGCCGAACTGCTTTCGCCCCTGGGGTTTGAGTTCGAGCGGGTCGTCGTGCCGCGTGATCTTTGGTACGTGGCCGGGGGACCGGCATCCGGCCAGCGGACCAATCTCATTGCCACCCGCGAAATGGGAAAGCCCGTCTGCGGTCTTTATTATCATGTCGACACGGTCCCGGCCGCGCCTGGCTGGGCACGCGATCCTTTGAAGCTGACGGTCGAGGGTGACGATCTGTTCGGGCTCGGGGCAGCGGACATGAAGGGCACGATCGCAGCCACCCTGCTGGCGTTGCGCGCCGCCAAAAAATGCGGCCTGCCTCTCTATTACGATCCGATGCTGCTCCTCTGCACCGATGAGGAAGGAGGCCTCTATCCCGGCATTCGCTATCTGGCGGAGCAGGGCAAGTTGAAAGGTCATATCCTCAATTTCAACGGGTCCGCGGCGCCGCGCATCTGGGCTGGATGCTTCGGTGTCTTCCATCTGCAGGTGACGATCAGGGGGCACGCCGTTCATGCCGGCGAAGGCAATCGCACCGGCGCCGGCATCAATGCGATCGAAGGCGCCTTGCCCATGCTCAATGCCCTGATGGTCTTGAAGCTGGACGTGGCCAGCCGGGCATCCGCGCTGGCGCCGCCGCCGCACGCGTCAGGTCCGCTGCGACCGCAGCTTTCGATTTCGGCCGTGAATGGCGGCACCGCCGGCGGACAGGTGCCGGCGGAGATCAAGATTCTCGTCAGCCGCCGTTACGCTCCGGAAGAAAGCTATGAGGATGCGCGCGCCGAGATCGAAAGCGTGATCCGCGACAGCGTTGCCGGCACGGGGCTGGGGCTCAAAATTGATCTGGTCGGACACCTCATCCCGACGGACGATCCGGAAGGTCCGCATTGGCCACGCTGGCAAGAGGCGCTGTCGCTGGGCTTCGGCTACAAGCCGGAAGACTTTCAAAAATGGGGCGCCGCAAGCTGCTCCGATTTCGGCTACGTGCAGAAGTCCGGCTTTGCACAGGAGGTGCTGCTGGGCGGGCTCGGCCGCCCGGAAAGCTGCATCCACAGTCCCGAAGAGCATACCACCCGCCAGGACATCATCGCCCTGGCGAAAAGCATACTGGCCTATCTCGCGGCGGGCTTTGCCGCCGACTCCATTCCTGAAAACCGCGCCTGAACCATAAGGGAACTGAAAAATGCTGGAAATGAAACGTCGCCTCTTCCTCGCCGGCACCGCCGCCGTCTTTGCTGCACCGGCGCTTGGCCTGGCGCAGACCGCAAAGCCGGCCAAGGGCGGCACGCTGCGCATCTCCGTCGACCAGGCTGCAAGCGTCATCCATCCGCTTTTGACCCGCGTCAACCCGGAATACCTGGTGACCGAGCTGCTCTATAGCAATCTGACACGCCTGAAGGTCGACATGTCGGTCGAGCCGGATCTGGCCGAAAGCTGGACGCCCAATGGCAGCCTGACCGAATGGACGTTCAAGCTGCGCAAGGGCGTGACCTTCCATGACGGCTCGCCGTTCACGGCAAAGGACGTCGTCGCCACCTTCAAGGCAATCCTCGATCCGGCAACCGCGTCGCCCGGCCGCAACAATGTCGGCCCGATCTCCGACATCGTCGCCGTCGACGATACGACAGTGCAGTTCAAGCTCTCCGGCGCCTATGCCGACTTGCCGGTCGCGATGGCCTACACCAACGCTCGCATCATTCCGGCCTCGATCGCCACCGGCGATCTCAAGAGCCTTTCCACCAAGGCTGTGGGCACCGGCCCGTTCAAGCTGGTATCCTACGAGCCGGACCGCCTGATCGTCGTCGAACGCAACCCGAACTATTACGACCCGGCACGCCCTTATCTCGATCGTATCGAAGTCCAGGTATTCCCGGATATCTCCGCCGAAGGCTCGGCGATGATCGCCGGCAATGTCGACATCATCTCGACGCTGCAGCCGACCGAATACCTGCGGCTCGACGGCAATGACGGCGTCGAGGTCCTGCGCACGCCGTCCGGCCAGTTCTGCAACATCAACTTCGGTTGCGACACCGCACCGTTCAACGACGCGCGCGTCCGCCGTGCGATCGCGCTCACGGTCGATCGCGAGGCGATGGTCAACTTCGTTACCGAAGGTTTTGGAACGCCGGGCAACGACACGCCGCTGAACCCGTCCTACCAGTTCTTCAAGGCTGCCAAACAGCGCCAGAAGAATATCGCGGAAGCCAAGAAGCTGCTCGCGGAAGCCGGTTTCCCGAATGGCCTGCAAGCAACGCTCATCGCCTCCGACCGCCCGGCGGTGCGCACGCAGCTTGCCGTCGCCCTCAAGGAAATGGCCAAGGAAGCCGGCATCACCATCAACGTCCAGACAATGCCGCATGCCACCTATCTGGAGCAGGTGTGGAAGAAGGGCAGCTTCTACGTCGGCTTCTACAACATGCAGCCGACTCCGGACGGAATCTTCAAGCTTCTCTATACCTCGGATGCCTCCTGGAACGAGACGCGCTGGAACAACAAGGCCTTCGACGCCCTGGTCGCCGAAGCTCGCGGCACGATCGACGCAGCCAAGCGCACCGAGCTTTACACCAAGGCTCAGGAACTGATGAACGAGGAAGTACCCTCGATTATCCCGTCCTTCTTCGACGTGCTGTCGGCCAAGCGGAGCTGGGTGAAGGGTTACGAAGCGCATCCACGCGCCTCGGTCTTCCGCCTCGACTACGCCTCCCTGACCGACAAGGCGCCCAAGCGCGGCTAACCCCAACTATGCCGGACGCTCCTTGAGCGTCCGGCTGGTGGAACAAGGAACACGACCGTGTCCCCGAACTATATAGCCAAGCGGCTGGTGATGATCGTCTATACGCTCTTCATCGTATCGCTCATCGTTTTCGCCATCACCCAGATCCTGCCGGCCGATGCGGCCGTCATGATGCTGGGCGAGAATGCGACACAGGACGCCCTCGCTGCGCTGCGTCAAAACATGGGGCTCAACGCTCCCGTGTGGCAGCAATATGCCATATGGCTCGGCCACGTGCTGCAGGGCGATCTCGGCACCTCGCTACGCACCGGCCAGCCTGTCGGCCCGGTGATGTTCGAGGCGCTCGGCCGTTCACTGCTTTTGGCCTTCCTGTCGATCGGCCTGATGCTGGTTCTCGCCATTCCGCTCGGCATCATCGCCGCCGTCCGTCGCGGCAAGATCGCCGACATGGTCGTCAGCCTGATCTCCTACGCCGGCGTGGCGCTTCCCGAATTCGTCACGGCGACCGTGGCCGTCCTGGTCTTCGCCGACCTGATGAAATGGTTGCCGCCGACCGGTTATGTGCCGCTCACCGAGAATTTTTCGAGCGGCATCGCGCATCTGGTCCTGCCGGTCTGCGTCATTTCGGTGATCCTGATTGCCCACGTCTCGCGGATGGTGCGGTCGGAACTCGTTGACGTGCTGCACACCGATTATATCCGCGCCGCCCGGCTGAAGGGGATTTCACGCGGACAAGTCCTTCGTCGCCACGCACTGCGCAATGCGCTGTTGCCGACCATCACCATCGTTGCGCTCGATGTGGGTTACCTGCTCGGCGGCGTCATTGTCGTCGAAGAGATCTTTGCCATTCCCGGCATCGGCCGCCAGCTGATCGTGGCGATCCAGGCGCGTGACCTGCCGGCCATCCAGGCCGGCGTGCTGATCATGGCGGCCACCTATTCGATCGTCAATTTCATCGCCGACATCCTCTATGCCTGGCTCGACAAGAGGATCCAGTATGACTGATTTCATCAAACGCCTCCTGCGCACGCCGCAGGGCGCGATCGGCATGTTGCTTGTCCTGCTGGTGCTGGTGATCGTGCTGTTCGGACCAATGCTCGCGCCGCACGACCCGGAAACGCTTGCACCGCTTGCGCGATACAAGGGGCCGAGCGCCGCCTATTGGCTGGGAACGGATCAATATGGCCGCGACATCTTCAGCCGCCTGCTGATCGGCGCCCGCGCCACCGTGGTCATGGCCGTGCTCGCAACCATCGCCGGCACGCTGCTCGGCGCCTTCGTCGGTACCACCTCCGCCTTCCTCGGCGGCCGGGCGGATGAATTGATCATGCGCACCATCGATGCCGTCATGTCGATCCCGAGCCTGCTGTTTGCACTTCTGGTGGTCAACCTTCTGGGGTCCAGCACGGTCAACGCGCTGATCGCCGTTGCCATCGCGTTTGCGCCGGGCATGGCCCGCATCACCCGCAGCGTCGCGCTGTCGGTGCGCAAGCAGGATTACGTCAATGCGGCGGTCGCCCGTGGCGAAAGCTCCGCCTACATCATCCTGCGGGAAATGCTGCCGAACGTCATCGCGCCGATCATCGTCGAGATGACCATCCGCATTTCCTTTGCGGTCATGCTGTTTGCGACGCTGAGTTTTCTCGGTCTCGGCGCACAGCCGCCGGCGGCCGAATGGGGCCTGATGGTCTCGGAGGCGCGCCGCTACATGCACCTGAGTGCCGGCATCCTGATCTGGCCGAGCGTGGCGATCGCCGTCGTCGCCGTCGGCTTCAATCTTCTGGGCGACGGTCTTCGCGATGCCCTCAATCCGCGAACCTGAGGCTGCCATGATGACGACAAAACCAGAAACTCCGGTTCTCGCGATCGAGAATTACTCATTGGATTACGACACGGCCTCCGGCGTCTTCCATGCGCTCAAGAACATCGACCTTTCCGTCCACCGGGGCGAAATCCTCGGCCTGGTGGGCGAATCCGGTTCCGGCAAGACCTCGCTTGCCTGGTCGATCATGCGCTATCTGCCCAAGAACGCCCGCGAACCGGGCGGCCGCATCCTGCTGAGCGGCGAGAACCTGCTCGAAAAGACCGATGCCCAGATCGAGGCCTTTCGCGGCCGGCGGATCAGCATGGTGTTCCAGGATCCGAGCACGTCGCTCAACCCGACCCTGTCGCTCGGCACCCAGCTCGCCGAGGTGCTGGTCCGTCACCGCGGGCTGACACGACAGCAGGCCTGGAAGGAAGGCGAGGCGATGCTGGATCGCGTCGGCCTGAAGACGCCGGCCGCGATGATGAACCGCATGCCGCACGAGGCATCGGGCGGCGAGAAGCAGCGCGTCGTCATCGCATCGGCGTTTGCGTGCAATCCCGAATGCATCATCTTCGACGAACCGACGACGGCGCTCGACGTCATCACCTCATGCCAGATCCTCGACCTGTTCGTGGAACTGCAGGCCGAGACCGGTGTCGCCTCGCTCTACATTTCCCACGATCTGGCGCTGGTGTCGCRCACGGCCAGCCGCGTCGCCGTCATCCGTCGCGGCGAGATCGTAGAGCAGGGTGCGGTGCGCGATATCTTTGCCAATCCGCAGCAGGATTATACCCGCGAGCTGATCGCAGCGGTTCCCGATCCGGCCCGCAGGCTGGTCGGCGACATCGTCGTTGACGCGGACAAGCCGCTGGTGCGTATCGAAAACGTCAGCGTCCATTATGGGCGCAAGCTGTTTCTGGCGGCGCTGACCGGCCGCGCCACCGAACGCGTTGCCGGCAACAATGCCATCAGCCTCAGCATCAATCCGGGGGAAATTCTCGGCATCGTCGGTGAATCCGGCTCCGGCAAGTCGACCCTGGCGAAGGCGATGACCGGTCTCAACCGCTTCGAGGGCAAGATCTGGTTCGACGGTCGCGAGATCAGGAACCTTGGCGACATGGACAATGCCTATCGCAAGGACGTGCAGATCATCTTCCAGCACCCTGACGCCTCGCTCAATCCCCGCCAGAAGATCAGCGAGATCCTGTCGCGACCGCTAAAGCTGTTCGGGGACGCGTCTCATCTCGACCAGAAGGTCGGCGATATGCTGGAGCAGGTGCGCCTGCCGCGCACGCATGCCCAGCGGTATCCGCATCAGCTGTCGGGCGGCGAGAAACAGCGGGTGGCGATCGCCCGTGCGTTTGCTTCCAAGCCGAAATTGGTGATCTGCGACGAGATCACTTCGGCGCTCGACGTGTCGGTGCAGGCGTCCATCGTCCAGCTGCTGCTGGAGTTGCAGAAGGCCAGCGGCACCGCCTACCTGTTCATTACCCACGACCTCAACCTTATCCGCCAGATCGCCCACCGGATCGCCGTGATGTATCGCGGCAATCTCGTCGAGATCGCACCGGCGGCAGACATCGATAGCCAGGATCGCGCCGAATATACCCGCCGACTGATCGAGGCGGTGCCACGCGCGGCGGGCCAATACCTATGACAATGCATCAAGGAGTATGACAATGGACCCGAAATCCCTGGTGGATCGGATCGACGAAAAGGCCTGCCTCGATTTCCTGTCGAAGATGGTTCAGCACAAGAGCCATTCGGAAACCGATGGTGAGCGTGATCTTGCGCGCTACATGGCCGGCGAACTGGAAAAGATCGGGGTCGAAGCCGAATTGCAGCCGTTCGACGAAGGCCGCCGCTTCAACACGATCGGACGCCTCGGGGGCACCGGCGGCGGCAAGAGCCTGCTGTTCAACGGTCATCTCGACACCAATCCGGTCACCGAAGGCTGGACGGTCGATCCCTATGCCGGCCTTGTCGATGACAAGTTCATCTACGGTATCGGCGTGTCGAACATGAAGGCCGGCGATGCCGCCTATTTCTGCGCAGTCAAGACGCTGCTCGACGCCGGCGTCAGGCTCAAGGGCGACGTTATCCTGACCTTCGTGGTCGGCGAACTGCAGGGCGGCGTCGGCACGCTTGCGGCGATCAGGCACGGCGTCAAGGCGGACTATTTCATCAACAGCGAGCCGAGTGATCTCGTCGCCGTCACCATGCACGCGGCAGCTCTCAGCTACGTCATCGAATTGACCGGCGACACGCGCCACCTCTCCAAGCGCGAGGAATCCGTCGACGCGATCGCCGCGGCTTGCGATATCATCCCGCGCATCAACGCCATGACCTTCAGCGGCGCCAGGAGCGACGTGCACCGGTCGATCAACCGCGGCCATGTCGGCGTCGTCCATGGTGCGCTCGGGCGCGGTCTCGAAGAATGGCGCCCGCCGCAGGTCGCGGATTTCGTCCGTCTCAAGGGCTCGTGCCGTTATGCGCCGGGGCAGACGCAGGAGGGTGTGCTGGCCGATCTCGAAAAGGAACTGGTGGCCCTTGAAGGCCGCTTCCCCGGCCTCAAGGCAAAGCTGGTTCCGGAATTGATCGAGGGTCGCCCGCTGATGCCGCCCTTCGAGGTTTCGCCGACATCGCGCATCGTCAAGTCGATCAACGCGGCCTATGAAGCCGTGCGCGGCGAAAAACAACCGACCGGCGCGATCACGCCGACCCGCTTCTATGGCACCGATGCCGGCCATCTCTACAAGGAACTCGGCATGGAAGGCATCGTGTGCGGCCCCGGCGGCCGTTACAACACCATGCCCGACGAGCGTGTCGACATCGTCGACTATCTCGACATGATCCGCGTCTACATGCTGACCATCCTCGATATCTGCGAGGTTGCCTGACCATGTTCTCCCGGGCGGAATTCGATCGCCGTATCGCATGCGCCCGGGACGCCATGGCATCCGCCGGCGTCGATCTGCTGCTCGTCGATAGCGGCGAGCTGCTGGCCTGGCTGACCGGCTACACCGTCTCCGAAACCATGTACCGCGCCGCCTTTTTGCCGCGCGAGGGCAATGCCTGGTTCACACTGCGGGCGCTGGACGAGGCGCCGTGCCGGGAAAAGAGCTGGATTTCCGACGTGGTCGGTTTCGCCGATACCGACGACGCGCAAGCGGCCGTCGCTGCAAGCATCTGCGAGCGCCGATTTGCTGGAGCGCGCATCGGCCTCGATACCAATTCCTATAGCATGAGCGCTGCGACGTTCACTCGGCTTTCGGCGCTGCTGCCGGATGCGCGCTTCATTCCCATGCCGGGGCTTAGCGACAGCCTGCGTTGGGTCAAGTCGGAGGATGAGATTGCCGTACTCCGTCAGGCGTCCGCAATCGCCGACAAGGCGATGCTGGAGATCGCACGGCAGGCCCGTCCGGGAATGACCACCCGCGATGCGGCGGCAATCGCCTCGCAGGTCTTCCTGCGTGAAGGTGCCGATACCGGCGAAGTCGGCCCCGTCGTCAAGGCCACCGGCAGCCACGAGTTTCTGCATGGTGCGTTCAAGACCGAAACGATCATGCAGGGCGACGTCCTGCATGTCGAACTCATCCCGCGCGTTGGAAACTATGGCGCCCGCATGATGCGCCCGGTCGTGGTCGGGGAGCCGTCGGCCGCCCTCAATGCGGCTGCCGAAAAGCTCGTGGCGCTGCAGGATCGCCAGATCGCCGCGATGAAGCCGGGTGCCGTCGCTCGCGATATCGATGCCATCATGCGGCAGGGCGCGCTTAACGCACATCTGCGGCCGACATACGAAAACGTGACGGCTTACACATTGGGCCTCTATACCCGCACGCCGCGCAGCAGCGACTTTTCGAGGGTTTTCCTGCCGACATCGAACTGGGTTCTGCAAGAAGGCATGGTTTTCCATCTTTATGCGACAGCGAAAGCACTCGGGTTCAGCGAGACCGTGGCCGTCGGAGCGGATGGAGGTGTCCGCCTGACGACCGGCCCGCGATGTGTTCTGACAGGTCTCGGTAAGCATTCATTCGAGCAGACTCACTCGGGGTCCTAGAATCCTGCCCCTTTTGCGCCGCGCCTTGCCACTTGATGCGGGCGCCCGCGAGTCCGGACGCCTTCGTGTTCGGCGCGAACAGCCTCTGCAGGCGCAAGCCGCAAAACGTAATTCATGCACATTTGGACATCGCCTCCATACGCCGCGCAACGCTCCGTTGCGGCGGTTTTTTGGCGCCCGAGAATCTTGGGCATCTGGACTTGACAATTCTCAGCTAGGACATCAATCTGGAAACTAAGATATCAGTTGGTGAATAGATATGTCTGAAGTCGTGCAGATTCCTGCTCTTCCCCTTGAGGAATTGCTCCGGCCGTTCCTGATGGAAGGCACGGGCAATACGACCAACAAGGTCTATCGCCTGCTGCGGCAGCTTATCGTCGAAGTCAGGCTGCTTCCCGGCCGCGCCCTTCCCGAGAAGGAGGTCGCCGCGATCCTGCATGTCAGCAAGACGCCGGTGCGCGAGGCAATCATCCGTCTTTCGGAAGAGGGCCTGATCAAGGTCGTCCCGCAAGGGGGCACGTTCGTCGCGACGATCGAGGTGCAGCGTTACATCGAGGCCTGCTTTATCCGGTTCCGCCTGGAGGCGGGAGCTGCAGCGGAAGCGGCCAAGCGCCACACGTTCGAGGATCTCGGCCGCCTGGAACTCCTGCTCAACCAGCAGATCGAGGCCGTCGCGAGCGAGGACTACACCAGCTTCTTCGAACTGGACGAGAGCTTTCACAAGGCGATCTTTGCGGCGGCGCGCCTCAGCGGCGTCTGGTCTTTCGTCAATCAGGCGAAGGGAGAAATCGACCGCATGCGTCATCTGAAGATGGTGTTCGGGGTGCGCCGCACCGGCGAGGTCATCGACGAACATCGCGCCATTGTCGAGGCCATCGGGGCTGCGTCCCCGGATGCGGCGGTGGCGGCGATGACCCGGCATCTGGGTTCGTTGGAAAGCAAGATCACGGAGCTTTCAAAAGATCCGAAGCTGTGGAGCTACATCGAATCCATCAATGCAACGACGACGGAAAAACGGAGGCCGCGGCGCAGTCTGACCTGAAGGCGGACGCAGCGGGAGGAAACTGAAATGTCTGCAGTGGAATTGAACGACGTAGTGAAACGCTACGGCGCACTTGAAGTCGTGCATTCTATCGATCTGTCGGTGGTGCAGGGCGAATTCGTCGTCCTGGTCGGCCCGTCGGGCTGCGGCAAATCGACGACGCTGCGCATGGTCGCCGGGCTTGAGGATATCTCCGGCGGCACGATCTCCATCGGTGGGCGCGTCGTCAACCGCATGGCGCCCAAGGATCGCGATGTCGCCATGGTCTTCCAGAATTATGCGCTCTACCCGCATCTCAATGTCGCGGAAAATATTGCTTTCGGCCTGCGCGTCCGCGGCGAGAAGAATGCAGTGGTCGAGGCAGCTGTCAGCGAGGCGGCGACGATCCTCGATCTGACGCCCTACCTGAAGCGCAAGCCGGCAGACCTTTCCGGCGGTCAAAGACAGCGGGTGGCGATGGGACGCGCGATCGTGCGCAAGCCAAGGGTCTTCCTTTTCGACGAGCCGCTTTCGAACCTCGACGCCAAATTGCGCACCCAGATGCGCGCCGAAATCCGCCGGCTGCACAACCGCATGGGCGTCACCAGCATCTACGTGACCCACGACCAGGTGGAGGCCATGACACTCGCCGACCGTATCGTGGTGATGAATAGCGGCCGCGTCGAGCAGGTGGGCTCTCCCATGGAGCTTTTTCTCAATCCGGCGAATGCCTTCGTCGCGAGCTTCCTGGGCTCGCCGCCCATGAACCTGCTGAAAGCAACCGTGACGGCTGCGAACGGCGTGGCCGTCGCACGGATCGACGGGACCGATGACGGTCCGGCGCTACTGACGCTCCCGGGCTGGAGCGCCGCCACCCTCGACGCGGGCCAGCGCATTCTCGTCGGTCTGCGGCCGGAGCATCTGGAGATTGAGACCGGCACGGTCGCGGATGTCCAGACCATTCCGACGACGGTCGATCTTGTCGAGCCGCTTGGTTCCGAAGCCCTGCTGCATTGCCGGATCGCCGGCCAGCCGGTCGTCGCCAAGGTCGACACGCCGTCCGATGTCCAGAAGCTCGCCGAGGTCCGGCAACTGCTGATGCCGACTGACAGGCTTCACATTTTCGACCTGGAAACCGGCCGGGCCGTCAACGGCCGTTCATGAGGTGGATGATGACATCGAGAATGACCCACTATCTGAAAGGCATAGGCGAAGATCTTCGCCGGGACTGGCAGCTCTATCTGCTCGCCCTGCCGATGATCGTCTGGTTTCTGCTGTTTCTCTACAAGCCGATGGAAGGGCTGCAGATAGCCTTCAAGGACTTCAGCCCCTTCCGCGGCATCGCCGGCAGTCCCTGGGTCGGTCTTGAGAACTTCCGCACCCTTCTCGAAGATCAGATATTCATCCGCGCCTTCATCAACACGATCACCATCAGCGGGCTCGGGCTGATCTTCGCCTTCCCGGTGCCGATCATCCTGGCGCTGATGTTCAACGAACTGCAAAGCGAGTTCGGCCGGCGGTTCTCCCAGACGATCGTCTACCTGCCGCACTTCATCTCGGTGGTGATCGTCGCCGGCATCGTCATCAATCTTCTGTCTCCGACGACGGGCGTGATCAATCTCATCATATCCAGCCTGGGGTTCGAGCCGGTTTATTTCCTCACCCAGCCGGAATGGTTCCGGTCGGTGTTCATTGGTTCCAACATCTGGAAAGAGGCAGGCTTCGAATCGATCGTCTATCTGGCCGCGATCGCCGGCGTCAGCCCGACGCTCTACGAATCGGCGCGGGTGGACGGCGCCTCGCGGTGGCAGATGATGTGGCGGATCACGCTGCCCTGCATCTTGCCGACGATCATCATCATGCTGATTATCCGCATCGGCAATCTCGTCGAGGTCGGGTTCGAATATATCATCCTTCTCTATCAGCCTGCCACCTATAGCACCGCCGACGTCGTCTCGACCTACGTCTACCGGACCGGCCTGCAGGGAACTCAATACGATCTCGCAACCGCGGCCGGCCTGTTCAACGCCGTCATCGCCTTCGCTCTCGTCTTCACGGCCAACCGGATCAGCCGGAAGGTCTCGTCAACCTCGCTCTGGTGATGTCATGGCACATTTCAACCTCTATTCCCGGGGCGACCGGATCTTCGGATATGCCAATGCGGCGCTGATCGGCATCTTCGTCCTGTCGACGCTCTATCCGTTCATTTACATCCTGGCGGTATCGGTCTCCTCCGGCGCCGCGGTCACCTCGGGGCAGGTCATCCTTTTCCCGAAGGACCTGACGCTTGCGGCCTACGAGTTCGTGCTGTCGGACCGGCTGTTCTGGATCGCCTACGGCAATACCTTCATCTACACGTTCGGCGGCACCGCGGT
Organism: Neorhizobium sp. 05N33; assembly: GCF_056397445.1. Lineage (NCBI taxonomy): Bacteria > Pseudomonadati > Pseudomonadota > Alphaproteobacteria > Hyphomicrobiales > Rhizobiaceae > Neorhizobium > Neorhizobium sp. 05N33. Next base: position 55,836 of record NZ_JBFTNK010000008.1, on the reverse strand, counting down.
CAGCCTCGCGATCATGATCCCCGGCGCCTATGCCCTGTCCCGCTCACGGCTGCGCGGCCGCAAGTTCCTGAACCTGATGGTGGCGTTCACGCTCTGGTTCAATGCGGGAATGATCCCGTTCTTCCTGAACATGCGCGACCTCGGCCTGCTGGACTCGCGCTTCGGGCTGATCATCGGCTTTGCCTGCAACGCCTTCAACGTCATCCTGCTTCGCAATTTTTTCGAGGCCGTCCCGAAATCATTCGAGGAAGCCGCCAAGATGGACGGCGCAAGCGAGTTCCAGCTGCTCTGGAAGGTCTTCATTCCGCTCTCCAAGCCGGCGATCATCACGGTCGGCCTGTTCTGCATCGTGTCGCGCTGGAACAGTTATTTCTGGGCCATGGTGCTTCTGCGGGGCGAGGAGAAGATCCCGCTGCAGCTCTACCTGAAGCGCATCATTGTCGACCTAAGCGCCAATGACGAGTTCGCCAGCAGTCTGATGACGTCGCGCTATTCGTTCGAGACGGTGACGGCGGCGATCATGATCGCGTCGATCATCCCGGTCCTGCTCATTTATCCGAGCATCCAGAAATACTTCAACAAGGGCATCACCCTTGGCGGGGTGAAGGAATAACGCCTGTCAAAGCCAAATCTGTTTAAGGAGGAGAAATGGATGAGACACTTTCGAAAAAGCCTTACCCTGCTGGCCACATGCGCCTTGCTGCAGGTCGGCGGAGCCCATGCGCAGGACGCCTCGACCAAGATTGTTACCAATCCACTCGAGCTGACGATCCACTTTCATTTTCGTGACAAATACGTCTACACGGAAAATTGGCCGGTGGAGAAGAAGGCGGCCGAATGGACCGGCATCCACGTCAAGAACGTGGCCTCTCTCGCCACCAGCAACAGCCGCGACGCGTTCAACCTGTTGATGGCATCCGGGAACCTGCCGGACATCGTCGGCGGCGACGTCACCGGCGGCCTGAAGGACGATTTCATCCGTTACGGGATGGAAGGAGCATTCCAGCCGCTCGACGACCTCATCGCGGAACATGCCCCCAACCTGAAGAAGTTCTTCGACGAACACCCTGTCGTGCGCCAGACAATCAGCGCGCCGGATGGCCATATCTATTTCATCCCTTATGTCCCGGAGGGCGAATATTCGCGCGCCTGGTTCATCCGCAAGGACTGGCTTGAGAAGCTGGGCCTCAAGGAGCCCGACAATGTCGACGAGCTCTACACGGTGCTCAAGGCGTTTCGCGAGAAGGACCCGAACGGCAACGGCAAGAAGGACGAGGTTCCATATTTCGCCCGCGAGCCGATCGAGGCCGTGCGGTTGATCAACATGTGGGATGCTCGCGTCTCGGGGTCGGAGCGTTATGGCGATTTCATGGTCGAGAACGGCAAGATCGTCCATCCATGGACGACGCCGAACTACAAGACCGGGATTTCCAAAGTCGCCCAGTGGTTCAAGGAAGGCCTGATCGATACCGAGATCTTCACGCGCGGCGCGCGTGACCGGGAATACATGCTCGGCAATAATATCGGCGGCATGACGCACGACTGGTTCGCCAGCACCTCGAACTATACCGAAGCTCTGAAGGACAGCGTTCCCGGCATCAATTTTGCGCCGATGCTGCCGCCGAAGACAGTTTCCGGCAAACGGTTCGAAGACAGCCGCCGCGCCACCGTGCAGCCGGCCGGATGGGCGATCTCCTACAGCAACAAGCACCCGGTCGAGACGATCAAATATTTCGACTTCTGGTTCTCCGAGAAGGGCCGCATCCTGTCCAACTGGGGTATCGAGGGCGTCAATTACGACATGAAGGATGGCAAGCCCCTTTACAAGGACAGCGTGCTGCACAATCCGAAACCCGTAAACGCCCAGATGTGGGAGATCGGCGCCGGTGTACCGCGCGGCTACTGGGCCTCCTATCCGTCCGAGGAGCAGTGGACCAACAAGATGGCCCTCGACGGCATCGCCATGTACAAAAAGGAGCCCGGCCTCCTGCAGCCGGAATTCACCGGCGTCTCCATGGATGCCAAGGAGCGTGCCACCTACGACAAGTACTGGCCGAGCCTGCTTACCTACATGACCGAGATGCAGCAGACCTGGGTACTGGGCGCGCAGGACGTCACGGCGTCCTGGGACGCCTACCAGACCCGTCTCGAACAGCTCGGCCTCTCCAAGGTGATCAAGGTCATGCAGACGGCTTACGACCGCCAGTACGGCAAAAACTGACGCCTCCGGGCGCGGCCGGTCCGCGCCCCTCTTCTCTATTAGATTTAAAGGACCTCACTGCGATGCCCAAAATCGCCGAAGCCCCCCGTTTGCAGTATCTCGACGAGCCGAAGCCCGGCACGCTGACGATCACATACCAGCCGGACGGCGCCCCCATCCAGGAGAACCCGCCGCGCTTCAGCTGGCTGCCGGCGCTTGACGATGATGCCCGTTACGTTCTGAAGGTTTCGTCCGATCCGGACTTCGCGCCCAGGGTCACGCACGTCTTTGACAATCTGGCCTGGAACTTCTTCACGCCCGACGTGATATTCGAGCCCGGCTCCTATTCCTGGGCGTTCGCGCTCTGGGACGACAAAGCAAAACGCGTCGCCTCGGGGTGGAGCAGCGTCCGGTCGTTCGACATCACTCCCGACCTGCCGCAAACGCAGCTGCCGCGCGCTGAAGCCCGGCTTCAGGCGAGGGACCTTCGCCATCCCCGTCTATGGCTCAATCCCGATGGGGTGGTCGCCTTTCGGGAGACGCTCAAGTCGGCACCCGATCACTGCGGCTGGCAGAATTTCTTCAACAATTCCGTCGAACCCTGGCGATCGCGCGCGATAATTTCCGAGCCTTCCCCCTATCCGGACAATATCCGCATCGCAACGCTGTGGCGGCAGATGTATATCGACTGCCAGGAGGTCATCTATGCCATCCGCCATCTGGCCATTGGCGGCGTGATCCTGGATGACCCCGCCCTGATTGCCATGGCCAAGACCTGGCTTCTGTCCGTTGCCGCATGGGATCCGAAAGGCGCGACGAGCCGCTCCTACAACGACGAGGCGGCCTTCCGCGTCGTCACCGCGCTCGCCTGGGGTTACGACTGGCTACACGACCATCTGGATGAGGATGAGCGCAAACAGGTCCGAAAGGTGCTGCTTGCCCGCACCCGCGAAGTGGCCGACCATGTCCTGTGGCGTGCCCGCATCCATGTCTTTCCCTATGACAGCCATGCGGTACGCTCCCTTTCGGCGGCATTGACGGCCGCCTGCATTGCGCTGGCCGGCGAGGAGAAGGAAGCGGAGGACTGGCTGGACTATACGGTCGAATTCCTCTTCACCCTTTATTCCCCCTGGGGCGGCAAGGATGGCGGCTGGGCCGAGGGGCCGCATTACTGGATGACCGGGATCGCCTATCTGACCGAGGCGGCCAATCTGATCCGCGCCTTTCTCAAGGTCGATCTCTACAAGCGGCCGTTCTTCCAGAAGACCGGCGATTTTCCGCTTTACACAAAGGCGCCGGGGACGCGCCGCGCCTGCTTCGGAGACGACTCGACACTTGGCGATCCGCCGGGCCTCAAGGTCGGATACAATGTCCGTCAGTTCGCCGGGGTGACGGGCAACCCCTATTACCAGTGGTATTACGAACGCCTGAACGCCGGGGCGGCCGGCACTGCGATGGAATTCTACAATTACGGCTGGTGGGATCTCAATTTCGACGATCTTGTCTATCGCCACGATTATCCGCCGGTCGAAGCCAGGGCGCCCTCCGACCTGCCGCCGGTCAAGTGGTTCAAGGATATCGGCTGGGTCGCCGTCCAAAAACACATGGACGACCCTGCTCGACATATCCAGTTCCTGTTCAAGAGCAGTTCCTTCGGCTCCCTCAGTCACAGCCACGGCGACCAGAACGCCTTCCTTCTTTATGCCTTCGGCGAGGACCTGGCGATCCAGAGCGGCTATTATGTCGCCTTCAACTCCACCATGCACCGCAACTGGCGGCGCCAGACGATCTCCAAGAACGCCGTCCTGATCGAAGGCAGGGGCCAGTATGCGGACGGAGACAAGACGATCGCCAAGAAGGCCGGCGGCCGGATCCTCGCGGTCCGGGAAGAAAAGACACATGTCTTCATCAGCGGCGATGCGACGGCCGCCTACCATGCCGCCGATCCGGATGTCCTGCGCGCCGAGCGAGATATCTATTTCTCGCACAGCGATTTCCTGGTGATCGTCGACCGTGTCGAATGCGCGACGGCCAAGTCGATCCAGTGGCTGTTCCATGCCACCCGATCCATGGATGCCGGCTCCAACAGCTTCCGGCTGACCGGAGAGCGCGCCGGGCTCTACGGACAGTTCGTCCACTCCACGTCCGGCGCGCCTGAAGTTCGGCTGGTGGAAGGCTTCAAGGGCGTCGATCCGGTCGAAGTCGAGGGGCTGGCGACGCAATTCCATATCGAGGCAAGCCTTCCCCCGTCCACCAAGCACACGCTCGTGACCCTCCTCGTCCCTTATTCGCTGAACGAACCGAGGCGGGTCTTCCACTTCATCGACGACCAGGGCTTCAGCGCCGATATCTATTTCACCGATGTCGACGACAACCAGCTGCGGATCGTCATCCCGAAGAACTTCTGATTGCGCAAGGAATTTCCCATGAACGGATTGAAAGACAAGGTCATCCTGGTGACCGGTGGCGGACGCGACATCGGCAGAGCCTGTGCGGAACGGCTGGCTGAGGAGGGCGCCCAGGTGGTGGTGACCTATTTCGGCTCGGCCGCCGGGGCGGAAGCCAGCATCGCGGCCATTGCTGCCACAGGCGGAAAGGCCGTCGCCATCAAGGCGGATATGACCAAGGCTGCGGATGCGCAGGCTGCCGTCGACAGGGCAGTGTCGGAATTCGGCAGGCTCGACGGGCTGGTCCACGTCGCCGGCGGCATCGTCGCACGCAAGACGTTGGCGGACATGGATCAGGCCTTCTTCCAGGAGGTCATCGACCTCAATCTCACCTCGCTGTTCAACGCCACGAAGGCGGCCGCGGCCGCGATGGGAGGCAGCGGCGCGATCGTGACCTTTGCCTCGCAGGCAGGGCGCGACGGCGGCGGCCCCGGCGCGCTGGCCTATGCGACCTCGAAAGGCGCGGTGATGACCTATACGCGCGCCCTCGCAAAGGAACTCGGTCCAAAGATCCGGGTCAATTCCGTTTGCCCCGGCATGATCTCCACAACCTTCCACGATACCTTCACCAAGCCCGAAGTGCGAGAGCGCGTCGCTGCGGCGACGCCTTTGAAACGCGAAGGCAGTTCGCAAGAGGTCGCAAGCCTCGTCGCCTTTCTGATGTCGGATGATGCAGCCTTCATTACCGGCGCCTGCTACGACGTCAACGGCGGCACCGTGTTCTCGTGAGACCGGCAGACGTGACCCGCACATTGCCGACCAATGGCCCGATCAACGGCCGCCGCATCGCGTTGCTCGGAACATCGCTCGTCCAGCAGAACCACCATGCCGGCGAACGACACATCTGGTCGTCGGCACGCGGCTGGGCCACGTGGGCAGAGGTGCTTTTGGCGGGACGGCTCGACATCGGCGTGTTTCACGACCCTCTCGTGCATCCGGGCTGGGAACCGAGCGGCAGGGTCGGCGTCACCCGCGGTTTCGGCGGATTGAACGCCGGCGTTTCGGGCCAGAAGGCCCGCGACATCGCCCTCCGGCTGGACGACGTGCTCAAGCTCGACTTCGACCTCATCATCGTCGATGCCGGCACGAACGACATGATGGTCGAAACCAAGGAAGTGATCCAGGCGACCCGCGAGATGATCGTTGACAGGCTGCTTTGCGCCGGCAAGCTGGTCATCCTTCTGCCCATCCTCGCCCGCGGCACGCAGAAATGGGCCGCCGGTGGTCCGGAACGGGCAAAGGCGCATTGGATCAACCAGAAGAGCCTGGCCTTTGCGGCGCAACGGGCAGGGTGTCATGTCTTCGACTGGAACGAGCCGTGGGTCGACTGGAGTTCGGTCGACGGGGTTCCGCAGGCCGGGTTTTCCGACGACGGGACGCATTTCTCGGTGCCGGGCGGTTACGCTGTCGGCAAGGCGCTGGCCGCCTATCTGGCGGGTTTCCTCTCCCCGCCAAGCGTCCGACGCTCGGCACCGGACGACAGGTTCGATCCGGTCAATAATCCACTGGGCAATCTTCTGCCCAACCCTTCTCTCCGCGGCATCGGATCGCTTCGCGACGAGATCAGCGTTTCCGGATCCGATGTGGTGGTCGACCGACTGGCGGGATCGACGGACGGCCAGGACGGTTGGCAAGTTTCGCTTTCCGAAGGCCAGGCCTCCATCGATATTCTCGATCGTGACTATCGCAATCCACTAGCGGCCGGCGCCTGGGTTCAGGCAAGCTGCCTCGTGGAGGTCGACGCGCATGACGGCTGGCGCGAGATTTCGCTGGAGCTTCAAGACCAGGCGCCGGAAGGGCTGACCGCCCGGGCACTCGCGCCCTTCGATCTCGGGGAGGGGACACTTGCCCCCTATCCCGGCGAAGCCTGGAAGGGTTTGCTGCGAACGCCGCCGATCCGGCTGAAGACGTCCATGCACGGCCTGCGCCTCGGACTTTGCCTGCAGCTCGCGCCATCGACTTCGCGTGCGACCATGCGGTTCGCCGCACCTGTCCTTCGACAGGTTGTTCCACCGTCACTCTTCTAGGAAGGCAAATGCCGCCCCGCCGCGTTAAAGCGGCGATGGCTGGAAGCAGGCTCCTGGAGCGCGAGTTCAACGCCAGTTGCCGCCGCCTTCATTCATCCGGAGTGTATCGCGAATAGGCCCCGGGCGATGTGCCGACATGTCGGCTGAATGCCACGCTGAACGCGCTTGCCGAGCCGTAGCCGACGCGTTGGGCGATGTCGGCCAACGCAACATCATTACGAAGGAGTTTCTTCGCCAGCGCCATGCGCCAGGTCGTTACATATTCCATCGGTGCTACGCCGACCTCGCATCGGAACCGGTCAAAAAAAGTGGACCGCGACATGGCCGCATCCCGCGCCAAGGCCGCCACTGTTATGTTGCCGCCCGGATCGTCGTGAATACGACGCAGCGCCTCTGCCAGTTGCAGATCGGCAAGTCCGCGCAACAGGCCCGGCGGAGCCGTTTCACCGCCGAACGAGCGAAGAGCTTCGATGAGCAGCACTTCAAGCAGCCGGCCGAGCACCATGTCGCGCGCGACGCGGCCGTTGCGCGTTTCATCGTGAATCAACCCGACCAGCGTGGTCAGCCGATCCTCGCCGTGGACATGGATTACCTCCGGCAGCAGCGAGACGAGCAGAGTTCGCTCGCGAGCGGCGAAGGCACAGTGTCCCACCATGGCCCTGACCTCAACCGGAGCTTCAGGATCCCCCAGTCGGAATACGCCCGGACTTGTCTCGAGACGCTGCGGTGGTGCAGCGCGAGATGGCGGGTCCATGCTGCTCATCGTGAACGAGTAGATATCCGGCACCAGGACGAAATCGCCCGCGGTGAGCAGGATCGGCTGGCGATCGGCGATGCTCAGGCGGCAACGGCCTTCGACGACGGCGCAGTAGAAGGGGCTTCCAAGTTCGGTACGTTCGACGATCCAGCGACCGCCTCCCGTCACCAGCTTCGATATCGACGGGCTCGGCTTCAGCAGGGAAACCACTTCAGCGAGAGGGTCGGACATAATTCGGACTTTCACTAATCAATGTCGGATCATTGAATATAGAAAGTCCATGCCGATTGGTCCATCTCTTCAGGGGCACACATCATCGGGAAACAAGCACAGATGTCCAAGATACTCATTACAGGATGCTCCTCCGGTTTTGGTCTCGCCATCGCGGAGACCTTTCTGGCCGGGGGATGGGAGGTCGTCGCGACCATGCGGAGACCGCGCGAAGATCTGCTGCCGAGCCACGACCGGCTTAACATCCTTCCCCTGGACGTCACGGACGCGGATAGCATCGCGAAGGCCGTGGAAGCGGCGGGCGCCATCGACGCTCTGGTCAACAATGCCGGGGTCGGCATGCTGAACGTCCTGGAGGGCGCCGACATGGGGAAAGTCCGCGAGCTGTTCGAGGCGAACGTCTTCGGCGCGATCGCCATGACGAAGGCCGTCCTGCCGCAGCTTCGCGCACGCGGTTCGGGCGTCATCGTCAATGTCAGTTCCAGCGTCACCATCAAGCCGCTGCCGGCGCTTTCCGTCTACAGTGCCAGCAAGGCGGCGCTGAACGCCTTTACCGAAAGCCTGGCATTGGAGGCCGCATTGTTCGGTGTGCGTGCGCGGCTCGTGTTGCCCGGTTCGGCGCCGACGACAGGGTTCGGGAAGAATGCCATGGCGCGCATGGGAATGGATATTCCCGAGCCTTACAGCGCATTTGTTCACAACTATCTCCAGGAGCTGCGCTCCGGGAGCGAGGTGACGACGCCGGGAGATGTGGCGCAGGCTGTCTGGCGTGCGGTGACGGAACCTGACGCGCCGATGCGAATTGCCGCCGGCGCCGATGCGCGGACATGGTTCCGCGAAGCAGGTCTCTCTGCCGGCTGAGGCATGTCGGCTAAAAGCCGGGCCGACTTGATCTGGTCGTCGAGGCGCGTGTCGGATCTGATCTTCCCGACGCCGCACGATACTTCTCAGCTTCCGCGGATGACGTAGTCGCGCATGACCGCACCGAGCTTGGCGAGATTGGCCTTCACCTCGTCATAGCCCTCGATCTTCTCGCGGGTTTCCTCATTCATGTATAACCGTCGATTGAGTTCGATCTGGATACTGTGCCGGTTCCTGGCCGGCGCGGAATAGGCCGAGACCAGTTCGGCGCCCTTGAAGGGCACGTTGAGCGATACAGAATAGCCGAACCCCTGCAGCGTCTCGACGACCAGTCTCACGAAATCCGGTTCGCTCGACACGCCCTCGTAATCGCCGACCACGATATCCTTGCGGACAGTGCCGGCGGGATCGGGCGAGAGCACATGGCCGATCGCCGGCATCGAGTGGCAGTTGACGTGATAGACCTTGCCGAAGGCCGCATGGGTCTCGTCCAGCAGCCGTACCATTTCGCGGTGGTAGGGCCGCCAATAGGTGTCGATGCGGTCTTCCAGCTCCTTCACCGTCAACTTGCGGCCGTACATAGGCGTATCGCCCCAGGCGTAACGCCAGGTGAGCCCCATGCCGCGGCGAGCCGAGGCGCTGTCGCGGGTTGGGTGAGGCCATTCCCCCTCGACCATTTGCAGGTCGACATCCTTCAGCGACCGGTTGAGATCGAGGAAACTGCGCGGAAAATGGGCGATCAGCAGCGGCGCGCCGAGCGACGGCGCAAAGCCGAAAAGGTCGTCCACATAGGTGTCGGAGGCGACGCGCACCAGTTCGTCTGAAACTGTTCGCTCGAAATCCGGCAGTGTCAGGCCGCTATGCGGCGAGTCGAACACCAGCGGGACGGCCGGTGCCGTCGGCGGAATGATCTTCAGAACGCCGTCGATCTCGACGGGGGCAAAAGTCAGCTCTGTCATCTTGGTCTCGTTCAGGCTGTGGCGGCGTATGCGGCCGGATAGGTGATGTCGGGCATGCCGATGAAGGCATTGCCGCGCCTTCCCACCATGCCGGGAGCAGCGAAGGGCCGGGGATAGACGACGGCTGCGGCGGGCTTCACCTTGGCGATCTTTTCGAGTGCCTCGATCTGCTCGGCGGGCATATCGACATTGACGATGATGTCGTTGTGCGGGCCGGTGGTCATGCGCGGCAGGTTCATCGCCTCCTCGATGTCGAGGCCGGCATGCAGGATCATGCCTGTCAACTGTGCTAGCGACGGCACGATCTGGTTGCCGCCGGCAGCGCCGAAGGCCGCGAAAGCGCCGTTCTCGTCGGTGATCGCCACCGGGCACATGTTGCTCGGCGCATAGGCGTTCGGCGTCAGCGAGTTGGCGCGGCCGGGCGTCGGGTCGAACCATGACATGCCGTTGTTCAAGAGGATACCGGTCGAGGGCGATAGGGCGCGGGCGCCAAAACGGTTGAGCAGCGTGAAGGTGATCGCGACCATCCGACCTTCGGAATCCACCGCATTGACCTGCGTGGTGCTGGTCTTGTTGGTGGTCTCGGCCGGATTGAGGCGTTTGCGATGGGCGCCGAAACTTTCCCAGAGGGCTTCGGCCATGGCGGTAAAGAAACCAGCGTCGACCGGGCCTTTTCCGCGCTTCCTGTCGAAGTGATCGAGCGCGTCGAAGAGCCGCTGGCCGGCGCTGGTCTCCCCCGCCACATGCACGGTTTTGCCCTGTAATGGCATGGTCCGGGACGGGTAGAGGAGGGGGGCGTAACTGGCCAAGTCCTCCAGGGTGATCGAACTGCCGCCGGCATTGAGGTTGGCGACCAGCTTCTCGCCGATCGCGCCGCCATAGAGCGAATCCGGGCCTTCGTTGGCCAGCTGCTCCAATGTCTTCGCAAGCTGCTCGAGCGGCAGGGTGGAGCCGGGTTCCGGTGCGTGGCCGCTCGGCAGGAAGATCGAACGGGCGCCGGGATCCATGCCAAGCTCGCCTTCGGCGATCGCGATGGCCAGCGTCGTGTGCCAGTCGACATACATGCCCTTGCGGGCACGCTCGATCGCCGGGGTCAGCGCCCGGTCGAAGCCGATCGTGCCGTAACGCTTCAGCGCTTCCGCGAAGCCGCGCACGCATCCGGGCACGACGGCCGCGGTAAAGCCGCGGACATTGCGGTTGTCGATCGAAGCCGGGTGGCCGATGAAGGTCTTGATGCTGGGATCGGGCTTATAGAATTCCTCGTCGAAAGTGGAAGGTACGCGCCCTGTGAATTCGACGACCTCGACCTTTCCGTCCGGCTGGGCGATGAGCATGTAGCCGCAGGCGGCGAGGCTGGTCATCCAGGGTTCGACGGTCTGCAAGGTGAAGGCGGCGGTCACGGCAGCGTCGACGGCATTGCCGCCCGCTGACAGGACCGCCGCCCCAGCCTCGGCCGCCGCGTAGTGCTGGGAGGTAACGACGCCGCGTTCGCTGGCGCCGGCGACCTTGCGAGAGATGCCGCGCTCGACGCGGAGATGATTGTATTGCGGATTTTCCATCATTTGCTCTCCAGGGCGGCGGCAACCAGACGGCTGGCGCCGGAGAGGTCGCCGAGCTTTTCGCCGGCTGCGATCTTGTCCTTGTTGCGGCCCGCGCGTGCCTGCCTTGCGATTGCCTCCTCGACGACTTCCTCGGCCTCGTCGACAGGGATCACCACGATGCCGCTTGCATCGGCAACCACGATATCGCCCGGCAGGACCGGGACGTTGCCGCAAGAGATCGGCAGGTTGAGCGAGCCGCCGAGATCGTTGAGCCGTGTGGTGATACCGGAGACACCGCGTGACCAGAACGGCAGATCGAGTTCAAGAATTTCCTCGACATCGGTGCAGGGACCGTCGAGCACGACGCCGATGGCGCCGGCGGTCTTGATCGCGAAGGCGACGCCGCCGCCGATGCAGGCATGCCGGTCGTCACCGAGCCTGTCGACGAACAGGAAATCGCCGGGGCGGATGAAACCGATCGCGTGGTGGAGAAGGGTGGAGTCGGTTGCCGGGATCGCCACCGTTACCGCCGTGCCGACCAGCGTCCTGCCCGGCTCGACAACGGGGGAAATCGAATGATGCACGAAACCGCGGTGGCGAAAATGGCCGATGGTCGCGACCTCGACGCTTTCGAATTTGGCGATCAGTTCCGGGTCGACCTGTTTCGGCACGCTGCCGATGTGATATTTCTTCATGGGGTTTCCTCCCGGGATTTGACTGTCCCGGCCTCGTTTTCACTGGCGTGACGCTGCCAGCCCTTGCCGGGCACGGCGGCGAGCAGTTCCTTCGTGTAGGTTTCCTTCGGCGCACCGAACAGCGAGGCCGGATCGCCTCGTTCGACGATCCGTCCGTTGCGCATCACCGCGATGTTGTCGCAGATCTGGCTCGCGACCCTGAGGTCGTGGGTGATGAACAGGATGCCGAACCCAAGCCTCTCCTGCATGTCGGCCAGCAGTTTCAGCACCTGCGCCTGCACTGAGACGTCGAGGGCGGAGACACTCTCGTCGGCGATCAGCAATTCCGGTTCGACCGCGAGTGCGCGGGCGATGCAGATGCGCTGCCTCTGGCCGCCGGAGAACTCGTGCGGGAAACGGGTGGCCGAAGCCCGGTCGAGGCCGCAGGCTTCGAGCAGGTCGAGGGCGCGCGCCATCGCCGCCTTGCGGTCGAGGCCGTGGATGACCGGACCTTCGGCGATGGAATCGCCGACCTTCTGGCGCGGATCGAGCGCGGTGTACGGATCCTGGAAGACGATCTGCACCTTGCGGCGCGCTTCGCGCAGCGCCTTGCCGTTGAGGCCGGCGAAATCTCCGCCGGAGATCAGGATGTCGCCGCTTTCCGGCTGCACGAGGCGGATGACGCATTGCGCCAGCGTCGACTTGCCGGAACCGGATTCGCCGACCAAGCCCAGCGTCTCGCCGCGGCGGATGGTGATGTCGACGTCGTCCACCGCCTTCACGGTGCGTCCACCGCCGAACAGGCCGGAGCGGGCGAATGTCTTGACGATGTTCCTGGCGATCAACACGGGGTTGCCGAGGCCCTCGCGTTCTTTCCGCGGCGTCAGCGTCGGCACGGCAGCGAGCAGGCGACGGGTATAGTCTTGCCTGGGGTGGTTGAGGATCTCGTCACGCGTGCCGATCTCGACCAGCTTGCCTGTCTGCATGACGGCGACGCGATCGGCGATCTCGGCGACGACGCCGAAATCATGGGTGATGAAGATGATGCCGGTATCGTGTTTGGCGCGAAGCTCCAGCATCAGCTTGAGGATCTGCGCCTGGGTGGTGACATCGAGCGCGGTGGTCGGCTCATCGGCGATCAGCACCGACGGATCGAGGGCGAGCGCGGTGGCGATCATCACCCGCTGGCACTGACCGCCGGAAAGCTGATGCGGATAGGAATGGTAGATCTGCTCGGGATTTGGGAGCTGAACTTCGCGGAAGAGATCGATCACCTTCTTGCGGATCTCGGCCCCACTCAGCGACGTGTGTATGCGGAACGTCTCCGACACCTGTTCGCCAACCCGGAAGATCGGGTTGAGCGCCGCCGTCGGCTCCTGGAAGATCATCGCGATGCGCCGGCCGGTAATGTTCCGGCGGGTCGCCTCGTCGAGGGTCAGCAGGTCCTTGCCCTCGAACATCACCTTGCCCGCCGGCCGCCCGAGGTTGCGGGGCAGGAGCCCCATTGTGGCGAGTGCGGTCAGCGATTTGCCGGAGCCGGATTCGCCGACGATGCAGAGGATTTCGCCCTTGCTGACCGACAGCGACAGGTCTTCAACCGCAAAGGCGCGATCGGCGCCGCGTGGCAGCGGCACGTTCAGATGTTCGATGGAAAGCCGCTCGTTGCTCATGAAGCCGCCTTGTCCGTCTGCGGTGAAAAGGCCGTCACCGAGCGCATGTCGCAGCGGCGCAGGTGCTCGACGAAGCGAGCGCAGAAGCCGACGAGATGTTCGACCATTTTCTCTCCCTTTTCGGCACTGGCGAGCAGCGGATCGCCGCCGAGCATGCCATCGGCATTCACCTCATCGCAATTGAGCGGCACATGCACCGGCATGCCTTCGAACTGGACGTTGTTGACGCCGCCGGTCGGCAGGCCGAAGGCTTTTTCGCGCACCGAGGGGCGGGCGAGATCCATGCGCATCAATTCGGGGAAGAGATGCAGGTAGATCGACGTCAGCGGATCGCCGCCATGGCCACGGGCTGCGGCGGCAGAAGAGCCGTGCAGCTCCTTCCAGAGGGTATCCGGGATTGCCTGCCAGAGATTGATGAAGGCGACGGAAACGCCGCGCTCGGCGCGGATGCGGCGAAGCGTCTGGTCGAAGAGCGGCGCATTGCTGGTATGGCCGTTCAGGATCAGGATATGCTCGATGCCGTGATCGAGGAAAGCGGTTACGGTGTCCTCGACCACGGCCGAGAAGGTCGAGGCCCGGAACTGGATGCCGCCGGGAATGGTCTTGAAGAAATCGGCATAACCAAACGGGATGATCGGCGCGACGATCGCGTCGGAGGCTTCCGCCACCTTTGCCGCCACCGCTTCGGTCAGCATGAAATCGCCCATCGGGGCGTGGGGTCCCTGTTCCTCCTGGCTGCCGAAGGGCAGCAGGATGACCGGCTTTTCGGAAAGACGTTCGCGGAACTCCGCGAACGTCATGTCCTTCAGCGCATGCTTGCGTTTGATGCTCATCATACGAACTTGAAATAATCGCCGTAGATGCGCATCTCGCCGTTCGGCTTGAACTTGAACTGGATGCCGGCGCGGTGGGCGCAGTTATAGACGCTCTTCCACATGTAGTAGCCGGGCGTCACCTTCTGCCAAGCGTCCGAAAGTTCCAGATAGGCTCGTCTGCGGTCCTCGAACTCGATCGCCTCGTCGAACTTCTTGCCGGCGGCCAGATATTCCGGCGTCGGATCCCAAGTCTTCCAGGTGGCGGTGGAGCGTGATGCGGTCGGGCCCCAATCGAGCCACAGCGGCTGATAGGGATCGCCGGGGATGAAATCCGAGCTCATCGACATGTTCATCAGGTGGTAGGGGCGGCGGTAGACGAGTTCGAAATTGTCGAGGATCTGCGCCTCGACATTGATGCCGACCTCGCGCCATTGCTCGACCATGATTTCGGCTGCCGCCTCGTAGTTCGGATAATACTGGCGGGTGATATGCCAGAGGAGCTTTTCTCCCTTGTATTTGGTCTTGGCGACAAGCGCCTTGGCGGCGGCGACATCGTAGGGGAGCTTCACCGGCAAGTTCGGGTCATAGAATTTGCCGTATTCCGTGAAGTTGAAGGGCACTGCCGGATGTTCCGTGGTGCCGTTGAAGAGCGCCTGGACGATCGCGTTCATGTCGATCGCCTGGACCATGGCGTAGCGCAGGTTCGGATCGACCAGCGGGTTATCAACCGGGTCCGGACGGGTGTTGAAGGCGAGAGCCGGGTAGTTGTCGGCCAGAACCCGCTTCAGCGTCACGCCCTGGTATTTTTCGAGCGCCGCTTCCTGGTCGGTCGGAATGTTGACGATGAAGTCGAATTCCTTGGAGACCAGGCCTGCCATGCGGGCGGCGAATTCGGGAACGATCTTCCAGGAGATCTGCTTGACCGGCGGCGGGCCGTCCCAATAGTCGTCGAAGGCTTCGAGAACCATGATTTCGCCGGAGCGGAAGGTCGTTACCTTGTAGGGACCGGTGCCAATCGGTTTCTGGCCGAACGCGTCGACGCCGACTTCCATATAGTACTTCTTCGGCACGACGAAGCCGATATAACCGGTGAGCTTGCTCGGAATGTTCGGGTCCGGCCGTTCGGTCTCGATCTCGAACGTATATTTGCCGGTCGCCTCGACGCGCTTGAAGCCGGCGGTGAAAGTCTTGCCGCGCGGCTCGAAGGGTTTTGCGCCCCAGAGGCGTTCCGGCGATAGCGTGAAGACCGCGTCTTCCGCCGTCATCTCCGTGCCGTCATGGAACTTGACGCCTTCGCGCAGGGTGAACTTCCAGATGTTGCCGTTCTGCTCCCACTTGGTGGCGAGCTTCGGCGCAAAGATCAGGCCGTTCTCGTCCTTGATGTAGTCGCGGTCGACGAGGTTGTCGTAGAAATTCGGGAAGATACGGCGCGACGTCGTCGAGATGCCGTTGATCGTCGCCATATTGGCCCAGAGATTGTCGACCGCGATATTGAGCGACGGCCTTTCCGCCGCGTTTGCTTTCGGAAGGTTGCCCACCATCGACAGGGCCCCCGCTCCGAGGATGAGACTTCCCACTTCACGTCTTGTAAACATCGTTCCACCTTCCCTTGTTCATTTATATTCGAGCGGCATTTTCAGGTTGTTCGGGCACGCAGCATCGGATCAAGGCGGTCACGCAGCCAGTCGCCGACGATGCTCATCGAAAGAGTGACGAGAAAAATGACCAAGCCGGGCCAGACCGAAATCCACCAGGCGGTCGAGAGATAATCGCGGCCGTCGCCGAGGATCTGGCCGAGGCTGGTCTGCGGCGCCTGGATGCCGAGACCCAGGAAGCTGAGCGAGGTTTCCAGCAGGATGATCTGCGGGAATGTCAGCGTCACCTGGACGATCAGGGCGCTCGCCACGTTCGGCAGCACATGTTTGAGGTAGAGCCGGCCGTTGCCGGCGCCGAGCGCGACAATCGCCTTGGCGTAAGGCTGGTTGATCGCCGACAGCACCACGCCGCGCGACAGGCGGGCGTATTTTTCCCATCCGAACAGGCCCATCAGGATAATGAACAGCGTCATGCTGTTGCCGAAGAAGGCAAGCAGCGTCAGCGTGATGAGGATGAAGGGCAGCGATGCCTGGAAGTCGACCAGCATCATCAGTCCTTCTTCGACCCAGCCGCGGAAATGCGCGGCGATGAAGCCGATCGCGGAGCCGACGACAGCGCCGATGATCGTCCCGGCGATCGCCACCGAAAGCGACATCCGCAGGCCGGCGATCACCCTTGCCACCATGTCGCGGCCGATGCGGTCGGTGCCGAGCGGGAAGCTCGGATTGCTGCCGGTCATGAAGGCCGGGGGCTTCAGGCGGGCGAGCAGGTTCTGCTGCGACATGCCATGCGACGTGAAGACATTGCCGACGATCGCGACGGTCACGGCGGCCGCCAGGATAATGATGGCGAGAACGAGAATGGGGGAAACGCGCTTCATTTGCCGGCCTTCAATTCTGCACGCGGATGCGCGGGTCGAGGAGGCCGTAGAGCAGGTCGACGACGAGGTTTGCGAGAACCATCGTCACCGCCATGATCAGCACCAGCCCTTGAACGACCGCAAGGTCGCGCGAGGAGACGGCCGTCACCAGCAGGCGCCCGACGCCCGGCCAGGCAAACACGGTTTCGACGACGATGGCGCCGCCGATCAGCTCGCCGAGATTGAGACCGATAATGGTGACGAGCGGGATGCTGGCATTCGGCAGCGCGTGGAAGATGATCCGTTTCCAGTAACCGACGCCCTTGGCGGCCGCGGCGCGGATATAGAGCTTGTCCAGCACTTCCAGCATGGCCGAGCGGGTGAACCGCGCCAGCGTTCCGGCCGTGAAGGTCGCAAGCGTGATGGCGGGCATGATCAGATGCCAGATGGTTCCTGTTCCGGAGCTCGGCAGCCATTGCAGGCTAAGCGAAAAGAGCAGGATCATCAGGATGCCGAGGAAGAAGTTCGGCAGGGCGAAACCGAACACGGCGGTCGCCATGATCAGATTGTCGAAGGTCGAGCCGCGCTTGATGGCAGCGATGATGCCGGCCGGAACGCCGATCAGGATGGCGCCGATATAGGAGAACAGGCCGAGGATCAGCGTCCAGGGAACGCGCTCGACGATGATGTCGATGACTTCGCGGCCGTCGCGGTAGGAAATGCCGAACTGGCCGGTCGCCATCTGGATAACGTAGCGGAAATACTGAATCCAGAGTGGATCGTCGAGACGCCAGAGCTGGCGGAACTGTTCGACCTCCTCAGGTGTGGCATCGGCGCCGACAAGTGCCACGACCGGATCCCCGGAAGTTCTCAGTACCACGAATGCGAAAGTCACCACGAACCAAAGCGTCAGCACGGTGCGCAGAATTTTTAATACCCAGAAACGCGTCATCACGCTCCGTTCCGGGAGCCGAAGCTCCAGCTGTTCCAACTTTATCGTCTTTTTTTTGAAAACTAATCACGGGAATAGATTATTATCTATTACAAAATCGAGCGACCATTGATATGTTTTAGATATGAAATACGGCATCGAGTTTCGTCACCTCCACTATTTCGCCTGCGTCGCCGAAGAGCTGCATTTCAGCCGAGCCGCAGACAAGCTCGGCATGGCGCAGGCTCCGCTCAGCCAGCAGATCCGTCAGCTCGAAGATCGCCTCGGCACCAAGCTCTTCCGCCGCACGACGCGGCGCGTAAAACTGACGCCGGCAGGCGAAATCTTCCTGCGCCACGCCCAGGAAATCCTAGGCGGGATTGACAGGGCGGTCACGCATACCCGTTCCATTTCCGGTGATGATAGCGGAACGATTTCCGTCAGCGGCGTGCATGTGGCGTTATCGCATGTCCTGCCGCCGGTAATTTCGGACTTTCGAAAGCGCTATCCGGCGATGACCGTCGACGTGCAGGTGCTCGGCACGGCACAGCAGCTCGAACTGCTCCAGAACAACAAGGTTCAGGTGGCCTTCATCCGCCCGACCAATCCGGCAGGCTTTCTGAAGACCGAGCATATCCTGCAGGAAGGTTTCGTGGCGGTGCTGCCCAGGGAGCATCGGCTGGCGCAGAAGGAAAACCTGACCGTCAAGGATTTTGCCGGCGAACCCGTCATCACCTATGCCCCGACTGTCGGAGCGAGCTACTATCACGCGATCATGGGTGCGTTGCGCCGCGCCGGCGTCTATCCGGTCATCGTGCAGGAGGTCTCGCACACTTTGGCGATCGGCACCTTGGTGGCGGCCGGCGTCGGGATTGCGATTGCGCCGTCCTGGCTCGCTCACAATCCCAGCCCATATCTCGTCTACCGGCGGCTCGACGACATCCCCGCCGAAGTCGAATTGCTCGTCGCCTGGCATGCGGAGGAAAAATCGAAGATCGTGCTCGATTTCGTCGAGACGACGCGTCGGGTTGCAGCAATGAAGGATGTGAGAACCGCGATCAGGTGGCCGATCAAGTCTATCCCGCCGACCCAATTGGAATCGGTCGACGGACGGTAATCGATTCGGCCAGACACATCGCGCAGCCTTGATTGACAGGGAGCCTGAAATCTGGTGCGATCGCCGCGCGGCTTGAGGAGGCTGCGTCACGGAGGAGGATCGGATATGGTCAAGCTGCTTGTAGCCACGGCTTTTGTTGCCCTCATGCCCGGCTTGACGCCGGCCGTCGCCGCGGATTCTTCGCCCGAAGCCCAATGCTCGGCGGCGAAGAACCTTCAGCTGCCGACTTTCGACATGAAGGTCGCGAGCGCCGATCACGTCAAGGACAAGGGACCAGCGCATTGTCTCGTCAGCGGGTCGTTCGAGCACCGGACCGGCGCGGACGGCAAGCCTTATGCGATCGGGTTTTCGATCGCCTTGCCGGACAATTGGAGCGGAAGGTTTCTGGTGCAGGGCGGCGGGGGCCTGAATGGCGTCGTGCGGCCGGCGGTGGGGGACGTGGCCTCCGGAGGGAAAAATGCTCTTTCCCGCGGTTTCGCCGTCATTTCCCATGACAGCGGCCACAAGGGCGAGGCATGGGACGCCTCCTTCAGGGCGGACCAGATTGCCACGCTGAATTTCGCCGGCTGGTCGGTCGAGAAGGTCACGGCCCTCGGCAAGGCATTGGTCGCCGCCTACTACGGCAAGGGCGCCGATCGCTCCTATTTTGCGGGATGCTCGACCGGCGGCCGCGAGGCGATGGCCTCGGCGCAACGCTTTCCCACATTGTTCGACGGCATCATCGCCGGGGCTCCTGCCATGCGCACAAGCCGTTCGAACATGTCGCTCGCCGCCAAGAACGTAGCGATGAACAAGATATCTCCGGCCGGCGCCGATGGCGCGCCGGACCGCTCGAAAGCCTTTTCGGACGGCGACCGCGATCTGGTCCTCAAGGGAATACTGAAGGCCTGCGATGGCCTTGATGGCCTGGAGGACGGAATGATCGCAAATCCGGGCGCATGCAAGTTTGATCCGGCGAGCCTTGTCTGCCCTGCCGGTAAAGTCGACGGTTGTCTCACGAAGCAGCAGGCCGACGTCGTGGCCGAGACGTTTTCGCCGACGCTTGATGCATCGAGCCGGCCGGCCTATGTGGCGTTTCCCTACGATACCGGCGTCATGAGTACGACAGATCCCATTCCGGGACTCATGCGCTTTGATGACAAGCGCAATCGGCAGTTCAAGAACAACGCCATGAGTTTCGATGTGGACGATGCCGTCGAGAAAGCCGATATCGGCGATCCGCAACAGCGGTTGATCAACGCCGATCAATGGGCGGATCTCAGTTCCTTTGCCGCCCAAGGAAGCAAGATCATCTTCTTCCATGGGGTGAGCGATCCATGGTTTTCCTCCAACGATACGGTCGGTTTCTTCAGCCGGATGAGCACTGCGACCAAGACAGGTAAGCCGGTGGAGGACTGGGCCAAGCTCTATCTCGTTCCGGGCATGAGCCATTGCAGCGGCGGACCAGCCGGTCTCGACCAGTTCGACATGTTGACCAGGCTGATCGACTGGGTGGAAAAAGATGAAGCTCCACAAAGCGTCGAAGCGTCGGGCAAGGCTTTTCCGAACCGCACGCGACCGCTTTGCCCCTACCCGTCGCACGCGCAGTACAAGGGAGAGGGGAGTGCCGACAGCGCGGCAAGCTTTGAGTGCCGCAATAACTGACGCGGGCGCGTCCATGAGATGCCCGCGCAGCGGTCGGACCTTAATGTGAATAGCGCGGCTGCGTGTAAATTTACGGTCTGTCGTCCCCGCCGACGTCACATCAACCTGCCCCAGGCCGGGTCCCACTGCACCCCTTCGGAAAGCTCGACGAAGATCGGCGGCTTGTCCGGTCCGCGGTTCTTGTTTTCAGCCATTCGGAAGGCGGCTTCGGGCTCCATCTCCTCTCCCGGAAAAATCGCGTCGTCTTCGGAGGGCTCGGCGATCTTGCGAATGAAGCCACGGATCTGGTCGCCGGAGTGATAGAACTTGATGATGAGAGCGCCGGGCGCGGGGGCGCCGCCGTGATAACGGTAATAGGTATGCATGGGTCTCCTCCATAGTCAGAGCCTTATACCTGACGTCCGGGGAGCGGAAATGTTCCGGCGTGCGAGGCGTGATCGTGGATCAGGTCCTTTTGCCGGTCGGCCGGTGCGGCGTCTTGTTCCAGAAGAAAGGTTTTGACCGCAGTTCGATCACCGCCCGCCAGGCGGCGGCCGAGGTCATCATCCAGTAGACTGGCACACCGGTCCAGCGCCAGCCGACCAGCCGCCGTTCGTGCTCGACCATCGGTCCTCTCCCGAGCCCGAGGAAGATCAGATAACTGCCGAGGATGTTGACGGTGTCGATGATGAAAAGCAAAAGCACCCCGGCTGGAATGCCGTCCGCCGGTGCTTCCAGCATGGAATAAGTGCCAACGCCCATGAAAATGATGATCAGCGGATGCAGGAGCGACGAGACCAGCATGCCACCGATCATCAGCTGAAAGATGCAGAAGGCTGGAAACCCCATCTCGCCGATCAGCCGGCGCGGGTCGCGCATCAGCACCAGCCAGGTCTGCAGCCAGCCTTTGAACCAGCGGCTGCGCTGGCCCGTCCACACGCGCATCGTGGTCGGCGCGTCTTCGAGCGTCTGGCGAGTGATGACATCCGAGCGATAACCGAGGCGGTACAGGCGAAAACCGAGATCGGCGTCCTCGGTGACGTTGAAGGGATCCCAGCCGCCGGCGGCACGCAGCGCTTGGGTTCGGAAATGATTGGACGTGCCGCCGAGCGGCAGCGGCATCTGTCTGCGCGCCAGCATCGGCAGCAGCCCGCGGAAGAGGCCGCAATATTCGAGCGAAAACAACGCGCTGATCCAGGATTCCTGGGCATTGGTGATGATCAGCGGCGCCTGAAGGCAGGCGACTTCCGCTGCCGAGGCGCGGAAGCGTGCATAGGCCTCGCGCAATTGCTGCGGATGCGGCCTGTCCTCTGCGTCGTAGATCACCAGAAACTCGCCTCGAGCAGCCATCAATGCATAGCTGAGCGCCTTGGGTTTCGTGCGCGGCGTCGCGGGCGGTACCTCGACGATCTCGAAATGTGAGGCGGGCTTCAGCACCTTCAGCGCCGCAATCGTTTCCTGGTCGTCTGCCTCGCAGACGAGCTTGATGTCGAGCAGGGAAGGCGGCCAGTCGAGCCGCCCGAGGCTGGCTATCAGCTGTTCTGCCACCGCAGCTTCCCGGTAGAGCGCAACCATCACCGTGTAACAGGGAAGCGCATCCTCTCGAGGCGGCGCGGCTGGCGGGATCGGCCCTGCGAATTGTTGCCGGGCGAAGGCGGCGAGCCGCAGGACGAGGGACGCGAAATAGATCAGCGACAGAAGAATATGCAGGAAAAGCAGGGTCTCGATCGGCACTGCGATCAGCGCAGAGATAAGGGCGGCAAGTCCAAGCCCGGCATAAAAACCCTGAGAACCGGAGAGCACGATGCGGGCCGAGAACTCGGGAAAGCGGTCGAAAAGCCCGTCAATCGTCTCGCGCACGCGCCGCGCCGCGCCGGTTCTCCAGACAGCTCCGCGGATTGCCGATGGAGTGGTGATCGCAAGGTCCTGCCCGAGCAGCGGCATTGCAAGCAGTGCCGCCTTGAGGTCGGCAAGCCGCATCGCTTCGGGCACGACCGCCACCTGCGGCGCCTTGTGCCGATGGTTGATCCTGATCTGGTTCGGGCGTTGCAACTGCGTGTCGAGCCCCGGCATATCGGCGACTGAGCCCGGATCGATCTCCGCGATGAAGGGTAGGCGAAGGTAGCGCGCCATGGCGCCGTAATAGGCCGCCTCATCAACCTGACGGCCGTGAAGCAGCTCGCTTTCGATGCTGGTGCCGTTGCGCCGTGCCCTGTCAGTGAGCGTCGCAAGCAATGGCTTCGAGAAGCCGAGCGCCGAAAGGGCGACGAGTTCCGGATCGTCGGCAGCAGTGCCCTGGTCGGTCGGCAGGTCTCCGATCAGCGCCGGATTATGCCGCGCATCGTCTTGCACCGGCAGCGTTGCTGGCGGATATTCCCCTAACCGCATGTTTCTGCTACACCGCCCGCAAGCGAACGCCCCAACCTGTCCCGATCTGGATCATAGAGATGCATCCCATGATTGCATCCCCGAAAATCAAGGGGGTTTTCAATCTTCTGCAGCTTTGCCTTGTAGCCGGCGGGATCGTTTCCGCCGCAATCCCGGCCCGTGCCGCCGAAGGCAGCAATCCGCTGCCTTTGATGTTCGATGCCAAGGAGCGGCTCGCCCGCCCTGATCTTTCCACGATCATCCGGGTGCGGATCCTGACGAGCGTCGATTTCCCGCCGTTCAATTTCGCCGACCAGACCGGCCGGCTTGCCGGCTTCAATATCGACCTCGCCCGTGAAATCTGTTCCGAACTGAAGATCGAGGCGAAGTGCCAGATCCAGGCGCTGCCCTTCGACGAGTTGGAAAAGACCCTGGAAGGCGGGGCCGGCGAAGCCGTCATCGCCGGCATTGCCGTGACGCCGGAGCGGCGCCAGCGGTTTGCCTTCTCGCGGCCTTATCTCGGCGTGCCCGCGCGTTTCGCCCGCAACCTGAAGGCCAGGATCGACGGCGATACGGCGGCAGCGCTTTCCGGCAAGCCGGTCGGCGTCGTCCGGGGCACCGCCCACGAGCTGATGCTGAAGGCGTTTTTTCCGAAGGTCACCGCCACGCCGTTCGACACTTACGAGGCGATGCTGGAGGCTTTGAAGATTGGCAAGGTGGATGCCATCTTTTCCGATGGCCTGAGACTGCCCTTCTGGGTCGCCGGCGAAGGCTCGGCGAAATGCTGCGCCCTCTTCGATGGTCCCTATCTCTCGGAGAAATTCCTCGGCGAAGGCCTGTCGATCATGCTGCGCAAGAACGACCCGCTCCTGGCGGCCGCCGTCGACCAGGCACTCAGCGTTCTGTCGCGCAACGGCCGCCTGCAGGATATCTACCTGCGTTATTTCCCGAACGGGCTTTACTGATCGGCCACCGGTAGGAGCAGTTTCCTACCCGCTGCCTGCGCCTACTGGCTCGCCCAGATGATGCGGGCGATCCATTCCACGTCGGAGAGATCGAAGCTGCGGTTCGGATGTTCCGGGTTGAGCGAGAGCAATTCCACAGTCCGGGCGCTCTGGCGGGCGAGCACTTTTGCCATCACCTCGCCTTCCTTGGTCTTCAGCACCACCCGGTCGCCGCGGCGCACCTGGGCGCCCGGTTCGACGATCAGCACGTCGCCGTCGCGATAAAGCGGCATCATCGATTCGCCCTGGATTTCCAGCGCATAGACGCCGGCCTTGCGGGACGGGTCGACCGGAAATTCCACCACGTCCCAGCCCTGGCCGGCCGGAAACCCGCCATCGTCGAAAAAGCCGCCGGCGCCGGCCTGCGCAAATCCGAGCAGCGGGATGGAGCCGCCCTGCGGCGGGAAATTGCCGTCCGGTATCGAGGAGCGGCCGGGAACGGCGGGCAGATAGCTCATGAACTGGTCGATCGTGGCACCCGTCGCTTCGAGCACCTTGGCGATCGATTCGGTCGAGGGCCAGCGCAGCCGCCCGTCCGGTCCGAGCCGCTTCGACTTGTTGAACGAGGTAGGATCAAGGCCGGCGCGTCGCGCCAGTCCGGAGGGCGTCAGCTGGTGGCGTTGGGCGAGCGTATCGATGGCGCTCCAGATCGTATCATGTGACAGCATCGTCGTCCGTACCCGTGACCGGTGCGCGAGACAAGCCGGACAAGCCAGCGCTCTGCGAACCTCTCGCCCTTGACCGATCAGACTTTTGTCGACCAGACTCTCGAACGCTCCGTTCCAGCGGGCTGCCGGCTCGCGCGCACACCCCGAATTTTAACGGAACCGCAGCTTCGCGTAAAGGGACGAGAGGAATAAAATCCTGTTCCCGCGGCGGCCCTCGTCAGGCCACCAGCGCCATGTTGATCTTGCCGAGCTTGATCACCGCCTGGGTGCGGCTGTCGACATTGAGCTTCAGGAGGATTGCCGACACATGTGCCTTGATGGTCGCCTCGGAGACGCCGAGTTCATAGGCGATCTGCTTGTTGAGCAGCCCCTCGCCGAGCATGGAAAGCACGCGGTTCTGCTGCGGCGTCAGCGTCTTCAGCCGCTCGATGATCTCGGTGAGGCCCGGATCTTCGTCCGGTGCGGTGAGGTAACCTTCCGGCACCCAGATGTCGCCTCTCAGCACCGCCTGGATGCCGGCGCGGATATCGTCGAGCCCGGAGGATTTCGAGATGAAGCCGGAGGCGCCGAGTTCCAGCGCCCTGCGGATGGTGGCGCAATCGTCGCTGGCCGAGACGATGACGATCGGCAGGCCTGAAAATTCGGCGCGGAGCGACATCAGGCCGGAAAAGCCGCTGACCCCTGGCATCGCCAAGTCGAGCAGCATCAGGTCGGCATCGGGATTGTTTTCGGCCGCCCGTCGCGCCGCCTCGAAATCGCCAGCCTCGATGATCACGAGTTCTTCGGCAATGCCCCGCACCGAATGGCTGAGCGCGCCGCGAAACAGCGGGTGGTCGTCTGCGATGATGATCGTGAGTGTCTGCATTTCCACGCCCCCTCCCAAGAGCATAGTCGTGCCAATGAATCTTAGTAGGTTGTAAACCTCTCCCAGACCCGAAACAAGTGCGGGAAATCACGTACGATTGGGCTGTGGTTTATCGGGTTCTTTTTCGTTCGCGAACTCACCGACGATCGCCATGAAGCGCCGCATGAACTTCTCCATGATCGATAGCGACCGGTCGACTTCCGCGTCGCTCGGCAGCGCTTTCGGCAAGATGTCCGGCGGGATGTTGCTGAGCCGCTCCTCGAGCGCGGTGACCCGTTTTGCCAGCCGGTCGAGTTCCTGTTCGTAGGCCGCCCTTTCGTCGGGCTGCATGCGGCAGGCGAGCGTGCCGTTCTCGTCGCGGCAGAGCGTCATCGCGCCGGTTTCGGTATCGAGCCGGACGATGCCGGTTTCGGTGCGCTGAAGCTGGAAACGGTTGGTCTGCGGCTGCTGCGCCGAGGCGGCGAGCGGCAAGAGCAGTGCGCAAGTCGTCAATGCGAGCGTTTTCATGTTGTGGTCCTCCTGCTGTAACGGTGGACAAGCGCCGGGCTTTGCGGCAAACGGTCGGAGAATAGCAGGTCTCCGAGAGTTGATGATGACGGATATAGTGTACAAGATCGTGCCGGAAACGCTTTGGCGTCAGGCAAAGCAGAAAGGTGTCTTCGAAGGCGCCGAAATCGACCTGAAGGACGGCTTTATCCATTTTTCGACCGGGACACAGGCCAAGGAGACCGCCAGGCTGCATTTCGCCGGCGTCTCGGGCCTGATGCTGGTTGCAGTCGATGCGACCCTCCTCGGCGAGGAACTGAGATATGAAGCCTCGCGCGGCGGCGATCTTTTCCCGCATCTTTACGGCACGCTTCCGGTGTCCTCGGTCCTCTGGGAGATGCCGTTGCTGATCGGCGTCGATGGCCTGCATGCCTTTCCGGAGAAGATGCCATGATCGGCCCCTTCGCCGGACTTGCTTCGCGCAGCCTCTTCGTTTTCGATCCGGAAACCGCCCACGGCCTGTCGATCGCCGCGCTGAAGACGGGTCTCGTGCCCGCTTGCCGCTTGGCCGCCGATCCGCGGCTTACCCAGACCGTCGTCGGTATCCGTTTTGCAAATCCGGTCGGGCTTGCCGCCGGTTACGACAAGAATGCCGAGGTCCCGGATGCGATGCTGAAGCTCGGCTTCGGTTTTACCGAGATAGGCACCGTGACGCCGAAGGCTCAGGCCGGCAACGACAAGCCGCGCATCTTCCGCCTGGTGGAGGACCGCGGTGTCATCAACCGGCTCGGCTTCAACAACGAGGGCCATGAGGCGGCGTTCACGCGCCTGACCGCGCGGCGCAACGCGCCGGGCATCGTCGGCGTCAATATCGGCGCCAACAAGGATGCCGCCGACCGGATCGCCGACTATGTCGCGGGCATCCGAAAGTTCTATGCGCTCGCCACCTACTTTACCGTCAACATCTCCTCGCCCAATACGCCGGGCCTGCGCGACCTGCAGGCGCGCGACAGCCTGAAGGCGCTGCTTGAGGCCGTTCTTGCTGCCCGCGCGGAAGAGGCGCTGCGCCATGGCCGCACCGTTCCGGTCTTCCTGAAGATCGCACCCGATCTGACCGAGGAGGGCCTCGACGACATCGCGGCCGAGGCGACCGCGCACCCGCTCGACGGGCTGATCGTTTCCAACACGACACTTGCCCGAGATGGACTGAAGGATCAGGCCCAGGCGAAGGAAGCGGGTGGTCTTTCCGGCGGGCCGCTCTTCAAGCGCTCGACGACCGTCCTCGCAAAAGTCCGCAAGCGCGTCGGGCCGGATCTCGCCGTCATCGGCGTCGGCGGCATTTCGAGTGCGGCGGATGCGCTTGAGAAGATCCGCGCCGGTGCCGACCTCGTGCAGCTCTATTCCTGCATGGTCTATGAAGGCCCCGGCCTGCCGGCGACGATCGTCAAGGGGCTTTCGGCCCTTCTCGACCGGGAAAAGGTCTCCTCGATCCGCGAGCTGCGCGATAGCCGCCTCGATCAATGGGCGGAGACGAAACTCTGACGCGCCTTGCGCGGCACCATGGCTGCCAGGAAAAAGCCGCGCATCAGCAGGAACAGGTTGAGCGACAACCAGAGCCCGTGGTTGCCGATCATCGGCACGAGCACGGCGAGACTGACGCAATAGCCCGCGAATGAGACGAGCATCATGTTGCGCATCTCGCGTGACCAGGTGGCGCCAATGAACACCCCATCCATCTGGAAGGCGAGCGCGCCGGACAAGCCGGTCACGGCCGCCCAGCCGAGATAGACATAAGCCTCCTGCCGCACGTCTTGCGAGGTGGTCAGAAGCTCGATGATCGGCTGGCCGAAGACCACGAAGAACAGCCCGACCACGCCCGCCATCACGAAGGACCAGAGGCCGGTCAGTTTCAGCGCCCGATCGAAGGACGGTCGGTACTTCGCGCCCACCGCCCGGCCGGCGAGCTGTTCGGCGGCGCCCGCGAGCCCGTCGAGGAAGAAGGCCGAGAGCATGAAGATGTTCATCAGCACCGCATTCGCCGCCAGCGTCACCGCCCCGAAGCTCGACCCGACGCGGGTCAGCACCGCAAATGCGCCGTTCAATATCAGCGAGCGGATCAGGATGTCGGCATTGAGCTGGAAAAGCTGGCGCAGCTTGGCCGTATCGAAAATGTCCGCCCGCGTCGGCCGGTAAGTGGCGGAAAACTGCCGGCTGACGATGACGAGGCCGATCACCACGGCGGTCACTTCTGCCGCCGCGGTCGCCCAGGCAACGCCCGCCACACCCCAGCCCAACACCAGGCCGAACAGGATGGCGAGCACGATATTTGTGCCGTTGAGGATGATCTGCAGCGTCAGCCCGAGCACGCCCTGGCCCCGCCCGAGGACGAAGCCGAGGATCGCGAAGTTAGCGAAGGTCGCCGGGCTGGTCAGCACCCGAATCGCGAAATAACGCCGCGTCACCTCGGCGACGGTCGGATCGCTGGTCATCAGGTCCGGCGCATATCGAAGGATCAGCGGCGAGAGCGCCAGCATGATCACCCCAAGGCCGAGCGCGCTCAAAAACGCCCGCCAGAATACTGCCTGCTGTTCTCTATTGTCTCCTCGGCCGAAGGCCTGCGCCACCAGTCCGGTGGTCGAGGTGCGGAAAAAGCTGAGGCTGCCATAGATGAGGTCGAAGAGGATGGCGCCGATCGCCAGACCCGCAAGCGCCTCGGCTTGGCCGAGCTGCCCGACAACCGCGGTATCGGTGAGGCCGAGCAGCGGCGTCGTCAGGAACCCGAGCGTCATCGGAATGGCGATGCCGAGCACCAGCCGGTGCGTTACATCGAACGGCTTTATTGACCCAGTCTCGTGGTTACGCCCCCCGCTCTCCATCGGTCAGCCGGAAAGGACCATGGCCCAATAGGGCCGGGCGCCAGTGGAGGTGCGTGCCATGGCAACCCCGAGCCCCCGGTAGGAGCCGAGCATGTTTTCGAGATGTTTCGGCGAATCGATCCAGGCCTGAACGGCGGCCGCGACCGTATCCTGCCCGCTGGCGATGTTTTCGGCTGCCGGCAGCGCCACGTCATTGCTCTTCATCCGGGCGCCAAAATCGTCGCCGAAACCGATCAGGTGCTTCATTTCGTTGGCTTTCGCCATACGAACCGCCTGGCGGGCCGCCGCCTTGCGCGCCGGCATGTCGAGCGTCAGCGTGGACAGGCCGCGGCTCTGCCGCAGCTTGTTGACCATCGGAAGTGCGGCCTGGGTCTCGTCCTCGGCGCCGGCCGTCGGCGTCAGGACTGATGTGGTGGAACAGCCGGCAAGCACCAGCGCCATGCCGGAAAAGACGAGAAGGTCCCGCCGCGAAGGTTTGATCAGTGAAGTCATGTCAGCGGCGGTAGCTCATCAGGCGCAGGATGACGAAGATCGGAATGACGATGATCGCGCCGAGCACAAGGTAGGTCCCAACATCGCCAAATGCTTGGAAACCCTGACTCACAATATTTTGGAAAAATTCTCGAATGTCACCCAAAATTGTCTGTGGCCTGAAACCCCAGATATGTAAAACGAAACCGACAATCAGGCACACCACGATCAGCTTGACGATCGTGCGAGCCGGCGTATCGCCCAGGAACTTGTTGACCCCGTCCGCCATCCTTGTCCTTCTCCAAATTGCAAAAGAGAGATAGTCGGCAGCCGTTGCCACCGCAAGCGTTTCCCCTCAGATAGAACTTGAGTTTTTTTGTGGCTTCGGCAAAGAACCTCCACCTCCGAGGATCATCCATGTCGCCCAGCCCGTTTTCCAGCCAATTCTCCTCGGGCGATGCCACCGCCGATCGCCGCGCCGATTACGCCCGCATGCTGGGGGAGGGCGGAGATTTCGCGGCTGCGGCGGAGCTGGTCGAACAGGCGCTCGAACTGACGCCCGGCTGGGCCGCCGGCTGGTTCCGGCTCGGCGAATATCGCGACAAGGCTGGTCTCGGCACGGCCGCGGACGCCTACCGTCAGACCTTGACCCTGCGGCCGGACGATGTTTTTGGTGCCGGCCTGAAGCTCGCGCTGATCGGGGCAGAGCAGACGCCCGACCGGCCGCCGAGCCGTTACGTCGAAGGCCTGTTCGATGACTATGCCGACCGGTTCGACACGGCTCTGGTGGAAAAGCTGGGCTATTCCGTGCCCGGCAAGCTGGCGGCGCTGGTCACACCGCACGGACCTTTCCGCAATACGGTCGATCTCGGCTGCGGTACCGGCCTGTTCGGTGCCGAAATCCGTGGCAGGACCGAGCGCCTTGAAGGTTTCGATCTTTCAACCAACATGCTCGCCAAGGCGCGGGCCAAGGGCCTTTACGACCATCTCGGCCAGTCCGACCTCAGTCTCGCATCGAACGAATCCGGCCTCTTCGGCGACCTGGCGGCCCACCGCGCCGATCTGGTCTCCGCGGCCGACGTGCTGATGTATCTGGGCTCGCTCGAAACCGTCTTCCCGCTGGTGCTTGAGCTGTTGTCGCAGGCTGGCCTCTTCGCGTTCTCGGTGGAGGATGCGGGCGAGGGGGCTGGTTTCGGGCTGCGGGATTCCCTGCGTTACGCCCATTCGCAAGCTTACATCCGCATGCTGCTTTCCCGCTTCGGCCTTGATTTGCTCAAGGTGGAAAACACCGTCATTCGCATGGATGCCGGAAAACCCGTCCATGGCATTCTGTTTCTGTCGCGAAAGCGCGGCTGAACCTGCCGTTTCTTGCTTTTTTCAGTGCCCGCCGATGATCGCTTGAAGACCCTTGCCGACGGTTTTATTGCAGTGCAATATCACTGAAAACCTGAGGGGTTCAAATTGGCTGAGCAGCAGAGGCGCGGTCTCGGATTTTACAGCGCCGATCCGGCACAACACACGCTGCTGGAAGATGGGCAAGGCCTGTTCATCGGCGCCATGGTGTCGGCGCTCGGCTTCTATTTCTTGAACGAGGTCGGCCTTCTGACCGGCGGCACGGCGGGCGTCGCCTTCCTGCTTCATTATGCGTTCGGCATTTCGTTCGGCCTGCTGTTCTTCATCGTCAACCTGCCGTTCTATTATCTGTCGTTCAAGCGCCTCGGCCTCGCCTTCTCGCTGAAAACCTTCATCGCCATCGCGCTGGTCTCGGTCATCACCGAGGTGGAAAGCCATTTTTTCCTGATCCAGTACCTGCACCCGTTCTGGGCAGCCCTTCTCGGCGGACTGGTGCTCGGTTACGGCCTGCTCGGGCTTTATCGCCACCGCGCCTCGCTCGGCGGCGTCGGCATCCTGGCGATCTATATCCAGGAGCGCTTCGGCATCCAGGCAGGCCTCATCCAGCTCGCCTTCGATCTTTGCGTCATGCTCTGCGCCTTTGCCGTGGTTTCGCCCATCACCGTCGCATGGTCGGTGCTGGGCGCCGTCGTGCTCAATCTTGTGCTCGCCATCAATCACCGCTCCGACCGGTATATCGTCGCGCGGTGATCGAGGCGGGAGGTTCGCTCAGGCGGCCTGGCTGGCCGGCTTGTCGACCGGGTGCATGGCGCGGAAGCCGACGCAGAGCCGGTTCCAGACGTTGATGGCGCCGATCGCCACCGTGATCTTCGTCATTTCCTCTTCGGTGAAATGCGCCTGCAGTTTCTCGTAGGCGCTGTCCGGGACATGAGTTTCGGCAACCCTAGTGACCGAATCCACCCATGTCAGAAGGGCTCGTTCCTTTTCGTCATAGATCGGCGATTCCTCCCAGGCGCTCATCAGGTTGATCCATTGCTCGGAGAGGCCGTCGTGACGGCTTTCCTTGACGTGCATGTCGATGCAATAGGCGCAATGATTGATGATCGAGGCCCTGAGCTTGATCAGATGGATAAAGCGGCGTTCTAGGCCGGATTTCTGAACATAGGTTTCCAGGGCGAGTACGGCCTTGTAGGCCTCTTCGGAGGCTTTGGCGAAATTCAGACGAGGCTGCATGTTCTTCTCCTTGGGGTTTGGCCGCCTTCGGCGTGCCTATGGCCCGGTTACCGGGCGGTTCTGCGTTCATTGATTTCCAGGAAGGCGCAGCCGCGCGCGGCGATGCCGCCGTCGTCGGTTGCGTTGAGGTCCGCCAGGATGTCGGCGATCGTCACCTTGGCGAGTTCGGCGCGATAGGCCTTTTCGGCCTTCAGCATTGCGGCATTGATGCCGCAGGGTCTGGTGAAGTAGCGGCGCGGCAGCGGGTTCGGCCCGCGCTGGCGGATTTCGGCGCAGCGGAAGGCCGGCGCCGGTCCTTCGACGGCGAGCACGATGTCGAGAAGCGTGATCTCCGCCGGCTTCTTCGCCAGCCGGTAACCGCCCTTCGGACCCGGCACCGTTTCCACCAGCCTGGCGCCGGAAAGCGCCTGCAGATGTTTCAGCAGATAGCTGGTCGAAACCCCGTGGAATTCCGCCAACGCCGCGGCCGACAGGACCCCGCCTTCGGTAAGGCTGGACATCATGCTGATGCTGTGGATCGCCTGTTCGACGCCGTCGCCGAGTTTCATCGCTTGATCTCCATATCGTGGATAAAATTTATCCACGATTGTGGGGACGTCGTCAAGCCCCTTCTTTTTCGCGCGCTTTCTCTTAACTTAGCGGCGTGGATATCGTCGAAACCCATTCCTCCGGCCGTGACGCCGCGCTTCTGCCCCGGCCGTTCCAGAAATGGTTCGCGGAGAAGGGCTGGCAGCCGCGCGCCCATCAGTTGGAATTGCTGTCGCGCTCCACATCCGGCGAAAACATGCTGCTGATCGCCCCGACCGGCGCCGGCAAGACGCTCGCCGGTTTCCTGCCGTCGCTGACCGATCTGACGCGGCGCGGCAGGATCCCGCAGGGCTCCGCCTTCACCGGCATCCACACGCTCTACATTTCGCCTTTGAAGGCGCTCGCGGTCGATATCGAGCGCAATCTGATGAAGCCGGTCTTCGAAATGGGCCTGGAAATTTCGATCGAGAACCGCACCGGCGACACGCCGCAGGCCAAACGCCAGCGCCAGAAGCTCAATCCGCCGGATATCTTGCTGACCACTCCGGAACAGGTGGCGCTGCTGCTCGCCAACAAGGAGGCCGAACGTTTCTTCAAGGACCTGAAATACGTGGTCCTCGACGAGCTGCATTCGCTGGTCACCTCCAAGCGCGGCCATCTCCTGTCGCTCGGCCTCGCCCGCGTCCGCAAGCACGCGCCACACATGCGCACGATCGGCCTGTCCGCCACCGTCTCCGATCCCATGGACCTGCAGCGCTGGCTGGTCTCGCAGGGCGAAAACCCGGCCCAGCCCGCCGGCCTCGTGCATGTCACAGGCGGTGCCGCGCCCGATATCACCATCATGCGCACCGAGGACCGTATCCCCTGGTCCGGCCATGTCTCCACCTACGCGATCCCCGAGGTCTACGAGGAGATCAAGCGCCACAAGACGACGCTGATCTTCGTCAATACCCGCTTCCAGGCGGAGCTGCTGTTCCAGACGCTTTGGACCATCAACGAGGATAACCTTCCGATCGCGCTCCACCACGGCTCGCTCGATGCCGGGCAGCGCCGCAAGGTCGAGGCCGCCATGGCGGCCAACAAGTTGCGCGCCGTCGTCGCCACTTCCACGCTCGATCTCGGCATGGACTGGGGCGATGTCGATCTCGTGGTGCATGTCGGCGCGCCGAAGGGCGCCTCGCGGCTCGCCCAGCGCATCGGCCGTTCCAACCACCGGATGGATGAACCGTCGAAGGCAATCCTGGTGCCGGCCAACAGGTTCGAGGTGATGGAATGCCAGGCGGCGCTCGACGCCAACTATCTCGGCGCCCAGGATACGCCGCCGGTCGGCGAGGGCGCGCTCGATGTGCTCGCCCAGCACGTGCTCGGCATGGCCTGCGCCGACCCTTTCGACCCTGTCGAACTCTACGACGAGATTACCAGCGCCTCGCCCTATGCCACCCTCTCCTGGGAAATGTTCGAGCGCATCGTCGATTTCGTCGCGACCGGCGGTTACGCGCTGCGCTCCTATGAGCGCTACGCCAAGATCCGCAAGACCAAGGAAGGCCGTTGGCGGGTCTCCAACCCGGCCGTCGCCCAGCAATACCGCCTGAACCTCGGCACGATCGTCGAGGCGACCGAGCTCAATGTCCGGCTGGTGAAGCGTAACGCAAAGGGTACGGTCGGCCGGGGCGGCATGTCGCTCGGCAAGGTCGAGGAATATTTTCTCGAACAGCTGGTGCAGGGCGATACGTTTCTGTTCGCCGGCAAGGTCCTGCGTTTCGAGGGCATCCGTGAGAACGAATGCTTGGTCTCCAACGCCTTCTCACTCGATCCGAAGATCCCCGCCTATGCCGGCGGAAAATTTCCGCTCTCCACCTATCTCGCCGACCAGGTGCGCGGCATGCTCGCCGATCCCGATCGCTGGGGCGTGCTGCCGGACCAGGTCCGCGACTGGCTGAACATCCAGCGTGAGCGCTCCATGCTGCCGGCCAAGGATGAGCTTCTTATCGAGACCTTTCCGCGCGGGAAACGGTTCTTCATGATCGCCTATTGTTTCGAAGGGCGATTGGCGCACCAGACGCTCGGCATGCTGCTGACACGCCGTCTGGAACGCATGGGCGCCTACCCGCTCGGTTTCGTCGCCACCGATTATTCGCTGGCCATCTGGGGCCTCAACGACATCGGCGCGATGATCCGCGCTGGTCGCCTGAGCCTCTCCGACCTTTTCGACGAGGACATGCTCGGCGACGATCTCGAAGCCTGGCTTGACGAAAGCTATATGCTGAAGCGCACCTTCCGCAATTGCGCGGTGATTTCCGGCTTGATCGAGCGCCGCCATCCGGGCAAGGAAAAGACCGGACGGCAGGTCACCGTCTCGACCGATCTGATCTACGACGTGCTGCGCAGTCACGAGCCGGATCACGTGCTTTTGGAGGCGACGCGGCGGGATGCGGCATCCGGTCTTTTGGATCTTGCCCGATTAGGCGATATGCTGGCGCGAATCAGGGGGCACATCACCCACCGCGATCTCGACCACGTTTCGCCGCTCGCCATCCCGATCATGCTGGAGATCGGCAAAGAGCCGGTACCGGGCGAGGCGCATGACGCGGTGCTGCAGGAAGCCGCCGACGAACTGATCGCGGAGGCGCTTGGCTGATGCGGTATTCTGGACTGGAAGACATTGAATTGATGCACCGCCTCGCTTTGGCGCGAACGATCACAGGGGGACCTGCCGCAACCGGTGCGGAAGAGATCGTCGTGAACGGCGTCATCGCCGTCTGCGATCCGCTCGGAGGCCTTTACCTGCCCGAGACCGGCCTGCTCGTCGTCTCCGACCTGCATCTGGAAAAGGGTGCTGCCTTTGCCCGTCGCGGCATGATGCTGCCGCCCTACGATACGATCGCCACGCTCAACATCCTGTCGGCCGTCATCGCCCGCTATGATCCGAAGATCGTCGTCTCGCTCGGCGACAATTTCCACGATCGCAAGGGCTCGGAACATCTTCCCCCCGACCTGCGTTCGCTGATCACGACCATGGCGCGGGGCCGCGATTGGATCTGGATCAACGGCAACCATGATCCGGACGGCACGGTCGACCTGCCCGGCACCTGCACTGACGAACTCTTTTATGGCGGCCTCGTCTTCCGCCACGAGCCGAGCCTGATTTCCGGGCCAGGCGGGAGCAAAGGCGAGATCGCCGGCCACCTGCATCCGTCGGCCACCGTCCGGCGCCGCGAAAAATCCGTCCGCCGCCCGTGTTTCGCAAGCGACGGCAACCGCCTCCTCATGCCGGCCTTCGGCGTGCTGGCCGGCGGCCTCGATCTGCGCCATCGTGCCATGCACGGCCTGTTCGACCGCGAGGCTCTGGTCGCGCACCTTCTCGGCCGCGACCGCATCTATTCGGTCCGCTACGGCAATCTGATCGGTTGACCGTCTAAAGCGTGCCGCGATCCTTCGGATTCGCTCGACACCCTTCAAGTCTTTGTTTTACGCATGTCGTTATCGCAAAACCGCTGCACACTTTTGCGCGACATGCTTTGGTTTAAACCTGTCCAAGCGCCCTACCACATGCGCGGACGCGGATGCCATCCATCATCGACAGCCCTGACGACGCCGAACAGGCTGGACTGACAACGATTACGATCTCACCAGATTCAACAACCAGCGTTCCGCTCTAAGGAAACCTGTCCAGATGAAACGATACCCAATCCTCATGCTCGACCGCATTGAGGGTTATGCGGTGACCGCCGAGCCGGAGGGTCGGAGCGTTCAGTGCAGTTCGTAGAATGGACGGTTTGGTGCGGACGTGCCCGACATAACGGCAACTGTCGCCGTCGCGAAATTCGGTGACATTGTAGTCGACCAGCGCCAAGACTGTCGTGCCGGCGGCGAGTTCCCCTTTTAGGCCTTCAAATACGGTCATCATTTGCTGTCCCCCGGGCCAAGGGAGCATTGTGCGCCGCAATATCGAAGGTGTAAAGCATCGCATGACCGGCCGGTTTTGAACGAACATCCGCAGCCAGCGCCGGCGTAGACCAGATCTCACCGATAAACCAGCACCGGCGTCTTGGAATGTGCCAGCACCTTCATCGTCACGCTGCCGAGCATGAAAGCCTTGAAGCCGGAGCGGCCGTGCGAGGCCATGGCGATGACGTCGCAATTATAGGTGCCGGCGGTCTCGATGATGGCGCTTGCGGGGTCGACGCTGCCAAGCTTCACCGTTTCGCAGGCGACCAGCCGTTGTTTCGCCGCCTCCTTGGCTTCGGCGAGAATGCGGTCGGCCGCCTCGTTGTTCTGCCGGTCATATTCCGCATAGGCGACTTCCATGCCGGTCGGATTGAGCGTGAAGACCTGTAGCGGCTCCATCACCACCAGAACGGTGGCTTCCGCACCGATTTCGTGGGCAAAGTCGAGTGCCTTTTCCAGCGAACTGGTCGAAAGCGGAGAGCCGTCGGTCGGAATGAGAACGTGTTTGAACATCTGTTCCTCCTTCTAAGTTGGTGGCATCATCGCAGTTCCCCGGGGATTATTCATTGATCCAAAGCAAGCCGCAACGGCCACATGCTCAGAAGGATGCAATCCCATGCCCGGACCAAGGATTGATGCCGTCCCGCAGCCAGCGAACGGTATCCTGCCAGAAGCCTTGCCTGTGCCGGGAGTGGAACAGGCTGAAATGCCCGATGGCAGCCAGACCGTAATCCTCCGGGTTCAGCAGCACCTGCGTCACCTGGGCATTGCGGTAATAATGGAGCGTCCGCCGGATCGCCGCCACGGTGCCGATATCGTCGTCCGATATCGTCACCGCCAGGATAGGCGCCGTCACCGCCTCGAACCGCCGCAGAACATCGCTTCGCTCCTTGGCCGGATGGGTCAGCTCCATCCGTGCCCCGCGAAAACTCCATTCGTTGGCGACGCCCGCCGGCAGGTCCTCCAGCCATCCGAGACGCTTTCCGGGGAAATAGCCGAATATCGCCGTCAGCGCCGGCATCACCACGTGCCATTTCAGAAACAGCCGCAGGCGATGGCCGCTGGCATAGTCCGGCCAGTAGGCATATTGCGCGCCCATGGTCAGCATCCGGTCGATGCGATCGGCCTTGGCTGAGAGCCCCGGCAGATAACCGCCGATACTGTGGCCGACCACATAGAGCGGTTGCCCCGGCCGGATGGCATCCATGAACCTCAGCGCCGCGTCGAAATCCTGCTCGCCCCATTCCCGCCACCGATAGCCGCATCCTTTCAGGCTTTCGGGGCGCGAGAGGCCGATGCCGCGATAGTCGTAGGTCAGAACGTCGAAACCTCCGCCGGCCAGGAAGTCGGCGTAATAGTGGTAATAACGGGCGAGCACCCCGGTTGCCGGATTGACGATGACGCTGCCGACGGCGGAGGACCGGGCCGGCCAGAGGTGTCCGTGGAGAACGATGCCGTCCCGGCAGGCCATGCCGACCGGCTCCCCGGCGGGACGCGACGATCGGGCACTGCCGTCGCTTTCCAGAACCGCGGGCGCTTCGCATTCCGTATTGGCCATCGTCCTTCTCCCTGGAAGGGGGACAATATATCGCGCTTCGCGAGGTGCAATTAGCCGAAGGGAGAAGACGGCTCAGATCTCCCCGGAAACCTCGCGCCGTCGCCGGTCGAGTTCTTCCGCGTAGCGCCGCAGCGTGTGGCTTTCGCTGAGCTGCCCCACGACCTTGCGTTCGACCTGGTTGTTGACCACCGCCAGCGCTTCCGCCTCCAGCCTGTCGAAGATCGCCGCCGCCTGCTTGGCGTTCATCGATCGCAGCAGCACGTCGTTCTTGTATTTGACGAAGGAGGCAAGTGTCGGTTTTTCCGCCGCATCCTCGGTCGGCGCCGCGTAAATGTCCGGCAGAAGCACCATGCCGGCATATTTCTCCGCATCGTCGACGAGGATGACGCGCTGGGTCGAGCCGAGCGGGAAGTCGTTGCGGAATTGCTCGATGCTCATGGAAATCGGCGCGGTGCGGATGTCGGCGCGCATCATCCGTTCAACGGTCAGGTTGCGGATCCAGCCGATGTCATGGGCGCTGCGGATGCTTTCCCCGCGCAGATGGAAGCGCCAGGTGGCGAACGAATAACCGAACGTGTTGCGGACGGTCAGCGACGAGGTGATCACAGCCGCAAGCGCCAGTACGGTGATCGGAAAGTCGCCGGTGATTTCGAGCGCCAGGAAGGTCATGGTCAACGGCCCGCCGATCACCGCCACCGCCATCGCGCTCATGCCGACGACCGCATAGATGACCGGCGTCAGCGTCGCGTGGGCGAAAATATGGGGCGCCGAATAGGCGAAGATCTTGCCGAGCAACGCTCCCATGAACAGGGACGCGAAGAATAGGCCGCCACGAAAGCCGGAACCGATAGACACCGCCGATGCCAGCGATTTCAGCGCCAGGATTGCAAGCAGCGCCGGGATCGTCGGGTTCTGGCTGAGATTGAGATGCAGCGCGCCATGGCCGGCCGCCATCACCTGCTGGTCGGCCAGCCCCAGGAGCCCGATCAGGATGCCGCCGATCGCCGGCCGGAAGGCCGGGGAAAGCGAGCTCTTGCGCGCCGTCTCCTCGACGAAGGTGACGCCTTTCA
The DNA here is from genome assembly GCF_056397445.1 of Neorhizobium sp. 05N33. NCBI lineage: Bacteria > Pseudomonadati > Pseudomonadota > Alphaproteobacteria > Hyphomicrobiales > Rhizobiaceae > Neorhizobium > Neorhizobium sp. 05N33. The sequence goes on along the minus strand of NZ_JBFTNK010000008.1, from coordinate 17,101 downwards.
TGAGCAGGATGCCGCCGCCTGCACAGAAGGCGCCGAGCAGGATCGCCGGCAGGTAATCCGCCGGCACGACAGCGCCGAAATCGCCGACGTCGATCAGGAATTCCTCGCCGTAGAACAGCCGGGTAACGATCGTCGCGACCAGCGCGGAGACGACGACCGGCGTCAGGCTCATGATCGTATAGGTGCCGATGATCAGCTCGAAGGCATAAAAGGCACCTGTCAGCGGCGCGTTGAAGGCGGCAGCGATCGCGCCGGACGCACCGCAGCCGACGAGGATGCGCAGATCCGACCGGCGCAATTGCAGTAGCAGCCCGATCTTTGACGCGATTCCGGAAGAGAGCTGCGTATATCCAGCCTCCAGCCCGACGGACGCGCCAAAACCGTTCGAAACCAGGTTCTGGATCGCGACGAGGATGCTGTCGGTCAGGGACAGGCGTCCGCCATGCAGCGCGTTCGCCTCGATCGGATCGACCATCGGCTTCTTGCGCCAGCGCCGCAAGATCAGGAACAACAAGCCAAGAAGGGCGCCGCCACAGATCGGTGCGAGCAGAATGGCCAGCCGGTTGATATCGGTTGCCGAGCTCAGCCTCTCGCCGCCGCCAAGTTCGAAGATCGCCCGGTGCATTTCCTGGGAGACGAAACTCATGCCGGCGATCGCCAGCCCGGAGAGCGCGCCGACCAGGGCCGCAACGGCGATGAGCCCGAATTCGCTGCGCCGGACGAGTACCCGCAGCTGGCCCGGATTGAGAAGAACCCGGGCGGAGGGCAGGAGGGATGAGAGCCGGCTGAACATGAACATCTTGCAGAAACGAGTTGGCGCGTCTCTAGCGCAAATATCCCTTCAGGCCAATAATCAATCCCTTGATGCCCTTCGCCTGCGGCGTCAGGCCGCCTTGCCCACCGCGTAGGTGAGGATCACCGCGCCGTTGGCCGCTGCGCTGGAGCTCAACAGTTTGAGCTCGCTCTGGTGCCCGGTTTTCTTGAAGAGCGGATTGCCGGAGCCGAGAACCACCGGCGCGATGCAGAGCCGGTATTCGTCGACGAGGCCTTCTTTCATCAGCGAGGCCACAAGTTCGGCGCTGCCGAAGATGAAGATCGTCTTGCCGTCCTCGGCCTTCAGCCTGTTGAGCTCGGCGACGGGATCGCTGACGACCCGGGTATTGTTCCAGGCGGCGTCCTTTATCGTCTTCGACACGGCGATCTTGGCGATATTGTTCATGTAGTTCTTGACCTTGCCGCCTTCCTCGGCGGTCGGCCAATAGGCTGCCATGCCCTCATAGGTCTTGCGGCCGAACACCAGCAGGTCACCTTCCTCGCCGAATTGTTCGGAGAGCTTTTCCAGCTCCGGCCCCCAGGCATAGTTGTGGAAGGCGAGGTCCCATGGCTTCTCTCCCTCAAAATAACCGTCGAGACTCATCAGGTTCCAGACTACCAGCTTTCTCATGTCATCCTCCGTCGCGTTTAAACCGGTTGCAAAAAGCAAGCAGTTGAAAGCTAACCAAACTGATTGTAGAATGCAAGCGGTATTGGAGAAAAAAATGAACGACACATATCGGTCGGGTTGCCCGATCAATCTGACGCTGGAGGTTCTCGGAGACCGTTGGAGCCTGATCGTCATCCGCGACATCATGTTCGGCAATCGCCGCCACTTTCGCGAACTGCTGCAGAATTCCGAGGAAGGCATCGCTTCCAACATCCTTGCCGACCGGCTGAAGCGGCTGGTGGAACGGGGCCTGCTTTCCCGGGAGGACGATCCGAGCCACAAGCAGAAGGGGATCTACAGCCTCACGGAAATGTCGATCCGGCTGGTGCCTATTTTTGCGGAAATGGGCGCCTGGGGCCGCCGGTTCATGCCGGTGTCCGAAGATCTCTCGATCCGGGCGCAATTGCTGGAGGAGGGTGGCCGGCCGCTCTGGGAGGATTTCATGGACGAACTGCGCGTCCTGCACCTGCATGTCCCGCGCGATCCCGCCAAGCCTTCCGTCTTCGACCGCCTGCGCGCCGCCTATCTCGAAGTCGTCGCCCGCAACGCGGCGGCGGCTGACGCTGCGGAATGATCAGTCCTTGCGGAAGACGATGCTGGCGCCCCAGCCGGTGATCACGGCGATCAGCACGCAGAGGAAACCGTAGGCGAACGGACGGTCGTGGGCCGCGTCGGTGATCGCCTGTTCGATGCCGGTCTTGACGACGCGCAGCGGCATTTCCCGCTGATTGATCAGCTCACCGCTCTTGAACAGGTAGGCGCGCACCATATGCATCCCGTCGGGGATGTTGGCCGGCAGTTTCAGCGAGGCGCGAAACAGGCTCGACGAAACGAAGCGCACGCCGCTCGTGTCGCGCTGGTAAAGCCCGTTTGTCAGCTTCAGGCGCCGATAGGCGTCGCGGAACTCACCGATCATGCCGGAATCGGGGATATAGCCGACCGGGTTCAGCGCCAGGTGGTCGATGCCGACGCCGATATTGTTGAGGCTCGGTGCCTCGTCGATGGTGTCGATCATCCGGGTGCTGGCCAGCGAATAACTTTCCGGTACCTGTTCGAAGGTCATGCCCTCGGTGTTCATCCAGATCCCGAAGACGCGCTCCTTCTTGCGCACTGTCGCGTAGTCCTTCGGCCCTTCGAGCGTCACCACCACGTCATACTGGCCGATCGCCAGGAACAGCTCGTCCGCATTGGTGAGCGCCCCGAAGATGGTGAGGTCGGCGCCGCGGAAATCAGACGTGATGGCGATTTCGCTGGTCGAGGCGCCGATCTCCAGCCCTTCCTTGACCGCCGATGCCTGCCCGAACGGCACCTGCGCCGCGGCCGGCAAGGAGAGCGCCAGAAGCGGCAGCAGAAGGAGAGTGCGGAGAAGCCGGCGCATCAGTAGGACATCCCCCCGACCGCGACCGAATAGACGTCGTCCGGCGTGACGATCAGCCCGATCGCCAGGCGGATGCCGACCGCAAGCACGAGCAGCGCCAGGAGCGCGCGCAGCTGTTCGCCGCGCAGCTTCTGCCCGACGCGGACCCCGTATTGCGCGCCGATCACGCCGGCCACCATCAGGATCGTGGCGAGCACGATGTCGACCGAATAGTTGGTCGCCGCCTGCACCATGGTCGTGTAGGCGGTGACGAAGATGATCTGGAACAGCGAGGTCCCGACGACGACATTGGTCGGGATGCGTAAGAGATAGATCATCGCCGGCACCATGATGAAGCCGCCGCCGACACCCATGATCGAGGTGAGCACGCCGATGCCGAAGCCGAGCCCGACGATCGGAATGGCGGAAAGGTAGATCTTCGACTTCTTGAACCGCATCTTCAGCGGCAGCCGGTGCACCCAGTTGTGCTGGCCCGGCCGTTTCAACGGCAGCGGCTCCTTGTTCTTTGCCCGCCGGAGCGCGCGCAGGCTCTCCTGCAGCATCAGCGCCCCGATCGAGCCGAGCAGCACGACGTAGAGGATCGAGATGAACAGATCGAGCTGGCCGACGCGCCGGAGCCAGGAGAAGACCCAGACGCCCGCCGTCGCCCCCGCCAGACCGCCGACCAGCAGCACCGAACCGAGCTTCATGTCGAGCGTGCCGCGCCTGAAATGGGTGATCGCGCCAGAGATCGACGAAGCGACCACCTGGTTGGCGCCGGTCGCGACCGCCACGACGGGCGGGATGTTGTAGAAGATCAGCAGCGGCGTGATCAGGAATCCGCCGCCAACGCCGAACATGCCGGAGAGAAAGCCGACGGCCGCGCCCATGCCCAGAATAATGAAGATGTTCACCGACAGCTCTGCGATCGGCAGGTAGACAGTCACGGCAGAACCTCGACACGGCAAAAAGCGACGCCCTCGCGGGCGTTCGCGATGTGGTTGTCCGCCCGGTGCGGCGAAGGAAACGTGATCTCACATGCCATGTGAACAGGGCATGAAGGACTTCATCCGTCATGCGCCCGGGCTTGGCCGCAAGTCAATTCGCAAGTGTCAGATAATGCGGCAATTTTGCCGTTTTTGTGCGGGCGTGATTAATATCCCGCAACTCCCCTATATCGGTCGGGTAAGTCGACTTACTTGTTCTTCGCAAGTAGTTCCTTGACCAGCGCGTCGGTGATCCTGCCGTTCGGCTCCTGGCCGACCGAGGTCTGGAAGGCCTTGATCGCGGTCACGGTCTTGGCGCCCATCTTGCCGTCGGCGGTGCCGGCGTCAAAACCGCTCTTGTTCAGGATCGCCTGGATGTTGCGGATCGCCTTTTCCATGTCGACCGAGCCCGTGGTGAGCGGCTTGCCGGAAGCCCATTCGTCCGGAAGATTGACGGAGTTGGCCTTCGGGTCGAGCGGCTTCACCTTCCACTGGTCGACCTTGGTGCGGGCGCTTTCGAGCTGTTCCTTGCGCATCGCGTTGCCCACTTCGTCGCGCTTCTGGGCGGCGTCCTTGTCGCCTCCCTTGGCCGCAACCGCGAACCACTTGTAGGATTCCTCGAGATCCTGCTTCACGCCGTTGCCGCGGGCAAGCAGGATGGCGAGGTTGAACTGGCTGTCGGCGACGCCGAAGTCGGCGGCCTGGCGGAACCAGGTGACGGCGGCGGCATAGTCCGGCTGGCCGGCTGCGCCCGATGCATAGAGCACGGCGAGGTTGTGCATGGCGCTGGCATTGCCGGCATCAGCGGCCTGCTTGTAGTAGGTCATCGCCTTGGTCAGGTCGCGGGAGACGCCCGTGCCCTTTTCGAAGATATTGGCGAGCCGGTATTGCGCCGGTGCCAGGCCGCGGTCGGCGGCAAGCTTGTACCAGTTGGCGGCCTCCGACAGATCGCTCTTGACGCCCTTTCCATCGGTAAAGCGTGCGCCGATCTCAAAGAGGGCGTTCGCATCGCCGCCAGCGGCGGCGTCGGCCAGCGACTTGGGTTCGATGCCGACGGGCACCACGATCGCAGCCGGAGCCGTGACCTTGGGGGCGGCGGCGAATGTGTTCGCGGTAGCCGGCGCATTGCCCGACTGATCCATGACGGAAGGAGCGCCCGACGCCGGCCGAGGATCGGTCAGATGGTTTGCGGCAACCGCTGGGGCCTGTTCGACGGGTTGCGTCGGCGCGGCTGCGGTGTTCGTGTCGCCGTCGGCGCCATCGGTCGCGGCCTGGTCTTCGACCGTCGGGACCTCGTTGCTGCCGGTGACGTTGGCCGGTGCAACCGGCCGCGCCGGCGCCTGGATCGTCGCGGCCGGTACTGCTGGAGCCTTCGTGCCGCTGGTCAGCGTCTTGGCGAGCGGCATCGCCATCAGCACCAGAAGGACGGCACCGACAGCCATCAGGATCGGCCGGCGATGCTGCGAAAGCATGGCGCCGAAGCCCTTGTTGGCGGATGCCTTGGCGGCCTTGCGCATTTCCTTGGACGACGAGCCGATCTGCGAGGGATCGGTTTCCTGGGCAGCGGCCTTGGCGGCGCGGCGGGCGGCGGCGATATAGTCGGCGCGTTCGGCGGCACTCGTCCGGTCTGTGTCGAATTCGCCGGCGGCCTGGCTGGCGCGAACCCGCTCGAGGATCTTCTTGACGTCGGGGGCGCCGGATCCCGGCTCCAGAAGATCGTTCTGGCGATCCGCCGGCAGCACGTCGGAAGGATCGAGCGACGGTGTCGGATCGATCACGGTGCGGCCGCCCTTCGGCGCCTCGCCCTTGCCGCCCGGCAGGAAGCGGCGGGAAAGTTCGGTCAGCAGGCTGGTCTTGGCGGCTCTGTCCCTGGCGGGGCTGTCCTTGGTGACGACATGATCGGCGCGAAGTACGGTCTCGTCGGAAGGCGCTTCTTCAGGGGCCTTTGCGCGATGGCCGAAGGTTGCGGCCGGTTGCTCGTTCGCCTCTGCCTCCGCGAGCTCGTAGCTCATCAGCTCTTCGGCAGCGGCGACGGAAAGCTGTGCGGCTGCCGGCATGGCCGGGGCAGGGCGGCTCTCGTAACGCGCCGGTTCTTCATGATAACGATCCCGCTCCGCGTGGGCGGAGGAGACGAGCCGTTCTTCCATGCCGTCCAGCCGGTCGGCGATCTGCACCAGGGTGCCGTGCAGGGCTTCGAAGGTCTGGTGGGTGCGGTCGTCCGAATGGCGCGTCAGGTCTTCGAGATGGCGAAGGTCGTCCGCAAGCGCAGACAGTGCCGCCATGTCGGCAGCGACACCCGGCCCGCCTGCCATGCCATTGCGGGAATAGGCTTCCACCACCGTCTCGGCGGCCTGGCGGGCAGCCTCGATGATGTATTCGTCATTGGTCGCCATATAGCTTTCGAGCGCCGTCATGCGGTTTTCGAATTCGGCGGGAAGAGCGCCGGCGCCATGCTGCGGCTGGCTGATCAGCACCGAAAGATGGGCGATCTGGTCTTCGAGACTGCGAAGCGCGCCGTCGTCGCCACGCGGCGAAGCCGTCGCCTCGTCAAGCCGGGCGGCAATGTCGGTCAGCCGGTCTTCGATGCGTCCGAAGGCGTTTTCGTCCATCGCCGACTGGGCATGCGGCTGATAACCGATCTCCTCGATCCGGCGGGCGAGATAGTCGAGCCGTTCGGCGAGCACGTCGTTGACACTGCCCTGTTCCAACCCGTCGATCTTGCGGGAAATATCGGCGAGATAGGCAGAAAGCTCTGGGTCCTGGGAGGGCTTCTGGGCCTGTTCGAGGATCAGCGAAAGCTGCTCGAGCCGCTCTTCCAAGCGCATGGCCGCCTGTTCGTCGGTGAGCTCCTCGATCCGGCCGGTCAGCGCTTCGATGCGGGCGGAGAGCATTTCGGCCGGGTCGGTCTGGGTGTGGGTTACCCGGCCTATGGCTTCGATCTGGTCGGCAAGCGCGCTGATGCGGCCATCCAGACGCTGCAGGAAGGACTGGTCGATCGAGGCTGAGGCCGAGGCACGGCTGCCTGCGGCAATCGCGCGGCTGATTTCGTCCAGCCGCTCGTCCAATGTCGCGAACTGTTCGGCAATGACCGAATCGTTCGGCTGCATGCGTGAGCCGAGCTGCTCCATGGCGCTCGCGACCGTGATCAGCTTCTGTTCGAGCGCGCGGATGACCGGGCTGTCGCTCATCTCGCCGAGCTGGCCCTTGATGTCGTCGATCCGGTAGGCGAGCGAGACGAGCTCCTCGCGCAGCGCCGTGGAGTCGAGATCGTGCATACGATCTTCGAGACCCTGCCAGCGGGTTTCCATCCGCCGTACCGAATCCTCGCGGGCGAGGCCGTCCATGACGGCGCGCAGTTCCTCGAATTCGCGGCGCAGGCCGGCCGCCTCCGGCGTCGCCTGGTAGCCGAGTTGGCTGATGCCTTCGGCAAGCCGGGCAAGGTCGCCGCGCAGATCCTCGCTGAAGTTCTGGTCTTCGGCAATGGATTTGATCGAGCGGATCTCGGAGCGCAACGCGCTCATTTCGCGGGCGACGCTTTCGGAAATATCCTGCTTCAGCTCCTGGCGCAGGCTGACCAGCGCCTGGGCGATGTCGCGCATGCCATTATCTGCCTGCGGCGGCTGCGGCACCGGTATGCGCGGGGGCTGTGGGGCCGGACGGCGGGGTTCCTCGCGGCGCGGGGCCGGCGCGATCGGGCGCTGTTCGGCGTAACGGGGTGCTTCCGCGCGCACGGGCGCCTGGCGAGCCGGCGGGCGGTAAGCTTCCGGCGGGCGCAGTTCGGTTCGGCGGGGCTCGGCATACCGTGGCTCCTCCCGGCGCAGGCTCTCCTGTCGCCGCTCCGGCGCACGCTGGCGCTCGGGCCGAACGCTGCGGTCACGGCTGGCATCGAGCATGCGCTGGCGTTCGCGGATCTCGGCAAGGGGGTCGCTTGCGAATTGCGGTTCGCGATAGGCGGACGCTGCGGCCGGCCGGCGGTCGTGGCGCGGATCGTTGGCTTTCGGCGGCTGGCCATCACGCGACGTGCCTGACATCAACCCCTCGATACGCGCCTCGAGCCCTTCGATGGTGCGGTTCAACGCATCCAGGGAAGAGCGGTCGCCGGGACGGGAAGGGGTCGATCGTGATCCGTTCATGTGCTCGCTCGTTTCGACGTTGTACCTGCGGGCTCTCGTAACGGGCCGTGTTCAGGGATAGGGCATCCCGTCATTCGGCCATATATTAGAAATGCCTTACGCAGGACTTGCCATTTCAGCGCACGCGGGACGTCTTGAGGTAAATGTACTGCGTCGCTTAAGAGCCCACTATTTCCTTAAACGTAGTAAACAACTCGTTAACCGGGACGAAAATTTTAACCTTTTCGATGCGTTCGGTTTGCTTTGCGGTGATGACGTAGCGCCTGCCGGCCCTATCTTCCTGCTTTCCCCCTCCAGCCTCGCAACTGCTCTGCCCGTTAAGACTGTGATCGGGACGGAGGAATGGCGACGGTGGAGATCGGCAAAGTTCCAGACGCGCGTAATTGACGTTTACGCGAACGTCAATTATTTGTGATAGAAAGAATGCGGATTCTCTCGTGAGCCAAAGGCCCGGGGCGGAATTCACCGACGAGGATTTGGAGGAAGCTCGACCATGCCCGTGTACAAGGCCCCGGTAAACGATACGCTTTTCATTCTCAACGATGTGCTCGGCCTGGAACGCTACGGCAACCTGCCGGGCTTTGCCGATGCCACTCCGGACATGCTGGAAGCGATCATCGGAGAGGCCGCCAAGGTGGCCGAGGACGTGCTCTTTCCGCTCAATCTTTCCGGCGACCAGGAAGGCTGCACCCGCCACGACGACGGCACGGTTTCGGTGCCGAAGGGTTTCAAGCAGGCCTATGACCAGTATTGCCAGGCCGGCTGGATCGGCCTTGCCGTGCCGGAGGAATTTGGAGGCCAGGGGCTGCCCTATACGCTGCATGCCGCCGTCGGCGAATACATGTCGTCGGCCAACATGTCGCTGATGATGTATCCGGGCCTGACCCAGGGCGCGATCGCCGCGATCCTCGTGCATGGTTCCGACGAGCAGAAGAGGACATACCTGCCGAACATGGTTGCAGGTACCTGGTCGGGTACCATGAACCTCACCGAACCCCATTGCGGCACCGATCTCGGCCTTCTGCGCTCGAAGGCGGTGCCTCAAGGCGACGGATCGTACAAGATTTCCGGCCAGAAGATCTTCATCTCGGCCGGCGAGCACGGCATGACCGACAATATCGTCCACCTGGTGCTCGCCCGCATCGAAGGCGCGCCGGAGGGCACCAAGGGCATCTCGCTCTTCATCGTGCCGAAGTTCATGGTCAATGCCGATGGATCGCTGGGCAAGCGCAACGGCGCTACCTGCGGTGCGATCGAACACAAGATGGGCATCCACGGCAACTCCACCTGCGTCATGAACTATGACGAGGCGACCGGTTACCTGATCGGCGCTGAAAACAAGGGCCTTGCCGCCATGTTCGTGATGATGAACGAAGCCCGCCTCGGCGTCGGCCTGCAGGGCCTGTCGATCGCCGAGACGGCTTACCAGAACGCCGTCGCTTATGCCCGCGAGCGCATTCAGGGTCGCTCGCTCTCCGGTACCAAGGCGCCGGATAAAAAGGCCGACCCGATCATCGTTCATCCGGATATCCGCCGCTCGCTGATGACCATTCGCGCCTTCAACGAGGCCGGCCGCGCCTTCCTGCTGTGGACCGCGCTGAAATCCGATATCGCCCACCGCTCTCCGGATGCGGCCGAGCGCCAGAACGCCGACGATCTCCTCGGCCTCGCGACCCCGATCCTCAAGGGCGTGATGACCGACAAGGGCTTCGAACATGCCGTCATGGCCCAGCAGGTGTTTGGCGGCCACGGTTATATCGAGGAACACGGTATGAGCCAGTATGTCCGTGATGCCCGCATCACCATGATCTACGAAGGCGCCAACGGCATCCAGGCGCTCGACCTCGTCGGCCGCAAGCTGGCGCTGAACGGCGGCCGCGCCGTGATGGCGATGTTCAAGGAGATCGGCGATTTCTGCGAGGAAAACCGCGCCGATGAAGCGATGGCTCCTTTCACCAAGGGTCTCAAGAAGGGCTTGAACGACCTGCAGGCCTCCACCATGTGGTTCATGCAGAACGCCATGGCCAAGCCCGACAATGCCGGCGCCGGCTCGACCGACTATATGCACCTCTTCGGGATCGTGACACTCGGCTACATGTGGGCCAAGATCGCCAAGGCGGCCCAGACCGGACTTGCCACCGGCGACGCCCGCGCCGACTACCTGAAGAACAAGCTGGTGACGGCGAAGTTCTTCATGGAAAAGATCATGCCGGAAACCGCGATGCGTAAAGTCCGCATCGAAGCCGGCGCCGACAGCGTGATGGAACTCGCCGCCGACGCGTTTTGAACAGATTCCCTCCCCTTGTGGGGAGGGAATCTTGGCCCTCTATTCAATCGCCGGATGAGGAGGCGCAGGTGAAGAAGACTTATGTCACGCTTCAGGAAGTCGCAGGAGATATCGTTATGCCGCTTCCTGAAGAACTTCTGGAGGAAGTCGGTCTGAATATCGGTGCTGATGTGGATGTCCGCGCCGAGAATGGGCGACTTGTCATTCAGCTTCTCGCGAACCCAAGTGATCAAGAGGAACCGTCCGTTACCTGCAGATAATGCGTTTATAAGCCAAAATTGCCGGCGCGCATGCGCCACCCAGGGAGATGATACCATGACCGAAGTCTTCATTTACGACCACGTCCGCACGCCGCGCGGTCGCGGCAAGAAGGATGGGGCGCTGCACGAAGTGCCGTCCGTGCGCCTCGCGGCCAAGACGCTGGAAGCGATCCGCGACCGCAACGCCCTCGACACGTCTTATGTCGACGACATCATCATGGGTTGCGTCGATCCGGTCATGGATGCCGGCGCCGTCATTCCCAAGGCCGCTGCCTTCGAGGCCGGATATTCCACCAGGGCGCCCGGCATGCAGATTTCCCGTTTCTGCTCCTCGGGCCTCGATGCGGTCAATCTTGCGGCCGGCAAGGTCGCGGCCGGTTCCGACGACATCGTCATTGCCGGCGGCGTCGAGAGCATGTCGCGCGTGGGCATGGGCATGTCCGGCGGCTCCTGGTACATGGACCCGTCCGTCAACTTCCCCGCCTACTTCATGCCGCAGGGCGTCTCGGCCGACCTGATCGCCACGAAATACGGTTTTTCCCGCGACGACGTCGACGCCTATGCCGTCGAGAGCCAGAGGCGCGCGGCCAGCGCCTGGGACGCCGGCTACTTCAAGAACTCGGTCATTCCGGTCAAGGACCAGAACGGCCTGACCATCCTTGACCGCGACGAGCACATGCGGCCGACCACCGACATGCAATCGCTGGCCTCGCTCAACCCGTCGTTCCAGATGCCGGGCGAGATGGGCGGTTTCGAAGCGGTCGGCATCCAGGCCCATCCGGAAATCGAGCGGATCAATTACGTCCACCACGCCGGCAATTCCTCGGGCATCGTCGATGGTGCGGCAGCCGTGCTGATCGGCTCCAAGGCCGGCGGTGAAGCCATGAACCTGAAACCCCGCGCCCGCATCCGCCACTTCGCCAATATCGGCTCCGATCCGGCGCTGATGCTGACCGGCCCGGTCGACGTCACCGAAAAGCTGCTTGCGCGCTCCGGCATGAAGATTGCCGATATCGACCTCTTCGAGCTCAACGAAGCCTTCGCCGCCGTTGTGCTGCGCTATATGCAGGCCTTCGAGATCAGCCACGACAAGATCAACGTCAACGGCGGCGCCATCGCCATGGGCCACCCGCTCGGCGCCACCGGCGCGATGATCCTGGGCACCGTCCTGGACGAATTGGAACGCCGCGATCTCAACACCGCGCTGGTCACGCTCTGCATCGGCGCCGGCATGGGCACCGCGACGATTATCGAGAGAGTTTGAGGGGAAACCCCCTCATCCGCCTGCCGGCACCTTCTCCCCGAGGGGAGAAGAGGGATTGCCGCAACGCCTCCGATCCTCCTCTCCCCTTGGGGAGAGGGTGGCCGAGCGAAGCGGAGGCCGGGTGAGGGGGCGGTTCGGCACGCCACAGAAATTTCAGGGAAGAGGAAATCCCATCATGAGCACCTACAAGAACTTCACCGTCGAAACCGACGCGGACGGCATTGCTCTCGTCACCTGGGACATGCCGGACAAATCCATGAACGTCTTCACCATGGAGGTGATGGAGGAGATCGACGCTATCGTCGACGCGACTGTCGCGGATGCCGCCGTCAAGGGCGTCGTCTTCACCTCCGGCAAGTCGTCCTTCTCCGGCGGCGCCGATCTTACCATGATCAAGTCGATGTTCTCGATGCTCGCCGAGGAACAGGCCAAGGACCCGGCGACCGCCGCGCAAAAGCTGTTCGATGCCGCCGGCCGCATGTCGTGGCTGTGGCGCAAGGTCGAGTTGAACGGCAAACCCTGGGTCTCGGCGATCAACGGCACCTGCATGGGCGGCGCGTTCGAGCTGTCGCTCGCCTGCCACGGCCGCGTCGCCGCCAATTCCAAGTCGGTTAAAATCGCGCTCCCGGAAGTCAAGGTCGGCATCTTCCCGGGCGCCGGCGGCACCCAGCGCGTACCGCGGCTGGCGAACGCCCAGGATGCCCTGCAGATGATGACCACGGGCTCATCGCTGACCGCCCAGCGCGCCAAGGCCATGGGCCTCGTGCACCAGGTCGTCGAGCCCGCCGAGCTGATCAACGCCGCCAGGCAGATGATCAAGGACGGCCTGAAACCGGTCGCCCCCTGGGACGAGAAGGGTTTCAAGGTCCCCGGCGGCGGCATCTGGACGCCGGCCGCAGCCCAGCTCTGGCCGGCCGCCCCCGCCATCCTGCGCCGCGAAAGCGCCGGCAACTATCCGGGTGCGCTCGCCATCCTCAAATGCGTCTATGAAGGCCTGCAGCTTCCCTTCGATACGGGCCTCAAGGTCGAGCAGCGGTATTTCACCGAAATTCTGCGCACCACCGAAGCGTTTTCGATGATCCGCTCGCTGTTCGTCTCCATGCAGGAGCTCGGCAAGGGCGCCCGCCGCCCGGCCGGTATCCCGAAGACGGAATTCTCCAAGATCGGCGTCGTCGGCGCCGGCTTCATGGGCGCCTCGATTGCCTATGTGACGGCCGCCGCCGGCATTCCCGTCACCCTCATCGACCGGGACCAGGAGGCCGCCGACAAGGGCAAGGCCCATTCCGAAAAGCTGGTGGCGGACCAGGTAGGCAAGGGCCGGATGACCAAGGAGGAGGGCGAAAAGCTGTTGCTCCTGATCACCCCCACCCCGGATTACCAGGCGCTGTCCGATGCAAGCCTGGTCGTCGAGGCGGTGTTCGAGGATCGCACCGTCAAGAAGGCGGTCATCGAGGCGGTCGAAGCGGTCATCCCGCAAACCACCATCTTTGCCTCCAACACGTCCACCCTGCCGATCACCGGCCTTGCCGAGAATTCGAAGCGTTCCGACCAGTTCATAGGCGTGCATTTCTTCTCGCCGGTCGAAAAGATGATGCTGACCGAGGTCATCCTCGGCGAAAAATCAGGTGACAAGGCGCTGGCCGTGGCGCTCGATTTCGTCGCCGCGATCAAGAAGACCCCGATCGTCGTCAACGATACCCGCGGCTTTTATGTCAACCGCTGCGTCTTCCGCTATATCAACGAGGCCTATGACATGCTGATCGAAGGCGTGCCGGCGGCGATGATCGAAAATGCCGCAAAAATGGCCGGCATGCCGGTCGGCCCGCTGTCGCTCAACGACGAGGTCGCCGTCGATCTGTCCCAGAAGATCATGAAGGCTTCGATCGCCGATCTTGGCCCCAATGCGGTCAAGCCGGAGCACATGGCGCTGGTCGACCAGATGGTCGACGTGTTCGACCGCCGCGGCCGCAAGAACTCCAAGGGCTTTTACGAATACCCGGCCAAGCCCGCCAAGAAATTCCTCTGGCCCGAGCTGAAGACCCTCTACCCGCAGAAAAAGGCTGACGAGGTGGATGTTAACGTCCTGAAACAGCGCCTGCTGGTGACGATCGCGCTCGAAGCCGCCCGCACCGTCGAGGAAGGCATCGTCACCGATCCGCGCGAAGCCGATGTCGGCTCCATCCTCGGCTTCGGCTTCGCCCCCTATACCGGCGGCACGCTCTCCTACATCGACGGCATGGGCGTGAAGAACTTTGTCGCGCTCTGCGAAAAGCTGGCCGCAAGCTACGGCCCGCACTTCAAGCCAACGCCGCTGCTCAAAGACATGGCGGCGAAGGGCGAGACGTTTTACGGGCGGTTTGATCCCTATGTGAAGGTGGGGAGGGCGGCTTAGGCTCCGAAAGCGGTTCCAAGGGCAGGCCCGCCCGGACCGGGCTATGGAGTGGCGGAAGCGCACCTTTGGAAGCAAAGTCGCGCTCACGGCCCACCTATCTCAGCTTCTCAGGGTAGGGGCTTCTGCCCACCATGTCCTGGCCGACGGGGTCCTTCATTGCCATGTCACACGCCGGCTTGAGGAGAGATCATCGCTTTGCTCCAGATGTATCGATCTTCTCGGCAAGCCAGATCTTGATCAGCGACTGGTATGGGACATCACGCTTGCCAGCGGCAACCTTGATCTGTTCCAGAAGCGAGTTGGGCAGACGCAAGGAGATCGACGTGGATGACGGCTTCAGGTTCGGCAATCGCACGTTCGCGGCTTTGCTCCAGTCGACATGATCAGCGGAATCATGATGTTCCCAATAGGTCCGCTCTTCGGCTTCCGTACTGAAGTGCGGGACGGGATCAGGCTTTCTGCTCATAATAGCTCCGCTCCTTCCGGCTCATATCCCGGGCGGAAATCACCCGGATTCTTGTTTCGTTTGCCCGAAGCGTGAAGGTGATATGGAGCAACCTTCCGTCATCGGTCCGACCGAGCGCATGAATGCGCTGCTCGCTAAAGCTATGTCTCAGATCGGGCACCATCAGCAGCGGCTCGTTAAAGAACACCTGCTCAGCTTCGCTCTGGCTGACGTCGTGTTTGTCGGCACTCTTGCGGACATTTCCTTCGTCCCACTCGAATCCGACAATCCGTTCCCAATCGATCATTGATGTATATTGCCATAATATACGCGGGGTTCAAGGCAGGAAGAATGATGAAGGAGGAAAATGCTTTTCCAAACCGGCCCTTCCAGCGCAGCTGCGGCTCAACCGCGGTATCAAAGTCGGCAGACCTGCTTGAATGCCACGTCGTCTCCATCGCGTCCTCGCGGCTTGCTTTTACTGACATTGAGCCTGCCTTCCTGGCGCCGGCTTCTGGCGGTTCGCAATAGGCAAGCAGCCGCCCTTTCTCATCATGTTGACCGCCGCGCCAAGGCCGGATGTCGCGCCGATCCACAACCGTCGGATCGTGATGTTGGACGGAAGGCTGGAGCCATGGGCTCCTTCCACCCAAACCGGAAGGAACTCCTGCGGCCGGGCGATGACGGCGATCTCGCCATCAAGAAGCCCGTTCTGGCTGTCCCATTCCGGCAGCGGCTGCCCAAGCCAAGGTCACCCGATTTTGCCACCCACCCCGCTTCCCCAATCCCATTTTTCCTTCTATCGTCCCTCGCATTCATCAAGCTCAGGTTGCAGGAGGGGTCATGTTTGGAGAGGTAAAATATCGTCTGGGTGGCTTGCTGGTCCTGGTTGTCGGGGCGGCCGTGGGGTGGTCGGCGATATGGCAGCCGCTTCACCAGGCGGAGTTGGGCGCAGATACCGTCACGTGGATGCCGCGCATCGTTGTTCTGCTGGCGGTCTGCGCGGTTTTCGGTCTCTATTTTCTGTTCACTGGCAACCGTTATCCCTATCGCGATGTCGAGCGCAGCACGTTGACGACGGCAGGGTGGATCTTGTTTGCGATCGTCGCTGTGGCCGCGACCGCGGGCTTCTTCTGGATGGACATGACCTTGAAGTCGCTCGGCTACCACTGATCGCGCCAGGCGCCGGAGCTTTTCATCCGGCGGCCACTCGCCGATCCTGGCAACGCAACGAGCGATAGCCACCAACTGGATCGGCAGTTCGCCAACCGGGAGCCGCCCATGGACCTTGCCACCGAAGCCCTCGTCTTCACCGATCCCGCGGATTGGGCCTCCTGGCTCTCCGCCCACCATGCCACCTCGTCCGGCGTCTGGCTGCAGATCGGCAAGAAGAACCCGAAGCGGACCCTGATCACCATTGACGAGGCGCTGGATGTGGCGCTCTGCCATGGCTGGATCGACAGCCAGCGCAAGGGCTTCGACGCCACCTCCTATCTGCAGCGGTATTCGCCGCGCCGCACCAAAAGCCCGTGGTCGAAGCTCAATGTCGATCGGGTGGCGGCACTGACGCAGGCCGGGCGGATGCGGCCGGCGGGGCTGGCAGAAGTCGAGGCGGCCAAGGCCGACGGGCGCTGGGCGGTCGCCTACGCGCCGCAGCGCGAAGCCGGCCTGCCGGACGACCTGATGGCCGCGCTCGCTGAAAATGCCGCCGCCGGCGCTGCCTTCGAAAAGCTCGACAAGACCGGCCAATATGCGGTGGTGCTTCCGCTGTTGAAGGCAACCACGCCGGAGGTTCGGGCCGCGCGGGTGGCGAAGGCGGTGGTGAAGCTGGCAGCAGACAAATAGAGGCGGTTTCTACCGAGGCACCCCCCTCTGTCCTGCCGGACATCTCCCCCTCAAGGGGGGAGATCGGCCAGAAGCAAGGCAGGCCTACCTGACAAAAAGCCTTGAGTTTGCCGAACTCCACTCCTTGGCCAGCTCCTGCCGTCGCACAAATCAGAGAGGGGCCGCTGAGCACGCCTCCTTCGATCTCCCCACTTGAGGGGGAGATGCCCGGCAGGGCAGAGGGGGGTATCCCACGGCACACCCTTCAACATCGTCACGCTGATGCCTTACCCGAGGACAAACAGCTGCCTCCTTCCGGCATTTTCAATAACTTGCCCGATTGTTCATCCCCGCCCCTCACCACCATGCCTACAATCCTCCCGCTTCCGTCGCCGGAGTGTTTCGCGAGACGTTCGCGGGCAGGCGGGAGCCGGCGCTTTCATCAAAACCGTAACGTGCGGGGATGGTGGAAGAGGTGAAAGCCATGGAGTGCGCGTCGAAAGACGAACATTCCTATCAAACCTCCCCCGGACAGCCATGTCCGGTTCGGTTGAGCCGTGCAAGTGGCAGGCCTGTCCCGAAAGGATGGGCGCGAATAAAGCCACGCAGCGAGGCGAGATGATCACCTGTAGGGGCCGGAAGCCCCGACAAGACGCCGAAGGCCACGCGA